>NZ_JAXGGI010000007.1:0-225750 GCF_034105445.1 Xanthomonas sp. LF07-6
GTCCACTTCCTCGCTCTTCCTTGCCACAGGCGCGCGCAATCGCGGCGCGGCATGCTCGGGGATTGATGACACGCCCTAGCCCAGCACCTGCCACACCTGGTGCAGGCCCAGTGCCAGCAAGGTCAGGAAGAACACGCGGCGAAACGCGCTGGCGGAGATGCGTTGGCGCAGCCGCGTGCCCAGCCACATGCCCACGGCAGTGGGCAGCAGCGCCAGCAACGACGGACCCAACGCCTGGGTGGGGAAGGCCCCGTGCGCGACGAGGGCTGCGGCCAGCGCAAGCGTGGCCGCGGCGAAGCAACTGCCGAGCGCGCGCATCAGCGCCTCCCGCGGCAGATCCAGCGCCACCAGATAGGGCAGCACCGGCAACACGAACACACCGGTGGCGCCAGTCAGCAGCCCGGTCGCCAGGCCCACGGGCGCCGCCGCCCAGCGCGCCTGCGATGACGACAGGCGTGCCTGCCACTGACTCAGCCCAAGCAGGGCATACAGCGCCAACAACGCGCCCAGACCGGCGCGCGCCAGCCGCGGGTCCGCGTCGGCGAGGACGCCGGCGCTGCCCCAGGTGCCGGCGACGATGCACGCCAGCAGCGGCCACAGTCGCCGCAGCAGCGCGCCGATGCCTGCGCCCCAGGCTTGTTGCAGGTTGGTCAGTAGCGACGGTAGCGCCAGCAGCGCCGCGGCCTCGGTCGGCGTCAGCCAGAGTCCCAGCAGGCCCATCGCCACCGTCGGCAGGCCCATGCCGGCCACGCCCTTGACGCCGCCGGCGAGCAGGAAGACCAGGGCGATCGGCAGCAGATGCGGTGCGAGGGTGTCCATGGCATCCAGCATCGGCGCGCCGCGGCAGCCGGACAATGCGCGAATGCTTCAGGCAGACTTCGGCAACGACGAAGGCGGGAGCATCGATGCACCTGGATTTCACCGATCTGCGGCTGTTCCTGGCGGTGGCCGAGGCCGGCAGCATCACCGCCGGCGCCGACCGCGCAGCATTGTCGCTGGCCGCCGCCAGTGCACGCATCCGCGCGCTGGAGGCGCAGCTCGGCGTCGCGCTGTTCGCGCGCGGCCCGCGTGGCGTCGGCCTCACCGCGGCCGGCACCGCGCTGTTGCGGCACGCGCGGGAGTTGCTGCGGCAGGCCGAGGCGATGCGCAGCGAACTGGGCGAGTACGCCGGCGGCCACCCGACCAGCGTGCGCCTGCTGGCCAATACCGCGGCGCTGTCGGAATGGTTGCCGGAACTGCTGGCCGAGTTCCTGGTGGCGCACCCGCGCATCGATCTGGCGCTGCGCGAGCAGGGCAGCGTCGCCGCGGCCGATGCGCTGCGCGAGCAACGCGCCGACCTGGCGGTGATCGCCGATCACGCCGATCTGCAGGGCCTGCAGGCGCGCCCGTTTCGGCAGGATCGGCTGGTGCTGGTGGCCGCGGCCACGCATCCGCTGGCGCAGGCGCCGCAGTTGCGGTTCTCGGAGGTATGGCAGGCGCAGTTGCTCGGCCTGGCCGAGGACAGCGCACTGCAGCAGCATCTGCGGATCCATGCCACGCGTGCCGGTGGCCAGCTGCGCATCCGCGCGCAGGTGCACGGCATCGAACCGCTGTGCCGCATGCTGGCGCGCGGCGCCGGCGTGGCGATCCTGCCGCAGGCGGCGCTGGAGCGGGTCAGCGTGCGCGCGCAACTGGTCGCGGTGCCGCTGCAGGAGCCGTGGGCGCTGCGCCAGTTGTCGATCGTGTGGCGAGCGACACCTGCGCCGTCGCCGCCGGTGCAGCAGGTATTGGACTGGCTGTGTGCGCATGCCGCGCCGGCGGCCTGAGGATCCGTCGGCTGGCGCACGACTGACGCCTCTGACGATGCGCTTGCGCAATGGTGCAGCGAGGCATCGTTAACTGGCAGGCGCAGGCCTTGTTACGCTGTTCGGGATGGCTTGCGACGGCTGTTCCCCGGTGACGCGTGTCGCGGCTGAAGTTGCTCCTGCGGACGCACCGCCCCCTGTCAGCGCAGTTGCTTGCTGTGGGAGGGACTTCAGTCCCGACCGCTACCGGAGCCGGATGCTTTTCGGTGCGAGATTGCGACTGAAGAACTGAGCGGATCACGCGCTTCTGCGTTGGCTCTGCCGGAGGTGTTGCCTGTCTTGCAGCGCTCGATGCGGCCTTGGTCAGCCACGCCAAGGCCTTTCGCGTCATGCGCGTCGCGGCTGATACCGAACAGATAGGAGCCGCTCCCGTTCGTGGGCCTGCGGTCCATGCCGCAGGCCCACGCGCCTCACTGCGGCCAGGCGAACGTGGCGATCACCGGGAAATGGTCGGACGGCCAGTGGCCCTGCGGCCGCGCGTCGAGCGTGGCGTAGTCGGTGGCCTTCAACCCGCGCGAGAGGATCCAGTCGATGCGCCGGTCCGGGTGGCCGGTGAAATCGTGGAAGGTCGCTTCCGGGCCTTGCGGTTGCGCCACCTGCGTGCGCGCATCGGCCAGGCTTGCGGTGAGGGTGCGGTAGGTCGGCGAGTCCGGCACCGTGTTGAAGTCGCCGGTCAGCACCACCGGCACGTCCGCCGGCAGCGCCTTCAGCCGCGACACGATCAGCGCCGCGCCCTTGGCGCGCGCCGCTTCGTCCTCGTCGCGATAGGGCAGATGGGTGTCGAACAGGTAGAAGCGGCGGCCATCGCCGATGCGCTCGAACAGGCCCCAGTTGACCATGCGCGGCAGCGGATGGCCCCAGCTGATGCTGCCCATCACCTCCGGCGTGTCCGACAGCCAGAAGTGTCCCGAGTCCACCAGCTTCAGCGCGTGGCTGTCGTAGAACACACCCATGCGTTCGCCGTCGTCCTTGCCATCGCGGCTGGGGCCGAACCAGCGGTACTCCGGTAGTTGCGTGGCCAGGTAGTCGGCCTGGCGCTGGACCAGTTCCTGTGTGCCGAACACATCCGGGTGCTGCGCGCGGATCAGCGCGGCCATCGCGCTGCGGCGCACGTCCCAGCGCTTGTCGCCGTCGGTATCGACCGGCACGCGGACGTTGAAGCTCATCACCTTGAGTGGGGTCGGTGCGGCGGGCGTTGCGGGCGTGCGCGCCTGCGCTGGCGCGATGCACGCGCTCAGCACCAGCAGCAGAGGAAGCGCGAGCTTGCGCGCGGACGACAGCGACAGCGACATGGCAGATCTCGACAGGAGCGGAGCACGCGATGGTGGCACGGCGGTGGTGTCGGTGACCACCGCGTGGCGCGCCTGCCGAGCGGCGATCAGTTGAACGCCGACAGCGCCTGGGTCAGTTTCCCGTTGTTGTCGACCGCACCCATCGTGTAGCCCTGCCAGCCCGGATACGCGTCGGGTTCCCAATAGAACACGCCCAGGCCGCGGCTGCCGAGCGCGCGTGTCTTGCTGAGCAGATCGGCGAGCATCGCACGGGTGGTCGCGGCCTGCTGCCAGTCCATGCCGACCTCGCTGACGATCACGTCCGACCCGTAGCGCGCCACCATGTCCTGCATGTTGCTGGCGATCTGGGTGTTGGCGCTCTGCCAGGCATTGGGGGACGGGTAGTGCGACATGCCGACCACGTCCCACTTGCCGCCGGCCGACTTGAGGCTGTCGAAGAACCAGCGGAAGGTCGCGTTGTCGTGGCCGTTGGCCAGGTGCACGATCACCTTGGCATTGGGGTAGACCGACTTGCTGGCGTTGTAGCCGCTGTTGATCAGTTGCGCGAGGTTGCCGAAGTTGGGCGTCTTGCCGTCCGGCCACAGCATGCCGCTATTGATCTCGTTGCCCACCTGCACCCAGCTCACGTCGATGCCGTTGGACTTGAGATAGGACAGGATGCCGTTGGTGTGCGAATACACGTCCTTCACCAGGGTGGCGAAGTCGTGGTTGCTCCAGGCCGCCGGCTTGGTCTGCTTGCCGGGATCGGCCCAGCTGTCGCTGTAGTGGAAGTCGATCATGATGCGCATGCCCTGCGCCTTGGCCCGCTTGGCCATATTCAGCGTGTCGGCGCCGTCGTTCCAGCCGCCCTGCGGATTGACCCACACGCGCAGCCGGATCGCGTTGACCCCGGTGCCCTTGAGCAGCGAGAAGAAATCGGTGGTGGCGCCGGAGGCGTTGCGGAATACGCGACCGCTGCTCTCCTGCTGGTCGATCCAACTGACATCGGCGCCCTTGGCGAAGGTCTGCGCCATGGCCGGCGCACACAGACAGGCGAGCAACAACACCAGCAGCCAGGCGGACACGCGCTTGCTCGATCGGTTCATGCGATTCTCGCGATGATGGGAGGAGGGAAGGGGGGGCGTCATGCGGCCCCGAGGAGTGGGCGCAGCGACGTGCCGGGCCGTCCCCCGCGGCCGCGGCGCGCACGAGGCTAGCGCGATCGTCACGGCGACGCGCGCTGCACTGCAGCGGTGCTGTCGCGACGTCCGCAAGCGCTGTCTGGATGGCCGATGAATCTGCGCGGTGCGTCACTTGACGCGATGCGGCATCGGCGTAGCATTCCGCTCACGCCAAGGGACAGACCCGCGGCGATCCACCCAACCGTGAGGGATGCTCATGGAGTTCGACTATCTCGTGTTCATCGGGCGCTTCGAGCCCTTCCACAACGGCCACGCCGCCGTTGCCCGCCACGCCCTGGCGCGTGGTCAGAAACTCATCTTCCTGATCGGCTCGGCCGAGACTCCCCGCACCATCCGCAATCCCTGGACCGTTGCCGAGCGCAGCGTGATGATCCAGGCCGCGCTGGAAGGCGCCGGCGAGCGGCTGATCCTGCGGCCGTTGCGCGACCATCTGTACAACGAAAGCCAGTGGATCGCCGCGGTGCAGTCCACGGTGGCCGAGGCGGTGCGCAGCGACGGCGGCAGCGCCGAGGCACGGATCGGCCTGATCGGCATGGACAAGGACGCCAGCAGCTATTACCTGCGCGAATTTCCGCAGTGGCCGCTGGTCGATGTGCAGCACACCGAGACGCTGTCGGCGACCGAGCTGCGCCGTTACCTGTTCGAGGCCGGCAGCATCGATTTCCACGGCGCGCTGCTGATGCTGCGCGGCAACGTGCCGACGCCGGTGTTCGACATGCTCGAGGCGTTCCGCAAGAACTCTCCGTCGTATGCCGAACTGCTCGCCGAGTACCAGTTCATCGAGCAGTACCGCGCCGCCTGGAAGGAGGCGCCGTATCCGCCGACCTTCGTCACCGCCGATGCGGTGGTGGTGCATTCCGGGCACGTGCTGCTGGTGCGCCGCCGCGCGGCGCCGGGCAAGGGCCTGTGGGCGCTGCCCGGCGGCTTCGTCGGCCAGCACGAGAGCATCCTCGACGCCTGCCTGCGCGAACTGCGCGAGGAGACCCGGCTGAAGATTCCGGTGCCGGTGCTCAAGGGCTCGCTGAAGAACCGCCACGTGTTCGACCACCCCGAGCGCAGCCTGCGCGGGCGCACCATCACCCACGCCTTCCACTTCGAGTTCGTGTTCGGCGAACTGCCCGAGGTGCGCGGCGGCGACGACGCCGACAAGGCGCGCTGGGTGCCGGTCAGCGAAGTGCTGGGCATGGGTCCGAAACTGTTCGAAGACCATCTGCACCTGCTCGAATTCTTCCTCGGCCGCGGCTGACGCGGCCTTCCCGGCCGGCGGACAGACCGCCGGCTTTCCCAGACGCGAAGGAGCTTCCGTCATGCAATGCCTGAACAACCTGCTGCTCAACACCGACAGCTACAAGGCCAGCCACTGGCTGCAGTACCCGCCCGGCACCGACGCCACGTTCTTCTACGTGGAATCGCGCGGCGGCGTCTACGACCGCACCGTGTTCTTCGGTCTGCAGTCGATCCTCAAGGAGGCGCTGGGCCGCCCCGTCACCCATGCCGACATCGACGAGGCGCGCGATCTGTTCGCCGCGCACGGCGAGCCGTTCAACGAGGCCGGCTGGCGCGACATCGTCGACCGCCTCGGCGGCCAGTTGCCGATCCGCATCCGCGCCGTGCCCGAGGGCAGCGTGGTGCCGACCCACAACGCGCTGATGACCATCGAGTCCACCGACGCGCAGGCCTACTGGGTACCGTCGTACCTGGAGACGCTGCTGCTGCGCATCTGGTATCCGGTGACCGTGGCCACAGTGAGCTGGCACGCCAAGCAGACCATCCGCCAGTTCCTGGAGCGCACCAGCGACGATCCGGACGGGCAGTTGCCGTTCAAGCTGCACGACTTCGGCGCGCGCGGCGTGTCCAGCCTGGAATCGGCGGCGATCGGTGGCGCGTCGCACCTGGTCAACTTTCTCGGCACCGACACCGTGTCCGGGCTGTTGCTGGCGCGCGCGCACTACCACGAGCCGATGGCCGGCTATTCGATCCCCGCCGCCGAGCACAGCACCATCACCAGCTGGGGCCGCGAGCGCGAGGTCGAGGCCTACCGCAACATGCTCAAGCAGTTCGGCAAGCCCGGCGGCGTGGTCGCGGTGGTGTCGGACAGTTACGACATCTTCCACGCGATCCGCGAGCACTGGGGCACCACGCTGCGCGAGGAGGTGATCGCCTCCGGCGCCACCGTGGTGATCCGCCCGGACTCCGGCGATCCGGTGGCGGTGGTGCACCAGTGCCTGGAACTGCTCGACGAGGCCTTCGGCCACAGCGTCAACGGCAAGGGCTACAAGGTGCTCAACCACGTGCGGGTGATCCAGGGCGACGGGGTCAACCCGACCAGCATCCGCGCGATCCTGGAGCGCATGACCAGCGCCGGCTACGCCACCGACAATCTGGCCTTCGGCATGGGCGGCGCGTTGCTGCAACGGCTCGACCGGGACACCCAGAAGTTCGCGTTGAAGTGCTCGGCCGCCCGCGTCGACGGCCGCTGGATCGACGTGTACAAGGATCCGGTCACCGACAAGGGCAAGCTCAGTAAGCGCGGGCGCATGCGTCTGCTGCGGCACCGCGAGTACGGCAGCTACCGCACCGAGCCGGTGGCGCCAGACGCGGTGTCGGCCGAAGCGGTCGCCGGCCCGGCCGGTTACGACGATGCGATGGTCACCGTGTGGGAGAACGGCCGCCTGCTGCACGACTGGACCTTCGCCGAGGTACGCGAGCGCGCGAACGCCGCGCGCCTGTAGGAGGCTCCCATGCACGCCTCCCTGCCGAGCGCGCCGCCGTTGAGCGGCGGCTCGCCGCTGTTCGCCGCGCTGCGCGCCAGCACTCCGCATCTGGAATGGCGGGTGCCGGCCGCGGCGGATGCCTCGCGCTGGCGCCAGCAGCGCATCGGCGCACGCGACTACCGCGTCGCGCAGCCGGTGACCTTCACTCCCTACGCATCGGTGCGGCCGTGTTCGGCGCGCTGCCGCTTCTGCTCGGAAACCCTGCGGCCGCTGGCCGGCGGCACCGCCGCGGCGAGCCTGCGGCCGCCGCCGGACTACTTCGCGCAACTGCGCCAGGCGCTGGCGCAGCTGCGCGGGCTGCCGCTGTCGCATTCGCTGTCGGGGCTGGAGATGACCGACGACGAAGACTGGTTCGTGGAACTGCTGCAGACCCTGGATGCGGCCGAGCGCGAGGGACTGCTGGTCGAACAGCGGGTGCTGTACAGCAACGGCGCAGGTTTCGCCCGCGGCCACGGCGATGCGCTGCTGCATGCACTGCAGCGCTTCGGCCTGTCGTGGATCGAGCTGTCGCGGCACCATCCGCAGCAGGCGCAGAACGATGCGATCATGCGTTTCCGCCCCGGCGAGGCGATCGCCGATGCGGAGGTGTTCGTCGCCACTGCGCAACGCATCGCCGAAGCGCTGCCGTTGCGCCTGGTGTGCATCCTGCAGCACGGTGGCATCGCCGATGCCGACGGCGTCGCGGCCTACCTGGACTGGGCGCGCGCCTGCGGGGCACGTACGGTGATCTTCCGCGAATTCTCCCGGCTCGGCGACGGCTACCGCGATGGCGGCACCGCACGCTATCTCACTCAGGCGCGGGTCGCAGTGGAGCAGGTGCTCGGCGCCTGCATGGCCGCGCCGTGGTGGCGCGAATTGCAGCCGCTGCAGATCACCGAGGGCTACTACTTCTGGAACCTGCGCCTGGCCACCGCCGACGGCATGGAGGTGGTGTTCGAGACCTCCGACTACGGGGCGATGCACGCGCGCCACGACAGCGGCGACATCTACAAGCTGGTGTTCTTCGCCGACGGCCGGCTATGCGCCGGCTGGCAACCGGACCGCGATCTGCTGTGGCGGGCGTCGCATGGATAGCCGCAGCTGGTGGACGCCGTTGCCGGATCCGCCCGAGCATCGCCTGCCGGAGGACCTGCGCCAGCGCGATCCGCTGAGCGCGCGCGACTGCGGCTGGGTCGGGCAGATGCGTCCGTTCGTGCGCCACTTCAGCGCGCCGGGCGAGCGTGTGCTGGATCCGTTCTGCGGCTTCGGCAGCACCTTGCTCGCGGCGGAACTGGAAGGGCGCCACGGCATCGGCCTGGAGATCGACGCGGCGCGTGCGCAGCTGGCGCGCGAACGGCTGCAGCGGCTGGGCCTGCACGCCGAGGTGCTGGACGGCGGCTTGCCGCACCGCGCGCCATCCTCACCGGTGGACCTGTGCCTGACCAACGTGCCGTACTTCGGCTGCGCCTGGCCGGCTGCGGCGGGGCCCGACCAGCTCTACGCCAGCGCCGACTACGCCGCCTACCTGCACGGCCTGCGCGCGGTGTTCCATGGGGTGCGCCGCCACCTGCGCGAGGACGGCTTCTGCATCGCGATGGTGGAGAACGTGCAGCTCGGCGCGACCACGGTGCCGCAGGCCTGGGACCTGGCGCGGATCCTCGGCAGCCTGTTCGCGCCCTGTCCAGAGCGCGTGTTGTGCTACCCACGCGAGACCGCGCAGCCGCTGGCGCCCGGCGACACCCGCAGCGACCGCAGCCACGAGTACGCGCTGATCTTCCAGCACCGACGCCAGCGCATCGACCTGGCGGGCACGGCGCAACTGCTGGCGGCACTGCGCGCCGACGGTTTCGCCTTCGCGTTGCACGGCAGCTATCCGCGCTGGCTGGCCGATCCGGCGGCGGCACCGCGTCTGCCCGGCGACGTCGACCTGCTGCTGCCGCGCGACCTGGACGAGCTGCTGCGGCTGCTCGACCGGCTGCGCGCGCGTGGCTTCCTGCTGAGCCTGTGGGGCGAGCCGCTGGCGGCGCCGCCGACCCTGGCACTGCTCGACGCCCATCATTACCTGCGCGCCGAACGTCGCGATCGCCACGGCGGCCTGCTGCGCGTGGACCTGGCGCTGGAACCCGCCGCCGCCTGACGCGGTGACGGCGCAGACCGCGCATCTCGCTAACCGCGGGATGAGCGGCCGCGGTGGCGTCAAGGCCGCGCCCACGCGCTTGCGGCTATCCTTTGCCGCGGTTCCCTCTCTCCGGTCAACGGCCTATGTCCGCTCCCTCCAAGGTTCTCGCCATTCCCGCGCTCGCGCTGATCGCGATCGGCCTGAGCGGCTGTTTCGCGCGCAAGCAGGACGGCCTGGTGAAAGAGACCTTCAATTCCGACAACACCTATTCGCGCAACTACCCGGTGCAGCCGGCGCAGGCCTGCGAATCGGCGCGGCGCGCGCTGCTGAGCCAGGGCTACGTGGTCTCCAAGGCCACCGCCGATGCGGTGGAAGGCACCAAGAACTTCCAGCCCAGCGACGAGTTGCACGAGCAACTGGAACTGCGCGTGTCCTGCGTCGCGCATGGGCAGGACGAATCCTGGGTGTTCGTCAGTGCCTTGCAGGACCGCTATGCGCTGAAGAAGAGCCCGACCTCGGCCAGCGTCGGCGTCGGCGTGCTCGGCTCGGTGTCCTTGCCGATCGGCAGCAGCGACGATTCGATGGTGCGGGTGGCCAGCAGCACGGTGCAGGACGGCGACTTCTACAAGCGCTTCTTCCAGCTGATGAGCGAATACCTGCCCAAGAGCAAGCCGGCACCGGAGCCGTCTGCGCATCCGTCCGCGGCGGTGACGGCGCCGGCGCCGGCAGCGCCCGCACCTGTACCTGCAGCGTCGACGGTGCCGACTCCGCCGCCCGCCGCAGCGCCCACGCCGCCGCCGGCACCCGCGGCCGCCACTGCGGCGCAGCCGCCCGTCGCGACCGCGCCTCCGAGCGGCGAGCCCGGCGGCGCCGACTGATTCAGGCGTTGCTACACAAGCTGAATGCGGCCGATTTCGCTTCACGAACCATTCGCGAATCCGGTGAGAAGGTGGCGCCCGTCGAGAGCGCGGTGCTTGTGCATCGGCTCCGCCACCCAGGAGCAATCAGCATGAACACTCTCAAATCCGCCTTGTGTCTTTCCGTCCTCGCCATCGCCACGGCCGCCGCGCCGCTGGCCGAGGCGCAGCGTCACTACGGTCCCGAGGACGCCGGCCGCCGCTTCAGCGACGGCACCCGCGTGCACTGCAAGAAGGTCGCGGTGCGCAAGAACAGCACCGATCCGGACCGCATCGGCGGCACCCTGGCGGGCGCGGCGATCGGCGGCTTGCTGGGCAACCAGATCGGCAAGGGCGATGGCCGCAAGCTGGCCACGGTCGGCGGCGCGGTCGCCGGTGGCGCCACCGGCCGTTACATCCAGGGCCAGCGTCAGCAGGCCAATGGCAATCGCGTGGTCGAGACCGTCTGCAAGCGTTATTGAGTCGCGCGACCGCATCGTGTTGGTCGGTGCCTGACGCCGACCCGGCAGCCTGATGCAGCACGCCCCGGCGGAGGCCTCCGCCGGGGCGTTTTTTTGGGGTGCCGGTTGCGACGTTGCGCGATTCGGCGCCGCGGCGGCTCAATCGGCGAGCAGATCGCGCAGTGCCGCGTCCAACTGCGGATACCGGAACACATAACCCTCGCGTTGCGCACGTGTCGGCAGCACGCGCTGGCTGCCCAGCAACAGCTCGGCCATCTCGCCGAAGCCGAGGCGTAATGCCGCCGCCGGCATCGGCAGCAGCGCCGGACGATGCAGGGTCGCGGCGAGTTGCTGCGCGAACGTGGCATTGGTCGCCGGCGCCGGCGCGGTGGCGTCGTAGGCGCCTTCGCCGCCTTGCTGCAGCAGCCACAGCAGCAACCCGACCTGATCGTCGCGGTGGATCCAGCTCATCCACTGCCGGCCATCGCCCATGCGCCCGCCCATGCCGAAGCGGAACGGCAGCAGCATCCGCGCCAGCGCGCCGCCGTCGCGGCCCAGCACCACGCCGGTGCGGACCAGGCTGGTGCGCACGCCCAGGTCCTGCGCGCGCAGCGCTTCCGCCTCCCAGTCGCGGCAGAGCTGGGCGGCGAAGTCGTCGCCCGGCGTGCTGGTTTCGTCCAGGACCTCGTCGCCGCGGTCGCCGTAGTAGCCGATCGCCGAGCCGGAGATCAGGCAGCCCGGGCGCTGCGCAGCGTCGAGTCCGCTCATCCAGTCGATCAGGGCGCGGGTGGTGCCGATGCGCGAGGTGCGGAAGCGACGCTTGCGGGTGGCGCTCCAGCGGCCTTCGGTCAGCGGTTCGCCGGCGAGATTGATCACCGCATCGGCCGGTGCGGCGCGCTGCAGATCGTCCAGCACCTGCACCGCCGGCAACAGGCGCGCCGCGCGTGCGGGGTCGCGGGTCAGCACGCTGACCCGGTGCCCGGCGTCGAGCAGGGCCGGGCACAGCGCGCGGCCGATGAATCCGGTGCCTCCGGTAACGAGCACGTGCATGCAGGGGATCGCTTGCGCCAAGGGAGCCGCAGTGTAGGTGCGCCGGGCATGGCGGAAGAGTGAACGCCGAGGGTGTCGGTGCCGCGGCGGTGGGTTTCGCGACGCCTGCACGGGCGAGGCGGCACGCTGCGCGGGCGCCGCCGCCACGTGGCCAATCGGAAGCTCCTGTTCGTGATGTCCGCTCCATGATCCGACCATCGAGGTTCGCTTGCCCGCCGCGGCTTCGCCGCGGCATCGGTCTGCTGCTGGCCGCGCTGCTGGCCAGTGCCGCGGCGACGGCCGCGCCAGCGCCGGCCGACCAGGCCAGCGCGGCTTGCCTGGCCGCACTGCTGGAGCGGCTCGGTTGGCACATCGGCACGACCAGCGCGGCGCAGCCGCAGATCGCCGCCGGCGCACCCTGCGAACGCGGTTCGCTGGCCGAGGCGCAGGCGCACGGCGATCTGCAGGCGGCCTTGCCCACCGGCTGGAACGACGCGCAGCGGCAGCAGGCGCTGCGTGCCTTGCTGGACACGCCGGCGACGCAGTGCGGCTATTTCCTGCAACTGGGAGCGGCCACCACGCGCGCGGTCGCGCGGCTGCAGGACAACCCGGGCTATCGCTTCTCGGCGCTGCAACTGGGCTGGATCGGCTTCGGCCTGCGCGGCGCGCACGCACAAGGCTGGGAGCGCTTCCGCAGCTTCGGCCGCGGCTATCGCCCGGCCGGCAGCAATGCGCAGGCGATCGAGGCGTTCTACAGCGGCCATGTGCGTTCGGAATGCGGCGTCGGCCGGCAGATCGCGCAACTGGCCACACAGCGCGAACTGTATGGCGACGCGGCGTTCGATCGTGCGTTCAGCGCCGACGAGCTGTCGATCGGCACCTTCCTTACCTTGCACGACACCGACAGCATCCTGCTCGGCGCGCACGCCGGCGAGTTCTTCGCCGACGGCAAGGCGGTCAGGACCGCGCGGCGCGGCCGTGCGGCCTTCCTCGGTGCGCCCGGCTACATCGTGCACGTGTTCGAGCGCCGCTACCTGGACGACATCAACAACCAGGCCGAGAACTTCGTGGTCGCCGCGGTCAGCGCCGAGGCCGCTACGGCCTTGCGTGCGCACGGTGGCTTCGCCTACTACGACGCCCAGAACCGCCGCATCTGGGAGCTGGCGCGGGCGCTGCGCGGCCCGGGCCGCGAACGCTTCGAGCGCCTGCTGTATGAGCGCGACCCGGCACTGCGCGCACGCCTGGATCCGGCGCAGCAGGCGGTGCTCGCGCAACTCGACGCCTTGCTCGACGATCCGTTCTACCGTGGCTTCGCGGTCTACGTGCATCCCAAGGGCGTCAAGCCGATCGGGTATCACGTGGTGCGGCTGCTGGATCGCAATCCGCGCACGCCGTTCGCGATCGAGCTGACCCTGCATAACCTGCACACCACGCTGTACCAGCGCTGGCGCGACCTGCAACTGCACGACTGTGCGCAAACGCCGCCGCCGGCACCTGCCACCGCATCGGTGCCTTAGCTGCGCGTCACGTCGGCATCGCCGCTTCGTGAGACCCTAACCCTCCTTTTTTCGAACCGGGAACGACGCATGGAACTGGGACTTGTAGGCTTGGGCCGGATGGGCGCCAACATGGCCGAGCGGCTGGTGCGCGGCGGGCATCGCGTGGTCGGTTTCGACCTGGGCGAGGCCGCGCGCAGCGCGGCGCAGCAGCGCGGGGTCGAAGCGGTCGACAGCATGGCCGCGCTGATCGCGGCGCTGCCGGCACCGCGCGCGGTGTGGCTGATGGTGCCGGCCGGCAAGGTCGTCGACGACACCCTGGCCGCGTTGCTGCCGTTGCTCGGCAAGGGCGACGTGGTGATCGACGGCGGCAATTCCTACTACAAGGATTCGATGCGCCGCGCCGGCGAACTCGCTGCCCACGGCATCGCCTATGTCGACTGCGGCACCAGCGGCGGCGTGTGGGGCCTGCGCGAGGGCTACAGCCTGATGATCGGCGGCGATACCGCCGCGGTGCAGCGCTTGCACGACGTGTTCGCGACTCTGGCGCCGGCTGCCGATGCCGGTTGGGGACACGTCGGCCCCAGCGGTGCCGGCCACTTCACCAAGATGGTCCACAACGGCATCGAGTACGGGATGATGCAGGCCTATGCCGAAGGCTTCGCGCTGATGGGGCGCAAGCAGGAGTTCGCGCTGGACCTGCACCAGGTGGCCGAGGTCTGGCGCCAGGGCAGCGTGGTGCGTTCGTGGCTGCTGGACCTGTGCGCCGATGCGCTGGGCGAGAATCCGACCCTGGCCGGCATCGCGCCGTTCGTCCAGGACTCCGGCGAGGGCCGCTGGACCGTGGCCGAGGCGATCGACCTGGACGTGCCGGCGCCGGTGATCACCCTCTCGCTGCTGGAGCGGCTGCGCTCGCGCGACGACGATTCGTTCGCCGACAAGTTGCTGGCGGCGATGCGCAACCAGTTCGGCGGCCATGCGATCAAGCACGAGGGCGGCGACGCGCCCGCGCCGGGCGGTACGCGCCCGGCCTGAGGCCCGGCGCTCAGTCCAGCGTGACGCTGCAGCCGGAGGCGGCGCTGCGCACGCCTGCCTCCAGCAGCCGCATCACCGCCAGCGCCTGCGCCGCATCCACCGGCGCAGGCGCGCGACCTGCGATCGCCTCGCGAAAGGCCGCATAGCAGTCGCGGTAATCGCCACGTGGCGCGGGCAGGGTCTGGACGGCGTGCGTGCCGTCGGCGCCGACCAGGCGCAATTGGCCGGGCAGGGGATCCTCGCCCCAGCCGGGCGCGCCCGGCGCGACGCCCGCGCGCAACTGCGCTTCCTGCGTATCCAGGCCGTGCTTGACGTAGCTGCCGCCGCTGCCGTGGAGCGCGAAGCGCAGGCCGTTGGCGGCGACCAGCGAGCCGGCATGCAGCACCACCCGCAGCCGCGGATAGAGCAGCACCGCATGCACGTAATCCACGGTCTGCGCGCCGGGGCGCTGCAGCGCCAGGTCGGCCTGCAGCGATTGCGGCGGCCCGAACAGTTGCAGGGCCTGATCGAGCAGATGCGGCCCCAGGTCGAACCACAGCCCAGAGCCGGGGAGTGCGTGCTCGCGCCAGCGGTCGCCGACCTGCGGACGGTGGCGGTCGAAGTGCGAATGGAACTCGGCGATCTCGCCCAGCGTGCCCGCCTCCAGCAAGGCGCGCACGCCCAGGAAGTCGCCGTCCCAGCGTCGGTTCTGGAACACGCTGACGATGCGGTCGGCGCGCTGCGCCTGCGCCAGCACCTGTTGCGTTTCGGCCACGTCCAGGGTGAATGGCTTGTCCACCAGCACGTGCTTGCCCTGCGCCAGGGCGGCCAGCGCCAACGGCGCGTGGGTCTGGTTGGGTGTGGCGATCACCACCGCATCGATCCGCGGATCGGCGAAGGCCTGCGCCGCATCGGCGACCACGCGCGCCTGCGGCCAGGCCGCGTTCACGGCCTCGGCCTGGCGCGAGACCACGGTGTGCAGGTGCAGGCCGGGCGTGTGTGCGATCAGCGGCGCATGGAAGGTGCGGCCGACGTAGCCGAAGCCGAGCAGGGCGAGATTGAAGTCGGACATGGGCGCAGGCAGCAGCGGCGGGACGCCAGTATCGCCTGGGCTGCGTGGGCGGATTGCGCATTCACGCTGCGGCGATTCTTCGGTCACGCCGCCTGTACGACGGCCTGGCGGAGACTGCGCGCACATTCAGCGGAGGAAGACACGATGAAGACGATCAATGCACGCACCCTGCTTGGCGCCACCCTGGTGGCCGGTTTCGCGTTCGGCGCGGGCCAGGCGTTCGCAGCCGGCCAGGCCACCAGCGCCAAGGACCACGGCACCATGGGCCAGCAGGACACGATGCAGCACGACACCATGGCCCATGACACGACTCGCCACGACTCCAAGGAGCCGGTCACCGACACCTGGATCACCACCAAGGTGAAGGCCGATCTGCTGGCCACCAAGAATGTGTCGGGCACCGAGATCAAGGTCGACACCGTCAACGGCACGGTCAAGCTGTCCGGCGCGGTCGCGACCAAGGCCGAGAAGGACAAGGCCGTGGCGGTCGCCAAGAAGATCGACGGGGTCAAGAAGGTGGATGCGGCCGACCTGAAGGTCAGCGCCGCCGCCAAGAAGTAAGCATTGCGATCCGCCGCCGCGGGTGGGGATGCGACGAGGCGCCCCACCCGCGACGGCCGGTCTGCGACGCACCCTGCGGGGTGCGTTTTTTTTTGGGGGCAAATTCGCGACGGAAATCGCATTTCGCGTCGCATTGACACCCGCTCAGACATCATCCCTTCATGTTCGTCAACGGATCACGCGCGATGTTGGAGACCCAACCCCACCCGGCTGCGGGGCACGCGGCCGCGGCTGCCGAGGCGCTGGGCGCCGCGTTGTCCGGCCATGGCGCGCAGCCGTCGCTGCTGCTGCCGGCGGTGCGCCGGCTGGAAGCGCAGTTGAGCATGCTGTTGACCACGTTTCACGACGACACCGGGTTCTGGCCGGCGTTCTCCGTGCTGATGCAGGACCTGGATCAGGGCCTGAGCCAATCCGAGCGCCGGCGCCTGCGCAGCCACGCCGATTTCCTGCTGGTCCGCGCCGGCATGCCGGCCTGGACCCTGATCGGCGCCACCGCCGGTTCCATTCCGCCCCCGGCGCGCCGGCCCTGAGCGCGGCGCGCGCGTGGCGCTCCCGCGGGTGGCCGCAGGCCGCCCGTTTCGTCGTGCGCGCGGCCTGGGATAGAGTCCTTGCAGGTACCGCGATCGGGGTGCCGCGCTTTCGCTGAACAATTCATCTGCTGCCGGGGAAGATGGGCGACAATGCGCGCCCGCGATGGCCGCAGCCGTTCCTTCTTTTGACGCACCAGCTATGCAGACCATCGCCAAACACGATGCTTGGGACCGCTGGCGGCTGCCGTTGCTGGCGCTGGCCGTCGTCCTGATCGTCATCCTGCCCTCGCTGCTGCTGCGGCAGATGAATGCCAGCACCCTGCGTGCGGCGGACTGGGTCGGCCACAGCCAGGAAGTGACCGCCACCTTGAACGCGATGGAAGCGGACATGCGCGACATGGAGTCGGCGGCGATGGCGATGTCGCACGGCGTGCAGTCGCCGATCCTGACCGCGCGCCTGCAGCAGGCGCGCAAGTCGATGCAGCCGACGCTGGCGCACCTGGCCGAGCTGACCCGCGACAACCCGGACCAGCAGATCCGCGTCGGCCGCCTGCAGAGCACGCTGGAACGACGCGGCCTGATCGCCGAGCGGATCGCGCAGACCCGCGATCCGGAGCGGATCCGCGCGCTGATCCAGGACATGACCTCCGACAATCCAGTGCGCGGCCTGATCGCCGAGCTGCAGCGGCGCGAGGACGAACTGCTGAGCGAGCGGACCGCCGACGCCGAGCAGCGCCGCATGCTCGCCTCGATGATGAGCTGGACCTCGCTGGTGGTGCAGCTGTTGTTGCTGGGTCTGGTGATCTGGCTGTTGCAACGGCAGATCGGCCGGCGCCTGGACGCCGAGCGCCACATGCTGCGCGCCAACGGTCGCGCCGCGGCGGTGCTGCAGACCGTGCGCGAGCCGATCGTGCTGCTCGACAACGGGCAGCGCATGCTGATGCACAACACCGCCTTCGCCGAACTGTACGGCATGGACCTGGCGGATCCGCCGAAGCTGCTCGCCGACGTCGGCGACGGCGTCTGGCAGGATCCGGTGATCGTGCAGCGCTTGGCCGACGTGCTGCTGCGCGGACGCGAATTGTGGGATTTCGAGCACGAACAACTTGGCGCGGACGGCGTACCAAGGACCATGCTGCTGAATGCGCGGCGCATGCCGCTGCCGGACAGCGAGGACGAAGTGGTCTTGATGACGGTCAGCGACATCACCCTGCAGAAAACCGCGCAACAGCGCATCCAGGAACTGAACCGGCAGCTGGAGGGCAAGGTCGAGCAGGTGTCCGAAGTCAATCGCGAACTGGAGGCGTTCAGCTACTCGGTCTCGCACGACCTGCGCGCGCCGCTGCGCCATGTGGCTGGCTTCGCCGACAAGCTGGTTCGCCATCTGGGCGATGACGCCGACGAGAAGAGCCGCCACTACCTGGAGGTGATCGGCACCTCGGCGCGGCGCATGGCCTCGCTGATCGACGACCTGCTGGTGTACTCGCGCCTGGGCCGCAGTGCGCTGCGCCTGCAGGCGGTGGACATGCAGTCGCTGGTGGCGGAGACGCGCTCGGTGCTCGATGCCAACTACCAGTCCGATCACGGCGACAACGGGCATCGCATCGAGTGGAGCATCGCGCCGTTGCCGATCCTGGTCGCCGACGAGAACATGATGCGGCAACTGTGGCTGAACCTGCTCGGCAACGCGGTCAAGTACAGTGCCAAGCGCGAGATCGCGCAGATCGAGGTCGGCTACCAGGTGCAGCCGGACGGCAGCCACCACTTCAGCGTGCGCGACAATGGCGCCGGCTTCGACATGACCTATGCGGCCAAGCTGTTCGGCGTGTTCCAGCGCCTGCACAAGGCCAGCGAATATTCCGGCACCGGGATCGGCCTGGCCAGCGTGCGCCGCGTGCTGACCCGCCATGGCGGCCATATCTGGGCCGAATCCGCCCCCGACCAGGGCGCCACCTTCCATTTCGTCTTGCCCCCGGCGCCAGAAGCGCCCACTACCGAGTTCATCGCATGACCGCCATCCGCACCATCCTGCTTGCCGAAGACAGCCCCGCCGATGCCGAAATGGCGGTGGATGCGTTGCGCGACGCGCGTCTGGCCAATCCCATCGTGCACGTCGAGGACGGCGTGGAGGCAATGGACTACCTGCTGCGCCGCGGCGCCTATGCCGACCGCGAGGAAGGCCTGCCGGCCGTGCTGCTGCTGGACATCAAGATGCCGCGCATGGACGGCCTGGAAGTGCTCAAGCTGGTGCGCAGCGAGGAGTCGCTCAAGCGCCTGCCGGTGGTGATCCTGTCGTCCTCGCGCGAGGAAAGCGACCTGGCCCGCAGCTGGGACCTGGGCGTGAACGCATATGTGGTCAAGCCGGTGGACGTGGACCAGTTCTTCACCGCGGTGAAGACCCTGGGCACCTTCTGGGCGCTGATCAACCAGGCGCCGGACAAAGAGTAAGCGCGCATGCCCACCACCGGCCCCAGGCTTGGCCCGATCCGGATCCTCATGGTCGAGGATTCGCCGGAGGATGCCGAGCTGCTGTCCGACCAGTTGCTGGACGCCGGCCTGGAGGCGACCTTCCGCCGCGTGGAAAGCGAGCCGACCCTGCGCGAGGCGCTGGGCGAGTTCGCCCCGGACATCGTGCTGTCGGACCTGAGCATGCCCGGGTTCTCCGGGCACGAGGCGCTGCGGGTGGTGCGCGAGGACGGCAACGCCGTGCCCTTCATCTTCGTCTCCGGCACCATCGGCGAGGAGACCGCGGTGGAGGCGCTGCGCGACGGCGCCAACGACTACATCATCAAGCACAACCCGACCCGCCTGCCGTCGGCGGTGGCGCGGGCGATCCGCGAGGCCCGCACCGAACGCGAGCGGCAGCGGGTGGAGCGCGAACTGATGCGCGCGCAGCGGCTGGAGAGCCTGGCCCTGCTCGCCGCCGGCCTCAGTCACGACCTGCGCAACATCCTGCAGCCGTTGCTGATCGTGCCGGAACTGATCGTCGGGCGCAGCGACGATCCGCAACTGCGGCACCTGGCCGACGTCATCGCCGAGTGCGGCCGGCGCGGCCACGAAATGGCCGAATCGATGCTGTCGTTCGTGCGCGGCTCGCGCACGCCCAGCGAGCCGGTGCGCATCGCGGAGCTGTTCCAGGCGGTGCAGATGCTGCTCAAGAGCAGCCTGCCGGAGCGGGTGACGCTGCAGGTGGACGTGGCCGATGCGGCGCTGTCGATCGAGGCCAACTACACCGAGTTGCAGCAGTGCCTGCTCAACCTCGGCCTCAACGCGATCCAGGCGATGCCCGACGGCGGCCAGCTGAGCTTCTCGGCGGCGCCGGCGATCGGTGCCGACGGCAGCGAGCAGGTGCGCATCCTGGTCCGCGACAGCGGCATGGGCATGGATGCGGAGACCCAGGCGCGGCTGTTCAGTCCCTTCTTCACCACCAAGCCGGACGGTACCGGCCTGGGCCTGATCTCGTGCAAGCGCATCGTCGAGAGCTACGGCGGCCGGATCGGCGTGGACAGCACGCCGGGCCAGGGCACCTGCTTCGAATTGCTGATCCCGCTGCGCGCGCCGGTGTCGTCGTTCGAGCCGGAGCCGTCGCTGCCGATGGGCAAGGGCCAGCGCGTGCTCCTCGTCGACGGCGAGGCCACGCGGCTGTCGCTGCTCGGCAATGCGCTGTCCAGCCAGGGCTACCGTCCGCAGTTGGCGTCCGATGGCGCCGCCGCGCTGCGCGACGTCGAGGAACACGGCCTGCCGGACCTGGTGATCGTCGACAGCGACATCATCCTGCTGTCGGCGGTACGCCTGCTGCTGGCGCTGCAGGACCTGGGCTACCAGGGCCCGGCGATCGTCCTCGAGGACACCGGCACCACCCTGGAGCGCGACCACTTCCCCGCCGACATCGCCGTGCACGTCCTGCGCAAGCCGCTGGAAATGCAGCGCGTGTTCCGCGCGGTGGCGCATGCCCTTGAGAGTGGTTGAGGCGCTGGGAATGGGGAATCGGGAATGGGAAAGGCCAAAGCCAAAGCCTGTGCTCATTGCCGCATCGCGACCTTATCTCCAGCGCCTACTGCGGGAAGCCGTGCCCCGTTTATCTGAACTTGCCGAGAAGGCGCCGGGAATCGTGCAGGTTGGAAACGCAAGGGCAACGGATTGAGGCCTCAGCGGCCATCATGTCTCAGCGCAAGCTCCGCGATCCGGCTGTTCCGATTCCCCATTCCCGATTCCCCAATCCCGGCTTCTCACTGCTGCGCCGACTGGTCTTCCGGGTCGCGGCGGGCGGGGGAGCGGCGGGGGGGCAGGGGCGGCAGGGCGTCGCGCGATTCGGTGTCGTGGTCGGCGGACAGGGCCGGTTCCCAGGGGAAGCGCGGCAGGGTGCGCACGGCGTTCTCCAGCTTGCGCGACCAGGTGTCGTGGATCTCGGCGTACAGCGGGGTGTCGGCTTCCAGGCGCATGCGCTCGGTTACCCGCAGGTCGTTGCGGCGGATCAGCGCCACATCGATCGGCATGCCCACCGACAGGTTGGAACGGATGGTCGAGTCCAGCGACACCAGGGCGGTGCGTGCGGCGTCTTCCAGTTGCATCTCCGAGCGGATGATGCGGTCCAGGATCGGCTTGCCGTACTTGGATTCGCCGATCTGCAGGTATGGCGTTTCCGGCGAGGTGGCGATGGCGTTGCCGAGCGGATAGATCATGTACAGCCCGGGCCGTTCGCCGGCGATCTGCCCGCCCAGGATCAGCGTCGACTGCACGTTGATGCCGCTGTGCTGCGATTGCTCGGAGAGCTTGATCTGGCTGGAGGCCAGCACGTCGCCGACGTATTCGGCGACCTCGAACAGGTGCCGGAAGGTGCGCAGGCTGCGCGGCGCGTCCGGATCGTCGGCGTCGCGCTGCAGGCGCGAAAGGGTCAGCTGGGTGGTCGCCAGGTTGCCGGCCGACATCAGCGCGAACACCGCCTGGCCCGGATACTCGAACACATGCAGCTTGCGGTGGACGCGGACGTCGTCCAGCGAGGCGTTGGTGCGGGTGTCAGCGGCGAAGACCAGGCCTTCGTCCACTTCGATGCCGACGCAATATGTCATGGCGCTGCCGAAAACCGGGTACGTCCCGATTCTATGGGGGCGGCTCGGGCTTGGCTAGCCGTTGACGCTCGCGGTCGCGGCATGCGCGAATAGCGCATGACCACCGTGCTTCTGAGCCTGGGCAGCAACCTGCGCCCGCATCACCACCTGGCCGCGGCGATCGCGGCGCTGCGCCGGCAGTTCGGCGCGGTCGCGGTGTCGCCGACCTATCGCACCGCGGCGGTCGGCTTCGACGGGCCGGCGTTCCTGAACAACGCGGTGGCGCTGCAGACCGACTGGGAGCTGGCGCCGCTGGACGACTGGCTGCATGCGCTGGAGGACGCGCACGGGCGCGACCGCAGCGGCCCGCGCTTCAGCGACCGCACCCTGGACATCGACGTGGTGTTCTACGGCGACCGCATCGTCGAAGGCCCCGGCCACCTGCGCATCCCGCGCCCCGAGCTGCGCCACGCCTTCGTGCTCAAGCCGCTGGCCGACATCGCTGCCGAGTTCGTCGACCCGGTCAGCGGCCAAACCCTGGGCACGCTATGGCAGGCGCATGCGGAGCATGGCAAGGCGTTCGAGGTGGTCGAGTTGGATGATGAAGCCGGGAATGGGGAATCGGGATTGGGGAATCGGTAGAGCTGGGCGCCGGGCCGATCGTCGCGCTGTCATGGCGCGGCCTGGCGTAGCGCTCAGCAATGGCGGGAAAGAGGGCGCGCTTGCCGATTCCCCATTCCCTATTCCCGGTTCCCAGCCTTCAAGTCAGCCCGCGTCCGCCATCCACCCGCATGGTCTGTCCGGTGACGAAGCTGGCGTCGTCGAGCAGCCAGCGCACGGTGTCGGCGATTTCCTCGACCTGGCCGGTGCGTGCCAGCGGGGTGCGTGCCAGCAGGGCCTGCTGCGCGGCCGCGTCCTTGCCGGCGTCGGGCCACAGGATCGCGCCGGGGGCGATGGCGTTGACGCGCACCTGCGGCGCCAGTTCCAGCGCCAGCGAGCGGGTCAGCATCGCCAGGGCGGCCTTGGCCGCGCTGTACAGCGGATGCGCGCGCAGCGGCTGTTCGGCGTGCAGGTCGGTGAGATTGACGATCGCGCCGCCGTGTTGACGCAACTGCGTGGCCGCGGCCTGCGCCAGGAACAGCGGCGCACGCGCGTTGACCGCGAACAGGTCGTCCCATTGCGCAGGCGTGGCCTCGTGCAACGGCGTGGGATAGAAGTTGGAGGCGTTGTTGACCAGTGCGTCGAGGCGGCCGAAGCGCGCCACGCACTGCGCCACCAGGTCGGGCAGCTGCGCGGTGTCGCGCAGGTCGGCTTGCAGGGTCAGCGTGCTGCCGGCGCGCATGGCGTCCAGCTCCTGCGCCAGCGCGCGCAACTCGGCCTGCGAGGTGTGCGCATGCAGGGCGACGGCATAGCCGGCCGCGTGCAGGCGCCGGGCGATGCCGGCGCCGATGCGCCGCGCGCTGCCGGTGATCAGGGCGACTTTGGTCTGGGTCATGTACGGGTTCCATGCTCGGCTATGCTGTGCATTGTCCACGCAATCGCGCAGCGCATGCCCACCGACCTTCCTTTGCCCGATGCCACCGCGCTGGCCCACAGCGAGCGCCTGGCCGCGCACATGCGCGCCGAGATCGCCGCCGCTGGCGGAGCCATTCCGTTCTCGCGCTTCATGGAGCTGGCGCTGTACGCGCCCGGCCTGGGCTACTACAGCGCCGGCAGCAGCAAGTTCGGCGAAGAGGGCGATTTCGTCACCGCGCCGGAACTGGGGCCGCTGTTCGCCGCCACCGTGTCCAATGCGCTGGCGCCGGTGCTGCAGCAACTCGGGCCGCAGGCGCGGATGCTGGAAGTGGGCGGCGGCAGCGGCGCGTTCGCCGAGGTCATGCTCAAGCGCCTGCTGGCGCTGGATGCGCTGCCAGAGCGCTATGCGATCCTGGAACCTAGCGCCGACCTGCGCGAACGCCAGCGCGAGCGCCTGGCGCGCACGTTGATCCCGCCGGTGTTCGACCTGGTGGAATGGCTGGACCGGCCGTTCGACGACGACTGGAACGGCGTGCTGTTCGCCAACGAGGTGATCGACGCCCTGCCGACGCCGCGCTTCGCGCTGCGCGATGGCGAGGTGTTCGAAGAGACCGTGACGCTGGATGGCGAGGGCCGCTTCCGCCGCGGCGAGCAGCCGGCCGATCCGCTGCTGGCGGCCGCGGTGCGGCACATCGAACGCTATCTGCAGGCGCCGTTCGCCGACGGCTACCGTTCCGAATTGCTGCCGCAGTTGCCGTACTGGATCCAGGCGGTGGCCGGCGGCCTGCGCAGCGGCGCGATGCTGTTCGTGGACTACGGCTATCCGCGCCGCGAGTTCTATCTGCCCGAGCGCGACGACGGCACCTTGCGTGCGTTCTACCGGCATCGCACGCATGCCGATCCGTACCGCTGGCCGGGCCTGCAGGACCTGACGGCGTCTGTGGACTTCACCGCGCTGGCCGAGGCCGGCACCGGGGCGGGCTTCGACCTGGCCGGTTACTGCAATCAGGCCAGCTTCCTGCTCGGCAACGGCCTGGACGCGCTGTTGGCCGAGGCCGAGGCGCGCAGCGACGCAGCCGCGCAACTGCGCCTGCGTCAGCAGGTGAAACAGCTGACCTTGCCCAGCGAGATGGGCGAGCGTTTTCAGGTGATGGGCTTCGAGCGCGACGTGTCGCTGGCGCCGGCGTTCCTGTCCGGCGACCTGACCTGGCGGCTGTGATGGCGGCAGTGCGCGACTTCCGCTGGCCCTGGCTGTGGCTGGGGCTGTGGTGGCTGGGCATCGCGGTGCTGATCTACGTGTGCCTGATGCCGCACCCGCCGCAGTTGTCGGACCTGCCCGACACCGACAAGGTCGAGCATTTCATCGCCTACCTGGTGCTGGCCGCCGCGGCGGTGCAGGTCTATGCCGGGCCACGCGCCTGGACCTGGGCCGCGCTGGGTCTGCTGGCGCTGGGCGTGGGCATCGAATTCGCGCAGGGCGCCTGGACCACCACGCGCTCGGCCGATCCGCTGGATGCCCTGGCCGACGCCCTGGGCGTGGCGGCCGGCATGGCCACCGCGGCCACGCCGTGGCGCGATCTGCTGTGGCGGCTGGAGCGCGGCAGCCGCCGTTGAGCGACGTGACCGCGCGGTCTACGGCGTCGGCCAAGTTGTGGAATCCCAGGCCGCGCGCAAGGCGCGGCACGCGTACCGCGTCCTAGAGTGCCGGCGCCGGGCAGGTGTCCGGTCGCCGCGCGGCGACTCCGCGCGCCTGTGCAGGAGAACACGCATGCAAGCACGCTACTCCCCCCGTGCCGCGCGCGGCGCCGGCCTGTTCGCCGCGCTGTGCCTGGCCATCAGTGCCGCCGCACCCGCCAACGCTGCCTGGAACGATGTCTGCAGCGGCACCGCCACCTACACCAGTTCCGGCTATTCCGGCGGCGCGCTGCTGCTGGATCCCATCGACCCGACCGCCACGATCGCCGCGCTGAACCCGACGCAGCTCAATGACGGCGGAATCCAGGCGGCGCTGGCCGGTGCCTACCTGCAGGTGCAGGGACCGCGCGGCACGGTCACCGTGTACGTCACCGACCTGTATCCGGAGGGCGCCGACTGCGGGCTGGACCTGTCGCCCAATGCCTTCGCCGCGATCGGCGACACCAGCGCCGGGCGCATCCCGATCCGCTGGCAGGTGGTGGCCGCACCGGTCACCGGCAACGTGGTGTACCGGATCAAGGAGGGCAGTTCGCAATACTGGGCGGCGATCCAGGTGCGCAACCACCGCTATCCGGTGGTGAAGTTCGAATACAGGAAGAACGGCGACTGGGTCAGCCTGCCGAAGACCGCGTACAACCATTTCGTCGGCGAGCAGATGGGCGCGCAACTGCTGGAGATCCGCCTCACCGACATCCGCGGCCAGGTGGTCACCGATACGCTCGGCGCGTTGCCCAGCCAGGGCGACAAGGGCGTGTACTTCGCCGACGGGCACGTGCAGTTCCCGCGCTGAGGCGTGCCCGTGCATGCGCCGGCGGTCGCGCGCCGGCGCTGCGTCCACTGGTCTGTGCGCACCTGCGCCGCGGCGATGATGCCGCAGCGCAGGTGAAGCCTCACGCTCAGAACTTGAAGTGCAGCGTCGCCATGTAGCGGCGGCCGTTGTGGTAGCGTCCGACCGGGTGGTCCTTGTCGCCCAGGTACTGCAGGTATTCCTCGTCCAGCAGGTTCTGTGCGTCCAGTTGCAGCGACCACTGCGCGTTGAACGCATAGCCCACGCTCGCGCCCAGGTCGGTGTAGGCGTCGACGCTGGCCGGCGCGGCGCCAGCGACGTAGCCGCCGGCCAGGTAGCTGTCGCGCCAGTTCAGGCTGATCCGCGCGTTCCACGGTCCCTTCTCGTAGTAGGGGCTGAAGGCGACGCTGTTGCGCGACTGGTAGGGCAGCGGGTTGCCGCTGTTGTTCTCGCCGCTGGCATAGGTGTAGTTGGCCGACAGGCCGAAGCCGCTGTCGCCGAACGGCTGCTGGTAGGCCAGGGTGAAGCCCTTGACCTTGCCGGTGCCGGCGTTGCGCGGGCGCTGGATGCTGTAGTCGCAGTAGCCGTCGGCGGTGCAGCCGTTGCTGCCGAGCATCTGCGCCCAGGTCTGCGGCGAGGTGTCGCGGATCGCGTTGTACTGGCGCTCGATGGTGGCCGAGGTGTCGATGTAGTTGTCGATCTTCTTGTAGAAGATGGACCACGCCACCACCGCCTGCGGCGCGAAGTAGTACTCGGCCGAGAGGTTGAAGTTCCACGATTCGTATGGCGACAGCGCGGCATTGCCGCCGCTGCCGGTGAGCGTGGTGTCGTTGAGGAAGGTGTTGTTGACCATCTGGTTGTACGGCGCCCAGGCGATCACCTTGCCGGCGCCGAAGCGGAACACCCAGTCGTTCTCGGTGTCGTAGGCCAGGTTCAACGACGGCAGCAGGAAGTGCTCGGTCTGCGTGCGGGTCTGCCACTTGCTGTCCAGATCCTGCAGGGTCGGCGTGCCGCTGTAGACGAAGCCGCTGCCTTCGGTCTTGGAGCGCACGTAGCGCAGGCCCAGGTTGCCGCGCAGGCCGGCGTTGGAGAAGTTCAGCTGCACGTAGCCGGCGTTGTTGGTCTGCTGCAGCGCCCAGGTGTTGTTGAGGTAGCTGGACGGGTCCGGATTGGCGTAGTCGACCGGGCTGTTGCGGATCCAGTCGATCACGTTGCCGCGCCCGGCCTGTACGTGCTGGCCGTGGTCGGGATAGAACCCGCGGATGTCGGTCAGGCCGATGGTGCCGATGTCGGCCAGCGTGGCCGGGGTGACGCCGCCGTACACGTTGAGCGCGAAGTCCTCGTCGTGCTTGCCCTGGCGCACGCCGACCAGCAACTGGTTGAACACGCCGTCGAACTGCAGGTCCAGATCGAGCTGGCCGTAGCGGTCCTTGCTCTGGGTGGAAAACACGCCGTTGTTGCCGATCCAGCCGCCGGCCGAGCCCCAGTTGGCCGGGTTGCGCGCGGCGGTGGGATCGTCGAAGCGGATGCCGCGGTCCAGATCCCAGCGGAAGCCGCCGTTGTAGAACGGCTCGATGAAGTACTGCGCCAGGTGGTCGTTGTCGGACTTGCTCTGGCCGACCTGGCCGCGCAAGGTCCAGCGTTCGCCGCGGTAGGCGCCGCGCAGGTCCAGGCCCTTGGTGGTCACCTGCGACTGGCGCACGTTGTTGTCGTAGATCACCGTGCCGCCGCCCGCATTGGCGTTGGCGCCGGAATGGCCGCTGTTGACCACGCCGTTGCGCACGTCGCCCAGCGCGTCGACCGCGGCCACGGTGCCCGGGTTCCAGGTGAGGAAGCTGTACATCGACTGGTTGTAGTTGTCGAAGTCTTCCTTGATGTACAGGCCGCTGAGGTCGAACTCCAGCGCGTCGCTGGGCTTGAGCTGCAGATTCACCACTGCGCTGTCGCGCTTGCGGTCCTGCTGGAACCAGGCGGCGTTGATCGAGTTGGGCACGTCCGCATCGGCCGGCACGCCGGCAGCATTGGCGAAGCTGCCGGCCTTGGCGTAGCCGAACACCTCCAGACCCTGGCGGTCCACGCGTTCCTCGTAATGCTGCGCGGACACCGCGACGCCGAAGGTCTCCTGCGGATTCTTCCAGCTGTACAGCAGCGAGGCGTTGGGCTTGCCCTCGCTGGCCTGCTGGCTGTAGCTGTAGCCGACCGAGCCGGCGATCTCGTTGGCCTTCAGGTCCAGCGGCTGGCGGGTATGCATCAGCACGGTGCCGCCGAGGCTGCCTTCGGTCAGCCGCGCCTCGGTGGACTTGACGATCTCCGCGCGGCCCAGGATCTGCGGCGACAGCAGGGTGTAGTCGAAGCCGCGGTTGGGCTGCTCGCCGTACAGCCAGATCGCCTGCGCCACCGGGTGGCCGTCCAGGAACGACAGGTTGAGGCTGGGATCGGTGCCGTCGATGCTGACCCGCTCGCCCTGGCCGAAGCGGCGGTCGATGGTGACGCCGGGAATCTGCGCGAACGCCTCGGCGACGTTGGTGCTGGGGAACTTGCCGATGTCCTCGGCGGTGATCGCCTCGGACACGGTGACGTTGTTGCGCTTGGTGTCCAGCGACTTCTCCAGGCTGGCGCGGATGCCGACCACCTGGACCGCGTCCAGATCGGTGGCGGCGGAATCGGCCTGCTGCGCCTGCGCGGCGAAGGCGAGGACGCTGGCGGCGATGGCGGCCGACAGGACGGACGGGCGGTGACGCATGATGTCTCTCCTCATCATTCATGGATGGGCACCGTCGGCGTGGCCGACGGTGCGGGACGGAGTTGCGTGCTGCCTGGCGGCGCGGACCGATGCCGATTCCCCTGGGTCCGCGGACGCCGTGTTTGTGCCGAATTCGTTGCGAAGCGTGCAGAACCTTTACGGTTCGGTGACAACGATGTCAACGCGATGCCGCAGCGGAGTGGCCCGGTGGCGGGGCAAAACCGACCTGTCGTGTCCAAGATCGCGCTGCAGCGTGTCGGGTCGCATACCGGCCTTCACGTCGATGACTTGGGCCGATTTCCCGGGATTTGCCGCGATCCGGGCTGTCGCAGGGGGCGGTGGTTCAGACCTCTGCCAGGCATCGCCGCGATTGGTCTTGTGGCTTGTAGACAAATTCGTACCCGCCGGTGACAACGATGCGGTTTGCGGCGCTGCACCCAAGCTTGTCGAAGGGCGGATACCGGCACATGATCCATCGGCATCGGCCATGACCGCCGTCTGGGCATGGGCGCCAGCGCTGGCGGGAATCGGCCGCTCGCTGCGCGCAGGGCGCGGCCCGAGGCCAGGGGGCTTGGGCGACTCGCCGCCGCGAATTTCGGGGTGACGCGCCACTGCGCTGTTGCCGTGGTCGGGCAGCGCTGTCGGTCCGGGGCCTGCGCCGCGTGCTGTGGCGCGACGTGCACGACCCGCCGATTGGTACTATATTGGACATAATGAATCCATGCGGACTGGAGAGCTCGCCATGACCAAGCCCAAGCCGCAGGCCGATCCACGCCTGCATGCGCTGGCCGTGGACCCGGACGCGCCCACGCCGCTGTACCTGCAACTGGCCAGCAAGCTGGTGGAGGCGATCAAGGGCGGGCAATGGAAGCCGGGCGAGGCGTTGCCGGCCGAACGGCAGCTGTGCGAGTACCTGCAGGTGTCGCGGGTCACGCTGCGTCAGGCCGTGGATGCGCTGGTCGAACAAGGCCTGGTGTCGCGCCGGCAGGGCGCCGGCACTTTCGTCACCTCGCACATCCAGCACCAGCTCAGCGGCCTGGCCAGCTTCAGCGAAACCCTGCGCATGAAGGGTCTGGAGCCGGGCACGCGCTGGCTGGAGCGGCGCACGCGCCCGGCGCATGGCGAGGAGATCCTGCGCCTTGGCCTGTCCCCGGACACGGTCGTCGCGGCGCTGACCCGCCTGCGCAGCGCCGACGGCCGGGTGATGGCCTACGAGAAGGCGGTGCTGCCGCAGCACGTGGTGCCCGATCCGCACGCCATTGCCGATTCGCTCTACAGCTACCTGGACGAGCGCGGCACCCCGGTGGTGCGGGCGCTGCAATACTTCCGCGCCATCAACCTGCCGGCGCGGCTGGCCGGCCATCTCGGCATGAAGGAAGGCGAGGCGATCCTGCACGTGGTGCGGGTCGGCTACACCCGCGACGGCAGCGCGATCGAACTGACCGACACCTATTGCCACAACGACTACTACGACTTCGTCGCCGAACTGCGACGCTGACCGCCGATCCTCGCGCCCTCCCGGAGCACGCCGCCCATGACCACCGCACGGCCCGCCAGTCCCTACGCTTCCATCGCCATCGTCGGCCTGTTGTTCTTCATCATGGGCTTCTTTACCTGGATCAACGGGCCGTTGATCCTGTTCGCCAAGGTCGCCTTCAATGTCAGCGACACGTTCGCGTTCCTCATCCCGAGTGCGTTCTACATTTCCTACTTCTGCCTGGCATTGCCTTCTTCGCTCATCCTGAAGCTGACCGGGATGAAGAAGGGCCTGGCGCTGAGCCTGCTGATCATGGCGATCGGCGCCGCGATCTTCGGCCAGTTCACCAATGCCCGTTCCTACGTGGGCGCGGTGAGCGGCATCTTCATCATCGGCGGCGGCCTGGCCTTGCTGCAGACCGCGGTCAATCCGTACATCAGCATTCTCGGGCCGATCGACGGCGCCGCGCGCCGTATCGCGCTGATGGGCATCTGCAACAAGGTGGCGGGCGCGCTGGCCACCTATGGACTGGCGAAGGTGGTCCTGCACGGCATGGAGGATTTTTCGACGCAGATCGAACAGGTGCTGCCGGCGCAGAAGGAGCTGCTGTTGCAGGAGTTCGCTGGCCGCATCCACGGCCCTTACATGGCGATCGCCGGCATCCTGGCCGTGCTTTCCGTCGCCATCCTGTTTTCGCCCTTGCCCGAGATCAGCCCCGAGACGGCGAACGCGTCGGCCTCCGACGAGCGCAGCCGCGACAGCATCTTCGCGTTTCCGCACGTGTGGCTGGGCGCCTTGTGCATCTTCGTGTACGTCGGCGCCGAGGTGATGGCCGGCGATGCGATCGGCATCTACGGCAACAGCCTCGGTCTCTCGCTCGACTACGCGAAATATTTCACCATCGGCACCCTGGCCTGCATGCTGGCCGGCTACCTGCTCGGCCTGGTGCTGATCCCGAAGTACATCTCCCAGGAGAAGTACCTGTCCATTTCGGCCTGCCTCGGCATCGTATTTTCGCTGTGCGCGATGGTGACCGGCGGCTATGTCTCGGTGGCGTTCGTGGCGGCGCTCGGATTCGCCAACGCCATCATGTGGCCGGCCATCTTCCCGCTGGCCATCAAGGGGCTGGGCAAGTTCACCGAAAAGGGCGCGGCGCTGTTGATCATGGGCATCGTGGGCGGCGCCGCGGTGCCGCAGCTGTTCGCCCATCTGAAGGAGTCCTTCGATTTCCAGGTGGTCTTCGCCGGCCTGATGATCGCCTGCTACCTGTACATCCTGTTCTTCGCGCTGCGCGGTCACCGCGTCGGCCAGGGCGCGCGGTGAGCTGACGCGCTTTTCTCCAACTCGGCAAGCCTATCCAATGCGCAGACCCACCATCAAAGACGTCGCCGAACGGGCGCGGGTGTCGCTGAAGACCGTTTCGCGGGTCATCAACAACGAACCGTCGGTGATGCAGGCCACGCGCTCGCGCGTGCTGCACGCCATCGCCGAACTCGACTACGAGCCGGATCCGTCGGCGCGCAACCTGCGCAGCGGCACCCCGTTCGTGATCGGGCTGGTGTACGACAACCCCAACCCTTACCACATCATCGGCGTGCAGAACGGCGTGCTCGCCGCCTGCCGCGAGACCGGCTTCGGCCTGCAGATCCACCCCTGCGATTCCACCGCGCCGATGCTCGCCGAGGAACTGGCCGAGTGGACCCAGCGCTCGCGCCTGGCCGGGCTGGTGCTGACCGCGCCGATGTCCGAGCGTGCCGACCTGGTCGCGGCGCTGGCCGCGCGCGGGATCAAGACCGTGCGCATCATCGCCGCCACCGAGGATCCGCAGGACGGCCCCTGCGTCTACGTCGACGACCGCGATGCCGCCTACGAGATCACCGAACACCTGATCCAGCTCGGCCACCAGCGCATCGGCTTCCTGTGGGGCGGCACCTCGCATCGCTCCAGCGGCGAGCGCTATGCCGGCTACGAGGCGGCGCTGAAGGACTACGGCATCACCATGGACAAGCACCTGGTGATCCCCGGCGACTACACCTTCGACGACGGCTTCCGCGGCGCCCGCCGCCTGCTGGCGCTGCGCGAACCACCGACCGCGATCTTCGGCTCCAACGACGAGATCGCCGCCGGCGTGCTGGCCGCGGCCAAGTCGGCGGGCATGAACGTGCCCTACGACCTGTCCATCGCCGGCTTCGAGGACAGCCCGTTCTCGCGCCAGTCGTGGCCGCCGCTGACCACCGCCAAGCAGGCCACCGAAGACATCGCCCGCCACGCCGCGCGGCTGCTGATCAGCCAGCTGCGCAGCGATGCCTACGAAGACCATCCCGCGCCGGTGCACAACCAGGGCTTCGTGCCGCAACTGGTGGTGCGCGGCTCGACCGCGCCCATGCAGCCGCATTCCCGCCGTTCCTCCTCCCCAGACCCCACGTGATCCTGCCCATGGCGCTGCCCTCCGAAACCGAAACCCTGATGTTCCGCGAAGCCGCGGAAGCCGCCGCGGTCGTCGCCGCGCAGTTCGAACGCAACCACGCCACCGTGAGCGCGCTCGCCGCGTCGTTGCGCGCCGCGCCGCCGCCGTTCGTGGTGACCTGCGCGCGCGGCAGCTCCGACCACGCCGCCACCTACGCCAAGTACCTGTTCGAGACCCAGCTCGGCGTGGTCACCGCCTCGGCCTCGCCGTCGGTGGGCTCGGTGTACGAAGCGCCACTGCAGTTGCGCGGGGCGCTGTACCTGGTGATCTCGCAGTCGGGCAAGAGCCCGGACCTGCTGCGCAACGCGCAGGCGGCCAAGGACGCCGGCGCGCGCGTGGTGGCGCTGGTCAACGTCGAGGATTCGCCGCTGGCGCAGCTGGCCGACACGGTGATCCCGCTCGGCGCCGGCCCGGAGAAGAGCGTGGCCGCGACCAAGAGCTACCTGGCCTCGCTGGCGGCGATCCTGCAGCTCGGCGCGCACTGGAAGAACGACCCGGCGCTGCTGGGCGCACTGCAGGAATTGCCGCAGGCGCTGCGTGCGGCCTGGCAGGCCGACTGGCGCTCGCTCACCGACGGCCTGGTCGATGCGCACAATCTGTTCGTGCTCGACCGCGGCCTGGGCCTGGCGGCGGCGCAGGAAGCGGCGCTGAAGTTCAAGGAGACCTGCGGCCTGCACGCCGAGGCCTACAGCTCGGCGGAAGTGAAGCACGGGCCGATGGCCCTGGTCGGCCCGGGTTTCCCGGTGCTGGCATTCGACCAGCCGGACGAAGCCGGCGAGGGCACCCGGCGCCTGGCCGAGGAGTTCCGCGGCCGCGGCGCGCAGGTGTGGCTGGCCAGCGCCGGCGGCGACCTGCCGCTGGTCGCCGCGCCGCACCCGGCGTGCGCGCCGCTGCTGGCGATCCAGAGCTTCTACCGCGCGATCAACGCCCTGGCGCTGCGCCGTGGCTACAACCCGGACCTGCCGCCGCATCTGAACAAAGTGACGGAGACCGTCTGATGACCACGGTGGCGCTGCGCAATGCGCGCGTGCTCGGCGAGGACGGGTTTCTCGACGGCGTCAGCGTGCTGCTGGAGGGCGGGCGCATCCTCGCCCTGCTCGACGACGCCGATCCGCGCGTGGCGGCAGCGCCGGTGCAGCACGACCTGGGCGGCGGCAGCCTGCTGCCGGGCTTCATCGACCTGCAGGTCAACGGCGGCGGCGGCGTGCTGTTCAACAACCGCACCGACGTCGAGGCGCTGCGTCGCATCGGCCAGGGCCACCGCCGCTACGGCACCACCGGCTACCTGCCGACGCTGATCAGCGACGACGTGGAGGTGATGCGCGCGGCGATCGCCGCCACGCGCCAGGCCATCGCCGAAGGCGTGCCGGGCGTGCTCGGCATCCACCTGGAAGGGCCCTACCTGGCGCCGGCGCGCAAGGGCACCCACAACGCCGACAAGTTCCGCGTGCCCGACGCCGACGAACTGGCCATGGCCACCTCGCTGGACAACGGCGTCACCCTGATCACCCTGGCACCGGAGCGCGTGCCGGCGGCCAGCATCCGCACCCTGGCCGCGGCCGGTGCGCGCGTGTTCGCCGGCCACACCGCCGCCAGCTACGAAGAGACCCGTGCCGGGCTGGACGCCGGCATCTGCGGCTTCACCCATCTGTACAACGCCATGACCCCGTTGCAGGGACGCGATCCCGGCGTGGTCGGCGCCGCACTCGAAGACCGCAACGCCTGGTGCGGGGTGATCGTCGACGGTGTGCACGTGCATCCGGCCAGCCTGCGCGTGGCGCTGGCGGCCAAGCCGCGCGGCACCGTGTTCCTGGTCACCGATGCGATGCCGATGGTCGGCGCCGACAGCCCCGCGTTCGACCTGTACGGCGAAACCATCACCGCCATCGACGGCGTGGTGCGCAACGCCGCCGGCGCCCTGGCCGGCTCGGCGCTGGACATGGCCAGCGCGGTGCGCAACAGCGTGCAGTGGCTGGGCGTGCCGCTGGAAGAAGCCGCGCGCATGGCCTCGCTGTACCCGGCGCAGTGCGTGGGCCTGGACCACCGCTACGGCCACATCGCGCCCGGCTACCAGGCCGACCTGGTGCTGCTGGACGACGCGTTGCAGGTCCGCCACACCTGGATCGCCGGCGCGATGGAGTAGGCGGCGGCGCTCCGGCTGCGCGCGCGGTCGGCTGGTCGGGACCGCGCGCGTGCTGCCGTGCGAGGTGTACAGTGGGGGGCGCTGACAACGCAGGCGGTGATGCATGGAACCGAGCCGCTATCTCGACGAGCCGATGGACGCGGCCTGCCTCTTCACCGGGATCTCGGTGTCAGGCGCCGGCGAGCATGTGATTCCGCGCTGGCTGGCGCAACGCCATCAAGCTGCGGGCCGGGTGTTGCTCGGCGATGCCGGCAGCTTCGCCAGGCTCTGCGATTTCAAGGCGCCTGCCGATCCGCAGGCCAACGCCCAGTTCGGACGGCTGGAACAGCGCCTGTCGGAGGACTGGTCCGCGGTCGCGGACGATGAAGCGCATCTGTGGTTGATGAAGCTGTCGGTGGGAATGATGTTGCTGCACCGGCGATTTGCCGAAAATTCCCGGCATCCGGCCGCACCTGCCGGGTTCAACCCGCATGTCGCCGGCGTGCTCCTGAAGGCGTTTCGTGCCGGTTTCGCGGCGTGGAAGAACGGCGCCTACGTCAGGGAAGGAAGCCTCGTGCGGCTGCCATGGCAGAGCGGTCGGCTCGTGATCGCGCATCTGTTCGGGGCCAGCGAGATGGGCCTGCCCGAGGAAAATGGGCGTGCCATGTACATGTTCGCCCCCTATGGCCTGATGGCGGTCGGGCAACCTGGGGTCGGCATGTTGGTCGCCACCTTCTTCGAGCCCTCGCGAGATTTCGAGAAGCACCTGGCGGCGGCCAGCGCCCTCCCCGCGGATGTCTCCGATCTGGCGTGTCGCGCAGCGTTGTCCCGCGCGTTCGCCACCGCGGTGCTGGGTCCGCTGATCGCGCGCTTGAGCGGCACCGCCGTCGATGACGCTGAGGTACTCGCGCTTGCCGCCAAGGGCCTGCGGGTGGAGTTCGCCGACCCGTCCGCGATCGATTCGGGATTCCGCGAGCTGCGGGCGCACGAACCTTGATGGTGGCAGCAGAACACTAGCCCGCGTGCTCTCCCGACCGCGTTGCCGACGGCCGCGCCGCGGCGATCGCCGCGATCCGCGCCTTGGCCAGCGCCTCGCCGATCTGCGGGCCGCTCAGGCCCTGCGCCGCCAGGTCGCGCGCGTTCACCGCCAGCGCCGCCGCATGCAAATGCTGCAGCGTGCGGCCCTGCGGGTAATCGGCGTCCTCGCTGCCGAGACGGCCGCGCTTGTCGGCCTCGCACACCGTGGCCAACTGCGCGACGCGCTCGGGCTTGCGGAAGCCGTCGCAGCGCTGCAGCAGTTCGTGCACGGTGCGGTCGCGCAATTCGGCCAGGCGATGCACGTTCAGATGCTCGCGGCAGGCGATCTCGGCCAGTTGCCGGTGCTCCTGCGGCACCTTGAGGCGTTCGCTCAGCGCGCGCAGCGGCGCCAGGCCGCGTTGCTCGTGCATCAGGTGGCGCGGCCACTCCTCCGGCGGTGTCAGCGCCTTGCCCAGGTCGTGGGTCAGCGCGGCGAAGCCGATCAGCGCATCGCCCGGCGCCAGCCGTGCGGCCATGTCGCTGACCAGCTCCTGGTGGCGCCCGGTGTCGACCTCGGGGTGGTACTCGGCGCGTTGCGGCACCCCGTACAGCGCGTCCAGCTCCGGCAGCACCCAGCGCAGCGCGTCGGCCTCGCGCAGCGTGCGCAGGAACGCCGAGGGCTGCGCCGAGGCCAGGCTGCGCCGCAGTTCCTGCCAGACACGTTCGGGCACCAGCGTTTCCAGTTCGCCGCCGGCGGCCATCGTGCGCATCAGGTCCATGGTCTCGGCCGCGACGACGAATCCCAGCGGCGCCAGCCGCGCCATGAACCGCGCCGCGCGCAGCACCCGCAGCGGATCCTCGGCGAAGGCCGGGCCGACATGGCGCAGCACGCGCTGCTCGAGATCGCGCGCGCCGCCATAGGGGTCGACCAGACGCCCATCGGCCTCGTCGCGGGCGATGGCGTTGATGGTGAAGTCGCGCCGCTGCAGATCCTCTTCCAGCGTCACCGACGGGTCGGCCTTTACTACGAAGCCGTGATAGCCGCGCCCGGCCTTGCGCTCGGTGCGCGCCAACGCGTATTCCTCGCCGCTGCGCGGATGCAGGAACACCGGGAAATCGCGGCCCACCTGCTTGTAGCCCAGCTCCAGCATCTGCTGCGCGCTGGCGCCGACCACCACCCAGTCGCGATCGCCGGGCGGTTGACCGAGCAGGGCGTCGCGGACGGCGCCGCCGACGAGGTAGATGTTCATTGGGGGCTGGGAATGGGGAGTCGGGAACCGGGAATGGTAAAGGCAGATTCCCTTCGCCTGATGTCGCGCTGGCGTGTTGACCCAATGTTCGGCGCGGTTGCGCGCGGTGCGCCGTTGTGATTCCCCATTCCCTATTCCCGATTCCCGGCCGCTGCATCGGCGGCCGTACACACAAACTTCTTCCGCGGTGCATCCAGCTTGCCGAGCATGCGTTCGGTGACCGGCAGGGCGTCGCCGTTGAGGCGCCAGTCGTAGATCACGCTGAAGGCCAGGATGCGCGCCACGTACTCGCGGGTTTCCTTGTAGCTGACCGTCTCGATCCAGAAGTCGGCATCGTGGCCCGGGCGCTGGCTCTGCCAGCGTGCGGCCGGGCCGGGGCCGGCGTTGTAGGCGGCGATGGTCAGGTAGGGCAGGCCGTAGGTGTTGAGCAACTGGCGCAGGTAGGCGGTGCCGATGGCGATGTTGGTGTCCGGGTCGTACAGGCTGGCGGCGCCGCCGTAGCCGGCCAGGCCGAGGTTGCGGGCGACGCTGGCGCCGGTGGCCGGCACCACCTGCATCAGGCCCATCGCATTGGCCGGCGAGCGGGCGTTGGGGTTGAACACGCTCTCGGCGCGGATTTCGGCGGCGACCCAGGCCGGGTCGATCGCGTTCTTGCCGGCTTCGCGGCGGATGGTCTCGGCGTGGTGCAACGGGAAGCGCAGCGTGTACAGGCGCTGCTCCTCCGGGCGCTTGCCGAGCCCGAACACCGCACGGTCGAACCAGCCGTTGTTGCTGGCCACTTCCACCGCCAGGCGTCGCTGGGTGTCGTCGAAACGGCTCAGCGCATCGTTCCACTCGGCCACGGCCCAGCCGGCGCGGTCGATCTTTAACAGCTCCAGCGCGCGGACCAGCGACGGATCGCGTGCCACCGCCGCCTGCGCCTGCGCGCTGTCGTTCGGTTCCCACGGGCACAGCGCGTACGGCTGCTTGAGCCGGTCGGCGGCCAGGAAACCGTGGAAGGTGGCGGAGCTGGCCGCCGCGCGGTACAGCCGCTGCGCCTCGCTGGCATTGCCGGTCTTCTCCGCCAGCCGCGCCTCGAAGTACTGCCAGCGCGAATCGTTGCGCTGCGCCGGCGGCATCTTGCGGATCGCGGCCAATGCCGCCGGCCAGTCGCCGCGCGCCATCGCCTCGCGCGCGCGCCACTCGTGCAGGCGTTCGTCGTACGCGGACTCGGGCACCGCGTTGAGCCGGCGCGCCGACTCCGGCCCGTACGAGGCCACCGTCCACAGCGCGATCTGGTACAGCACTGCGCCGCGCTGCGCCTCGCTGAACTGCAGCGCCTGGGCGAACTGCGGCAGTTGTCGTTCGGCGGCGTCCGGATCGGTCTTGGCCAGCTTCGCCAGCCCGTCCACCGCCACCTTGCGGCTGCGCTCGGTCTTGGGCCAGGTCAGCGCGCGCATATGCACCGCGTCCAGGAACGCGGCGTAGTCGTTGGCCAGGGCCAGGTCGGCTGCGGGCAGGCCGCGTGCGGCGGCGCGCATCACCGCCGGCTGCTGTGCGTCGGCGGCCGCTTCCACGCGCGCCCAGCGCAGCGCATCGGTCATGCCGCCGCGCGCCTGCAGTACCGCGAATACCGGATCGCAGGCGTCGGGCAGCGACTTGCCGGCGTTGCGCCACAGCGCCTGCGCTTCGTCCACCCACTGCGCGTCGGCGCGGCCGGTGGCCTGGCGCGCATTGAGCTGGGCGCAGCGCAGGCCCAGGTTCTCGGTGGGTTTCCAGTTCGCCAGCAGCGCCGGCCAGTCCTCGCGCCGCGCCAGCGCCGGCAGCCACAGCGCACGGAAGCTCTCGGCCACCGGCTGCCCGGCGTAGCGCTTGAGGAAGTCCTGCGCCTGCGCATCGGACACCTTGTCGATGTTGCGGCGCAGGTTGGCGTACTCCAGCCAGCCGTACAGCGGATGCTGCTTGAACGCGGCCGCGCGGACCGGATCGAACCGGCCCTGCTCGGCATCGTCGATCGCCGAGCGGATCGCCGGGCGCTGGGCATCCAGGGACTGAGCGAGGGCGGAAACGGGGCCGCACAACGCGGCGGCGAACAGCAGGAGAGACGTGCGCAGGATCATGCGCGGGACTATACCGAACGCGGATGAATCGCCGTTTCAACTGGCGATGGTGGCGCTGTCGTCGCTTGGGCCGGCGTGGTTGTGACGATGGGTGGCCGCGCCGTCCAGGTTGGGTGGCGAGTGTGCTGGATGCAGCGATGCCAATGTGCCGACGGGTGGAGGCACAACACGTCGTGTCAACGCGCTGCCCCGCAGCGTTCGCAGATTGGCATCGCACGCTGGGCCGGCATCCGGGGGCGGGCATGGGCGGATGAGGTGCAGGTGCAGCTTCGTACGTCTGAAGTCCGCGAGTCGCTTCGCGCCGTACCCTCACCCCAACCCCTCTCCCGGCGGGAGAGGGGCTTGGCTTCTCGCTTTTTCCATTGGGAGAAGGTGCCCCGCAGAGGCGGATGAGGGCACGGGCGAAGCCTCTGATCGCAAGATCGGTGCGGGCGCTTCGCGCTCCTTACCCTCACCCCAACCCCTCTCCCGGTGGGAGAGGGCTTAGGCGTTTCCCTTCTCCCATTGGGGGAAGGTGCCCCGCAGGGGCGGATGAGGGTACGGGCGAAGCCTCTGATCGCCAGATCGCGCGGGCGCTTCGCGCTCCGTACCCTCACCCCAACCCCTCTCCCGAGGGGAGAGGGGCTTAGGTCTCGCGCTGCTTGACGATGTCTTGCGCATCCGGTGTCTACCAGATCGACCAGTCGTCGCGATGGCCCGCGCTTTGCCTGCCGGATGCTTGCACGGCGTTTACGATTTGTTTACAAAGAATTCCATGCCGTCGCGGTGCAGGGGGTCGCAGCGGCCGACCCACATCCTTTCTGGAGAGAGAGACGGATGAATTTCCTGCACCGCCATCCTTTGGTCTTCGCGGTATCCATGGTCCTGCTCGGCGGCGTCCCCGCCACCGCCGGCGCCCAGCAACAGACGCCCCCGGCCGCTCCCGGCACGGCCACCACGCTGGACAGCGTGCAGGTCACCGGCACCCGCATCCGCCGTGCCGAAGTCGAGGGCCAGGTGCCGGTGCAGACCCTGAGCCGCGCCGACATCGAACGCACCGGCCTGACCTCCATCGGCGATGTGCTGCAGGAACTCACCGCCTCCGGCTCGGCCTTGAACGCCAAGTTCAACTCCTCCGGCAATTTCGGCTTCCCGCCGGACGGCAGCGGCGTCGGTGCCGGTTCGGCGCAGGTGGATCTGCGCCACCTGGGCGCCAAGCGCGTGCTGGTGCTGGTCGACGGCATGCGCTGGGTCAACGAGTCCTCGGCCTCGGGCGTGGGCGCGGCCACCGATCTCAACACCATCCCGCTGGCCATCGTCGAACGCGTCGAGGTGCTGGAGGACGGCGCGTCCTCGCTGTACGGATCCGATGCCATCGCCGGCGTGGTCAACATCATCACCCGGCGCAATTTCGAAGGCGGCCAGGTCACCCTGAACTACGGCGAGTACGACAAGGGCGACGGCGCCAGCAAGGGCGTGGACCTCGCCTGGGGCCACAGCACCGAACGTACCAGCCTGTTCCTCGGCGCCAGCTATACCAAGCAGGATCCGATCTACGCGCGCGACCGCGCGCAGTCGCTGTATCCGATTCCCGGCACCGGCCTGAGCTTCGGCAGCTCGGCCACCCCGGACGGGCGTTTCATCTTCGTCGATCCCAATACCGGCGCCGAGCAGAACCTGACCCCGAACAGCGGCGCGCGCACGCCGCGTTACGACGGCACCGGCGGCTGCACCCGCAGCGACGACTACCACTGCTTCACCACCGCCGACCGCTACAACTTCGCCGCGTCCAACCTGCTGCTGACCCCGTCGGAGCGCAAGGGCGTGTTCGGCCAGTTCCGCTTCTTCTTCAACGACGACGTGCAGTGGTACCTGAAGCTGCTCGGCAACCGCCGCGAGTCGACCAACCAGGCCGCACCGGAACCGATCTTCCTCGGGCCCGACGCCGGCACCGGCAATCCGCTGGCCGACAACATCGTCATCTCCGCCGCCAACCCGTACAACCCGTTCGGCTTCGCGCTGGATTCGGGCAGCAATCTGATCATGATCGGGCGCCGCCCGGTGGAAGGCGGTGCGCGCGTGTTCGAGCAGCGCGTGGACACCCAGTACGTCGGCACCGGCTTCATCGGCAGCTTCGAGGGCGCCGACCGCACCTGGTTCTGGGACGTCAACGGCGCCTACAGCAAGAACAAGGCCGAGCAGACCAACTACGGCAGCTACAACATCTACAACATCAACCTGGCGCTGGGCGATCCGGCGGCGTGCGCGGCGGTGGCCGGCTGCGTGCCGCTGAACATCTTCGGCGGCGCCGGCAGCATCACCCCGGACATGCTGCGCTGGATCCAGCCGGTGGTGCACGACCGCAGTCAGAACGAATTGACCCAGTTCACCGCCAACCTCAGCAGCGACCTGTTCCGGCTGCCGGCCGGCGCGGTGTCCTTCGCCACCGGCGTGGAGTACCGCAAGTACGAGGGCTTCTACCGCCCCGATCCGCTGACCGTGATCGGCCACTACAACGGTGTGCCGTCGCTGCCGACGCAGGGCAGCTACGACGTCAAGGAGGCCTACCTCGAACTGAGCGTGCCGATCTTCGCCGACTCGCCGCTGGGCGACAAACTGGACCTCAGCCTGGCCGGCCGTTATTCCGACTACTCCACCTTCGGCGGCAAGTTCACCCCGAAGTACGGCCTGCGCTGGCAGGTGGCGCCGGACTTCGTGCTGCGCGCCAGCTATGCCGAAGGCTTCCGCGCGCCCAGCATCGGCGAACTGTACGGCTCGGCCGCGCGCGCCGACCTGACCCTGTCCGATCCCTGCTCGATCGGCCTGGGCGGCACCGCGCCGCGCGGCAGCGCCAGCAACTGCGCCACGCTCGGCGTGCCGGCCGGCTACCAGCAGGCCAACTCGCAGATCTCGGTGACCACCGGCGGCAACCGCGCGCTGGAGCCGGAGAAGGCGCGCAGCTTCAGCGCCGGCTTCGTCTGGAGCCCGTGGTTCGCCAGCAACGTGCCGTGGTCGGACCGCTTCGACGTGGAGGTGACCTTCTACCGCCACGACATCGACGGCGCGATCCAGGCGATCAACGCGCAGACCCAGCTCGACCTGTGCGTGGACACGCTGTCGCCGACCTACTGCAACGGCATCACCCGCGCCTCCACCGGCGGCATCAACGGCTTCAACAACCGCTTGACCAACCTCGGCTCGATCAAGACCGACGGCTGGGACGTGGACCTGTTCTGGAACTCGCCGGAGACCGCCGCCGGCCGCTTCAAGATCGGCTGGCAGAACACCTTCGTCACCCGTTACGTCGCCACCGGCGCGGCCGGCCAGGTGCAGCCGCAGCGCCCGGGCGTGGAAGTGGTGGACAGCTCGATTCCCGAGTGGACCAGCAACCTGAGCCTGGACTGGTCGCGCGGCCGCTGGAATGCGTCGTGGACGCTGCGGCACATCTCCGAGCTGACCGAACAGTGCGGCGATGCGGTCGCGTTCCCGGTGTGCAGCAACCCGGTGGCCGGCACCAACACGCTGGACGCGATCACCTACCACGACCTGCAGGTGGGCTACCGCTTCGACTGGCTCAAGGGCCTGACCCTCAGCGGCGGCGTCAACAACGTCTTCGACAAGGACCCGCCGATCTGCCTGTCGTGCTCGCTCAACGGCTACGACGCCTCCACCTATGGCATCCCCGGTGGGCGCTACCTGTACGTGCGGGCGGATCTGAAGTTCTAGTCGCGACCTGTGCGTGAAAGACCTAGCGGGAGCGCGCGCGTGCTCTCGCAGGGTGTTGCCGATGCGGTGGGTAGAGAACAAGCCTTGATGCGGCTTGACTGCGGTGGCAGCAGGTTCGAGGTGCCTTTCTCGCGACGCACTTTCGCAAATGCGTCGCGGCTGAAGCCGTTTGCGTCTCGCTCGTGAAGTCGCTGAGCGCAGGGTCTGCCGAGCACGTCTGGCGCGTCGCGTCGGGGCTGAAGCCCCTCCCACATGAGATGCCGGTGTGGCGCTTTGTCTCAGCGCAGCAAGTGTTGGGGCACTTCGATTTCGGTGGCCACGGCGAGATGGTCGGAAAAGGCGGCGGGCACCGCACGCTGCGCGTTGCAGCGCAGGCCGTCGCTGACCAGGATGTGGTCGATGGCGCGCTGCGGGCGCCAGCTGGGGAAGGTCGGCACCACGCAGCCCGGCGGTTGCAGCCGCGTGCGCTGGTACAGGAACTGCATTTCCGGGCGGTCGGCGACGCAGTTGAAGTCGCCCATCAACACCACGTTGGGATGATCGGACAGCAACTCGGCGATGAAGGCCAACTGCGCCGCGCGCGAGTTGGCGCCCAGCGACAGATGCGCCACCGCCACCGCCAGGCCTTCGGCGCCGTTGCCGAACTTGGCCAGCAGCACGCCGCGCCCGCCAAGCCGGCCGGGCAGGGCGTGGTCCTGGACTTCCACCGGCTCCAGCCGGCTGAGCAGGCCGTTGGCGCTGGAGGCCACGCCGCCCACGCGTCGGTTCGGCTGGTGGCTCCAGTAGTTGAAGCCGGCGCGCTCGGCCAGGTAGTGGGTCTGGTTGGTGAAGCCCGAGCGCAGGCTGCCGGGGTCGGCCTCCTGCAGGCCGACGATGTCGTGGTCGCTGGCCAACTGCGCGATCGCGTCCAGGCTGCTGCGCTTGCGCCCGGCCGGCAGCGCGTGCGACCAGCTGCGGGTCACGTAGTCGCTGTAGCGGCGCGTGCTGGAACCGGCCTGGATGTTGGCGGTCAGCACGCGCAGGGTGCGGGTGGCGGGAGCGGTCACGGCGGTGCGGCCCGGGGCGGACGGCTTACTTGGCCATCGCCGCGCGCTCGCGCGCGATCAGGTGATCGGCCACGCGAAGTATGTCGTCGTAGCTCTTGCCCTTGACCAGGTACTTGCCGTTGATGATCAGCGACGGCGTGCCGGTGATGCCGCTACGGGTGGCGAACTGCTTGGCGCGGTTGGTCTTGGTGGCCACCGCGAAGCTGCCCATGGTGTCGGCGAACTGCTTCGGGTCCACGCCGTACTTGGCGTAGAAGTTGGCGATGTCTTGCACCGAGTCGCGGCCGCGCTCGCCCTTCAGGGTCTCGTCGACGTGGATCGCCTTGTACAGCGCCTCGTGGGTCTTCTCCTGCACGCCCAGCGCCTCGGCTGCGTAGAACGCGCGGGCGTAGTCGTCCCAGGTACCGCCGAACATCGCCGGCACATAGACGAAGCGCACGTCCGACGGCAGGCCGGCCTTCCACGGGCCGATCAGCGGCTGGAAGCGCGCGCAGGCCGGGCAGACGTAGCCGAAGATCTCGGCCACCTCGATCTTGCCGTTGGTCGGCTGGAACGGCTGGCCGCCGGCGATGTCGACGTAGTCGGTGCCGGCAACCGGCTCTGGGCCGTTCGGGGTCTTGGCGGCGACCGGCTTGGCGGCGGCGTTGTCGCCTTCCGTGGCGGCAGGCTGTGCAGCGGCATCGGCGGTGGTGGCCGCGGGCGCGGCCGGCGTCTCGGCGGGCGCAGCGGCGGCATCGTTGCCGGCGGCGGGCGCGGCAGCCGGGGCGGCAGCGGTGCCGGAGGCAGGGGCGACGGCGTCGGCAGTGCCGTCCTGGGCCTTGCATGCCACCAGGATCGGCAGCAGGGCCATCAGGGTCAGGGCGAAGCGGGTCTTCATCGGCGACATCTCCAGCAGGATGGGGGACAAATGCCGGACGCGCCGCAAGCGCGGTCCGGCCACCCCGTCATGATGCCATGGCGCGGATGAAGCGCCGTACGCCGATTACTTGCCTGCGCGCTCGCGGGCGATCAACGCGTCGGCGATGCGCAGCATGTCCTCGAAGTTCTTGCCCTTGACCAGGTACTTGCCGTTGACGATCAGCGCCGGGGTGCCGGAGATGTCGGCGCGCACGGCGAAATCGCGCGCGGCCTTCACCTGCGCAGCGACCTGCGGGCTCTGGTAGGCGGCGATGAAGGCCTGCGGCTTGACCCCGAAGCCGGCGTAGAAGGTGGCCAGTTCCTCCGGCGCCACGTTCTGCACCGGCACGCTGCGCTTGTCGTGGATGGCCTCGAACATGGCGCGGTGGCTGCGGCTCTGCACGCCCAACTGCTGCGCGGCATAGAAGGCGCTGGCGAAGTTGTCCCAGTAGCCTCCGAACGCCGCCGGCACCAGGGTCAGGCGCACGTCCTTGGCCTGCTTGCCCGCCCATTCCTCCAGCAGCGGCTCGAAGTGCGCGCAATGCGGGCAGGTATAGCCGAACACTTCCACCACCTCGATCTTGCCGGCCAGCGGCGCGAACGGCTTGGGATTGGCGATCAGCGTGTAGTCCTCCCCTTCCACCGCGGTGGCGGACTTGGGTTGCGCACAGGCGCTCAACGGCAGCAGGGCGAGCAGGCACAACAGCAGGCGGGGCAGACGGTTCATGCGATCTCCAATGGCAAAAAACGAACGCCGGTCGTCGGGACCGGCGCGAAGGGGAAACGGGCCGGCGCCGCCGCGGCGGCGCGCGGTCAGGATTGTTGCGCGGGCGCCGGCTGCTGTGGCGTCGCCGCGGCCGGTGCCGCCTGCGCGGCGGCCGCGTCGTCGGCGCGGTCGTGCAGGCCCTGCAGGTAGCTGCCCAGCGCCTTGATCTCCTGGTCGGTCAGCGGCTTGGCCACCTGCGCCATGATCTTGAACATCGTCGGATCGCGCTCCTGGGTGGTGCCGGCCTGGTATTCCTGCAGGCGCCGCGCCACGTAATCGGCGTGCTGGCCACCCAGATGCGGATAGGCCGGACCCGGATTGCCGGCGCCGGCCGGGCCGTGGCAGGCCATGCACGCGGGAATGCCGCGGGTCGCGTCGCCGCCGCGATACAGCTGCTGGCCGACCTCGTAGAACTTCATGCCCGCGTAGGGACCGTCGGCGATCACCGCGTCGTCGGCGATGCCGGCGCCGGCCTTCTGCGTGGCGAAGTAGGCGCCGATGTCGCGCATGTCCTGCGCGCTCAGCGGCTGCACGAACGGCACCATCGCCGCGACCGCGCCGCTGGTGCGCTCGCCGTGGGCGATCAGCGCCATCTGCCGCGCGCTGTAGCGCTCCACCTGGCCTGCGATGCGCGGATACATGGCGATCGCGGGGTTGCCGTCCGCGCCGTGGCAGGCGGCGCAGGCCGCGGCCTTGGCCTGGCCGGCCTTGGGGTCGCCCCAGGCGGCCTTGCCGATGTCGCCCTCCAGCGGCGTGGTGCGCACCGGCGCGTGGTCGGGAATGGGAACCACCGAGGTCTGCGCGAACGCGACCGCGGCGGCGACGGAAACCGCTAGACCGGCAAAGGCAAGAACGCGAGCGTGGCGCATTGCTGAAGCTCCGTATGACCCGACCCCGCGGCTGCCGGACGGCGACCGCACTCGCGCGATTATCGGCATGCCGCGGCCCGGCGGTCAACGAAGCCCGCCCGGGGCCCTGGACGTGCGATCCTAGGGGGATGTCGCTGATCCTCGAACGTGCCCACTATCTGTTGTCCGCCCACAATGCCCGCCAGTTGCCGGACGACGGCGGCTGGGAAGTGGCCTTCGCCGGCCGCTCCAACGCCGGCAAGTCCAGCGCGCTGAACGCGCTGACCCGGCAGAACGCCCTGGCCCGCGTGTCCAAGACGCCCGGCCGCACCCAGCAGTTGGTGTTCTTCCAGGTCCAGCCCGAGCGCTACCTGGTGGACCTGCCCGGTTACGGCTACGCCAAGGTGCCGCAGGAACTGCAGGCGCACTGGCAGAAGTTCATCGACACCTATTTCCGCACGCGCGAGGCCCTGCGCGGGCTGGTGGTGGTGATGGATATCCGTCATCCGCTGAAGGACTACGACCGGCAGATGCTGGGCTACGCCGCCCAGCGCGGGCTGCCCGCGCATGCGTTGCTGACCAAGGCCGACAAGCTCGGCCGCGGCCAGCAGGGGCAGGTGCTGCAGCAGGTACGCAAGGAGCTGACCAGTGCGTTCGGCGACACCGTCAGCGTGCAGGCCTTCTCCGGCGAGAGCCGCCAGGGCGTGGACGAAGCACGCGGCATCGTCGGCCGCTGGCTGGGGTTGGAGACGGAGCCGACTGCCGCGGAGTGAGCGGGGCGGCGCTGGCGCCCAAGCTCCGCGAGACGCTTCGCGCCGGACCCTCACCCCAACCCCTCTCCCGGGGGGGAGAGGGGCTAGCCGCTGTTCCTTCTCCGATTGGGAGAAGGTGCCCCGCAGTGCCGGATGAGGGTACGGGCCAATCAAGGCGCCGCCGGCAACGGCGAGAATTCGGTCGGCACCCAGGCGAATGCCTGGCCCTCGCGACGCACGTGGCCCAGTCCCGGGAACGGCAGATGCGCGCCGGCTACCCACCAGCCGTGGTCCGCGGCCTGCGCCAGCATGCGCTTGCGCGCGGCGATCGCCGCGGCGCGGTCGCTGTCGGCCTCGAACGACGCCTGCGGCTGCGCGAACTGCACCGCGTGGTAGTGCACCAGATCGCCCCACACCAGCAGTTGCTGCCCCGCACCACCGTCGAAGCGGTACGACACGTGCCCGGGCGTGTGTCCGTGGGTATCCAGCGCCACCGCGCCGCCGGGCAGCGCATCGCCGGGGCGGAAACGGCGCAGCCGCTGCGCGGCCTGGTAGGGCGCCACCGCCGCCCGCGCCAGCGGGAAGGCGAAGCGCAGTGCCTGCGGCGCCCCGGCCTCGCTGGCCGGGTCCAGCCAGTACGCCGCGTCGGCGGCGCTCAGCCACACCGTCGCCTTGGGATAGGCGGGCTGGCCCTGTGCGTCCAGCAGGCCGCACAGGTGATCGGGATGGGCGTGGGTCAGCAGCACGTCGTCGACCTGCTCTGGCGCATAGCCGGCCGCGCGCAGGTTGGCCAGCACCTGGCCGAGGCCAGGGCCGAAACAGGTCGCGGTGCCGGTATCGACCAGGGTGAGGTGCGTGCCGTCCTGGATCAGATAAGCGTTGACCGCGGTCTGCAGGCCCTTGTCGTTCTCCGGCACATAGCGGTGGTCGAGCAGGCGTGCGATCGCCTCCGGCGGAATGTTCGCCAGTTCCGCGCGCGACAGCGCCACGGTGCCGTCGAACAGGGCGGTGACCCGCAAGCGGCCGATCGCCTGGCGATAGACGCCGGGCACCTGCGTCTGGGCGCTGGCCGGCGCGGCGGCATGAGCGGGTGATGGCAGCGTCAGCGCCGCGCTGGCGCTCATGGCCAGCGCGCACAACGCGCGCAACGGGAACACGGACATGGGATTTCCTGGCAGAGCGGCGTGCGCCGCGGTAACGGCATGCTGCGCCGGCGCCGCTGCGCGATTCGCTCATTCCGCTGCGCGCGGCGCTCACGCCGCCGTGGATCAGTTGCCGATGCTGGCAGGATCCAGGCCATAGCGCTGCTGGAAGCGCTGGCTGAAGCTGCGCACCGAGCGGTAACCGGCGTGCGCGGCGACCGTCTTCAATGGCCAGCGCGTGGTGTACAGCAGTTGCATCGCGTGCGCCAGGCGCGCATCGGTGAGCAGTTCGCGCAACGATGTGCGTTCGCCGGCCAGGTGCCGGCGCAGGGTCGCGCCGCTGAAGCCCAGGCGCTCCTCGATGTCGCGCGAACGCCAGTCGCGTTGTGGCTGCGCGGCGATCAGATCGCGCACCTGCGCGGCCACGCTCGGCGCCGGCGGCAGCAGCAGGCCGCCGTGGCCTTGCCGACACAGCGCCACCACCAGGGCCGCCAGCGCCAGCCGCGCCTCGGTGTAGCGGCCGTCCTGCAGCGCCTGCCGCCATTGCAGCAGGGTGCTGCCGAACTCCTCGGCGCGCAGACGCGCCAGTTCCGCGCCGGCGGCGGGCAGCGGCTCGTTCCACAGCACGCGTGCCGCGCTCAGCGCTTCCTCGCACAGCGGCACCAGCACGCTCAGGTACAGGCCGCTGTGCGGATCCGGGATGTTGACCACATCGATGCGGCAGCGCCGCGTCACCAGGAACAGATCGCCCGGTACGAAGTCCAGGGCCTGTGTCGCGGTGCGCACCTGCTTGCGTCCCTGCAGCAGGATCGCCAGGTGCGGCTGCGGGATCTCCACCGAGCGCGCGCCATGTTCGCGGCGCGCGCTGATGCAGGCGTAGCCCTCAGCCTGCGTGCAGTCGGCCAGGCTGGCCAGGCGCGCCAGCAGCAAAGCGTCGGGGGAAGTCGTGTCGGCCATGGCCGGTGATGCTAGCGCAGCGGCGGTCGCGTCCGCTCAGACATGCACGCCGAACACATGGCCGATCGCGCCGCTGGCGAGCATCGCCGCCGCGCCCCAGAACACCACCCGCACCGCGCCGCGCAGGCCCGAGGCGCCGCCGGCACGCGCGGCCAGCGCGCCGGTCAGCGACAGGCCGATCAGGGTCGCCGCGCCGGTCACCCACAGTTGCCGGCCGTCCGGCGCCAGCCAGGCGGCCACGATCGGCAGTGCGGCGCCGGAGCAGAACGCGGCCGCCGATGCGGCCGCCGCCTGCAGCGGACGTGCGCGCAGGCTCTCGGTGATGCCGAGTTCGTCGCGCGCGTGCGCGCCCAGCGCATCGTGCGCGGTCAACTGCTCGGCGACCTGGCGGGCCAGGCCGGGGTCCAGCCCGCGCTGGCGATAGATCGCGGTGAGTTCGTCCAGTTCGCTCTGCGGGTCCTCGTGCAGCTCGCGGCGTTCCAGCGCCAGGTCGGCGCGCTCGGTGTCGGCCTGCGATTGCACCGACACGTATTCGCCGGCGGCCATCGACATCGCGCCGGCGACCAGGCCGGCGATGCCGGTGGTCAGCACCGTGGCCGCCGACGCGCCGCTGCTGGCGACGCCGACCACCAGGCCGGCCACGGACAGGATGCCGTCGTTGGCGCCGAGCACGGCCGCGCGCAGCCAGCCGGCGCGGTCGGTGCGATGGCGTTCGGAGTGGGTCGGGCGCATGGCGCTGCCTGCGGCGGAGCGGGAAGGAGACCGCAGCCTAGCCGAGCCGGCGCCGCGAACGCTTGCTGCGTCTCACTCTCGACGCCGTCAGCGGCGCGGTCATGGAATGCTGCAGTGCCGCCGGTAGCGACGCGGGCCGCGCCCCCGGCACGCTATAGTGCGGGCCTTGCGATGGCAGGGGATGGTCCCCACATCGCCTCACCCGCCGTGCGAGTCCTGCCCTTGTCGAGCCCCAGCCACGTTGCCGAGACGCCGATCACCGACCGTGCCGAACTGGTCGAGGTGCTTGCCTCCGGAGAAAAACCCGAAGCGCAGTGGCGCATCGGCACCGAGCACGAGAAGTTCGGCTTCCGGCTGGACGATCTGCGGCCGCCGACCTTCGACGGCGAGCGCGGCATCGAGGCCTTGCTGCTGGGCCTGACCCGCTTCGGCTGGGCGCCGGTGCGCGAGGCCGGGCACACCATCGCCCTGCTGCGCGATGGCGCCTCGGTGACGCTGGAGCCGGCCGGCCAGCTGGAACTGTCCGGCGCGCCGCTGCCGACCATCCACGACACCTGCGTGGAAGTGGGTAGCCACCTCAACGAGGTCAAGCAGGTCGCCGACGAACTGGGCCTGGGTTTCCTCGGCATGGGCTTCCAGCCGAAGTGGCGCCGCGACGAGATGCCGTGGATGCCCAAGGGCCGCTACCAGATCATGAAGCGCTACATGCCCAAGGTCGGTTCGCTCGGCCTGGACATGATGACCCGCACCTGCACGGTGCAGGTCAACCTGGATTACGCCAGCGAAGCGGACATGATCAGGAAGTTCCGCGTGTCGCTGGCGCTGCAGCCGATCGCCACCGCGCTGTTCGCCGACTCGCCGTTCGCCGAGGGCAAGCCCAACGGCTACCTCAGCTACCGCTCGCATATCTGGACCGACACCGACGCCGACCGCACCGGCATGCTCGACTTCGTGTTCGAGGACGGCTTCGGCTACGAGCGCTACGTCGACTATCTGCTCGACGTGCCGATGTACTTCTCCTACCGCGATGGCACCTACATCGACGCCAGCGGGCAGAGCTTCCGCGATTTCCTGCAGGGCAAGTTGCCGGCGTTGCCCGGTGCGTTGCCGACGCTGCGCGACTGGTCCGACCACATGACCACCGCGTTCCCGGAAGTGCGCCTGAAGAAGTACCTGGAAATGCGCGGCGCCGACGCCGGTCCGTGGGGCCGGTTGTGCGCGCTGTCGGCGTTCTGGGTCGGCCTGCTGTACGACGATGCGGCGCTGGGCGCGGCCTGGGACCTGGTCAAGGATTTCAGCCTGGTCGAACGCCACGCGCTGCGCGACGGCGTGCCGAAGCAGGCGCTGAAGCTGCCGTTCCGCAACGGCACCGTGCAGGACCTGGCTGCCGAGGCGGTGAAGATCGCCCTGTCCGGCCTGCGCCGGCGCGCGCGCCTGAACCGCGACGGACAGGACGAATCGCGCTTCCTCGAACCGCTGGTGGAAATCCTGCATGGCGGCGAGACCGCGGCCGAGCGCAAGCTGGCGCTGTACCACGGCGCCTGGCAGGGCGACATCGACCACGTGTTCCGCGAGTTCGCGTACTGAGTGCAGCGGCGCGTCCGCAGGCCAGCAGAACGATGACCGCGATCGGTGACATGGCGGGCCTATTCCAGGACGAGCCGAGCAGATGGGGCGGCCGTGGCGATCCGTATCTGTGGGAAGAGATGGCGTCGACCCTGGCCGGCGCGCCGTTGCCGGCGACGGCCACGCAGTGCGAGGCACTGCTCGCCGACACCTTCGCGCGCCTGGTCGGCACGGCGCTGGACGACGCATCCGTCGAGTCGGTCTTCGTGCCGCGCCTCAGCCATGGCGGCATGTCCTCGGGATACGTCAGCCTGGTGTTCTGGCGGGCGACCGCACTGCCGCTGTTGCTGTCGCGTCATGCCGACGCTGTGGCGCAGCGACATGCGGATGCCATAGCGCCGCAAACGCCGCCATGGTGGCGACGGTTATGGCCTTTGCGCTAGACACCTCGCCGCCGCCCATCCGCGCCCTGGTCGCGTCCCGGGCCGGGCGGCCGCGCGCCGATGGAGTGCGGCTGTACGCCGCCACTGACCTGACCGAACGCCATGCGGCCTTCTAGGTCGCGCGCTGCCTGCCGCGCCATGTGCTGATCGGCGACGACAGCGGCGGCCAAGGCGTGCTGGTTGCGTTGGCCGGACCGGCGTATCCCTCTTTCTCTGCGATCTGGGCGCCGTGGCCGAGGCAGAGCGCGTGCCGCTTGCGGCGTCGTTGCCGGAATGGATGGCGGCGGGAAGCCCGCTTTTGCCATAGTCGGCCGGCGGCTGGCTTACCCAATGTAGGCTGGTGTCACGTGCACTATGCGTGGCGGGGCAATGCCGTCGCTATCGCGATCCGAGCGAGAGGCGCTTGTGGTGCCGGAGAGAGCGTCATTGGGGGGATGCATGAAACTGAAGATCGTTGGTGTGGTGTTGCTCGTTGCCTTTGCCGTTTCCGCCTGCGGTCTGCAGGAGCAGGCCGATGCCAAGTTCGGCGACCAGCATTTCAAGACGGTGGTGTCGTTGGTTGAACTGTACAAGCTGCGTACCGGGTCTTATCCCGCGTCGCTGGCCGACCTCACCTTCACCGGTGATTGGGATCAGATCGCCATTGCGTCGGTCCACTACCGGAAGCTGGACGAGGGCTACGAACTCGATCTTGTACGGGGATGGGTGGGGCGCCCGGATCTGCACTATCCCCCGGCGTTCTGGAAAGGGCTTGGCCTGCGCAAATCCAATCTCAAGCACGCGCCGTGATGGCACCAGGCACGTCTTCGCGAGCGGTCGTAGAGCGCACGAGCGTTCGACAGCGTCTTTTCGAACGCATTGCGCTTGTGATGGCGTCGCTCGGCTGCATGGCATCCGCGTATGCGACCAGCCAATGCCCCGCCGACTTTGGTCCCAAGGATCCGCTCATCGATCTGCTCGGATGGGCGGTGGTCGCCAGCGGCGTGGTGCTGGGCGGCTGGCTGTGCGTGCACGTGGTGCGGCGTTCGCGCGGGCTGCGCCGATGGCGGGTGGCGGTCGTGCTGGCCGGCGTCGTGGCGATGCTGCTGCTATGGGGTGGCGGCCTGGTGCTGGCGATTGCGTGGTTCTTCATGCGGTGCTAACACTGCCGGCCTCGGTGCGTGCGCGCCGGGTCCGCGGTCCGCGGAGCCACGGGCCACGCCAGCAGGGCACACCGATGACCGATCCGTACAATTCCTCGCCGCCGCGCGCGGCGGTCTCGCCACTGAACGATGCGATGGTGACCACCGCGCTGGAGCTTCCCGGCTACCGGATCGTGCGCAATCTGGGCATCGTGCGCGGCATCACCGTGCGCTCGCGCTCCATCGTCGGCAATTTCCTCGGCGGGCTGCAGACGCTGTTCGGCGGCAACATCACCATCTATACCGAGCTATGCGAGCAGGCGCGCCTTGAGACGTACCGGGACATGCTGCAGCACGCGCGGCAGATGGGCGGCAACGCCATCGTCGCGGTGCGCTACGACGCCACCGAGCTGATGGCCGGCCTGACCGAAGTGCTGTGCTATGGCACGGCCGTGGTCGTCGAGCCGAACCAGCGCTGAGTCGATCGACGTGCGGCGGAACGGCGGCGCGCCCGGCTCAGCCGCCGACCGCCTGGCACGGCAGCCGCACGCTGACCCGCAGGCCGCCCTCGGGGCGGTTGTCCAGGGCGATCTGGCCGCCATGCGCCAGCACGATGCTGTGCGCCACCGACAGGCCCAGGCCGATGCCGCCGGTATCGCGGTTGCGCGAGTTCTCGCCGCGGAAGAACGGCAGGAACAGCTTCTCGCGCTGTGCGGGATCGATGCCGGGGCCGTCGTCGTCGATCCACAGCACGCATTCGCCGTCCTCGTGACGCAGCTGCAGGCGTGCGCGCTTGCCATATTTCAGCGCGTTCTCCACCAGGTTCATCACCATGCGCCGCAGCGACAGCGGGTCGCCGTCGAGGGTGATGGCGTCGCCGAGCAGCAGCACCACGTCGGCTCCGGTGTCGCTGGCGTCGTCGACCACACTTTCCACCAGTAGGCGGAAATCCAGCGGCGAGCGGGTGCCGCGGCGGCTGTCGTTGTGGATGAAGTCCAGCGCCGCGGAGATCATCGCCTTCATCTCGTCGATGTCGGCCATGGTCTTCTCGCGTAGCGGCGGCTGCAGGGTCTCCAGGCGGAACGCCAGTCGCGCCAACGGCGTGCGCAGGTCGTGGGCGATCGCCGCGACCATGTGCGTGCGCTCGTTGATCAGCCGGTTCAGGCGCGCCTGCATCGCGTTGAAGGAATCGGCCGCCTGCACGATCTCGCTGGGGCCGCTGCGCCGCAGCGGCTGCGCGTCGGGATTGCGGCCGAGCTGGTCGGCGGCCTCGGCGAAGCGCCGGATCGGCGCCGACAGCGCCCGTGAGAACCACCAGGCCAGCGGCAGCATCGCCAGCATGCCGACCAGGAACAGCATCACCACCTGGGTCTTGAATTCGTTGGAGAACCGTCGTGGCGGCGACATCACGCTGCGCCAGTGCCCGTCGGGCTGGCGCAGGGCTGCGGTGAAGCCGTCCAGCAGCGGTACCGCCGGGGCGAAGCCACGCTCGCGCCACCCCACGGCGCGCATGGTCGCGCCGAAGGCGCCATTGCGCGGTGCCTCGCCCGGCGCAGGAGGCGGTTCCGGTGGCGGCGGTTGCTGCGCGGTGGCTGGGGGCGCCACCTCCGCGGGTGCGGGGACGTCGTCGTCGGACGCCATGGCATGCGGCGGCGGCGGCGGGCGTTCGCCCAGGCGCAGGCGCAGGCGTTCCAGGCGGCCGTCGCTGTTGCGGTAGAAGCGCACCTGGTCCGGCGCCACTTCCAGCCAGTGCGCCATCAGCCGTTCCACGTTGCGGTCGCGCACCTGGTCGCGCGCCGGCAGCGGCGCATGGGCGGTGTCCTGCACCTTGAGGGTCTGGGTGCCGGCCGGCATGCGCGTGCTGAGCAGGGCGATCACCTCCGGCGGGTGCACCGGCATCTCGTAGACCGGCGTGCGCAGCACCAGGGCGATGCCGATCAGCTGCGCGGTGAGCAGCGCCACCACCAGCAGCAGGAAGGCGCGGGCGAAGATCGGCACGCCGCGGCGGGCGCGCGTGGGCCCGCTCACAGGCGGGCGACGCTCGGCAGCAGCATGTAGCCCTCGTTGCGCACGGTGCGGATCAGTTCGGTCTGCACGCGCTCGTTGATCTTGCGGCGCAGGCGGCTGATCTGGCTGTCGATGGCGCGGTCGTAGACCTCGGTATCGCGGCCGCGCGCGTAGTCGAGCAACTGGTCGCGGCTGAGCACGCGCTGCGGATGCTCGACGAAGGTGCGCAGCAGCGCGAATTCGCCGTCGGAGAGATTGATGAAGATGCCGGTGGGATCGCGCAGATCGCGGCGGATCACGTCCAGCCGCCAGCCGGCGAACTCGTAGACGTTGCCGCGCGCTTCCGGCGGCAGCGTCGCCGCCTGGCTGCGCCGCAGCAGGGCGCGCACCCGCGCCAGCAGCTCGCGCGGATTGCACGGCTTGGCCAGGTAGTCGTCGGCGCCGACTTCCAGGCCGATGATGCGGTCGGTGTCGCTGCCCAGCGCGCTGAGCATGATCACCGCCGGCGCGCCGCGCTCGCTGGCGAGCTGGCGGGCGGCGCTGAGGCCGTCCTCGCCGGGCATCATCACGTCCAGGATCACCAGGTCCGGCTGGCGCTCGGCCATCCGCAGGCGCATCTCCGCCACGGTCTCGGCGGTGTCCACCTGATAGCCGTGGTCGCTCAGGAACTCGCTGATGAGTCGGCGCAGATCCGGATCGTCGTCGACGACCAGAATGAAGGATTTCATGTCCACGATCTTGAAGGGCGGCCACACGGGGATTCGCCCAGTCTAGACGTGGCCGCGGCTGCCTGGAACTGGGGGCGGGCAGGGACGTGGCCACCGGCACCGGGGCCCGCGCATGAACGCATGGCCATCATAGGCAGCACCGGCGGCGCGAACATGGCGGTTTCGTGTCCTGGGCCGACACGCATTGCCATGCGCCGGCACCCGCGCGGCGGGGCGTCCGGCCGCGCCCGGGTCGGCCAGGATGGGTGGAGTAACGGCGCGGGCGTTTTCTTTTTCCGATGGCAGGAATACTATCCCCCAGTATAGTTCCCGAGTCCCCGCCACATGCCGCACGCCCCGCACGAAAAGAAGCGCGTCCTCGCCCGCATCCGCCGCCTGCGCGGCCAGACCGAGGCGTTGGAACGCGCGCTGGAGGAGGGGACGGACTGCGCTGCTGTGCTGCAGCAAATCGCCGCCATCCGCGGCGCGGTCAACGGCCTGATGTCGGAAGTGATGCAGGCGCATGTCCGCGATGAATTCGGCCATGCCGCCACCTCCGATGCGCAGCGCGCCGCGCGCGTGCGCGAGATGGCCATGCTGGTCCGCTCCTACCTCAAATGATCCCCACCCCACGCCCATTCCGTCAGCCAGGAGAAATCGCATGAAGTCCCGAGCCGCCGTCGCTTTCGAAGCAGGCAAACCGCTGCAGATCGTGGAGATCGATGTCGAACCGCCGCGCCAGGGCGAAGTGCTGGTGCGCATCACCCATACCGGCGTGTGCCATACCGACGCGTTCACGCTGTCCGGCGACGATCCGGAAGGCATTTTCCCGGCGGTGCTCGGCCATGAGGGCGGCGGCATCGTCGAGGCGGTGGGCGAGGGTGTGACCAGCGTCAAGGTCGGCGACCACGTGATCCCGCTGTACACGGCCGAGTGCCGCAAGTGCAAGTTCTGCCTGTCCGGCAAGACCAACCTGTGCCAGGCGGTGCGCGCCACCCAGGGCAAGGGCCTGATGCCCGACGGCACCACCCGCTTCTCCTACAACGGCCAGCCGATCTACCACTACATGGGCTGCAGCACCTTCAGCGAGTACACGGTGGTGCCGGAGATCTCGCTGGCCGTGGTCAATCCCGAGGCGCCGCTGGAGAAGGTGTGCCTGCTCGGCTGCGGCGTCACCACCGGCATCGGTGCGGTGCACAACACGGCCAAGGTGAAGGAAGGCGACAGCGTCGCGGTGTTCGGCCTCGGCGGCATCGGCCTGGCGGTGATCCAGGGCGCTGTGCAGGCCAAGGCCGGGCGCATCCTGGCCATCGACACCAATCCGGGCAAGTTCGAGCTGGCGCGCAGCATGGGCGCCACCGACTGCATCAACCCCAAGGACTACAGCAAGCCGATCCAGGAAGTCATCGTCGAACTGACCGACGGCGGCGTGGACTTCAGTTTCGAGTGCATCGGCAACGTGCACGTGATGCGCTCGGCGCTGGAGTGCTGCCACAAGGGCTGGGGCGAGAGCGTCATCATCGGCGTGGCCGGCGCCGGTCAGGAAATCAGCACGCGCCCGTTCCAGCTGGTCACCGGCCGCGTCTGGCGCGGCAGCGCCTTCGGCGGGGTCAAGGGCCGCACCCAGCTGCCGGGCATGGTGGAGCAGGCGATGCACGGCGAGATCGACCTCGATCCGTTCATCACCCACACCCTGCCGCTGGACGAGATCAACGAAGCCTTCCACCTGATGCACGAGGGCAAGTCGATCCGCACCGTCATCCACTTCTGACCGCAGGTCAGTCCGGCGCGCGGCCGTTTCCGCGCATTGCAGCGACACAACGAACCCGGGAAGGGGGCAAGATGAGTACTGTGACGATTCATCCGTCGGTGGATGCCGGCGTGCGTGCCGGCGCGGAGCATTTCCAGGGCGGTACCCTGGAATGCCATTGCGCCAGCGACAAGGTGGTGGTGGAAGTGGGCGCGCAGACCGCGCACAACCACGCCTGTGGCTGTACCAAGTGCTGGAAGCCGAAGGGCGCGACCTTCTCGGTGGTGGCGGTGGTGGCGCGCGACAAGGTCAAGGTGACGGCGCACGAGGAGAAGCTGAAGGTGGTGGACGAGAGCGCGACCATCCGCCGTCACGCTTGCACCGGCTGCGGTGTGCACATGTACGGCCGCATCGAGAACACCGAGCATCCGTTCTACGGTCTGGATTTCGTGCATACGGAACTGTCGCCGCAGCAGGGCTGGTCGGCGCCGGGGTTCGCCGCCTTCGTGTCGTCGATCATCGAGAGCGGCACGCGTCCGGAGGCGATGGACGGGGTGCGCAACCGCCTGCGCGAACTGAAGCTGGAACCGTACGACTGCCTGTCGCCGCCGCTGATGGACGCGATCTCCACCCACGTGGCGCGCAAGAACGGCGTGCTGCACTGAAGCCCGCTGCCGCGCGCGTCGCCGGTCGACGCGTCGCGGCACCCCGCCTGCGGCCGGTCGCGGCCGCAGGCCCTCTTCCCGGAACTGCCCATGGAACGTATCGAACACCACGCCTGCTGCGGCGGCTGGCAGGACGTCTATCGCCACGACTCGGCTGTGCTCGGCTGCCCCATGCAGGTGGCCGTGTACCTGCCGCCGCAGGCCGAGCACACCACGCTGCCGGTGCTGTACTGGCTTAGCGGCCTGACCTGCACCGAGCAGAACTTCATCACCAAGGCCGGTGCGCAGCGCTATGCGGCCGAGCATGGCGTGATCCTGGTCGCGCCCGACACCAGCCCGCGCGGCGAGCAGGTCGCCGACGCCGAGGGCTACGACCTGGGCAAGGGCGCCGGCTTCTACGTCAACGCCACCCAGGCGCCGTGGGACGCGCACTACCGCATGTACGACTACGTGGTGCAGGAACTGCCGGCGCTGATCGAGGCGCAGTTCCCGCACAACGGCCGGCGCGCGATCAGCGGGCATTCGATGGGCGGCCACGGCGCCCTGGTGATCGCGCTGAAGAATCCCGGCCGCTACCGCAGCGTGTCGGCGTTCTCGCCGATCGTGGCGCCCACGCAGGTGCCGTGGGGCGAGAAGGCATTCACCGCCTACCTGGGCGAGGACCGCACGCAGTGGCAGGCCTACGACGCCAGCGTGCTGATCGGCAGTGCCAGCGAGCGCCTGCCGCTGCTGATCGACCAGGGGGGCGGCGACGAGTTCCTCGAGAAGCAGTTGCGCCCGCAGTTGCTGCAGGCCGCCGCCGAGGCCGCCGGCTACCCGCTGACCCTGCGCGTGCAGCCCGGCTACGACCACAGCTACTACTTCATCGGCAGCTTCATCGGCGAGCACATCGCATTCCACGCGCGCGCCCTGCAGGGCTGAGCGCGCTCCACCGGCGGCCGCGCGACGCGGCCCGCCGGGCAGGGGGCCGCGCGTTGCGCTGCCGATCGCAGCGTTCCCGCCTTGTCGTCCGTGGCCGTTCTGCGCGGTGGCAAGGCGGCCACAGGCGCGCGATGCATGCGAGGCTCGCCGAGCACACACATGACAGCCCGGTGACCGCCGCGGCCGCGACGTGGCCGGTCTCGTAAACAATCAGGTGCGCCGCACCGCCCGACCCGCGGTTGTGCGATCGCGTTCGCGCCTGCTGAGACCGGCGCTGGCTAGATTCCGCAGGGTTCGCCCTCGCCACGTCCCTGAATCGGAGCCGCGCCATGTCTTGCCGTCGCATCCTGCTGCTCCCCTGGCCGCGCTGGCGCAGCCCGCTCAGCCCCGTGGCGATGCTCGCCTGCACCCTGGTCGGCGCCTGCGTGGCGCTGGCGATCGGCGCGGCAACGCCGTAGCGCACGCCGCTCCTGGCTATCGTCGATCGCGGTCACGCCATTGCGTCGGATGCGGCCACCGCGGTCGTGTCGCATGCGGGGCGATCGCCGCGACCGGTCGGCGCGCATGTGGAGCTGCATGCATGGCGTCGCTCGGAGGCGGCGCAGGGTGCCTTGCAGCCGCGGTGCGAGCAAGCGCTGGGAGCGAACTTCGCATCGGGACCGCGGTGCGGCGCTGGACGCGGCGCTAGCGCGGCAGTCGCGCGGCCAGTTTGCCCAGCCGCCGCATTGCATCTTCCAGCGTCTCGCTCCACGGCTGCCCGCAGCTCAGCCGCAGGTGGTCGGCATAGTCGCCGCGGCTGGAGAACAGGTGCCCGGGCGAGGTGCCGATGCCCTCGGCGAGAGCGGCCTCGAACAGCGCCTGGCCGCTGCCGGCGTCGGCCAGTTGCAGCAACAGCGACAGGCCGCCGGCCGGGTCGCCGATGCGGGTGCCGGCCGGCCAGTGCCGCAGCACCGCCTCGCGCAGGCGCTGGCCGTTGTCGGCCAGGGTGCGGCGCAGCTTGCGCAGGTGCCGTTCCAGGTCGTGCCGCTGCAGGTAGTCGGCCAGGGCCAGTTGCGGCAGGCTGGCGCCGCCGATGGTGGAGAAGTACTTGGCGCGCACCAGCGCGTCGGTCCAGGCGCCACCGAGCAGCCAGCCCACGCGCAGGCCGGGCGCCAGCACCTTGGAGAAGGCGCCGCAGGTGATCACGTTGCCGTGCGTGTCGAAATGGCGCAGAGGCCGTGGGCGCTGCCCCGACCAGTCGAGTTCGCCGTAGATGTCGTCCTCGATCACCACCGTGCCGTGGCGCGCGCAACTGTCCAGCAGGGCGCGCTTGGCGGCATCTGGGGTGAGGCTGCCCAGCGGGTTGTTGAAGTTCGGCACCAGCACCGCGGCGCGCGCCGCGGTGCGCTGCAGCAGCGCGTCCAGGCGTGCGGCGTCGATGCCCTGGCCCGGACGGTTGGGCACTTCCAGCACCTTCAGCCGCAGCGCCGCCACCGCCTGCAGGATGCCGTGGTAGGTCGGGGTCTCGACCAGCACCACGTCGCCGGGCGCGGTGAGCGTGCGCAGGGCCAGGCTGATCGCCTCCATCGCGCCGGCGGTCACCACCACCTCGTCGGCGGCGACGGCGGTGGCGCAGTGCGCGTAACGCTGCGCGATCTGCCGGCGCAGCGCGGCATGGCCTTGCGGCGGTGCGTAGTCGAGCGCGGCGCTGCGCTGGCGGCGTAATTGTCGCGCCAGCGCGCTGGCCAGATGCGCGCCGGGCAGCAGCGCCGCCGCCGGCGTGGCAGTGTGCAGCGGCACCAGGTCAGAGCGCGCGAGCATGTCCAGCACGCCCTGCAGCGCCGGATTGGCGACCGTGCCCGGCGCGCGCCGCCGCGATGGGCCGGCAGCGGCCGGCTGCGGTGTCGCGGCGGCGCGCACGAAGTAGCCCGAGCGCGGCCGCGCCTGCACCCGGCCTTCGCGTTCCAGTTGCAGGCAGGCCTGTACCGCGGTGGCGGCGCTGATGCCGTGGCCGGCGGCCAGTTGCCGGATCGACGGCAGGCGCTCGCCGGCGCGCAGCGTGCCCTGCGCGATCTGTTCGCGCAGCTGGCTGGCGAGGGCTTCGTACAGGCGCATGCGGCGGCCTCATCTGTATCGGTCGATTTGCAGCGTATCTGACTCTGTGCTGGTCGCCCACCCCGGCGCACACTGGCCGCGTCCTTCCCCATTCCCGAGGCCGCGCGTGCAACTGCCGCTGTCCATCGTCGATGCCTTCACCACGGTGCGGTTCCGCGGCAACCCGGCCGCGGTGGTGCCGCTGCAGGCGTGGTTGCCGGACGCGCTGATGCAGGCCATCGCCAGCGAGAACAATCTGTCGGAGACCGCGTTCTTCGTGCGCGAGGCCGATGGCGCGTTCGCGATCCGTTGGTTCTCGCCGCTGCGCGAAGTGGGGTTCTGCGGCCATGCCACCTTGGCCAGCGCTTTCGTTGTCGCCACCCAGGGCCTGGCGCCGCTGCCGTTGCGGTTCCGTGCCGCGGCGGTCGGCGAACTGGGGGTGGACCGCGAGGCCGACGGGCGCTTCGTCCTGCGCTTTCCGAACCAGGCGCCGGCCGCGCTGGCGGCGGTGCCGCAGGCACTCGCGCAGGCGTTGTCGATCGCGCCGCAGGCGGCGTACCGCAACGACCAGGCCTACATTGCCGTGTACGCGGACGAAGACCAGGTGCGCGCGGTGGTGCCGGACCTGGCGCGGATGCTGGCGCTGGCACCGCGCGATGTCGCGGTCACTGCGCCCGGGCGCGAGCACGATTTCGTCTCGCGTTATTTCTGGCCGGCCAACGGCGGCGTCGAGGATCCGGTGACCGGCTCGATCCACGCCGCGCTGGCGCCGCTGTGGGCGCAGCGCCTGGGCAAGTGCGACCTGCGTGCGTGGCAGGCGTCTGCGCGCGGCGGCGAACTGGAGTGCCGGGTGCTGCCGGACCACGTGCAGGTGCGTGGCGCGGCGGTGCAGTACCTGCACGGGAGCATCGCGCTGTGAGCGCCGCCGTCGCGACATCCGCGGGCGCGTCCCGGCGGGCACTGTGGCAGTTGCTGCTGGCCGAGGTGCTGATCGGTTCGGTCGGCGTGTTCGTGCACGAGAGCGGCCAGGATCCGGTGACCGCGGTGTTCTACCGCTGCCTGTTCGGCGCGCTGTTCCTGACCGTGTGCGGCCTGCTCGGCGGGCAGTTGCGCGGCCTCTGGCGCGAGCGCGCGCTGTTGCGCGACGCGGCGCTCAGTGGCGTGTTGCTGGTGCTCAACTGGGTGGCGCTGTTCGCCGGCATGGCGCGTTCGTCGATCGGCGTGGCGACCATGGTCTACCACGTGTTCCCGTTCGTCATGCTGATCCTGGCGGCGTTGCTGCAGGGCGAGCGCAGCCGCCGTTCCGACCTGGGCTGGACCCTGCTGGCTTTCGTCGGCGTGGCCTGTTCGGCGGACCCGCTGCGGCTGTGGTCCAGCGCCGACCGCGGCTACCTGGGCGGGATCGCGTTGACCCTGCTGGGCGCGCTGCTGTGCGGCGCGTCGTTGCTGATGTCGCGGCGGATCAGTCGCGAGCGGCCGCTGGCGGTGGTGACCGTGCAGTGCTGGGTCGGTGCGGCGATGCTGGCCGGCTTCTCCAGCGGCGCCGCGTTGCACCCGGGTCGCCACTGGTTCTGGCTGATCGGCCTGGGGGTGATCCACAGCGGCGTGGTGTACGTGCTGTTCTACAGCGCCTACCGGCACCTGCACGTGGCGGCGATCGCGGTGGTCGCCTTCGTCTACCCGCTGGTGACGCTGCTGCTGGACTACCTGCTGTACGGCCACCGGCTGGTGCCGGTGCAGTGGCTGGGCCTGGCGCTGATCGTGCTGGGGACGCTGGCGGTCAATCTGCGCTGGTCCTGGCCGCGCCGGGCGGTGGTGGCGTCCTAGCAGCGGCGCAGCAGACGCATCGGCCACCGCAGCGCGGCGGCCGTGCCGTTCGGCTCAGCGCACGTCGCGCAGTTCCCAGCCGCTGCCGGCGAGCAGGCGCAGGCGCTGCTTGAGGATGTCGCCGGGGATGCTGGTGGTGGCGGACAGGTCGATGCGCAGATCGTCCTGGCGGCCGGTCACCCGTGCTGCCGGATCGGTCACGCCCAGCGCCGGATCGACCTCGTCCGGCTCCGGCTGCATGGCGCGCCAGCGCTCGAACCAGGCCGGGTCGCTGAGGGCGGCCTGCAGCTGTTCGGCGAAGGCGTCGGCGCCGTGCGCGGAGAAGCTCAGCGACGGGTTGCTGCCGCGGGCACGGGCGGGATCGGGCAGGCTGATCGAGTAGGTGACGGCCATGGGCATCTCTTGTGGGCGGTACGAAGCGGCGCAGCCTAGCAGAGCCGGCGGCGACCCGCCGTCGACGCGGCCAGCGGGCGATCAGCCGAAGTGCAGCGCCTCCCCGGCGAAGCCCAGCACCAGCGCACCCTTGCCGACATTGACCATGCCGGTCAGGCTCATCACGCTTTCCTGCAGCTCTACGCCGTGGCTGTCGCAGGCCTGGCGCAGCGCCGCGTAGCCGGGCAGGGCGCGCAGTTCCGCCAGCTCGCCGCCATAGCTCAGGCACAGCGTGGGCGTCATCAGCCCTGCGGCCACGCGCTTGGCGGCCAGGCCGAACAGGGTCTGCACGGCGTGGTCGAAGCCCTTGAGCTTGGCCACCGGCGCGGTCTCGCCACGGTGGCAGTGCAGCACCGGCTTGATGTCCAGGGCCGAGCCGAGCGCGGCGCTGAGCAGGCCGACGCTGCGGTCGCCCTTGCTGCGCGCGCGGCTGCGCAGGTAGTACAGGTCGCGCGCGATCATGTAGCCGTGGGTGTGCTCGGCCAGCGTCTCCAGCCGCTCGCGGATGGCCTGCACGCCGGCACCGTCGGCACGCAACCGCACCGCCTCGACGGCGATCACCGCCTGTGCGGCGAACAGGTTCCCGGTGTCGATCACGCGCAGCGCGAACGGCGAGGCGTGGCCGGCTGCCTGACGGATCGGCTTGTAGTCGTTGAGGATGGCGAAGCCGGCCTGCTGCGCGTGCTCGTGGATCGGGCTGCGGGTCTTGGCGATGGTCAGGCAGAACACGTGGTCGTAGTCGATGACCAGCCGGCTCAGGAACAGCTCGCGGATCTGCGCCACGCTGTACGGCACGGTCTCGGCTTCGGCGCCGTGCGCGCTGACCTGTGCGTGCAGGAACTCCAGCGTCGCGGCTTCGTCGCGGCGATCGGCCAGGACGGTGCCGCCGAGGCGCACGCTGATCGGCAACACCACCAGGTCGTGCTGGGCGATGTAGTCCTGCGGCAGGTCGCAGGCGGAATCTACGACGATGCCGATGCGCATCCGCTGAAGCTCCAGTGATTGGGGAGATCGATGGACATGGCGACCGCTCAGGCGTTGCGCTGCACCGCGACCGGCAGCGCGCTCAGGCGCGCCATGTCGCCGCGCTGCAGCAGTTGCGGGTCGGCCAGCACCGCGCGCATCAGCGGGTGCGCGTCGTTGCCCCACAGCAGGGTGTCGTCGATCTGCAGGGTCGGCACGCCGAACACGCCGGCCGCCAGCGCTTGTTCGGTGTTGGCGCGCAGTTGCGCCTTGACCTGCGCATCGGCGGTGGCCGCGGCCACGTCGGCGATCCCCAATGCCTCGCCGACCGGCGCCAGGGTCGCGGCGTCGTCGCCCGCGTGGCCATCGCGCCACAGCCAGTCGAAGAGCGCATCGATGGCCTGCGGCGTGGTGCCGGCGGCGATGCACAGGCGCAGCGCCGTCAGCGGGTTGAACGGATGTGCCGGCGGGAAGCGCAGCGGCACGCCTTGCTGCTGCGCCTGCCACTGCACGAAGCGATAGGTGAACTCGCGCTTGTGCGGCACCTCGGCCGGCCCGCGCGTCTGCAGCTGCGCCAGCACCGCGCCGAACACGATCGGCACCGGCTGGATCCGGGCGAACTCCGGAAGCGCTTTCACCTGCTGCCAGTGCAGATAGGAAAACGGCGAGATGAAATCGAAATACCAGCGCAGCGTCATCGTGCTTCTCCGCAATGACCGATCAGCTTAGCGCGACCTCGCGTGCGCTGCGACTGCGTACATCGGCATGCTGCAGTGCGAGATGTCGCCGCCGACCGTTCGCCCGGCGACCGCAATGCGTAGACGATGCCGTGGCGGAAATCTCGCTGGCACGCGATATCTGTGAAGCGCCGCGCGGCCGTGGCCTGGATCGCGGTAGCGCTATTGCGCTGGCGCATGGCATGCGCGGGTCTTGTCATAGCTCGCGGTACGCGCACCTTGCTAGCGTCCGCCGCGGCAGTAGATTCGCTGCCCCTGCACGCCCAGGAGAGACCGCCATGCACGCTTCCGCTTCCGTTTCCGCCGCTGCTTCGCCGCGCCTTCCCGCCACGGTCGTCAGGTCGCCGCGCGGCTGGGCGCGGACCCTGCGCGCGTTGTTCGCCACCGCCCTGCTCGCCATCGCGCCGATGGCGCTGGCCGGGCCGTACCAGGTGTACGGCAACCAGTACGCCTGGGTGAACAACTTCAACGACCCCAACAACGTCATCCAGGGCACGTTCCACAGCGGCAGCACGCCGAGCATGACCGTGACCTTCAATTTCCCCAACGCCAGCCTGTACGGCTATCCGGCGATCCTGCGCGGCTCGCACTACGGCTTCAATCCCACTGCCGACCGCACCTTCCCGCGGCAGGTCTCGGCGCTGCGGTCCTTGCCGGCGACCTTCGCGTACTCGTCCGGCGGCAGCAACCTGGCCGGCGACTTCGCCTACGACCTGTTCTTCCGCTGGGACAGCACGGTGTCCTCCAGCGCGATCCCGCAGGCCGAAGTGATGATCTGGGGCGGCCACAACTCGTACCCGATCGGCACGCTCACCGCCAGCAACGTCATCAGCGCCGGCGGCTACACCTTCGATCTGTGGGAAGGCATGAACAGCGCCGCCGGCTACTACGTCTACACCTTCATTCCGCACAACACCGCGGGCCAACCAACCCTGCCGAGCAACGGCAATCTCAACATCGACATCAAGCCGTTCCTGAGCTGGCTGCACACGCACCGCGCGCAGGACGGGCGCTTCAGCAACGCGATGTACCTGCACGTGGTCGAGGCCGGCTTCGAGGTGGTGCGCGGCAACGGCTGGGCCTGGATCCAGGCCAATATCGGCGCCAACTGACGGCGCCGCACGGGCGCCGCCGTTCCTGCCTGGCTCAGCGCGGCGGCGCCTTGCACAGTTCCGCGTTGTGCCAGGCGGCGCGGGCGATCGGCAGGAACCCGTCGGCATCGCTGGGCGGCAGGCTGTTGCGCACGTCCTCGGCACCGCTGCCGGCGCGTTCCAGCACCGGTGCCAGCGTGCGCAGGCAACCGGCGCGGTCGCCCAGGTGATACTGGGTCAGCGCCAGATCGGTGCGGACCTGCGCGGCGTCCAGCCAGAACAGGGTCTTGCCGCAGCCGTCCAGCAGCGCGGCCAGAGTGCGTTCGGCGTTGGCGTAGTCCTTGGCCTGGTACTGGCGCAGGAAGCGCGCGCGCGTGGCCTCCGCCGCCTCGGGCACGCAGGCCGGCGCGGCGCGTCGGTAGTCGCCTTCGAACCAGGCGCGTGCGCCGCAGTAGTCGCGGCAGGTGTCGGGGGTGAGCGCCTCGACCCGGATGGCGTCGCCCTCGGCGTGCAGGCGGGTGCGGCACAGCGACGCGGGATTGTCGTCGTGCGCGCGGGTGAAGCCGAGTTCGCCCTGCAGCGTGCCGTCCAGCGCACAGGTATGGCCGTTGGCGCCGGTGACGTCGAGCGAGAAGCCCAGACCGTCGGCGTCGCGCGCCACGTCGAGGCGGTCGCCGCCATCGGCGAGGTAGACGCCGGGTGTGGGCGGCGCGGCGCCGGCGCCGCAGGCCAGGGCCAGCAGCGCCAGCGGCAGCAGGCGCTGGAGGGACAGCGAACCGCGCATCGGGATGTCTCCGTCGGGCCAGGGGCGCAGCGTAGCAGCGTGGCGACGTCCTCGCCGGCGCGTGTGGCGCGTCTGCCCGCAGTGCCTCACGGCGCGAGCCATTGCACGCTGTCGAAGACGATGCCCGGGCCGAGGAAACCATTGTCCGGCGAGCCCGAGGCGACGTCGATGTCCAGCGTGTTGAGGCCGGCCTGCAGCGCGCTGGCCGGAATGTCGAACAGATAGACGGCGTTGTTGCCGCGGTAGGTGCCGCGGGTGATGCCGCGGCTGTCCGGCTGCTCCGGCCGCGGCGGCACGGGTCCGCTCCAGCGATCGTTCACCCGCAGCTGCGGACGGCCGCCGGCCTGGGTCAGGGTGACGAACAGCCGCAGGCGATAGGCGTGGACCTGCTCGGGCGAGAGCACGAAGGCGATGCGCGTGGGCGTGTTGACGCCGCGCCATTGCGCCGCCGGGAATGCGTCGAGAGAGTCGTGGCCCACGCGATAGGTCAGCGGCCCCCATGGCGCCATGCGCCGGTCGGAGGGATGCGCGCGCGCCAGCAACGCGGCGTTGCGGAAACCGGCCGGCGTGCCATCGGGATCGCCGATCTGCCAGATCGCCTGGCCCGGCAGCGGCACCGCGTGCAGCTCGGCCTGCGCGGTGGCCGCGGCTGCGATCTGCACGGTGGCGTGGGCCACCTCCAGCTCGTTCTGGTACAGCGCGATGCGGTAAGCGCCGGGGCGGATGCCGGCGATGCGGAAGCGGCCGTCGGCATCGGCCCTGGTCCAGTACTGCGCCTGCGCGTTGCGCAGGGCGACTACCGCGGGTTGCCCCGCGGCGATGCCGGAGACCTGGCCGGCCACCGCGCCGCGCGCCGCCGTGCCCAGGAAGCCTTGCAAGCCCAGCGACGCGTCGATGAAGCGCAGGTCCGGCGGCACCTGCGCTGCCGCGCCGCCGCGGCTGAACTGCAGCACGTACACCCCGTGCAGGCCGCCGCGGTACGGCTCGGTCTGGGTGTGGTTGGAGAACATGTAGTTGTACAGCTCGTGGGTGCGCGCGGTCCGCTGCGTGGCGATGTCCTTGAAGAACGGCCCGCCCGCGCTGTGCTCGCGATCGCCCATCCACATCCGCACCGCGAGGCCGGGGCCGCTGACGCCATGCACGCTGTCGTCGATCGCGCGCCGCGCCGAGTAGAACTTGGAGCTGGTGCGGCCGTCCGGCAGCAGGAATACGTCCTTGCCCTCGATCGCGGTGCCGATGTTGGAATCCGGTTCGCGCTCGGCGTCGGGCAGCTTGGTTGCGTCGAGGCGGGCGATGAAGCGCAGTTCGCCGACCGGCAGCAGGGTCGGCGCATAGGTGGCCAGGTAGAGCGCGTCGCGGCCCATGCGCGCCATGTAGTACTGCACCAGGTCGCCAGCGCTGGCCGAGACCACGATGGTCTCGCCGACAGTGCGTGCGGCGACGCGGGCGCTGCCCAGGCCCGAGGCGATCTGCGAGTGCTTGGCTTCCGGACTCTCCAGTTCGACGCCACGGTAGCGCAGGGAGACCACGTCGCCGGTGCGCGCGTCCACGCTGAACTGCAGATCGGCGCCGCTGTCGACGACGAAGCGATCGCCGACCCGAGCGACGCCGAAATCGGCTGCGTTTGCCAGCGCGGGTGCCGCGGCGTACAGGGCGAGGCAGCACAGCAGCAGGCGAAGCAAGCAGGGCATGGCGGCGCGGGCGACGGCAGCGAGGCGCACAGCCTACTGCGCGCGGACGCGGACGCGATGCCGTTTCCGCGCGGCGGTGGGGCAGCGCTCAGGTGCGCATTGCGGGGCGTCGCCACCGGCGGGACGGCATCGTCAGTGCGATGCCGTCCCGGTGTGCTCGACGCGGTTTAGTGCGTGTACGCCTTCGGCAGCGCGCCGTTCTGCTGCATGTAGCGGTCGCGCAGTTCGGTCTGCCGCGAGCGCATCGGGATGGCGCGGCCACCCAGCCAGACCTGCTCGGCGTAGTGCGCCACGTCCAGCGGGTCGCCTTCCCACAGCACCAGGTCGGCGAGCTTGCCCGGGGCGATGCTGCCCAGGCGGTCGCCCACGCCGAAGGCCTCGGCCGGAACCCGGGTCAGGCCGGCCAGGGCGGCGTCCCACGGCAGCCCGTGTGCGACCGCGTTGCCGGCCAGCTGCCGCTGCTTGCGCGCGTTGTGCGCGCCGTCGCCGCCCTGGGTGAAGCTCACCGCCACGCCGGCGGCGTTGAGGCGCGCGGCGTTCTCCAGGGTGGCGCCGATCTGGTCGAAGCTGGCCGGCAGGTCGTCCAGCGCGTTGACGAACACCGGCACCTGCGCCTTCGCCAGTTCCGGCGCCAGCTTCCAGGCCTCGTCGCCGCCGGCGATGGCGATGCGCACCTTCTCGCGTTGTGCCCAACGCAGCAGTTGGCGGATGTCGGCCGCGCGGTTCACCGTCACCACGATGCGGCCCTGGCCGGCGAGATAGCGCGCCAGCACCGCGCGTCCGGCCGGGGTCAGCAGCGCATGCGGCGAATCGGCGGGCATGCGCCCGCGCGCTTCGGCCACCAACTGGTCGAGCAGCATCCACTGCGCCGCGCGCGACTTGCCGCTCAGTTCCAGCGCATCGCTGCCCAGGTGCAGGTACAGCGCGCGCGGGCCGATCGGGTCGGCGCCGCCGTCCAGGCGCATCACCGCGCCCTGGCCGGCGACGAAGGCGCCGCCGGTGTTGGCGCCGAGCGCGGTGAAGCCGATGCCTTCCACGCGTGCGACCGGGATCAGCACCGATTCGGGGTTGTAGGCCAGGGTCACGTCGAACTCCGGACGCATCGGCTGGTCGTGCGGCAGGGTCAGCGTGCTGTCGACGGTGGAGGCCTCGCCGGAGACCTCCTCGATGCCGATCTCGGTGATGCCGCCGAACAGCGCCGGGGTCAGTGGGCGGCCCTTGGCCTCGACCACGGCGACGCCGGCTGGCGCGCTCAGGCCGGGGCCGACCGCGCGGATCACCCCGCCCTGGACCAGCACGTCGGCATTGGCGAGGGTGCCGCGGGCGCTGGCGGTGTGCACGGTGGCGCCGCGGATCAGCACGTCCTGGGCGAACCCGGGCGCGCTGCCCAGCAGCAGGCAGGCGGCCAGGGCCAGGCGCTGCGCCAGGCGGTGGGGCGAGGGTAGGGCGCGGCTCATCGGGCAGCCTCCTGGCCGAGCATGAAGTCGGAGGTCGGTTGCAGGCCGCGGTCGGCGCGGTCGTAGACCTGCGCGCCGTCGATGTAGACCTTGTCGGCCAGGGCGTAGGAGCTGAAGGGGTTGCCGTTCCACAGCACCACGTCGGCCATCTTGCCCGGCTCCAGCGAACCGGTCTGCCTGTCGATGCCCAGCGCCTTGGCCGGGTTGCTGGTCAGCCAGCGGATCGCGCGTTCGGGCGGGATGTCGATGCCGGCGCGGCGGCCGGCGGCCATCGCCTTGGCCGCTTCCTGGTTGAGCCGCTGGATGCCTTCCTCCGAGTCCGAGTGCACGATCGCACAGCCGTTGGCGGGGCGGTCGACCAGGGCGATGTTCTCCTGGATGCCGTCGAAGGCCTCCATCTTGAAGCCCCACCAGTCCGCCCACAGCGCGCCGCAGACGTTCTCCTGGGCCAGGCGGTCGGCGATCTTGTAGGCCTCCACGCCATGGTGGAAGGCGGCGATCTTGAAGCCGAACTCCTTGGCCAGGTCGAGCATGGTGGTCATCTCGTCGGCGCGGTAGCAGTGGATGTGCACGCGGATGTCACCGTTGATCGCGCCGGCCAGCGTGTCCAGCTTGAGGTCGCGCTTGCCGCCGCTGTCGCCGCTGCTGTCGTTGTCACCGTTGCCGCGGCTCCACCAGTGGCGCTTGGGCGGGCTCTTCTGCTTGGGCGCGTTCTTGCGCAGGTATTCGCTGGCGTCGATGAAGGCGGCGCGGTAGCCGGCGACGTTGCCCATGCGCGTGGACGGGCCGCCCTTCTCGCCGTAGACCCGCTTGGGGTTCTCGCCGCAGGCCATCTTCAGGCCCCACGGCGCGCCCGGGAACTTCATCGCCTGGTAGGTGGTGGCCGGCACGTTCTTGAGGGTGACGCCGCGGCCGCCGACCAGGTTGGCCGAGCCGGGCAGCACCTGCAGCGCGGTGACGCCACCGGCCAGCGCGGTGCCGAAGCCGGGATCCTGCGGCCAGATCGAATGCTCGGCCCACACGTTCGGGGTCACCGGTGCGGTCGCTTCGTTGCCGTCGCTGTGCGCGCTGACGCCCGGGCTGGGATACACGCCCAGGTGCGAGTGCACGTCGATGATGCCGGGCGTGACCCACTTGCCGTGGCCGTCGATGCGGGTGGCGTTGGCCGGCGCGGCCAGCGCGCGGCCGACCGCCTGCACGCGGCCGTCCTGCAGCAGCACGTCGGCATCGTCCAGGCGCTCGCCGGTGCCGGTGAGCACGGTGGCGTGTTCGATCAGCACCGGCACCGACGCCAGCGCGCGATAGGTGCTGGGATAGGGATCGTCGACGAAACGCGAGGCCGCGGCGGCCGGGCCGCACAACGCCACGCCCAGGCAGGCGAGCAACAGATGACGCATCGAATTTTCCCCGGAAGATGAACCCGGCCCTTGCGGCCGTGCCCGCACGCTAGCCCGAGCCGGCGCGCTTGCCAAGTGCGGGTGCGGCATCGGCGCGCCCGGCTGCACCGGATCGCGACGCGGAACCTGTTATGCAGCGCGATTCTCCCCATGGACACCGCAATGACCGACACCCCTGCGCGCACCGTCGTGGACTTCTGGCGCAGTGCCGGCCGCGAACGCTGGTTCGCCGCCAACGACTCCTTCGACGCCAATGTCCGCCAGCACCTGCTGGAGGCGCATCACGCCGCCGCGCGCGGCGAACGCAGCGACTGGCTGGCCGACGCCGAGGGCGCACTGGCGCTGCTGCTGTTGCTCGACCAGGTGCCGCGCAACGTGTTCCGCGGCAGCGCGCACGCCTTCGCCACCGACGGCCTGGCCTGCCGCTATGCCGACCAGGCGCTGGCGGCAGGGTTCGACCAGGAGACCGACGCGGAACTGCGGATGTTCTTCTATCTGCCCTACACGCATGCCGAGGACGCGGCGCGGCAGCGCCAGGCGGTGGAGCTGTTCAGCGCGCTCGGCGATGCGGAGTCGCTGCAGTGGGCGGTGGTGCACGAAGACGTGATCCAGCGCTTCGGTCGTTTCCCGCACCGCAATGCGGCGCTGGGGCGCACGACCACGCCGGAGGAGCAGGCGTTCCTGGATGCGGGTGGGTTTGCCGGGTGAGCGAAGGGGGCCTGTGCGTTCGCTGCGTCATGGCAGCGAAGCCAGTGGCGCATCGGATGTCATTGCAGTCGGGACTGGAGTCCTTCCCACAGGGCGACATCAGGCTGCTGGCGCGGGCGCCAGCATTCGCCTGGTACGCGCAGCGGAGACAAGGAATGCGCTTCTTGTGGGAGCGGCTTCAGCCGCGACGAGCGAAGCCATCGGCGCATTCGACCTCATTGCAGTCGGGACTGGAGTCCTTCCCACAGGGCGACATCAGGCTGCTGGCGCGGCCGCCAGCATTCGCCTGGTACGCGTACCAGAAACAAGGAATTCGCGTCTTGTGGGAGCGGCTTCAGCCGCGACGAGCGAAGCCATCGGCGCATTCGACCTCATTGCAGTCGGGACTGAAGTCCCTCCCACAGGGAGCGCCGGACTTCGGTGCTGCCGTCAGCACTTGCGCAAGACGCCAGGCGAGTGTGTGCCCAGGGTAGGAGCGTGTGCGTGTGGCGATCGCGGCGCGCGGGCACAAAAAAGGGCGATCGTTCGATCGCCCTTTCGGCACGTCCGCACGGGACGCAAACCACGAGGTACCCGACTCAGTACTTCGGCACGCTGCCGTCGACCTGGTCGGTCCAGGCGTCGATGCCGCCGACCACGTTGTGCACCTTGCTGAAGCCAAGCGAGCGGAAATGCTCGGCCGCCTGCGCGCTGCGGCCGCCGTGGTGGCACAGGAAGGCCAGCGCGGTGTCCTTCGGCAGCGCTTCCAGTTGCGCGCGCTGCTCGCCGTCGAGGGTGCGGAACGGCACATTGACCGCTGCCACCGCGCGCTCTTCCGGCGGACGCACGTCCACCAGGAGCAGGCCGCCGGCGCGTACCTGGTCGTCGGCGTCGCGCGGGCTGAGGTCCTGCACCGGCTTGGGCGCATTGGGATTGTCGATCGCCAGGCCGCGGCCGCGGATGTCGTCCACCCAGTCGATGGTGATGCCGTCGGCGCGGCGCGCGCTGCCCAGGTCGAACTGCACGCGCAGGCCGTTGGACTCGGCGGCGATGGCGTTGGGATCGGTCGGCGCCAGCTGGAAGTTCGGCTGGAACTGCGCGTCGATCGCCAGCGCCAGGCTCGCGCCCGGGGCGTCGGCCAGCGCGCCGCGCAGCATCTCGGCGGCGGCGTCGGTGATGGTGATCGACGGCGGGGTGCGGTCCGGCGCGGCCACGCCGAGCAGTTCGCTCAGCTCGCCGCTGCCGGCCATCTGCAGGATGATGTCGCTGCCGCCGATCAGCTCGCCGTCCACGTACAGCTGCGGGATGGTCGGCCAGTCGCCGTAGACCTTGATGCCCTCGCGGATGTCCTGGTCGGCCAGCACGTTGACGTGGGCGAAGTCGACGCCGAGCTCGTTCAGCGCGCCCACCGCCTTGGCGGAGAACCCGCACTGCGGCATGCTCGGCTGGCCTTTCATGAACAGCACGACGCGGTTGGAGCTGAGCAGCGTTTCGATACGGGAGCGCAGGGCGGGGTCGAGGGACATGGCAGGCAGTCGTCGCAGAGTCGGACCGGTCATTCTACGCCGCATGGCATCATGGGGCATGACAGTTCCGGAAACGCTGCATCGCATCCCGCGCCACCCGTACCGCTGGCTGCCCTGGGCGCTGGCCTCGCAGGCGCTGGTGGCGGGGCTGTGGTGGGCGTATGGCTGGCCAGTCGGCCTGCCGGCGCTGCTGCTGTCGCACGCGGCGCTGGTGTTGCCGGTGTTCCTGCCGCGGGCGCGGCTGTACGCGCCGGTGCTGGACCGCCTGCCCGGCAGCGCGCCGCGGGTGTGGCTGACCATCGACGACGGCCCCTCCGACGACACCGTGGCGATCCTGGACCTGCTCGACCGCCACCAGGCCAAGGCCACGTTCTTCCTGGTCGGTGCCCGCGCCGCCGCGCGCCCGCAACTGGTACACGAGATCCTGCGCCGCGGCCACGGCATCGGCAACCACAGTCAGCATCACCCGCAGGCGTGGTTCTGGGCGCTGGGACCACGGCGCATGGCGCAGGAAATCGGCCAGGCGCAGCAGACCCTGGCCGCGATCGCAGGCACTGCGCCGCGCTGGTACCGCTCGGTGGTGGGCATGACCAACCCCTTCGTCGCCGCACCGTTGCGCCAGCACGGCCTGACCCGGGTGGCCTGGAGCGCGCGCGGCTTCGACGGTGTGCGCTGCGACCCCGCGATCACCGTCGCGCGCATCGCCCGCGACCTGCAGCCCGGCGCCATCGTGCTGCTGCACGAGGGCGCGGCGCACGGGCACAATCCGGCGATCGTGGAGGGGGTGTTGCAGGCGTTGCAGGCGCGCGGGCTGGAGACGATCTGCCCGACCTGAGGCTGGACGCGCTTCCCCGCTTGCGCTGTGGCGTGGTGCCGATGCGCATACGCTGCGGCGGCCGTGTCCATGCACGGGGCGGCATGCCGACAGGCTCCCGAGGGGTATCTGTCGCTCGCTGCACGGAGTAGTCGGTGCATGCCGCGAAGGCATGACCATCCGACGTGTGCAGGTGTAGTACAGGCAGCATGGCGCAAGGCCCGGCTGCGCTTTCATCTGGTGCGCTTGTAACTGCGCACCTCCCAGCCGTCTCGCAGGCGAGTGACGAAGCAGTCATAGCCTGCCGCGTGCTGCGCGTCGAAGTACTGGTGCATCTCGGTGCGGTCCGCGAAGATGCGTCGCACGTCCGCGGTCTGGCGCCGCGACGACGAGCGAATAGCCGCAGCGATCCCTCGCAATGTTGCCAGTAGTGGCGCAACATCCATGTGTCCCTCTGCCGAGTCCGTGGCTGGTCGGGCGGACTATCGCACACCTGAAAACCGTCCGCCAGGAACCGCCAGAGGCCGTCTTTCGCGCACTGCAGCCTTCAGTGCATGGAGGCCATCTCCATGCCGCTGTGCGGCGGCATGGCAGCTTGCAGCGGGGAACGCGCCGACGCGGAGGGCGCTTGCTGTCTCGCGCGCGGGACCTCGATCGGCGAGAAGGTCGTGCAGACCGGGAGTTCGCGCGACAGCTGCGACGTCAACGCGGCTCCGCCACGATCAGCCAGTTGTTGAACGGCGTGTTGCCGTACAGCGGCGCGAAGCTGGCGCGCAGGCCGGCGGCGTCGAGCTGGGCCTGCAGGCTGTCGCGGGTGGGGTAGGCCTTGGGCAACTCCTGCATCCAGCCGGCCAGGTGCGCGAGCACGTCGGTGATGCGGCTGGTGCGGCCGCGGCCGCTGGCATCGCCCAGGCCGCTGCGAATCACCAGTTTGGCGCCGGGCGTGAGCATGCGCGCCACGCTGCGGATCAGGTTGGACTGCATGTCGCGGTCCAGGTACTGCAGCACGTCCAGGATCGCGACGCTGCCGTGGTGCTCGGGCCAGGACTGGCCCAGGTCGACCACCGCGAAATGCGTGTCCTGCAGCCCGTTGCGCGCGGCGATGGCGCCGGCGCGGCGGATCTTGGCCGCGTCGATGTCCACGCCGTGGTAGCGCTGGCGCTGGCCGTCGGCGCGCAGCGCATGCGCGAGCAGGCCCAGCCCGCAGCCCAGGTCCAGCACCGGCGCGTCGGTGCCGCGCAGCGCGGCGAGCACGCCGGGGTACAGCGGATCGGTGCGCAGCTTGGTGCGCGTGTAGTAGTAGTCGTAGCGGTTGCCCAACGGATGCGTGGGCAGGAAGGCGCGGGCGATGGCCAGGGCCTGCGGGCGGGTCATGGGCTGGGTGGTGCTGGCGTCGCGCAATGTCGGTCCTTGGCAGCGGGCGTACGCCAGCTAGGCTAACGCATCGCGTGCCGCCGGCAACAGCCGCGCGGTCCAGCGCGCATACATCGCCGCCGACGGATGCAGCCCGTCCGCGGCGAGCATCGCCGGGTCGCCGCCGCCATCGCGGCTGCAGCCGGTGATGTCGACGAAGCGCACCGCGCGCGCGGCGCAGCAGGCCTGCGCGGCGGCGTTGAAGGCGTCGATCTGCGCGGCGATGCGCGCCGGATCGTGGGCGGGCGGCTGCGCGAACGCGGTCACGCCCCAATCCGGGATCGACACCGCCAGCACCCGCTGCGGCCGCGCGTCGGCGAAACCGATCGCACGCTGCAGCAGCGCGTCGAACTGCGCGCGGTAGTCGTCGAGCGGGTAGCCGCGGTACTGGTTGTTGACGCCGATCAGCAGCGTCACCAGGTCGAACGGTCCCTGCGGCGCGGCCGTGTCGATGCCGGCGTCCAGTTCGTCGGTGGTCCAGCCGGTGGTAGCCACGATCTGCGGATCGGCCAGCGCGATGCCGTCGCGGCGCAACGCCGCGGCCAGTTGCATCGGCCAGCGTCCGTCGGCGTCCACGCCTTCGCCGATGCTGTAGGAATCGCCCAGCGCCAGGTAGCGCAGCGGTGTGTGCTCGGGCGTGGCGAAACTGCCTTTGCTCATCTAAGCGGAACCGGCAGCTGCCATATCACCGGGATACGCGATCCAGGAACGGCGCACGCTTAGCCATTCCCGATTCCCGATTCCCCAGTCCCCACTCACCGCCCCACAGCCGCCCGCGGCTTCAGCGGCACCACCTTGGTGGCGTCCTCGGCGCGGCGTGCCAGCACGCGGTCGATGCGCGCGAACACCTCGCGCATCGTCGCCGCCTCCGGCAGCAGGGTGACGCGGAAATGGTGCCGGTAGGGCACGTTGAAGCTGGAGCCGGGCACCACCAGCACGCCTTCCTGTTCCATCAGTTCCAGGGCGAACGCGTGGTCGTCGAACCCGCGCGCGGCGGCGCCGACCACCGCCGGGAATGCGTACAGCGCGCCGGCCGGCTGCACCAGCGACAGGTGCTCGCTGGCCGCGCAGGCCTCGAGTACCGCGCGGCGCGTTTCGTACAGGCGTCCACCCGGGGCGCACAGCGGCGAGATCGTGTCCGGGCCGTTGACCGCGGCATCGATGGCGAACTGACCGGGGACGTTGGCGCACAGGCGCAGCGCGCCGAGCAGGTCCATGGCGTTGCGGAAATCGCCGACGCGCTCGGCGTCGCCCGACAGCAGCGCCCAGCCCACGCGCCAGCCGCAGGCGCGGTGCACCTTGCTCAGGCCGCCGAAGCTGATGCACGGATGCGCGCCGGCCAGTGGTGCCACCGACACGAATTCCGCGTCGTCGTACAGCACCTGGTCGTAGATCTCGTCGACCATCAGCAGCAGGTTGTGCTTGACCGCGATGGCGACGATCTTCTCCAGCAGCGCCCGCGAGTAGCTGGCGCCGCTGGGGTTGTTCGGGTTGATCAGCACGATGGCGCGGGTGCGCGAGGACACCAGCGTCTCGATTTCCACCGGGTCGGGCTGGAAGCCGTTCTCCGGCGCGCAGCGGTAGTACACCGGGCGGCCGTCGTTGAGGATGGTGGCCGCCGACCACAGCGGGTAGTCGGGCGAGGGCACCAGCACTTCGTCGCCGGGGTTGAGCAGCGCGCGCAGCGACAGGTCGATCAGCTCGCTGACGCCGTTGCCGACGAAGATGCGGTCCGGGTGCGCGTCCGGGTGTTGGCGCCGGGCGTAGGCTGCGGCGATCGCCTCGCGCGCCTCCGGCAGGCCCTGCTGGTGGGTATAGGGATCGGTGCGGCCCATGTCGTCGGCGATCGCGCGCTGCAGGTGCTCGGGCGCACGGAAGCCGAACGCGCCGGGATTGCCGATGTTGAGCTTGATCAGTTTGCGCCCCTGGGCCTCCAGCTCGCGGGCTCGCCGTGCCAGTTCGCCGCGGATCTCGTAGCGGACTTCGGACAGGCGTTCGCGGATCGCGAGCGGCTTGATCGGCAGGGTGGGCATCGCATTGGCCGGTGGGGCGTGGGACCTGCATGGTAGCGGAAATGTGACACCGCGGCGGGGCGGTGGGGCGCCGTGGTGGCGGGCCGTCTACGGCGCCCGGCCGCCACGCTTGGCGCTGCGACGGGCGTGGCGCGATGGCTGGCCCGTGTGGCGGCCACACACGCGTCGCGCGGATCATGCGCCGCTGCTGGCGACTCCCGGGACGCCGCCTGCGGCGCGGGCCAACCACGCAAGGCGCCGCCCCGCGCGTGTCCCAGTGGCCGCCCTGCGCTCACCTTTGGGCGCGGCACACCCTCTAGAATCCGCTCATGACCTCCTCCCCGATCGACTTCGACGCGTTGCGCCCCATCGGCTGGCCCTGGCCCGGAATGCCCGAGGAGCCGGCCTGGCGCGCGCTGTTCGAGGCGCATCCGCAGGCGCGGCCGGCGCGGGTGGTGGAGCAGCACCGCACCGGCTATGTGGTCGCCGATGCGGTGGACATCGGATTCAAGGTCGAATCGCTGCCGGACTGGCAGCGGCCGCGCTTTCCCAGCCACGAGCGCGCCGCGGTCGGCGACTGGGTGTTGCTGGAGGACACGCGCATCGTCGCCTTGCTGCCGCGGCGCACCGCGATCAAGCGCGGCGCCGCCGGCGAGCACTACCACCAGCAGGTGATCGCGGCCAACATCGATACGGTGTTCATCGTCTGCGGCCTGGATGCGGACTTCAATCCGCGCCGGATCGAGCGCTATCTGCTGCTGGTGGGCGGCGGCGGTGCGGCGCCGGTGGTGGTGCTGACCAAGGCCGACCTCACCGAGTACGCCGACGACGCGCTGGCGGTGCTGGAGGAATTGGCGGCGCAGGCGATTCCGCTGCTCACGGTCAACGCCCGTCAGGCCGACAGTGTCGACGCGCTGCGGCCGTGGCTGGGGCCGGGGCAGACCGCAGTGCTGGTCGGCTCGTCCGGTGCCGGCAAGTCCACTCTGACCAATACCTTGCTCGGCGTGCAGAAGATGCGCACCGCGGCGGTGCGCGCCACCGACTCGCGCGGCCGCCACACCACCACCCATCGCGCGCTGCTGCCGCTGCCGTCCGGCGCCTGCCTGATCGACACGCCGGGCATGCGCGAACTCAAGCCCACCGGCGAGGAAGACCTGGCCGAGGGCGGCTTCGCCGACATCGAGGCGCTGGCCGCGCAGTGCCGCTTCAACGACTGCGCGCACCAGGCCGAACCGGGCTGTGCGGTGCAGGCGGCGATCGAGCGCGGCGAGATCGAGGAGGCGCGCTTGGCCAATTACCTGAAGCTGCGCGACGAGGTCGCCGGCGCCGCCGGCAAGCTGGCGCAGCGCCAGGCGCAGAACGCGGCCGCCGGCCGCGGCGGCAAGCCCAGCGGTGGCAAACCGGGCGGCAAGCGTCCGCCACCGCGCACCCTGCGCCGCTGACGTCGGCCGTGGCCAAGCGCGTGCTGCCGGTCGAGATCCGCCACCATGCCGCGCTCGACGCGCGGCTGGTCAAGGCGGTGCGCGGCATCCGCCTGCTGGCCCTGGCCAGTTGGCCGGTGGCGCTGCAGGCGCCGTTCCTGGAGAGCGTGGCGCGCGGCCAGCCGCAACTGCCGCAGGTGGACTACCCCAGGCTGGATTTCGCCGACACCCGCCGCGAGCTCGGGGCGATCGCCGAGGCCGCCGATCCGGCACATCCGCTCGGCGCCTATCTGCAGGCCTCGGTGCACAGCTGGGATCTGGCCGCGGCCCTGCTGGAAGCGCTGGGCACGCCGGCGGTGGGCACGTATTCGGCGCAGTTGTTCGGCGTGCCGGACGACCCGATGCCCGGCCACGGCCCCACCACCCGCGAGGCCGCCGGCCATTTCATCCACATCGCCCACGAGCTGGACCGCGAGCTGTTCTCGGCCGAGGAGCAGGTGCCGGTGTCGGCCACTGCGTTGCGCCTGCTGTTGCAGCGCGATCTGGACGAATTCTTCGGCGCGCGGGTGATCACGGTGGAACTGGATCCGGACCTGCTGGCCAAGGCCGCCGCCGGCGCGCAGCGCATCCGCCTGCGCTCCGGCGCGCACTTCAGCGACTACGACCGCGCGCAACTGTTCCACCACGAGGCGCTGGTGCATTCGCTGACCGCGCTCAACGGCCGGCAACAGGCGCAGCTGCCGAGCCTGGCGTTGTCCTCGCCGCGCACCACCGCCACCCAGGAAGGACTGGCGACCTTCGCCGAGCAGATCACCGGCAGCATCGACATCGAGCGGATGAAGCGGATCAGCTTGCGCATCGAGGCGATCGCACTGGCCCGCGACGGCGCCGACTTCATCGAGGTGTTCCGCTACTTCGATGCGGCCGGGCAATCGCCGGCGGAGAGCTTCTCCTCGGCGCAGCGCGTGTTCCGCGGCGTGCCGACCAGTGGCGGCGCCGCATTCACCAAGGACACCGTGTACCTGCGCGGGCTGGTGTCGGTGCACACCTTCTTCCGCCAGGCGCTGCAGCGCGACCGGCTGCCGCTGTGCCGCTGGCTGTTCGCCGGCAAGATGGCGCTGGAGGACGTGGCCGCGTTCGCGCCGCTGTTCGAGTCCGGCGTGCTGGCGCCGCCGCGCTGGTTGCCGACGTGGGTCGCGCGCGCCAGCGGCTTGGCCGGGATGCTGGCGTTCTCGCTGTTCGCCAACCGGATTCGCATGGATCAGGTGGAGTAGGGCGCTCCGGAAAGAAAGGAGTTACCGCTGCGGGAGGTGGGCGGCATTCGCAGCGACCAGGCGCGTGGACGATCGGAAGCGTCGAATGCGACTGCGTTGTTCCTGTGGCGATCGCAACCTCGCATGCGAGCTGTCGGCCGTTTGGTTTTTGAAGAAACGAAAAGAAGTCCGAGGCATTTCTCTGGCAAGAAAGATGGTTCTTTGCTTATGTCCGTCTTGCTTGCGGAAAGAAGAATCAAGTACCTATGCTGAGTTGCGCATTTATCGCCAATAAGGAGGCTCGCGTGTCGATGACGGAAGGTAGGGGTGGGGACGTGGGAGCGGCTGGCGTCATCGCGCAGCTGCGCAGGCAAAATCGAATTCTGAAGATTTTTTTGGCTGTGGCGCTCGCCCTTCCTTTGACGCTCATGCTGATGGGGGCACGAGGCGCTGGCAGCAAGCAGGTATTTTCCGAAATCGATGTCAAGCGCATCAATATCGTCAACGAGGACGGGTTCAGGTCCATGGTGTTGGCCGCCCGCGGTTTGCTGCCCGATCCGGTGATGGGCGGGAAAGTCATGAAAACCGAGAGGAGCAACATGCCCGGAATGCTTTTCTATAACGGCGTGGGCGACGAGGTCGGTGGGCTCATCTATGACGGCAGTATCGGTAAAGATGGAAAGCCCAGTGGCGGCGTGCATCTTTCGATGGATCGATTCGGCGGAGATCAGCAAATCGCCCTGCATCACTACGAAGAGGGCGGCTTCATGGAAACCGGCCTTTCCGTATTCGATCGCGGACTCTCCAGGCAGTACGAAGGGCTGTATGAAAAGTATCTGGCGGCCCCGAATGGGCCGGAGAAGGATGCGCTGTTGAAGCAGTGGAAGGACGCGGGTGGTGAGCAGACGCAGAGACTCTTTGTCGGGCGGACTCGCGGAAAATCGTCTGCGGTGATTCTCGCGGACGATTCCGGAAATCCCAGGATCATCATGTCCGTCACGCCTGCTGGAAAGGCATCGTTGGATTTTATTGATGACAAGGGTGACGTCGTTCAAAGTCTCCCGGAAACCTCCGTCGCGAAGAAGTAGTGGCATGGTCGATACCGGCCATGGAGTTTCCGGAGTGGTCTGGTGTCTCGCTGGAGTACGTCGGGCTCGATGCCTGATCCCATGCGTACAGGGTGGCGGAGCATCGGCATAGCGCTGCGCGCTCATCGGCGTCCACGCCCATCACGCGGGGTTGTGGGTAGCCGCGGATTCCAGGGCGCGCCGCCGTTCGGCCTGCAGTTCTATTTGATGTCGAACAGCGTGTTCAGTGCATGCAGCGCAACCCGGACACGCACGGACTGACCCAGGACACCGGCGACTTCGTCTGGTGTCTGGAGGCCGCCGCCTTCATGGGGTCAGCAGGCTGGTCAACTGGCAGCTATCCGCTTTCGTACAAGCTGGGCGACCCGCCGTAGCGGCTTGGTTGACGTCGTAGTGGGTGGCGTCGATGGCCTTGCAGGATCGCGCGCGTGAGCTGAACCGCAGTGCGCGGTGCTCACCCGCCGCGAATGTGCGGCTGCCGATACTGCGGCGCCCGGCCTGCCCCCGCATGGCCGCTTCCCTTCACAAGGAGATCCGTATGAAGATCCTGATGGTGCTGACGTCGCACGACCAGCTTGGTGACACCGGCCACAAGACCGGCTTCTGGCTGGAAGAATTCGCCGCGCCGTACTACACGTTCAAGGACGCCGGTGCCGAACTGACCCTGGCGTCGCCCAAGGGCGGGCAACCGCCGCTGGACCCGAAGAGCGATGCGCCGGACGCGCAGACCGAAGCCACCCGGCGCTTCAAGGACGATCCGGCGGCGCAGCAGCAACTGGCGAGTACGCATCCGCTGGCTTCGGTGCGCGTGGACGACTATGACGCGCTGTTCTACCCGGGCGGCCACGGCCCGCTCTGGGACCTGGCCGAGGACCGCGATTCCATCGCCCTGATCGAAGCGTTCGCGCGCGCCAGCAAGCCGATCGGTTTCGTCTGCCATGCGCCGGGCGTGCTGCGCCGGGTGACCGCGGCCGATGGCACGCCGCTGGTGAAGGGCCGCCGCGTCACCGGCTTCACCAATAGCGAGGAAGCCGCGGTCGGCCTGACCGACGTGGTGCCGTTCCTGGTCGAGGACGAACTGCAGCGCCTGGGCGGCCAGTACAGCAAGGTCGCCGACTGGGGCGTGCACGTGGTCGAGGACGGCCGCCTGGTCACCGGGCAGAACCCGGCCTCGTCCGAGGCGGCGGCCGAAGCGTTGCTGGGAATGCTGCGCGGGAAGTGAGCACTCATCGAGCGCGATGATGGCAAGGCTAACTTGCCATTTTCGGTACGCGAGGTGCTTTGGTTTGCGCTGGGGTGATGAAGTAGCGGTTGAAGCGCAACCTCGTGCCGCTTTTGTAGCCTTCGCCGTTTGTCCTCTTTCAGCCGCGACGGGCGTTCGCACTGATGCCGGTCGCGGCTGAAGCCGCTCCTACGAGGCCTAGTAGATGTGCCGCCGCGTGCCAGCCAGGGTGCGCGCCTGTGGGAGGGACTTCAGTCCCGACTGCACGCACTCGAAAGCGCAGATGCAACGCAGCGGCGCTGATCGGCGCCGCTGCTGTTTTCGGCTCAGCCGCGCAGCCACCAACGCAGGCTGTACGCGGGCAGCGCGCCGTTCCAATGCGCCAGCGCTGCGGGATCGCTGCCGCCATCGGCGATCGCCTGCCAGTTGCCGTCGCCCAAGGTTGCGGCGACATCCACCGCAACCGGCTCCGCACTGAAGTTGTACACCGCCACGAAGTCCTCGCCGCGCGCCAAACCGAGCAGGGCGGGATCGCCCAGCGGCACGGCACGCAACGGCTGGTCGGCGGCCAGTGCCGCAGTGGCGGCACGCGCGGCGATCAACCCGCGCAGGCGGGTGTAGACCTGGCCGGGCAGGCTGTCGGTGTCGTGGCGTTGCGCCGCGCGTGCCCAGTCCATCGCCGGGCGATGCAGCCAACGGCCTTCGTGCTGGCGCAGCGGGTCGTCGCGGTAGGCCTCGTCGTTGCCCAGGGCCAGTTCGTCGCCCATGTACAACAGCGGGATGCCCGGCATCGCCAGCGCCACCGCGTACAGCAACAGCAGGCGGCGCACGCCCAGTTCCAGCGCATCGGCATCATCGGTGGCCAGCGCTGCCGTGATGCCGGTCAGGGCCGTGCTCATGCCGTTGCTGCCGTGCACGCCCTCGCCGCTGCTCTGGAAGGCTTCGCCGCGCGCGTAGCTGTCCGCTGTGTCGCCGGCGTAGAACTGGGCGATGCGCGCCAGCGCGAACGGGGCGACGCCATCGCCACCGGCGGCCTCGCGCTGCAGCACGTTCCAGCCGATATCGTCGTGGCAGCGCACATAGCTGAGCCAGCCACAGGCCGGCGGCAGCGCGGGCGTCTGCGCGATCGCCGCCTGCACGATGTCGCCGCGCTGCTCGGCCAGCGCCACCCAGCCGGCCGCCATCAGCGTGCTGTGGTAGGCCAGGTGGCATTCGTGGCCGCGCGCGGCGCCGTCGCCAAAGTAAGGCGGCAACTGCGCCATCGGCACGATCGCCTCGGCCTTCAGCAGGACCGCCGGCGCAAGGATGTCGGTGAGCGCGCGCAGCGCCTGCAGGATGGTGTGCGCCTCCGGCTGGTTCATGCAGTCGGTGCCCGGGCGCTTCCACAGGTAGGCGGTGGAATCCAGGCGGAACACCTCCACGCCCAGGTTGGCCAGGCGCAGCAGCGCCAGCGCCATCTCGCCGAACACCGCCGGATTGCTCCAGTCCAGATCCCATTGATAGGGGTAGAACGTGGTCCACAGCCAGGCGTCGGCGTCCTGCACCCAGGTGAAGTTGCCCGGGGCGGTGTGCGGGAACACCTGGCCCAGGGTGCGCTCGTAGGCATCCGGCGCGTCGCGGTCGCGGAAGTGGTGGTAATAGTCCAGATGCCGCGCATCGCCACGCTTGGCCGCCAGCGCCCAGGGATGGTCGTCGGCGGTGTGGTTGAGCACGAAGTCGGCGCACAGGCTGATCCCGGCCGCACGCAGGCGTGCGGTCAATGCCGCCAGGTCGGCGGTGTCGCCCAGCCTTGGCTCGACCTGGCCATAGTCGCTGACCGCGAAGCCGCCGTCGTTGTCGCCGGCGCGGGCGCGCAGGAACGGCAGCAGGTGCAGGTAGCGCACGCCCAGTTCCTGCAGGTAGGGCACGCGTTCGCCGACGCCATGCAAGGTGCCGGCGAAGCGGTCGACATAGGCGCTGTAGCCGAGCATCGACGGGGTGGCGAACCAGTCGGGCGCGCGCTCGGCGTCGAGCTGGCGCAGCGCCGACGGCCGCGCATTGGCGGTGGCCGCCAGTTGCGTCAGCCACTGCGGCAGCCATTGCGCGAAGGCCGGATGCGTGCCGTACAGCGCATGCAACTGCGCCAGTAAGCGTTCGCCGTGGTGCTGCAGGCGCGGCAGCAACGCGTCGGCGGCGTCCGGTTGCAGATGCGCCTGCCACAGGGTGTGGGCGAGCGCGGACAGTGCGGAAGGAGCGGGTGCGGTCATGGGTTGCTTGGCCGCGCCCCCGGTGGGGCGCGGATGTGCGGTCCTCGTCAGAAGTCGTAGCGCAGGCTGATGCTGGAAGTGCGGCCCGGGATCGAGCGCGCGCGGATCACGCCGGAAGCCGCGTCGGCGATCGACGCTTCCTCCGCTTCGGTCAGGCCGAAGGTGTTGAACAGGTTGTTGACGTTGAGCGAGACGGTCAGCGCATCGGTGATGCGGTAGTCGCCGAACAGGTTGACCTGGGTGTAGCCGGGCATCTTCAGCTGGTTGCTGTCCTGGGTGTAGGCCGAACTGGTGCCGATCGCGTTGACCCCGACCTGGTAGCGCTCGCCGCGGTAGCTCGGCGTCAGCTGCCAGACGAAGCGCGCCTGCCGACGCGGGGTGTTGCCGGCGTTGGCCGGGGTGATCTGGTCCTTGTCGATGGTGGCGTCGGTCCAGGTCAGGCCGCCGTTGAGGGTGAAGCCGCCGGTGCGGTATGCGGCTTCGAGTTCCAGGCCGTGCGCCTTGTAGGTGCGGTCGAAGAAGCGCTGGGTGGTGGCTTCATAGTTCTGCTCCTGGGTGCGCGCGGCGAAGGCAGTGGCGAACAGGCTCAGCCCGCCGCTGCGCCACTTCAGGCCGCCCTCGAGCTGCTTGACCACGTTCACCGCTTCGTTGGAGGACACCGAGCCGTCGTCGCGGACCACGCCGAACAGCAGGCGGTCGGCGTTGGCGCGGGCGCCGCGGCTGTAGCGCGCGAATGCGGCCAGGTCGTCGTTGAGCATGTAGTTGCCGCCGAACGAATACGACAGGTAGTTCCAGTCGTAGCGCACCGGCTTGGGGTTGGCGTAGTCGATGGTCGCCACGCGTTGCTCCGGCGCCTCGATCACGCCGTCGCCGTTCACGTCGACATTGCTGACCAGCATGCCGCCGGCGGTGTTGCCGCGCGCGCGGCCCATGTCGTAGCGCAGGCTGCCGTCCACGCTCAGCGGTCCCTGGTCCCAGCTCAGCGCCAGGTACGGCGCGTTGATGTCGTAGCGCACGTCGTAGTGGCGGGTATTGTCCAGCCCCCAGTACGGCACGCCGTAGGCGTACAGGCCGTCCTGCGAGCGCAGGCTGCCGTCGGCGGCGACCACGTCCAGCAGCCGCGGGCGGTGCCCCAGCGACTGCACGTAGGAGTTCCAGGTCCAGTCCACGTCGATGGTCTGCCGCGAGGTGTACCAGCCGGCCTTGAGGTTGAGGTTGCCGCCGTCGCCGCTGCCGAAGTCGCGCGCCAGGCTGAGGTCGTTGACCGCGTTGCCCAGGTCGTTGAGGTGCACGTTGAACAGATGCGTGCGCAGCGCCAGCCCGGTGTAGGCCTGGCCGGCGTTCGGGCCGTCGACGTAGCGCAGGCCGGCACCGGCGCCGCCGATGCTCGCCGCCAGCGCGCCGGCATCGGCCACCTGCGCGGGGAACGGCGAAACGAAGCGGCCGGAGGTATCGGCGATGCGGAACTTGTCGGTCAGGGTCCAGCCGCTGCCGATGTCGAACTGCGCCTCGGCGCCGAACGCGCGCGACAGCGGGTGCATGCCGTCGCTCAGTTCCACCCGCGAGGGTTTGTTGCCGCCATCGAGGGTGGCGCTGCTGCGGAAGTACGGGCTGTACAGCGTGTCGGTGCCGGGATCGAAACCGTCGATGCTGCCGAAGTGCGGCGACCCGTCGCGGCCGCTGACCCGGGTCGGCACCGGCAGGTAGCCGGCGGCGCGGTCGTTGAGGTACTTGGCGTAGACGCGCACGTAGCCGTTGTCGAACAGCCGGGTCAGGTTGGCCTTGAGCTGGCCGCCCTTGTCGGTGGTGTAGCCGGCGTCGCGGATGCCGTCGCCGCGGCGGTAGAAGCCGCCGACGTTGAACTGCCAGTGCTCGGCGAACGGTGCGCCGTAGTCGAAGTCCAGGCGGGTGTTGTCGTAGCCGCCCAGGCCGCGGGTGAGGCCGACGCTGCCGCCGGCGGTGTCGCCGGTCTTGCTGATGAAGTTGATGATGCCGCCGGGCGAGTTGCTGGCGAAGGTGGAGGCCGAACCGCCGCGGATCGCCTCGATGCGCTCCAGGCTGTAATCGGCGCGCAGGAAGATGTCGGCATTGCCGAAGGCGATGTCTCCGAATTCCAGCACCGGCAGGCCGTCTTCCTGCAACTGCAGGAACTTGGCGCCGCCGGAGGCGACCGGCAGGCCGCGCACGGCGATGTTGGCGTTGCCTTCGCCGCCGCTGGATTCGGAGCGGATGCCGGGGATGTTGCGGAAGATCTCGGCGGTGCTGCGCGGCGCCGACTGTTCGATCGCCTCGGCGCCGACGGTGCTGACCGAGACGCTGGACTTGAGCTTGCTCTTGGGCGTGGCGGTGCCGGTGACGAAGACCGAGTCCAGGCTGACCACGTCGCCCTGCGCCGCCGGGGCGTCGGCAGCGGCGGGCGTGGCCTGTTGCGCGAGCGCCGCCGGTGCGGACAGCGCCGCGGCGACGGCCAGGGCCAGGGTCTGCAGGCGGATCGAAGGGTGATGCATCGCTGTCTCTCCCGAAGCGAGTGGTGCAGTGGGTGGCGGCGCGCCGCTGCCGGAAGGGGCAGGGCGCGGCGCGGACGGTGGGTGCGGCGGCGTACAGATACGGCCGTCCGCAATCGATTGCAATTTGCAGTGCAGCAAATCCACCAATGGCGCTTACGCCAATCTTATCGCTGAAAGATCGAGGCATTCTGCATGGTGCGGCGCAGCGTTACAAACGATTGCAGGCGCGGCGACACTCCGCTTCGCCGCTGCGGCACGCCTCCCGCGTGCCCGACCCGCCCAGGCCGATGCCGATGCTCATGCGTTCCGATCGTCCCCTGCTTCCGCTCTCGCGCGTGCTGGCGCTCAACGCCGGTTTCTTCGGCGTGCAGTACAGCTTCGGGCTGCAGCAGAGCAACATGAGCCCGATCTACAACTACCTGGGCGCCGACCACGCCAACCTGCCCTACCTGTGGCTGGCCGGCCCCATCACCGGGCTGGTGCTGCAACCGGTGGTCGGCGTGCTCAGCGACCGCACGGTGACGCGCTGGGGCCGGCGCATGCCGTACATGGTGGTGGGCGCGCTGGTGTGCAGCCTGTGCCTGCTGACCATGCCCTTCAGCGCGGCGCTGTGGATGGCGGTGGCGCTGCTGTGGATGCTGGATGCGGCCAACAACGTGGCGATGGAGCCGTACCGCGCGCTGGTCAGCGACGTGCTGGCGCCGCCGCAGCGGCCGCTGGGCTACCTGACCCAGAGCGCGTTCACCGGCCTCGGCCAGACCCTGGCCTATGTCACCCCGCCGTTGCTGGTGTGGCTGGGCATGAACCAGGACGCGGCCAACGCCCACCACATTCCCTACGTCACCATCGCCGCGTTCGCGATCGGTGCGGGCTTCTCCGCCGCCTCGATCCTGCTCACCGCGCGCAGCGTGCGCGAGCCGGTGCTGCCGGCGGCGGAGCTGCAGCGCTTGCGCAGCGCCGCGGTCGGGCCGCTGGCGACGTTGCGCGAGATCGTCGACGCGGTGCGGCAGATGCCCCCGACGATGCGGCAGATGGCGCCGGTGATGCTGTTCCAGTGGTATGCGATGTTCTGCTACTGGCAGTACATCGTGCTGTCGCTGTCGACCACGCTGTTCGGCACCACCGCGGCCGATTCGCACGGCTTCCGCGAGGCCGGCCTGGTCAACGGGCAGATCGGCGGCTTCTACAACTTCGTCGCCTTCCTGGCCGCGTTCGCGATGGTGCCGGTGGCGCGGCGGTTCGGCCCCAAGGCCACCCACGCCGCCTGCCTGGTCGCCGCCGGCATCGGCATGTGCGTGCTGCCGTCGATCCACGATCGCTGGCTGCTGCTGCTGCCGATGCTCGGCATCGGCCTGGCCTGGGCCAGCATGATGGGCAATCCCTACCTGATGCTGGCCAACAGCATCCCGCCCGAGCGCACCGGCGTGTACATGGGCTTGTTCAACCTGTTCATCGTGCTGCCGATGCTGATCCAGATCGTGACCCTGCCGCTGTACTACGACCGCCTGCTGCAGGGCGACCCGCGCAACGTCATTCGCCTGGCCGGCGCGCTGATGCTGGCGGCGGCGGTGGCGATGGTGTTGGTGAAGCGTCGGGAATGGGGAACCGGGAATGGGGAATCGGAAAAGCGCGGCATCGTGCGCTGAAACTCCGCGTGCTGACCGATCTCCCCAACTCCCTAATTCGAATGTAGAGCCCTAGGCCAGCTGACTCAGCGTCAGCGCGCGACCAACGCTTTTCCGATTCCCTATTCCCGACTCCCCATTCCCAGCCCTCAGGCCGACTCCCGCACCACCAGACTCACCGGCAGCTCCACCGATTCCACCGGCGTGCCGGCGATCAGGTTCAGTACCCCGTCCACCAGCAGGGTGGCGGCCTGGGCCAGGTCCTGGCGCACGGTGGTCAGCGGTGGCTGGCTGTAGGCGGCCAGGGGGATGTCGTCGAAGCCGACCAGGGCGATGTCCTGCGGCACGCGGTGGCCGGCTTCGATGAGGGCGCGGATCGCGCCCAGGGCGATCACGTCGGAGGCGGCGAAGACCGCGTCCGGCGGGTCGGTCTTCTTCAGCATCGCCCGGGTCAGGCGGTAGGCGTCTTCGCTGAGGAAGTGGCTGCGCGCGTGCAGCCGCGGGTCGAACGTCAGGCCGTGCGCGTCGAGCATGCGCCGGTAGCCGGCGAAGCGCGGCGCCACTTCCGGCAACTGCTCGTCGCCGAGGAAGGCGATGCGCCGGCGGCCATGTTCGATCAGGTGCGCGGTGGCCAGTTCGCCGCCGCGCAAATTGTCGCTGCCCACGCTGGCATAGGCCTGGCCGTCGATGCGACTGCCCCATACCAACATCGGCAGGCCGCCGCGCGCGGCGGCGTCGAGCGAGGCGTGCTCGTGGCTCTGGCCGAGCATGATGACGCCGTCGGCACGGCTGTTGCGCGCCAGGTCCTCGACCCAGTGGTCCTGGTGCTGGTCCAGCTTGGACAGCAGCATGCTGTAGCCGCGCGCGGTCAGCGCGTCGGCCAGCAGCGCCAGCATGGTCATCATGAACGGGTCCGACAGCGGCTGCTCGTGCGCGTGCATCAGCGGCACCGCCACGCAGACGATGTTGGAGCGCCGCGAACGCAGGCTGCGCGCGACCGGATCGACCCGGTAGCCGGCGTCGCGGGCCAGCTGCTTGATGTAGGCGCGGGTACGTTCGGCGACCACCGGGTTGTCGGCCAGCGCACGCGACACCGTGGATTCGGACACGCCGGCCATGCGCGCGATGTCGGCCATCTGCAGGCGCGCGGCGGGCGCGCCGGGTTCGGGTTTGTCGGACATGCGGAGCGGGCGCGACGGACGAAACGGAACCGGCAGTGTATGCCAGGCGGGCGTCGCGGCGCTTTGCACGCCGCGGCTGCATTGCCGCGGCGATGGCGCGTTGCATGCCTGTTCGCGTATGCCGCGGCGTGCCTGCCTGCCGAATCCGGCGGCTGCGCGCGGGCGCATCCGTCGCGGTCGAGCGCAGTTCCACGTCCTGCGTCTCCGCTGCATGTACGCGCAACCGTAGCGCCATGCGCGGCAGGCGAGGCGCTAGGTCATGTGCAGGCCGCCGTTGACCGCGTAGTCGGCGCCGGTGACGTAGGCGGCCTCGTCCGAGGCCAGCCAGGCGCACAGCGCCGCCACTTCCTCGGGCTTGCCGAGCCGGCGCAGCGGTACCGAACTGGCGAGACGATCGAGCACGTCCGGCGGGAAGCCGCTGATCGCCGCGCTGGCGATGTAGCCGGGCGACACCGTGTTGACGGTGACCCCGCGCGAGGCCACTTCCTGCGCCAGCGCGCGGCTGAAGCCCTGCATCGCCGCCTTGGCGGTGGCGTAGTTGATCTGCCCGATCTGGCCCTTCTGCGCGCTGACCGCGCCGATGTTGACGATACGGCCCCAGCCGCGCGCGGTCATGCCGTCCACCACCTGCTTGGTGATGTTGAACAGCGCGTGCAGGTTGCTGGCGATCACCGCCTGCCAGTCCTCGCGGCCCATCTGCCGGAACAGCATGTCGCGGCTGCCGCCGGCGTTGTTGACCAGCACGTCGATCTCGCCGACCTCGGCCTTGACCTTGGCGAACGCCGCCACCGTGGAATCCCAGTCGGTGGCGTTGCCCTCGGAGGCGATGAAGTCGAAGCCGAGCTCGCGTTGTTCGCGCAACCACGCCGACTTGCGCGGCGAGTCCGGCCCGCAGCCGGCGACCACGGTATGGCCGTTGCGCGCCAGCTTCTGGCAGATCGCGGTGCCGATGCTGCCCATGCCGCTGGTGACGTAGGCGATTCTGAGGGTCACGTTGAACTCCTTCGGAGTTGGGATTCGGGATTGGGGAGTCGGGATTGGATGGGCGCGCGGGCAGTGGCTGTTACGAATCCCCAATGCCCAATCCCCAATCCCGGGCGGCGCTCACTTCGCCAAAGGAAAGAGGCCGAATAGCAGCCCGCCGCCCATCAACACCAACGACACCAGCACCGCCCACTTCAGGGTGAAGCGCTGGTGGTCGGCGAAGTCGACCTTGGCCAGGCCGACCAGCAGGTAGGTGGAGGGCACCAGTGGGCTGAGCAGGTGCACCGGCTGCCCGGCCAGCGAGGCGCGGGCCATTTCCACCGGGGTGATGCCGTAGTGGCTGGCGGCGTCGGACAGGATCGGCAGCACGCCGAAGTAGAAGGCGTCGTTGGACATGAAGAAGGTGAAGGGCATGCTCGCCAGTGCGGTGATCACCGCCAGGTACGGCCCCCATGCGTCGGGGATCACCGCCAGGAAGCTGCGCGACATCGCCTCGACCATGCCGGTGTTGGAGAGGATGCCGGTGAACACGCCCGCGGCGAAGATCAGCGACACCACCGACAGCACGTTGCCGGCATGGTTGACCAGGCGCCGGCGCTGCTCGGCCAGGTTCGGGTAGTTGATCAGCAGCGCCAGGGCGAAGCCGATCATGAACAGCACCGGCATCGGCAGCACGCCGATCACCAGCGCCGCCATCAGCGCCAGGGTCAGCGCAAGGTTCACCCACAGCAGCCGCGGCCGCTTGATGTCCTCGGCGTCTTCCACGGTGGGCAGCGCCTCGCCGTCGTCGGCCACGCTGCCGTCCATCCAGGCATCGCCGGGCAGCGTCACCACGCCGAGGCGGCGGCGTTCCTTCATACCCAGGTACCAGGCCAGCAGCAGGATGCCGACGATCGCCAGCGCCATCGCCGGCACCAGCGGCACGAACACGTCGGCCGGGTCCACGTGCAGCGCGGTGGCCGCGCGTGCGGTCGGGCCGCCCCACGGCGTCAGGTTCATCACCCCGCCGGCGAGGATGGTCACGCAGGTCATGTTCAGCGCGTTCATGCCCAGCCGCCGGTACAACGGCAGCATCGCCGAGACGGTGATCATGTAGGTGGTGGAGCCGTCGCCGTCGAGCGAGATCAGCAGCGCCAGCACCGCGGTGCCGACCACGATCTTCATCGGGTCGCCCTTGACCAGGCGCAGGATGCGCCGCACCAGCGGATCGAACAGGCCGGCGTCGATCATCACCCCGAAGTACAGGATCGCGAACATCAGCATGACGCCGGTGGGCGCGATCTTCTTGATCCCCTCCAGCATCATCTCGTTGATGCCGGTGCCGAAGCCGCCAGCCAGCGCGAACGCGATCGGCACGATGATCAGCGCGACCAGCGGCGACAGCCGCTTGCTCATGATCAGGTACATGAAGGTAATGACCATTCCGAAACCGAGCGCGGTCAGCATGGAAGTTCCTCAGGGCAGTGCATGAAAGAAGATGGACCCCGCATCAGGGATCCGAAAAGAGGCCGACCAGACGTCACATCGCACGATCCCGCCGTTGCGAATCCCCATTCCCCAATCCCGGCACTCAAAAGTCATACTGAAAGCGCCCGGTGATCGCCCTGGTGTGATCCAGCGTCACGCCGGCCAGGTGATCGCGATTGCGGCTGTCGATCAGGTTGAGCATCAGCCGCAGGTTCGGCTTGAGGTACCAGTTGCCGGCCAGCGTCCACGAGGCAGTGGAGGCATCGAGCAGATCGGGCTGCCCGTCGCGGTGCTGCGCGCCCCACATGCGGTCGTAGCGCAGCGCCAGCTCGAAGGCGCCGTACCTGTGATTGACCTGCCTGATGCGGGTGAAACGCCCGGTCTTGCTGTCGTAGCGGCGCGATTCGCCGGTGGCGAACCAACTGACGAAGCCGTAAGCCGCCATCACGTCGGCACGCTGCGCGCCGTCGTCGAACAACCCGCCGCTGAACTCGCCCTGCCACGACAGCGGCCCGCGCACCTGCGCGTATTCCAGCGACCACTTGTCCACGTCGGTGTCGCGGCCGTCGGCGAAGCGCGCCAGGGTGACGCGGCTGGCGTCGGACAGGTGCCCGGCCGGGCGCGGGCGGATGCTCAGCGCCGGCGCGCCGCCGGCACCGGGATGGTCGTAGTGCTCGTGCGCCAGCGACAGGCCCAGATGCAGCACGTCGCCGTCGCGCGCGTCCGGCGCCCAGGTGCCGCGGCCGCCGAACGCATGGCCGCGGACGTTGGAGACGTCGATGCTCTGCAGGCTGTAGACGCTGGCCGCCCAGGTGTAGTCGGCGCCCGCGGCCTGCCACGACACCGCCTTGCGGTATAGCGGCGCCAGCGTACTGGCCGCGCCGCTGCGCTCCAGGAACTGGCCGAAGTTGGAGCCGGTGCGGTCGTCGAGCGTGAAGTACTGCTTGAACTGGCCCACGGTGAGCGTGCCGGCATCGAATTTACGGGTGAGGTAGACGTCCTTGGCCTCGATGCCCTTGCCGTTGAAGTCGTCCTGCAGCCCGGCGAAGTCGCCTTCGACCTTGTAGCCGAAGCCGAAGACCTTGCCGGACACGTCCAGCCACAAGCGGCGGATCTCGGTGTCGTCGGGATTGGGCGTGCCGCGATTGTCGTTGTCGAAGTGGGCGAAATCCCAGTGCAGGCGCCCACCGAGTTCGGCGGTCACCGGGCCGTCGTCGTCGCTGGCGGCGCGCGCCGATCCGGCCAGGCACAGCAACGCGCAGGCGCTACCCCATGTCAGAGTCTTCAGTTCCACGTCCCCTCCCAGGTGCGTGTCGCAGCGATTGGATCGACCCGGCAACAATGGCCGCGGACCGGCATGGACGCAGCCTAGTCGGGCGTAGCTGTCAACGACCTGTCGGCGGTGGGGAATCGGGAATCGAGAATGGGGAATCGAAAAAGCACGTTCCTGGATGCGCTAGGCTTCTGCCGTTGCTGTTTCCATTCCCCATTCCCGATTCACCATTCCCGGCCTCCAATGCGCCTGCTCCTGGTAGAAGACAACACCGATCTCGCCGATGCGATCGTGCGGCGCATGCGCCGCAGCGGGCATGCGGTGGATTGGCAGCGCGATGGCTTGAGTGCGGCCGGGGTGCTGCGCTACCAGCGCTTCGATCTGGTGGTGCTGGACATCGGCCTGCCGGGGTTGGACGGGCTGCGCGTGCTGGCCGGGCTGCGCGAGCGTGGCGACACCACGCCGGTGCTGATGCTGACCGCGCGCGACGGCATCGAGGATCGGGTGCAGGCGCTGGACGTGGGCGCCGACGATTACCTGGGCAAGCCGTTCGATTTCCGCGAGTTCGAGGCGCGCTGCCGGGTGCTGCTCCGGCGCAATCGCGGTCAGGCCAGCGAGGTGGTGCAGCTTGGTGGTTTCGCTTTCGACAACGCCGCGCACAGCGTCAGCCTGGATGGCACGCCGATCGAACTGCCCAACCGCGAGTATCGGCTGCTGGAGATCCTGATCGGCCGGCTCGGCCAGGTGGTGGGCAAGGACGAGATCGGCAACGGCCTGTTCGGCTTCGACGACGAGGCCGGGCCGAACGCGATCGAACTGTACGTCGGGCGCTTGCGCAAGAAGCTGGCCGACGCGCCGCTGCGCATCGTCACCGTGCGCGGCGTCGGCTACAAGCTGGAGGCGGCCGCGTCGCCGCCGGACCCGGCGGCAGCGGACGCCGATGGCTGAGGCCGCGCCGCCGGCGCCGTCGATCCGGCGCACGCTGCTGCGTTACCTGGGCGCGCTGTCGCTGCTCGGCGCGGTGGCGCTGTTCTTCGTCGCCCGCGACTACGGCCAGCGTGCCGCCAACCGCTCCTACGACCACCTGTTGGTGTCCTCGGCACTATCCATCGTCGACTCGGTGGCGCTGGCCGGCGGTCAGTGGCAGGTGGACCTGCCGTATGCGGCGCTGGACCTGCTGGCGATGGCGCCGGAGGACCGGGTGTTCTACCGCGTGTTCGATGCGCGCGGGCGCACCATCACCGGCTACGACGACCTGCCGGCGGCGCCGTCGCTGCCGCGCGCCAGCGCGCCGCCGCGCTTGTTCGATGCGGTCTACAGCGGCGAGCCGGTGCGCTTCGCGGTGGTGTCGCGGCGGGTGTCCTCGGCGGCGGCGCAGGACCAGGTGTGGGTGCAGGTGGGGCAGACCCGGCGCGCCCGCGAGGCGCTGGCGCAGGACGTGGTGCTGCATGCGCTGGTGGCGATCGCGCTGTTGTCGCTGCTGGCCTTGGCGCTGGTGTGGCTGGGCGTGTCGCGTGCGCTGCGGCCGCTGCGCACGCTGGAGCGCGAACTGTCGCGGCGCGAACCGTCCGAACTGAAGCCGGTGGCCGCGACGGCGCCGCAGGAGATGCAGCAGATGGTGGCGGCGCTGAACCGCTTCATGGCGCGCCTGGCCGGCAGCAACGAGACCCTGCGCGCGTTCATGGCCGAGGCCGCGCACCAGATGCGCACGCCGCTGGCGGCGCTGCGCGCGCAGGCGCAACTGGCGCTGGACGAGGACGACCCGCACGAGATGCGTCGCAGCCTGGAGGCGATCGAGCGCAATGCCACGCACATGAGCCGCCTGCTCAACCAGTTGCTCAGCGACGCCAGCGTGATCCACCGTTCCAACCTGCAGCGCTACGCCAGCGTGGACCTGGCCGAGGTGTTGCACCAGGCGCTGCACGAGGCCGTGCCGCAGGCCGCGCCGCGACCACGCGTGCAACTGGCCGTCGCCAGCGAACCGGCGCTGGTGCGCGGCGATGCGCTGCTGTTGCGCGAGGCGATCAAGAATCTGATCGACAATGCCTGCAAGTACGGCGGCGATGGCCCGCTGCAGGTGGCGCTGACCTGCAGCGCGCGCGATTGCGTGGTGACCGTGGCCGACCATGGCCCGGGCATCGCCGCCGCCGAAGCCGAACGCGTGTTCGAACGTTTCGTGCGCGGCGAGGGTGCGGCCGCCGGCGGCGCCGGGCTGGGCCTGGCGATCGTCAAGCGCGTGGTCGAGGCCCATGGCGGGCGCATCGACCTGTCCAATCGCGTAGGCGGCGGCCTGATCGCCAGCCTGCACCTGCCGAGGTTGCATCCATGAGCCTGCCCGCGCTGCTGCGCCGTCTGCCGCTGTTGCTGACCATGCTGCTCGCCGGCAATGCCCTGGCCGCGCCCGGCGACGTGCGCCGCTTCCCGGCGCAGGGCGTGGCCACCGCACAACTGTGCATCCAGGGCTCGACCGACATCGAGGTGTTCGCCGCGGTGATCGGCGACTACCAGCGACTGCATCCACACACCGAGGTGGTGTACCAGGACGTGATCGCCGGCGATATCTACTGGCGCTACCTGCATCCAGGCCCTGGCCCGCGCTGCGCCGATCTGCTGATCAGCGCCAGCATGGATCTGCAGACCAAGCTGGTGAACGACGGTCACGCACTGGCGCACCGCTCGCCGCAGACCGAGGCGCTGCCGGCGTGGGCGCAGTGGCGGCACGAGGTCTTCGGCATCAGCTACGAGCCGGTGGCGATCGTCTACAACACCGCGCGGCTGCCGGCCGCGCAGGTGCCGCGCACCCGCCGCCGGCTGCTGGAACTGCTGCGCGCGCCGGGCTCGCCGCTTCGTGGGCGTATCGGCACCTACGACGTGGAGCGCAGCGGCGTGGGCTACCTGTTCGCGACCCAGGACAGCCAGCTCGGCAGCATGGCCGGCGCGTTGCTGGCGGCGATGGGCGACAACCAGGTGGTGCTGGAAGAACGCACCGGCGTGCTGCTGGACAAGGTCGCGCGCGGCGACCTGCTGCTGGCCTACAACGTGCTGGGTTCGTACGCGCAGGCGCGCATCGATGCCGGCGCGCCGCTGGCGATCGTGCAGCCGGAGGACTACACCCTGGTCGCGCTGCGCACCGCGGTGATCCCACGCGACAGCCCACACGCGGCCGAGGCGCGTCGTTTCCTGGATTACCTGCTGTCGCCGCGCGGGCAGCAGGGGCTGTCGCGCGAGGCGCGGCTGCAGCCGATCCTGCCGCAGCCGGGCGTGGCGGCGCAGGGTGGGCCGGCCGCTGCGTCGGCGTTCCGTCCGATCGCGCTGGGCCCGGGGCTGCTGGTGTATCTGGATGCGCTGAAGCGACGTCAGTTCCTGGACGCCTGGCGCAGCAGCATGCAGCAGGCGCCGCCGCGCTGAGCCGCCGCGCCGGCGTCGCTCAGCGCGCGAAGCGCGGCTGGCGCCCGGGCGAGCACAGCACGCGTACGCTGTCGCCCAGTTCTTCCGGTGCGCCGCCGGCCAGCAGCGCGTGCAGGCGCGGCCGGTCCGGCGCCGCGCCCGGGGCCAGTCCCACCCAGGCGTCCTTGCCGGCGCCCTTGGCGGCGTAGAGGCAGCGGTCGGCCAGGCCCACGCTCTGTTCCCAGTCGCCCAGCGCCGGCCACGCGGCGACGAAGGGCCACGGGGCGAAGCCGATGGAGCAGGTCAGGGTCAGTTCGCGCTCGGCCAACGCGAAGCGCTGCGTCGCCACCGCCGCACGCAGGCGTTCGGCCAGGTCGCTGGCGACGTCTTCGCGCGGCAGGCGGGTGACCAGCAGGAACTCCTCGCCGCCCCAGCGCACCAGCAGGTCGCGTTCGCCGCACAGTCCGCGCAGGCGATCGGCGCAGTGCACCAGCGCGGCGTCGCCGGCCTGGTGGCCGTAGTCGTCGTTGATGCGCTTGAAGTTGTCCACGTCGATCATGAAGAAGTACAGCGCATCGGCGCTGCTGCCTTCGTCCAGCGCCGCCAGCAGGGCCGGGCATTCGCGCGCCAGCCAGTCCTGCAGCTCGCGGCGGTTGGCGACCTGGGTCAGCGGATCCAGGCGTGTGGCCGCCTGCAGGCGCGCATTGCTCTGCAGCAACTGCTGGTTGGCGCGTTCGAGCTGGCGGGTGCGCTCGGCCACGGTCAGGTTGAGCAGTTCCACCATGTCGCGCTCGCGGTTGACCGTGCGCCGCACCCGCTGCAGCGCCAGGCCGAGCAGCGCCAGGCCCAGCACGACGTAGCCGGCGTAGGCCAGCGGATGCCGCCACGGCGGCGGCAGCACCTCGATCTGCAGCCGCCGCGCGCCACCGAACTGGCCGTCGCGCCCGGCCGCTTCCACCACCAGCGTGTAGCGGTCCGGTGGCAGGTGGCTGACCGAGAAGTCGCTGTGCGCGGTCTGCGGGTATACCCAGCCCTTCTGCAGCCCGTCGACGCGGTAGCGCAGGCGCGCGGTGCCCGGGGCGGCAAAGTCGATCGCGGTCATGCCGATGGTGAACACGTTGTCGCGATGGTCCAGGGCGATGCGCTGCGCGTAGACCACGTCGCTCTCGGTCTGGTTCTCGCTGCCGTCGCGGTCCTCGCCGGCATTGAGGATGCGCAGGTCGGTGAGTACTGCGCGCGCCTGCGGGCTACGCAGCGGCAGGCGCGTGGGATCGATCACGTCCACGCCCTGGGTGCCGCCGAAATACAGCAGGCCGTGCGCGTCGCGGTAGCCGCGGCCGCTGTTGTACTCCTGGTTCTGCAGGCCGTCGCGGCGGCCCAGGCTCTGCACGATGCGCGTGCGCGGATCCAGCACGCTCAGGCCGTTGTTGGTGCTGAGCCACAGCCGCCCCTGCGGATCCGGCAGGATCGTGTAGATGACGTTGCTGCTGAGCCCCTCGCGGTCGCTGTAGCGCAGCGCCACGTCGCGCTTGAGGTCGATGCGGTACAGCCCGCCGGAGAAGGTGCCCACCCACAGCACGCCGTCGTGTTCGTACAGCGACCACACCGACGGGTACAGGGTGCTGCCGCGCGGGCGGTAGGGCTCGGCGGGACGGCCGCTGCGCATGCGCCACACGCCGCAGTCGTTGCAGCCGATCCACAGCGTGTCTTCGCTGTCGCGGTAGACCCGGGTCAGGGTGTGCCCGCTCAGGGGTGCCCAGCGCGGATCGTTGCGCACGCGCCCATCGACCACGCGGGTCAGGCCGCGGCGGGTGGCCACCCATAGCGTGTCGCCTTCCAGCAGCAGATCGTTGACGTGCTCGTCGGCCAGCCCGCCCAGGCGCCGCAATGTGCCGTTGCGATCCAGGCGCCACAGCCCCTGGCGCGTGCCCAGCCACCAGCCGTCGCGGTCGGCGGCGATGCTGCGGATCGCCTGGCTGGCCAGCCCGGGCACCAGCTGCCAGGCGGCACGGCTGCTGTCGCGCAGCAGCAGGCCCTGGTCGGTGCCGATCAGCATGCGCTCGCCGTCGCGCCAGATGCTGCGCACGCTGCTGCTGGGCCACGCATGGGTGTCGCTGACGCGCTCCTCGTCGTTGCGGATCACCGCCGACAACGGACGCACCCGGTACAGCCCGCCGGTGTAGGTGCCGATCCACCAGGTGCCGTCGGGCGCCTGGTAGAAACGGATGATGGCGCTGTTGGGCGGCATGTCGAAGCTCAGCCGCTGCGGCGCATGCTGCGCGCTGTCCAGTTGCGTCACCGTGGCATTGGTGGTGCCGACCAGCACGCGGCCGTCGTGCAGCCGGATCAGCGCGCTGAGGTCGCTGCCGCCGGTGGCCAACTGCGCTGGCGTCCAGTGCGCCAGCACCGCGCCCTGCGCATCGAGCTGGAACAGGCCGCCGCTCGCCGACGCCAGCCACAGCCCTTCCGGTCCGGACTGCAGGCCTACGCATTCGTCGATGCCGCGCGGTGCCGGCAGTTCCTCGCGCGCGTCGCGGCCCAGCCTCCACAGCCGGCATTGCCGGTCCAGTGCCACTGGTTGCTTGCCGTCCGGCATCCAGGTCAGGCCCACCACCGGCGCATCGCCGCCCAGCGGGCGCGCCCGCTGCAGGTCGGCCTCGACCCGGTCCATGCCGCGTTCGGTGCCCAGCCATGCGCCGCCCTGCGGATCGATCAGGATCTGGGTGACGCGGTTGTGCGACAGGCCCTGCTTCGCGTCGAGACGGTGGTGTTGCCAGGTGGCCAGCTCGATCACTTCCAGGCCGGCGTCGTTGGTGCCCAGCCACAGGCGGGTGCCGCGCGGCTCGAAGCCGATGCTGTCGATGCTGCTGCTGAGCAGGCTCTGCCGGCTGTCGCTGCCGAGTTCGCGCCGGTAGGCGCGGAACAGATGCCCGTCGAAGCGGTTCAGGCCTTCCTGAGTGCCGACCCACAGGAAGCCCTGGTCGTCGCTCTGCAGGGCGTTGATCGACAGCTGCGACAGGCCCTCGTCCAGGCCGAAGTGCTCCAGGCTGCTGGGCAGCTCGTCGTCGCTTGCGGTGACGGCCGCGGACACGTCCGGCGCGAGCGCCAGGCACGCGATGAGGCAGGACGCGGCCAGCGGCAGGCGGCCCAGCAGATTGGAGAACGGGACGATCACGCCGTGTTATCGGCCATGGTGGGGCCGGCCTTGAATGCGCGGCCGAGGACGCCTTGCTGCGCGCTGCGGAGCGCCAATGCGCGGCGTGGCGGTGTTGTGCGCGGCGTCCTGCACGAGTTTCTCCGCAGGCACCCGGCACGCCGGTCTCGGGCAACCCGCCGCCGCCCGATCGGGTCTCGCGCACTCGGCATCCAGCGGCCACGCACGTACACTGCGGGTCCTGCGCGTTGTCCGCGCCCACCCGACGCCGCGTTGCAGCGTCATGCCAGCCGCCTTCACGCCCATGGATGCCCCGACGATCCTGGTCGCCGACGACCACCCGCTGTTCCGCGCCGCCGTGCTGCACGCGTTGCGCCAGGCCTTGCCGCGCGCCCTGGTGGTGGAGGCGGCCAGCGCTGGCACCCTGGACGCCGCGCTGGCCGCGCAGGCCGATGCCGACCTGATCCTGCTGGACCTGGCCATGCCCGGCGCGCGCGGCTTCTCGGCGCTGCTGCACGTGCGCGGCGAGCGCCCGGACGTGCCGGTGGTGGTGATTTCCTCCAACGACCATCCGCGGGTGATCCGCCGCGCGCAGCAGTTCGGCGCGGCCGGCTTCATTCCCAAGTCCTCCCCGGCCGAGACCATCGGCATTGCGGTGGCGGCGGTGCTCGACGGCGGCACCTGGTTTCCACCGCTGACCGCGGCGCGGTCGGAGGCCGACGCGCAGCTGGCGGCGCGCCTGGCGCAACTGACCCCGCAGCAGTTCCGGGTGCTGCTGTGCCTGGCCGACGGTCTGCTCAACAAGCAGATCGCCTACGAACTGGGCCTGGCCGAGAACACCGTCAAGGTCCACGTGACCGCGATCCTGAAGAAGCTCGAATGCCACAGCCGCACCCAGGCCGCGGTGCTGGTGAAGGCGCTGGAGCCGGAAGGCGAGGCCTGAACCGGGCGCCGGCGGGGGGCGTTTTCTGCGGCGCCCGGATACGCGATGCTATGCGCCGATGCCCGCGCCCCCCGCGGGCGGAGACCACCGGACCATGCCCACCACGACCCTCCGCAACGAGCAGACCGCCCACTATCCGTTCCTGCAGGAGATGCTGGACGACGACTACTTCCCCCCGTCGCTGGTCGGCAAGGGACAGAAGATCCTGCTGCGGTTGTGCGAGGCGATCGAGGCGCAGGCACCGGCGGACCTGCCGGCGCTGTACCGGCTCACCCATGCCGCCACCGAAGAGTTCAACAAGCTGGCGTTGGAGTTCGAGGCCCACGACAGCGAGATCGAGACCGCCGCAAGCGAGAACATCGGCGTGGATTTCCTGCACATCGCCAAGGCCTATGGTTTCGCCGACGCCGACGTCGAGGAACTGATCGCGCCGCGCGAGTGGTAGAGGCATCGCTGCGCTCCCGTACCCTCACCCCAACCCCTCTCCCGGGGGGGAGAGGGGCTAAGCGCTTCCCTTCTCCCTTCGGGAGAAGGTGCCCCGCAGGAGCGGATGAGGGTACGGCAGCCAAAGATCCACATTCCCCAAGCCTGATAAACCGCTCACACGCCTCACCCACGTCGCAGCAACATCTGCGTCATCAGTGCGCGCAGGGCTGGCGCGCGGACCGGTTTGGCCAGGAAGCCCCAGCCGCGTTCCTGCGCCAGGGTGCGCAGCGCCGGATCGGCTTCGGCGGTGACCAGGATCACCCGCGGCTCGGCCTGCCAGCGTGCGCACAGCTGCGCGAACAGGGTCGGGCCGTGGCAGTCGCCCATGCGCACGTCCAGCAATACCAGTTCCGGCGCCTGTGCCGGCTGCGCTGCGGCCAGCGCCTGGTCCGGGCCGGCGGCCAGTTCCACCTGGCAGGCCCAGCGCGTCAGCAGGGTCCGGCTGGCCTCGCAGACGCGCGGGTCGTCGTCGATGCACCAGACCCGGCAGCCATGCAGGATCGGGTCGTCGCCGTTGTCGCTGGCCATCGCCGCCGGCACCTGGCGTTGCGCCGCAGCGGCATCGCCCAGCGGCACGGTCACCGAGAACACGCTGCCGCGGCCCAACTGCGAGCGCAGGCCGATACGGTGGCCGAGCAGGCGGCCGATGCGCTCCACGATCGCCAGGCCGAGGCCGGCGCCGCGATCGTTGGCGACGCCGTCGCCAAGCCGGCGGAATTCTTCGAAGATCTCCTGCTGCAGGGCGTCGGGAATACCCGGTCCCTGATCGTGCACTTCGATGCGCAGCTGCGCACCGTCGCGCCGGCAACCCAGCAGCACCCGTCCGCGTGGGGTGTAGCGCACCGCGTTGGAGAGGAAGTTCTGCAGGATGCGCCGCAGCAGGGTCGCGTCGCTGCGCACGGTGGCGCGGGTCGGTACGTAGTCCAGGCGCAGCCCACGGCCTTCGGCGACGATGCCGAACTCGCGTGCCAGGGTCTGCAGCAGCGGGTCCAGCGCCAGGTCCTGCACCTGCGTCTTCAACGTGCCCGCTTCCAGTCGCGAGATGTCCAGCAGGCTGTTGAGGATCGCGTCCTGCGCCGCCAGCGCGTTGTCGACATGGTCGGCGATCTGCCGCGCATCGGCCTCGTGCAGCTTGCCGCGCAGCGCCGAGACGAACATGCGCGCGGCGTTGAGCGGCTGCAGCAGGTCGTGCACCGCCGAGGCCACGAAGCGGGTCTTGTAGCGGTTGGCGTTCTCGGCCTCGCGCTTGGCCTCGGCCAGGTCGTGGGTGCGTTCGGCGACGCGATGCTCCAGCGCGTCGGCCAGCGAGCGCAGTTCGCGCGCGGCGTTCTTGTAGCTGGTGATGTCGGCGTAGCTGGTCACGAAGCCGCCGTCGGGCAGCGGATTGCCGCGGATCTCCAGCACCGTGCCGTCGTCCTTCTCGCTCTCGCGCATGTGCGGGCGGCCGCTGCGCAGGTGGTCAAGGCGGCGCTGGATCGCCGCTTCCACCGGGCCGGGGCCGAGCAGGCCGCGGCGTGCGTTGTAGCGGAACACATCCTCGATCGGGCGCCCCACCCGGATCAGTTCCGGCGGGAAGCGGAAGATCTCCAGATAGCGTGAATTCCACGCCACCAGGCGCAGTTGCGCATCGATGATCACCACGCCCTGCGGCAGGTGCTCCAGGCTGCGGCTGAGGCCGGTGTCGGCCTGCTGCGCGGCCTGCACGATACCGTCCTGGGCGGTGCGCAGCTCCTGCGCATGCTGCTGCAGCAACGCCTCCAGTTCGCGCCGGCTGCGCTGGCGCAGCCGTGCCAGGCGCTGGCGCTGCTGGAACAGCAGGCCCAGGAACGACAGCGCCAGCCAGATCCCGGCCGCGGCCAGCGCGGCGGCGCGGCCGGCCGCGCGGCTGCCGCCGACGTCGTGCAGCAGGTGCAGGCGCCAGCCGCCCTCCGGCAGCGCCATGCTCTGCCACAGCAGCGGCGCCGGCTGCGCCGGCATGTCGATGCGCATCACCTGGCCGCCGTCGTCCAGCGTCTCCAGCACCCGCCGTCGCGCCGGCAGCAGCGTCTGTTGCGCGTACTGGCGGGTGGCCAGCAGTTCGTCGCGCTCGTGCGCGCTGAGCGGTTGCAACTGGCGATAGCGCCAGACGTCGCGGCTGGACAGGAACACCACGCCGTGGCCGTCGCTGACCAGCACCACGTCGGGCACGCGCAGCCATTCGTGCTCCAGCGCGGCCAGTTCGATCTTGATCACGATCACCCCGAGCGGGCGCCCGCGTGCGTCGAGGATCGCCTGCGAGAGGAAGTAGCCGGGCACGCCGGTGGTCATGCCGATGCCGTAGAAGCGGCCCTTGCCCTGCGCCAATGCCTGTTTCACGTAGGGGCGGAAGCTGTAGTCGGCGCCGACGTTGCTGCTGGCCAGGCGCCAGTTGCTGGCGGCCAGGGCCACGCCGTTGGCGTCGATCAGGGTCAGGGTCGAGGAGCGAGTGACGTCGTTGGCGCGCTCCAGCTTCAGGTTCAACTGCTGCTGGGTGGCCGCGTCCAGCGGATGGGTCAGGGCGTCGCGCAGTTCCGGATCCAGCGCCAGCACCTGTGGCAGGGTACGGTAGCGGTCGATGCGCTGCTGCAGGGTCTGCGCATACAGCTCCAGCTGTTGCCGCAGTTGCACGCTCTCGGCGCGCAGCGCGCGCTGTTCGGCGACGTGCTGCGCCGACAGCATCGCCATCACCATGCCGCCGACGATGACGACCAGCAGCAGGATCAGGCGACGATGGCGCAGGAGCGAGGGCATGCGGAAGAACGCGGCGACCGGGACCGCATCAGCTTAGAGGGTGCGCTGCCGTTTGCGACATGCGGCGGAGATGGCGGGCGTCGCGGAGCGCCAACGAGCCAAAACCGCCGGCAGGTGCAACGCCGATCGCATCAGGGAACGTCGCCGGTGTCGTCTTGCGGATGTGCTGCGAACACGCTGTGGGCGCCGGGGCCGCATCACCCAAGGGGCCTTGGCATCGCCGAGGCCCTTCCTGCGGCTCGCTGCGCAGCCTTTGCGGCCGGCGTGCGTTTGCTCAGAACTGGACCTGGGCGCGGACGTCCAGCGAGTTCGGCTTGACGTGCACGCCGGCGCGTTCGGCATCGGCGCGCACGTAGTTGACCTGGAACTTGAAGTGGCTGGTCAGGTACCAGTTGGCGCCGACGGTCCAGTCGTGCTGGCGGCCGCCGAGCACCGTGCCGTCGTCCAGGTCCAGGCGGCTGTAGCGCGCCAGCAGCTCGACCGCGCCGTAGGCGTTGGCCGGCTTGATGTTGCCGACGTTGCCGGCGCTGTACGGCCGCGATTCGCCGGTCAGCACGTAGCTGGCGAACACGTACTGGCCGTCGGCGGTGTAGTCGGGGCGGCCGTTGTCGCGGGTCACGTCGGCGCGCAGCGCCTCGCCCTGCATCGAGAACGGTCCCTTGATCCAGATCGCCTCCAGGCCGGTGCGGCGCACCTGGTCGACGTCGACCAGCGTGCCCGAATCGATCAGACGCACGTCGGTCAGGCCGGCTTCCGGACGCGCACGGAAGCGCGCGCGCGGGCTGAAGCTCACGTCCAGGCCATTGTGGTAGCCGCGCGGATTCTCCTGCGAGTACGCCAGGCCCAGGTGCAGCACGTCGCCGTCGGCCTTGAACGGGGTCCACACGCCGCGCACCGCCTGGGTGGTGCCGGGGTTGTCGCCCTGCAGGTCCTTGCCGCCGTAGGCGCCGGCCTGCAGCAGGTATTGCGGACGCTCGAAGGTCCACTCCACGCCGGTACGGCGGCCCTGGTAGATGGCCTGCACCGGCAGCGCCACTTCCATGAAGCTGTCCGCGCGCGAGCTGGTCACGCCTTCCAGGCCCACCGGCACCTTGATGTAGCCCAGGCGCACCTTGCCGTAGTCGGCGCCGAACAGGGCCTTGGTCTCGAAGCGGAAGAACACGTCCAGCCACAGCTTGGACTGGAAGTCGAAGTACACCATCGCGTCGTACACGCCCTTCTTCTTCAGCGTGGCGCCGAACTCCTTGCGCCGGAACGCGTTGTCGTCCTCCAGGCGACCGTCGTCGTTGGAGAAGTTGTTCCAGTCGTAGGCGTAGTTGCCGGTCACGGCCAGTTCGGTGCCGTCGTTGAAGGCGACCTTGGTCGGCCAGTCGTCGAAACCGTTGGCGGCGACGGCGGGAGCGGCGGCGGTCAGGCCCAGCGCAGCGAAGAGGAGAGTGTGGCGCATGATGGAGTCGTCTCGGTAAGGAATGAAGGCGCGGCAGTCCCCGGCCGGGCTGGTGGTGCCATGGATGGCGCGGGCAGTGCGGCGGTGGACCGCACGCGAACGGCGAGGCCGCTGCGATGCGGACACGGTGCCGGACGCGATGCCCCCTGCATGCAATAGCGGACGCGCCCGGCCGTTCTTTACGGCGATGTTGCAGTCCTGCGGCGCCGTCTCCCCCTGAAGACGTGCGCTGCGATGGCGGCCACGCCGCCATCGGCCGCGAGGGGCGGCGTCTGCGTGCGGCGTTGCGTTAGCCCTTCCGTGAGCCTGCCGCGCCACTGTAACCGCGTCGACACGGCGCGGCGCCGGGCCTAGTACCAATAGGTTATCTGCTTAGACGCTGGCGACGCGTACAAAGGCAGCATTCCGCGACCCGCGTCGGGTGGGCGGACCGTCCCGGAGCGCCTTCGATGCATATCTCAACTTCCCCGGCCAGCCCTGCGCCGCGGCCGGTGCCGTTCTACCGGCATACCTACGTCCAGGTGCTGGTGGCCATCGTCATCGGTGCCGTGCTCGGCCATCTGGAGCCGCAGTTCGCCACGCAGCTCAAGCCGCTGGCCGATGCCTTCATCAAGCTGGTGAAGATGATCATCGCGCCGGTGATCTTCCTGACCATCGTCACCGGCATCGCCGGCATGACGCACCTGAAGACGGTGGGCCGGGTGTTCGGCAAGGCGATGGTGTACTTCCTGTTCTTCTCCACCCTGGCGCTGGTGGTGGGCATGATCGTCGCGCACGTGGTGCAGCCCGGCGCGGGCATGGACGTCAACCTGGCCACGCTGGACCAGAGCAAGGTCGCCAGCTACGTGCAGAAGTCGCACGACCTGACCCTGGTCGGCTTCCTGATGGACATCATCCCCAATTCGCTGATCGGTGCGTTCACCGGCGATCAGGTGGTCAACGGCAAGCTGGTCGGGACCAACGTGCTGCAGGTGCTGTTCGTCGCCGTGCTGTTCGGCGTGTCGCTGGCCATGGTCGGCGAGCGCGGCAAGCCGGTCCTGAACTTCTTGGAGGCGTTGATCGCGCCGGTGTTCAAGCTGGTGCACATCCTGATGAAGGCCGCGCCGATCGGCGCGCTGGGCGCGATCGCCTACACCATCGGCGAGCACGGCCTGCACTCGCTGGTGCAGTTGGCCTGGCTGGTCGGTTCGTTTTACGTCACCTCGCTGCTGTTCGTGGTGGTGATCCTCGGCGCCGTCGCCTATCTGTGCGGCTTCTCGATCTTCAAGCTGATCCGCTACCTCAAGACGGAACTGTTGCTGGTGCTGGGCACGTCCTCGTCCGAATCGGCGCTGCCGTCGCTGATGGAGAAGATGGAGCGCGCCGGGTGCGAGAAGTCGGTGGTCGGCCTGGTGGTGCCCACCGGTTACTCGTTCAACCTCGACGGCACCAACATCTACATGACGCTCGCGGCGCTGTTCATCGCGCAGGCCACCAACACCGAACTCACTCTGGGCCATCAGATCACGCTGCTGCTGGTGGCGATGCTCAGCTCCAAGGGCGCGGCCGGTGTGACCGGCGCCGGCTTCATCACCCTGGCGGCGACGCTGGCGGTGGTGCCGGAAGTGCCGGTCGCCGGCATGGCGTTGATCCTGGGCGTGGACCGCTTCATGAGCGAATGCCGCTCGCTGACCAACTTCATGGGCAATGCGGTGGCCACCGTGGTGGTCTCGCGCTGGGAGAATGCGCTGGATCGCGACCGCCTGCGCCTGGCGCTGGATGGCGAGGCCGTGCCGCTGCCGGCGGTGGCGGCCGAACCGCTCGCCACGCGCTGATCCCTTGCATCACACCACGCGCCGGCCTTGCCGGCGCGTTGCTTTTTTCCTGCCCTCAAGGCCGTGGCGACAGCCGCCAGACAGGACCGCTCCTGCGGCTGGGGGTAGAATTCCGGGCCTCCGCGCCTTTCGACAAAAGAAGCCCTCGATGTCAAACGACGATTTCAAACAGGCCGCCCTCGACTATCACCGCCAGCAGCCGCCGGGCAAGATCAAGGTCTCCGCGACCAAGCCCATGCTGACCCAGCGCGATCTCTCGCTGGCCTATTCGCCGGGCGTCGCCTTCGCCTGCGAGGCCATCGTCGCCGATCCGAAACAGGCCAGCGAACTGACCGCGCGCGGCAACCTGGTGGCGGTGATCAGCAACGGCACCGCGGTGCTGGGCCTGGGCAACATCGGCCCGCTGGCGTCCAAGCCGGTGATGGAAGGCAAGGGCGTGCTGTTCCAGAAGTTCGCCGGCATCGACGTGTTCGACATCGAGATCAACGAGAACGACCCGGACAAGCTGGTCGACATCATCGCCAGCCTCGAGCCGACCTTCGGCGGCATCAACCTGGAAGACATCAAGGCGCCGGAGTGCTTCATCGTCGAGCGCAAGCTGCGCGAGCGCATGAACATCCCCGTGTTCCACGACGACCAGCACGGCACCGCGATCATCGTCGGCGCGGCCGTGCTCAACGCGCTGGTGGTCACTGGCAAGAAGATCGAAGAGGTCAAGCTGGCCACCACCGGCATGGGCGCGGCCGGCATCTCCTGCGTCAACATGCTGGTCTCGCTGGGCCTGAAGCCGGAGAACATCCTGGCCCTGGACCGCGACGGCGTGATCCACACCGGCCGCACCGACCTGGATCCGGACAAGGCGCGCTACGCGCGCGACACCGACAAGCGCACCCTGGCCGAGATCGTCGAGGGCGCGGACATCTTCCTGGGCCTGTCGGCCGCGGGCATCCTCAAGCCGGAGATGGTGGCGACGATGGCGCCGCAGCCGGTGATCTTCGCCCTGGCCAATCCGAATCCGGAGATCACGCCGGAGGCAGCCAAGGCGGTGCGTCCGGACGCGATCATCGGCACCGGCCGTTCGGACTATCCGAACCAGATCAACAACGTGCTGTGCTTCCCCTACCTGTTCCGTGGCGCCATCGACGTCGGCGCCACCGGCATCAACGAGGAAATGAAGATCGCCTGCGTCAAGGCGATCGCGGCGATGGCGCGGCGCGAGGCCTCCGACCTCGGCGCGGCCTACGGTGGCGAGACGCCGAGCTTCGGCCCCGACTACCTGATTCCGCGGCCGCTGGATCCGCGCCTGCTGGTCGAGCTGTCTTCGGCGGTGGCGCAGGCGGCGATGGATTCGGGCGTGGCCACGCGGCCGATCGCCGACATGGCCGCCTACCGCGACAAGCTCAGCCAGTTCGTCTACCGCACCAGCCTGATGATGAAGCCGGTGTACGACCGCGCCCGCGCCGACAAGCAGCGCGTGGTCTATGCCGAGGGCGAAGAGGAAGTGGTGCTGCGCGCGGTGCAGAGCGTGATCGACGAGGGCCTGGCGTTCCCGATCCTGATCGGCCGCCCGGACGTGATCGAGGCGCGCATCCAGCGCCTGGGCCTGCGCATCACTGCCGGCGTGGATTTCGAGATCACCAACATCCACGACGATCCGCGCTTCAACGACTACTGGCAGTACTACCACGCGCTCACCGAGCGCCGCGGCGTCACCGTCACCGCGGCCAAGGAACTGATGCGCTCGCGGCCGACCCTGATCGCCGCGGTGATGGTCGCGCGCGGCGAAGCCGATGCGCTGCTCACCGGCGTGGTCGGCCGCTTCCACAAGAAGCTCGGCTATGCGCGCAGCGTGATTCCGCTGGAGCCGCGGGTCAGTTCGACCTCGGCGATGACCGGTGTGATCAACCAGCAGGGCGCGTTCTTCTTCGTCGACACCCACGTGCAGGAAGACCCGAGCGTGGAGCAGATCGTCGAGGCCACGCTGCAGGCCGCCTATCGCCTGAAGCTGTTCGGCATCGAGCCGAACATCGCATTGCTGTCGCACTCCAATTTCGGCAGCCACGATTCGCGCGACGCGCTGAAGATGCGCCAGGTGCGCGAGGCGCTGCTCAAGCGCAAGCCCGAGCTCAACATCGACGGCGAGATGCAGGGCGATACCGCGTGGGACGAGGCGCTGCGCAAGCAGATCATGCCCAACAGCACGCTGAAGGGCCGCGCCAACCTGTTCGTGCTGCCGAACCTGGAAGCGGCCAACATCGCCTACAACCTGGTGCGCGTGTTCACCGACGGTGTGGCGATCGGCCCGATCTTGATGGGCATTTCCAAGGCGGTGCACATCCTCACCACCAGCGCCACCTCGCGCCGGGTGATGAACATGACCGCGATCGCCGCGGTCGACGCGCAGATCCGCAAGCAGCTCGAAGCGGAAAAATAAGCCGCCACGCGGCTTCCAGCCCGCACCGGCCCGCATGACTGCGGTGCCGGTGCGGCTGCATGTGCTCAAGCGACGCTTCGGGCGTGCGCACACGGCACGGCTGGCAGCACGGCTGCCACCCTCATGTCTTCAGGAGATCCGCTCGCGCGCTGCGCGCGCCTCACGTGCGAGTCGTGCGCGAGGCCGTGCCTGAGCGCGCGATGTCGCCGCAGACGGAATGAGTGGCAGGGGAGGCGGCCGCGGTTGCGCCAGAGGCAGTGAGGGAGTGACGCTGCAGCGGCACGCGTGCCGCAACCGCTGCGTCGGATCGCGGCGAGATCAGCGAAAGGGCGGGGCTGGAAGCGGTTTCATATCGGGGCGACAGCAAGTGTCGCGGTGCGAGTCGCGTCTTCACGCGCAGCCCGCACCTGGGCTGCGCGGGGTCGAGCCGGGCACGGGGACGACGCCAGTGGCGCCGCGCCGCGCTCAGGCCATGCGCTTGCCCACCGGCAACGGCAGGCTGTCGCTGTCGGTCTGGTTCAGCTTGGACGGCTTGCCGGTCAGCAGCACATACGCATCGACGCCGGTAAGTTCGGCGATCTTCAGCAAATGCCGGGCATTGGGGACCGAACGGTTGTTCTCCCAATGACCCAGGGTGCTATGCGCCACGCCCAGCAAGGCGGCAAGCTCGCGCAGTGTGAAACCGGCATTTCGCCGCGCCTGCATCAAACGCACACCTATATCCACGAGACACCTCAAAGCGGCATGTCGGCGCCGCGTGATGCCAGCATAGTGGTGCGTTGGTTCCGTATCAAGCGAACCGGAAAGGCGCGTGAAAGGACCGCCTGGGGCCGCCGCCGCGCACCGCGCCCGTGGCGGGACGGGCTGCTAGAATCGCCTGTCCCTTTTTGCCGTGTCCCCACCGCCATGAGCCATACCGCCACCGCGCCCGCCAATGCCCAGACGCGCTACGAGGTGCGCCGCGCCGACCTGCCGCTGAGCTGCCCGACCCCGGAAATGGCGCTGTGGAACTCGCATCCGCGGGTCTATCTGCCGATCGAGGACGAGCCGGGCCTGGAAGCCAAGTGCCCGTACTGCGGCGCGGTCTTCGTGCTGGTCGACTGATCCGGGTTCGATGCACCGCCTGACCGTGGTGCAGCTGCTGCCGGCGCTGGAGTCCGGCGGCGTCGAGCGGTCCACCCTGGAAATCGCCCAGGCCCTGGTCGAGGCCGGGCATCGCGCCGTGGTCGTGTCGGCCGGCGGCCGGCTGCTGCCGGCGCTGGCCGCCACCGGCGCCGAACACATCGCCCTGGACATCGGCCGCAAGTCCTTGCTGACCCTGCGCCACGTGCCGGCGCTGCGGCGTCTGTTCGCGCGTGAGCGCGCCGACATCGTGCACGCGCGCTCGCGGCTGCCGGCCTGGCTGGGCTGGCGCGCGCTGCAGGGCATGCCGGCGGCGCAGCGTCCGCGCCTGATCACCACCGTGCACGGGCTCAACTCGCCGAGCCGCTACAGCGCGGTGATGACCCGCGGCGAGCGGGTCATCTGCGTGTCCGAGACGGTGCGCGCGTATGTGCTGCAGCACTATCCGCAGACCGATCCGGCGCGCCTGCGGGTGGTGCCGCGCGGTATCGATCCGGCGCAGTTCCCGCGCCGTCCCTGGCCCGATGCGCAGGCGCGGGCCAGGGCCGTCAGCCAGGCGCCGGCGTTGGCCGGGGATGGGCCGCTGCTGTTGCTGCCGGGGCGCGGCACCCGCCTGAAGGGCCACGCCGACGCGCTGCGCCTGCTGGCGGCGCTGCGCGGCGAGGGACGCGACGCGCGGCTGTGGCTGCCGGGCGCGCGCGAGGCCGGGCGCGAGGCCTACATCCGCGAACTGGAAGCCGAGGCGGCGACCCTCGGCGTGGCCGACGCGGTGGCGTTCACGCCGCCGACCGCGCGCATCGCCGACGCCTACGCCGCCAGCGACCTGGTGCTGCAGCTGTCGCGCAAGCCCGAGGCGTTCGGTCGCACCGTGGTCGAGGCGCTGGCGGTCGGGCGGCCGGTGCTGGGCTGGGCGCATGGCGGGGTCGGCGAATTGCTGGCGCAGCTGCAGCCCGCCGGCGCCGTGGCGACCTTCGACGCCGTGGCCCTGCTGGCGGCCGCGCGCACACTGCTGGCACATCCGCCGGTGCCGCCAGCGACGCTCCCCTATACGCTGCAGGCGATGCAGCGCAGCACTCTGGCGATCTATGACGAACTCCGGCCCTGACGGTTCCCTGTCCGCTTCTGCCTTGCCCGAAGTCCGCGAACGCTGGGCGCCGGTCTGGGTGCTGGTGTTCGTCGCGCTGTGGCCGGCGCCCGGCCTGGCCGCCGGGGTGCTGGCGCTGGGCGCCCTGGTCACCCTGGCGCGCCTGCTGCACAGCCGCTTCCGCGGCGGCGCGCGCCTGCTCAGCGGCCCGGCCTGGGCGCTGACCACGCTGCTGTTCCTCACCTACTGGCTGCCGCAGCCGCTGTCGGCGCTGGGCGCGGTGGACGTGCCGCTGGCGCTGCGCGAATCGGCGGTGGACCTGCGCTTCCTGCCGTTCCTGTGGCTGGTGGCGATGGCGGTGGCGACGACGCGCGGTCGCCGCACCACCTTCAACGGCCTGGCGGTGATCGCCGCGATCTGGACCGTGGATGCGCTGGCGCAGGCGTTGTGCGGCACCAGCCCGCTGTTCTGGTCGCTGGACCAGCTGAAGTGGGCGATCAGCCACCACGGCCTGTGCACGCCGCAGGAGATCGCCCTGGCCGATCGCCTCAGCGGCGTGTTCGGCCCGTGCAACCTGAAGTTCGGCCAGGTGCTGGCCAGTGTCTCGCCGTTCCTGCTGTGGCTGGCTGCGCGCCGCGGCGGTGCCTGGGGCTGGCTGATCGCGGCAGGGGCGGTCGGCGTGGTGCTGGTGCTGGCGGGATCGCGCGCGTCGTGGATCACCTTCGCGGTGCTGCTGGTGCTGTCGGGCTGGCGCCTGCTCGGTGCGCGCAAGCTGCTGGCACTGGGCGTGGCCGCGCTGCTGGTGGCGGGGGTGCTGGGCGTGGTGTCGCCGCAGGTGCACGACCGCTTCGAGCGCACCGCGCGCGCACTCAGCGGGCATCCGGCCGACCTCAACGCGGCGCTGACCGGGCGTGCGCAGATCTGGAGCGCGGCTTGGTGCATGATCCGCCAGCACCCGATCAACGGCGTCGGCGTGCGCGGCTTCCGCGAGGCCTACGTCGGGTGCGACCCGGATCCGAGCCATGCCGGGGAATGGGGGCGCGAGCCGGCCTTCCATGCCCACCAGATCGTGCTCGAGGTGCTCGCCGAGACCGGCGTGATCGGCCTGCTGCTGTGGCTGGCCGGTGCCGCGCAGGCGTGGCGCGCGTGGCGCTACGCCTCGGCGCAGGCGCGCGAGCGGGCGCGCCCGGCGATGCAGGCGCTGCTGATCACGGTGTTCCCGTTCAATACCCACCTGGCGTTCTATTCGTCGTTCTGGGGCGGGCTGACCATGCTGCTGATCGGCCTGTACGCCGGCGCCCTGCTGGCGAACGACCCCGAACCGGGCGAGCGCGCCGACGCCGCGACGCCGGGGTGAGCGCTCAGTCGCGCTCGTAGAAGTCGCTGCGGCCGCCGGGCTGGCGCTTGAAGCGGCGGTGGATCCACAGATACTGCGCCGGCGCTTCGCGCACCATCGCCTCGATGGCGGCGTTGACCCGCGCGGTGTCGGCGACCATGTCCTCCGACGGGAAGTCCTGCAGCGGCGGCGCGATGCGCAGCACGTAGTCGGCGCCTTCGCGGCGGTGGAAGTACGGCACCACCGCGCAGCCGGTCAGCCGCGCCAACTGATGGGTGGCGGTGATGGTGGCCGCGGGCATGCCGAAGAACGGCACGAACACCGTGTCCTTGCCGCGCATGTCCTGGTCCGGCGCGTACCACAGGAAACCGCCGCGCTTGAGATGGCGCACGCTGCCGCGCAGGTCCTCGTTGGCGAACATCGCGGTGGCGTAGCGCAGACGGCCGCGCTTGACCGCCCATTCGAACACCGGATTGCGGTGGCGCCGGTACATGCCGGCCAGCGGCACGTACTGGCACAGCAGCCGGCCACAGATCTCCAGGGTCATGAAGTGGCCCGACACCAGCAGCACGCCGCGGCCCTGCGCCTGCAAGGCCTGCAGGTGTTCAAGGCCCTCGATGCGGGTGCGCCGGCGGATCGCGCCGATGCCGCCCCACCAGGCGCGGGCGAATTCGAACACGCCCACGCCCAGCGCATCGAAGCTGTCGCGCAGCAGGCGTTCGCGCCAGGCATCGCTCTGCTCCGGGAAGCACAGTGTCAGGTTCACCTCGGCGGCGTGGCGGCGGGTGCCGGCCAGGCGCAGCGCCAGCCAGCCGATGCCGCGACCCAGGGCGCGCTGCAACAGCCAGGGCAGGCGCGCGGCGATCACCGCCAGGCCGAGCAGCAGCCAGGTGGGCCAGTGGCGGGGCGAGCGTGGCGGCGGTGCGGCCTGGGTGGCGGACGCGGGCGGAGTGGGGGCGGCAGACATGCGCCAAGTTTAGCCGGGCGCGCGCACGACCGCGTCGGCGTGCGCTGCGGCGCGCGTGGCGATCGTCTGCCGCCGCCTGCTTGCAACCGGCTATGCTGTCCGGATGCGCAACGATTTCATCGAGCGGCTGCTGCGCGGCCTGTACTCGGCCGTGCTCTATCTGCTGCTGCCGGTCACCGTCTATCACCTGGTCTGGCGCGGTTTCCGCGTGCGCCAGTACTTCCAGCGCTGGGACGAGCGCTACGCCTCGTATTCGCAGGCGCGCGGGCGGCCGCGGGTGTGGCTGCATGCGGTCTCGGTGGGCGAGGTCAACGTCGCCGCGCCGGTGGTCAATGCGCTGCGCGCGCAGCGCCCGGACATCCGCTGGGTGATCACCACCATCACCCCGACCGGTTCGGAGCGGGTGCGCGCGCTGTGGGGCGACGCGCTCGATCATGTGTATCTGCCCTACGACGTGCCCGGCAGCGTCGGCCGTTTCCTGCAGCACTTCCGCCCCAGCCTGGCGCTGATCCTGGAAACCGAGCTGTGGCCGAACATGCTGTTCGGCTGCCGCGACCGCGGCATTCCCGTGTACGTGCTCAATGCGCGGCTGTCGGCGCGTTCGTTGCGCGGCTACCGGCTGCTGCGGCCGTTGATCGGGCGCGCGCTGCGCACCGTCACCTGCGTGGCGGCGCAGTCGCAGGAGGATGCCGAGCGCTTCGTCGCGCTGGGCGCGCGTGCCGAGCAGGTGCGCGCGTTGGGCAACCTGAAGTTCGACATCGCCGCGCCTGCGCACTTGCCGGAGGTCGTCGCCGCGTTCCGCGAGCGCGTGCCGGCGACGCGTCCCGTGTGGATCGCCGCCAGCACCCACGACGGCGAGGAAGCGGCGGTGATCGAGATGCACCGGCAGTTGCGCCGGCAGTGGCCGGACCTGCTGCTGCTGTGGGCGCCGCGGCATCCGGAGCGCTTCGCCAAGGTCGAGGCGCTGGCGCGCGACCAGGGCTGGCGCGTGGCCACGCGCCGCCAGCAGCAGTGGCCGGGCACCGAGGATGCGGTGTTCGTGATCGATACGTTGGGCGAGCTGATGGGGTTCTATGCGTGTGCCCAGGTGGCTTTCGTCGGCGGCAGCCTGCAGCCGATCGGCGGCCACAATCTGCTGGAGCCGGCGGCGGTCGGCACGCCGTCGGTGACCGGCCCGCACCTGCATAATTTTTCCGAGATTTCGCGGCGCATGCGCGAAGCCGGGGCGGTGGCCATCTGCGAGGACGCCGGCGCCGTGTGCGCGGCGCTGCAGTCCCTGCTGGGCGATGCCGAGGCGCGCACGCGCATGGCCGAGGCCGGCTGCGCGCTGGTCGCCAACGGCCGCGGCGCGCTGCAGCGGACCCTGCAGTTGATCGCGCCGCACCTGCCGCCGTTGGCGGGCGATGCGGGCGTGGAGGACTGACGCGTCGTAGAGGTGCGCGGGCATATCCGTCGCAGCGGGTATCGCCATGACGGGCTGTTCATGGGAAGTCCCGTCGCGGCTGAAGCCGTTCCTGCGGCTCCTGCGCATGACATGCGTCGTTACTCGAGGTGCCCTGCAAGTCGCGACGCATGGCTCTCGCCATCCCTCTCCTCCCATCGCGCAGCGCGTCGGGACTAAAGTTCCTCCCACAGGAGGCTGCCGCCATTCGCCCCACGCCTCCATAAACAAAAACGGCGGACCCGAAGGCCCGCCGTTTCGGCGGCAAGCGCGTGTGCGTGCGCTTACTGCGTGCTGTTGGCGGAGTTGAGCTTGGATTCGGCGCTCTGGGTCAGCAGCGCGTTGATCGACTGCACCTCGGCCACGTCCAGCGAGCCGAGCGCCTGGCTCAGCAGCAGACGGTTCTGCAGGAAGTTGTAGCGTGCCTGCGCGTAGGCCAGCTGCGCCTGGTACAGGGTGCGCTGGTTCTGCACCACGTCCAGCACGGTGCGGGTGCCCACTTCCAGGCCGACCTGCGAGGCATCGAACGCGGCCTGCGCCGAGACCACCGCCAGGCGCCGCGCCTCGATCTCGCTGATCCCGGCCACCACCGTCTGGTAGGCGTTGCGGGTGTTGCGGTCGAGCGCGCGCTTCTGCAGTTCGTAGGTGTCCTGAGCGATGTCGCGCTGCGCCAGCGCCTGGCGCACGCCGGACTGGGTGGCGCCGCCGGCGAAGATCGGGATGTTCAAGGTCAGGCCGATGGTGTTGCTGTCGGCGCGCGGGGTGCTGCCGCTGCCGGAGACGCTGTTGCCCCAGTTCGCATCGCGGCCGGCGCTGGCCGACAGGCTCAGCGTCGGCAGGTGCCCGGCGCGTGCCGCCGAGACGCTGGCCTCGGCCGCCTGCACCTGGTACTGGTAGGACCGCAGCGACGGGTTCTTGTCCAGCGCCGAGGCGATCAGGCTGTCGATGTCGCCGCCGGTGGCCGGCAGCTGCGGACGGAAATCCTCCGGCAGGCCGCGCAGGTCGCGCACCGGCTGGCCGGTGATCTGGGTCAGCGCCTGGTACAGGTCCTGCAGCGAGTTGCGCGCATTGATCGTGTCGGCGCGGGCCTGGTCGTACTCGGCGCGGGCTTCGTGCACGTCGGTGATCGGCGCCAGGCCCACTTCCAGGCGCTTGTCGGCATAGTCGAACTGCTTCTTGGCGGCGGCTTCGTTGGTCTCGGCGGCGACCAGCGATTCGATCGCCACCAGCACGTTGAAGTAGGCCGCCGAGGTGCGCACGATCAGGTCGTCGTTGGCCGAATCCAGGGTGTAGTCGGCGGCCAGACTGCGCGCCTTCTGCGCGCGCAGGTTGGAGAACTGGGCGAAGTTGACCAGGGTCTGCTGGCCCTGCACGGCGTAGCTGCGGCTCTTGCCGGTGCCGGCCAGTTCGCCGCCGCCGCGCTCGACTTCGCTATGGTTGCGTTGCAGCGACGCGCTGCCGTTGATCTGCGGCAGCAGGGCGGCGCGCGCCTGCACTTCGCCTTCCTTGTCGTACAGCCGGGTCGATTCCGCGGAGGCCAACTGCGGGTCGCTGTTGCGGGCCATTTCGTAGACTTGCAGCAGGTCCGTGGCGTTGGCGGCCAACGGAAACAGCGCGGCGGCCAGCGCCAGGACGAGGGATCGGCGGATCATTGCGGCTTCCTTGATGGATCAGAATGTGAACTGGGGGACTGGCGCTGCGCCTCGCAGGTAGTACGCCAGGTCGGTTTCGAACAGCGATTCCGTGCGCGGCGCGCCCGCTTCGGCATGCACCAGCACCGCTTCCATGACCGGCGCGCGGCCGCGGATCGCGAACAGGCGGCCGCCGGGGCGCAGCCAGGCCAGGAACTGGGCCGGGATCTCGGTGACCGCGGCGGTGACGCAGACCACGTCGAAGCGGCGCTCGCTGTTCCAGGCGAAGGCGTCGGCGGTCTCGATGCGGACGTTGCTGCCCAGGCCGGCGGCGTCCAGGTTGGCGCGCGCAGCGGCGGCCAGGGCCGGCTCGATCTCCAGGCTGACCACTTCGCGGCCGAGCTCGCCCAGGCAGGCGCTGACGAAGCCGCTGCCGGTGCCGATCTCCAGCACGTCCTCGCCCGGCTGCAGGTCCAGGGCCTGCAGCATGCGGCCTTCGATGACCGGCTTCATCATGAACTGGCCGTGGCCCAGCGGAATCTCCAGGTCGGCGTAGGCCACGGCGCGGTGGGCCGGCGGCACGAAGGTCTCGCGCGGCAGCCGCGACAGCACGTCGAGCACGCGCAGGTCCAGCACGTCCCAGGGACGGACCTGCTGTTCCACCATTTTTTCGCGGGCTTGGGAGTAGTCGATCGTCATTTCGGGCATCCAACGCGGAGGGCCGGGCATTTTAGCCGGCACGGAGGCCGGGCGTATGCCGCAGCATCGCCGCCGGACGGTCCGGCGCGCAGTGCCGGAAGTCATCGGCCGTCGCGGACAGCCCCACGGCCGGGCTAGCGCGCCGCATAGGCACGCAGGAAGAAGTCGATGCTGGCCTCGACATGGGCGCGGATCCGCTCCTGGCTGGCGTCGCGGCACAGCCCGCACATCATCAGCGAGTACAGCTCGCCCTTGACCAGGCAGAAGAACTGCGAGGCGGCCAGGTCGAGGTCGGCGATGTCCAGCGCGCCGGCGGCGACGTGGGCCTGCAGCAGTTGCGCCAGGTGCTGCTGGGTGCGCTTGGGACCGGCATTCCAGAACATCTCGCGGACGTGGTCGTCGCCGGTGCCCGGGGTCAGCATCATGCGGTGGGTGGCCATCGCCGCCTCGCTGCTGATCATGGCGAAGAAGGCCTGGCCGATGTCCAGCAACTGGGTGCGCAGCGGTCCTTTCAGGGCGTGCCCGAACAGGTCGTCGGGCAGCAGCGCCTGGCATTGCGCGCGCACCGCCTCGGCGAACAGGGTTTCCTTGTCGCCGTAGTGGCTGTAGACGGTGAGCTTGGAGACGCCGGCGCGGGCGGCGATGCCGTCCATGCTGACCCCGCCGAAGCCCAGTTCGGTGAACATTTCCCGTGCCGCTTCCAGGATCGCGGCGCGTTTGCCCATGTCCTTGGGGCGACCGGGCCCGGCGGGACGCGAGGAGGATTTGGCGGAGGCGGCGGACGATTTGCTGACCATGGGTGGCAATACTAGACCAGTCGGTTCGATATTTATACTAGACCCGCTGGTTCATTATTGTGACGCTGCGTTCGGCGGGCGTGGGGGCCGGGCTGCGCAGTGCGCCGGCGGGCACGGGCCGCAGGGCCACGGCATCCAATGCTTTGCTTATGCGCGGCTTACATTTGCCTAACATCGGGCTCATGGTCGCCTAATCGACTGCCCCGACGATGCCGCCATGGCCATCGTCCCCCTCTCCGCTGCTTCCGGTTTCCGCTTCGCCGATCCTGTGCTGGTCGATGCCCTGCATCCCGATCGCGCGCAGGTGGAAGCCTTCATCGCCCGGGTCTACCGCGAGCGCTACGGCGCGGTCCTGCGCGGCTTTCTTCCGCACCTGCTCGCCTACCACGGCGCCGACGGTCGCCTGCAGGCCGCGCTGGGGCTGCGCTGCGCCAGCGAGGGTCCGCTGTTCGTCGAGCAGTACCTGGCGCAGCCGGCCGAGCTGGCGATCGCCGAGCGGATGCCGCGACGGGTGGTGCGCACGGAGTTGGTGGAGGTGGGCAATTTCGCCGCCGAGCACGCCGGCGACGCGCGGGCGATGATCCGCGCACTGACCTGCACTCTGCATGGTGCGGGCCTGCGCTGGGTGCTGTTCGTGGCGACCCGGCAACTGCGCAACGCCTTCGACCGCCTGCACCTGGCCACTGTGGAGCTGGGCGAGGCGCGCGGCCAGGACCTGCGCGACGATCCCAGCGACTGGGGCGACTACTACGCGGCGCAGCCGCGGCTGATGTTCGGCGACATCGCCGCCGGGCACGCCTTCCTGCAGCGCGAGGCGGAACCCCGCCACGGCGTGCTGCCCACGTTCCGCGCCTGCCTGGCGGGGGCGCCGTGAGCACGCCCGGCGTCGCCGACCTGCTGGCCGGCTTGCGCGGCGACGACGCGCGCGTGCTTTACGCCGATGGGGCGCTACGCGAGCGCGATCTGCTCGAGCGCGCACAGCGCCTGGCCGATGCGCTGCAGGGGCATGGGGTGCATTGCGTCGCCAGCCGCCTGGACAACGGCCCCGAGTGGCTGCTGCTGGACCTGGCGATCCGCCTGAACAGCGGCGTGCACGTGCCGCTGCCGACCTTCTTCAGCCCGGCGCAGGTGCAGTACGCCCTGGCCAGCAGCGGTGCGCAGGGGCTGATCGCGGCGCCGGGTCCGGCCCTGGCCGACCTCGGCGGCGAGGCGTTGCGCCTGCCGGAGCCGGGACTGGCCGGCCGGCGCCTGACGCAGGCGCCGGTGGCCCTGCCCGCCGGCACCGGCTGCATCACCTATACCTCCGGCACCACCGGCCAGCCGAAGGGCGTGTGCCTGAGCGCCGACGCGTTGCTGCAGGTCGCCGACTCGCTGGCCGACGCCGCCTCGGCGCTGGCGCCGCGCCGGCACCTGTGCCTGATGCCGCTGTCGACGCTGCTGGAGAACGTCGGCGGCCTGTACGCGCCGCTGCTGTCCGGCGCGCAGATCGCGCTGCCGTCGCTGGCCGAGATCGGCTACAGCGGCGCTGCCGGCCTGGATATCCCGACCCTGATCGCCTGCCTGCACCGCTACCAGCCGCACAGCGTGATCCTGGTGCCGCAGTTGCTGCTGGGGCTGGTCATGGCCGCCGAGCGCGGCGTGCCGCTGCCCGCCTCGTTGCGCTACCTGGCGGTCGGCGGTGGCCGCGTCGGCCCGGGCCTGCTGCGCCGTGCGGCGGCGCTGCAGTTGCCGGTGTTCGAAGGCTACGGCCTGACCGAGTGCGCCTCGGTGGTGGCCTTGAACCGGCCCGAGGCGCAGCGCCTGGGCAGCGTCGGACGGCCGCTGCCGCATGCGCGGGTGCGGGTGGTCGATGGCGAACTGCAGGTCGAGGGCGTGCGCTGCCTGGGCTACCTTGGCGCGCCCGGCCCGGCACCGGGGCCGATCGCCACCGGCGACCTGGGCCATGTCGATGCCGACGGCTTCGTGCACATCACCGGCCGCCGCAAGCATGTGTTCATCACTGCGTTCGGCCGCAACGTCTCGCCGGAGTGGGTGGAAAGCGAACTGCTGCAGCATCCGCTGATCGCCCAGGCGGTGGTGTGCGGCGAGGCGCGCGCGCACAACCTGGCGGTGCTGTGGCCGCGCCGCGCCGGCGAAGACGACGCCGCGCTGCAAGGGGCGCTGGCCGAGGTCAATGCCGGCCTGCCCGATTACGCCCGCGTCGCCGGCTTCGTGCGCGCCGCCGCGCCGTTCAGCGCCGCCGACGGTCTGCTCACCGGCAACGGCCGCCCGCGCCGCGACGCCATCCTGCAGCGCTACGCCGACGCCGTGGCGCAGCGCTACGCCGAACTCGAACCCGATCCCGCCCCAGGAGCCTTCCAATGAGTTTCCATGCCCGGCTGCTCGCCGAGACCCAGGCCGAACGCGCCGACCTGATTGCCATCCCGATCATCCAGACTGCCCTGGCCGGGCAGATCGCCGGCGCCGACTACGTCGCCTTCCTTGGCCAGGCCTATCACCACGTGCGCCATACCGTGCCCCTGCTGATGGCCTGCGGCGCGCGCCTGCCGGCACGGCTGGAGTGGCTGCGCAGCGCGGTGGCCGAGTACATCGAGGAAGAACTGGGCCACCAGGAGTGGATCCTCGACGACCTGGCCGCCTGCGGCGCCGACCGCGCCGCCGCCGCCGCCTCGATGCCATCGGCGGCGACCGAACTGATGGTGGCCTACGCCTACGACACCATCGCCCGCGGCAATCCGGTCGGCTTCTTCGGCATGGTGCTGGTGCTGGAAGGCACCAGCGTGGCGCTGGCCACGCGCGCGGCCGAGAGCATCGAGACCTCACTGGGCCTGCCGCGCAACGCCTTCAGCTACCTGCGCTCGCACGGCGACCTGGACATCGAGCATGCCGGCTTCTTCGAAGGCCTGATGGACCGGCTCGACGATGCCGACGACCAGCGCGCCGTGGTGCATGCGGCCAAGCGCTTCTACGGCCTGTACGGCGACATTTTCCGCAGCCTGCGCGCACAGCCGGCGCTGCCCATGGCGGAGGCCGCATGATGGATCTCAACGGACGCAGTGTGATTCTCACCGGCGCCAGTGGCGGCATCGGCGCCGCCCTGTGCGACGAACTGGTGGCCGCCGGTGCCTGCGTGCTGGCGGTCGGCCGCGACCCGGTGCGCCTGGCGCAGGTCGCCGGCCGGCATCCGCAGGGGCGGGTGCTGCCGCTGCCGCTGGACCTGTCCACGCCGGCGGGGCGCGCGCAGTTGCTCGCCGCCGCCGGGGCCTTGCCGATCCGTCCCTCGTTGCTGCTGATCGCGCATGCGCAGAGCGGCTTCGGCCTGTTCGCGGAGCAGTCCGAGCAGGATCTGCGGCAATTGCTCGACACCAACCTGATGGCGCCGATGTTGCTGGTGCGCGCGCTGCTGCCGTTGCTGCAGGCGCAGCCGCAGGCCACGGTGGTGGCGGTGGGCTCGACCTTCGGCAGCCTGGGGTTCCCCGGTTTCGCCGGCTACAGCGCCAGCAAGTTCGGTCTGCGCGGGCTGTTCGAGGCACTGGCGCGCGAGTACGCCGACAGCCATGTGCGTTTCCAGTACCTGGCGCCGCGCGCCACCCGCACCGCGTTCAATACCGCGCAGGTGGATGCGATGAACCAGGAGCTGAAGGTCGGCGCGGATACGCCCGAGCGGGTGGCGCGCGCGCTGCGCCAGGCGATCGAACGCGGCGACCGGCGCCTGCAGATCGGCTGGCCGGAAAAGCTCTTCGCCCGCCTCAACGGCGCCTTGCCGGGGCTGGTGGACCGCAGTTTGAAAGCGCAGTTGCCCGTGGTGCGCCGGCATGCCGCGCGCGCTCCTTCCCGATTTGGAGATGCCCGATGAACGTCCGTATGCGTGCGCTGTCGTTGTTGCTTGCGCTGTCGCCGCTGGGGGCGGCCGTCGCCGCCGCGCCGATGACGCCGGCGGTGGTCGCGGTGCGCGACCAGTGGGCCCAGGTTGCCTACCAGACGCCGAAGCCGCAGCGCCTGCAGGCCTATGCCAGCCTGGCCGCGCAGGCGGCCGCCGCCCGCCAGGCGGCGCCGCGCGATCCGGCGGCGCTGATCTGGGAGGGCATCGTGCTGTCCAGCGAAGCCGGCGAGCGCGGCGGCCTCGGTGCGCTGGGCCTGGTCAAGCGCGCCCGCAGCGATTTCGAGCAGGCGCTGGCGCTGGACCCGGCCGCCCTGAACGGCGCCGGCTGCACCAGCCTGGGCGCGCTGTACTACCAGGTGCCGGGCTGGCCGGTGGGCTTCGGCGACGACGCCAAGGCGCGCGCGCTGCTGCAGCAGGGCCTGCAGTACGACCCGGACGGCATCGACGCCAATTACTTCTACGGCGATTTCCTGCGCGCGCAGAAGGACTGGAGCGGCGCCGCGGCGGCGCTGCGCAAGGCCCTGGCGGCGCCGCCGCGGCCCGGCCGCGAGGTGGCCGACCACGGCCGCCGCCAGCAGATCCAGGCGGCGCTGCACGAGGTCGAAACGCATCTTGCCAGCCGCTGAGCGGCCGCCCACACTGCGATCATGCGCATCCTGCTGGTGGAAGACGATCTGTCGCTGGGAGAGGGCATCCGCACCGCCCTGCGCCGCGCCGCCTATTCGGTGGACTGGGTGCAGGACGGTGCCGCCGCGCTGGCCGCCATCGGCGATGGCGAGATCGACCTGGTGCTGCTGGACCTGGGGCTGCCGCGGATGGACGGGCTGGAGGTGATCCGGCGCACCCGCCAGCTCGGTGCCGACGTGCCGATCCTGGTGCTCAGCGCGCGTGAGCGGCCGGCCGACCGTGCGCTGGGCCTGGACGTGGGCGCCGACGATTACCTGGGCAAGCCCTTCGACACCACCGAACTGCTGGCGCGCACGCGTGCGCTGCTGCGGCGCAGCGCCGGCCGCGCCACGCCGCAGCTGGAGATCGGCGCGCTGCACCTGGACCCGGAGCGCCTGGCGGTGCGCTGGCGCGGCCGTGCGCTGGACCTGACCCGGCGCGAGTTCGCCCTGCTGTGGCTGCTGGCCGAGCGCCACGGCCGCGCCATCGCCCGCGATTCGATCCAGCAGCGGCTGTACGGCTGGGACGAGGATGTGGCCAGCAACGCGGTGGACGTGCACGTGCACCAGTTGCGGCGCAAGCTCGATCCGGCGCTGATCCGCACCGTGCGCGGGGTCGGCTACGCGCTCGACACCCAGGCCGCGACGGCGGCGCCATGAGTTCGATGCGGCGACGCTTGCTGGGCGGCCTGCTCGGCGTGGTGGTGCCGGTGTTCGCGCTGACCGCGCTGCTGAGCTACCGCGCCGGGCTGCAGGAGGCCGGCGAGATGTTCGATGCCAAGCTGGTGCAGTCCTCGCGCGTGTTGCTGAGCCTGGTCGACGAGCCGCTGGACGATCTGTCGCGGCTGGGCCCTGCCGGCGATGCCATCGTGATCCGCGGCTGGCATGGCCAGGCGCAGGGCGTGGGCGAGGCGCTGGCGTTTCGCACCGGGCACGCCTACGAAAGCAAACTCGCGTTCCAGGTGCGCGACCGCAATGGCCATCTGCTGCTGCGCTCGGACAGCGGGCCGACCCGGCAGCTGGCGCCGCTGCGCGCCGGTTTCGCCGACGTCACCCTGGACGGCGACCGCTGGCGCACCTTCAGCCTGCGCTCGCCGGGCGGGCGCTGGTTCCAGACCGGCGAACAGGCCGATATCCGCGAGGAACTGGCCGAGGACATCGCGCTGGGCACGGCCCTGCCGTTGCTGCTGGCCCTGCCGGTGCTGGTGGTGCTGGTGTGGCTGGTGGTGAGCTGGGCCAGCGGTGCCCTGAGCCGGGTCTCGCAGGCGATCGGCGAGCGTGACCCGCAGCGGCTGGAACCGCTGCCGCTGCAGGGCGTGCCGCGCGAGATCCTCGGCCTGGTCGCCGCGGTCAACGGACTGATGCGGCGCCTGCAGACCGCGCTGGAGCGCGAACGCCGCTTCATCGCCGATGCCGCGCACGAACTGCGCACTCCCATCGCCGCGCTGAAGGTGCACGCCGACAACCTGCGCCAGGCCCGCGACGCCGACGAGCGCAGCGAATCGCAGCGGCACCTGGACGCCAGCGTGCGCCGGGTGGAGCGGCTGGTCGCACAGTTGCTGACCCTGAGCCGGGTCGAGCCGGGGGCTGCCGCCGCGGCGCTGTCGCCGCTGGCGCTGGACGCGCTGGTGGCGTTGCAGGTGGAGGAGGCGCGCGACCAGGCCGCGCGCCGCGGCCAGCACCTGCACCTGCGCCGCAACGACCCGGCACGGCTGCCGGCCAACGAGGCGGCGCTGTCGGCGCTGGTGCGCAACCTGATCGACAACGCGCTGCGCTACGCGCCGCCGCAGGGCCAGGTCGAGGTGGCGCTGTGCGCCGGCCGTGACGGCGTCTGCTTCAGCGTCGAGGATTCCGGCCCCGGCATCCCGGCCGAGGCGCGCGAGCGGGTGTTCGCGCGCTTCCACCGCGAGCTGGGCAGTGGCGTGGAAGGCAGCGGCCTGGGCCTGGCGATCGTGCGCGAGGTGGTGACCGCGCACGGCGGCGAGGTGACCCTGGACGCCTCGCCGACCCTGGGCGGCCTGCGCGTCTGCGTGACCCTGCCGCTGCCCCCGTGAGCCAGGCCTGGGCGTCAGGAACACCCTGACATCGGCGCCGAACAGGCGGTGATAGATTAGCCATCTGCCCACAGGGGGTACCCGCGCGCCGTTGCAGGTGTGATTCGGAAAGGGATGGAACAGGGGGATCGGCGTCACGATAGTCGCGACGGCGCGCACGCGCTGTGTCGCCGCCTGGGCGTGGTGATATGCCTGCTGCTGGCGCTGTGCTGCGCCAGTGCCGCCGCGCGCGCCGAACCGGCCGCGCCGCTGACCGAGCGCGCCGTGCTCGACCGTCCGGTGATCGCGCGCTGGACCATGGAAGAGGGGCTGCCGCACAACCTGGTGCACGCGCTGGCCCAGGACCGCGACGGCATGATCTGGGTGGGAACCTGGGAAGGCGTGGCCCGCTTCGACGGCCGCGCCTTCACCGTCTTCGATCGCCAGAACACCCCGGGCATGGAGTTGTCGGGCGTGTTCGCGCTGCTCGCCGAAACCGATGGCGGCATGCTGGTCGGCACCGCCTACGACGGCGTGTTCCGCTACGCCGCCGGGCGCTGGGAGCATCTGGGCGATGCGCGCGCGCAGCGCCTGCGGGTCACCGCGATGCTGCGCGATGCCGACGGCGCGCTGTGGGTGGGCAGCGAGGACGGCCTGTTCCGGATCGAGGCCGACGGCCGCCTGGTCGATGTCGGCACCGCCGCGGGGCTGCGCCGGACCCGCATCGCTGCGCTGTTGCGCTACCGCGATGCGGTGCTGGTGGGCACCTCGCAGGGGCTGTTCCGCCTGACCGCGCACGACACGCAGGCGCAACGCTGGGGCACGGCGGCGATGCGCACCGCCTCGATCCGGCGGCTAACCCCCGACCGTCACGGCGGCCTGCTGGTGGCCAGCGACGAGGGCGTGTTCTGGCTCGGCGGCAACGGCGAGCTGCAATGGCTGCGGCGCGGCCAGCGCGTCGATGCCGCGCTGCAGGACCAGGACGGCCAGCTATGGATGAGTCTGTCCAGCGGGCAACTGTTGCGGCGCACCGCCAACGGCGCCAGCGACGAAGTCCTGTCGATCTCCGGCGTGGTCAGCCCCGCGCTGATCGAGGACCACGAGGGCCTGGTGTGGGCCGGCAGCACCGACGGGCTGTTCCGTGTCGCCAAGGGCGACGCCGGCGGCCTGACCCGCCAGGACGGGCTCGGCAGCGACTACGTGCGCGTGGTCGAGCAGAACGCCGATGGCACGATCTGGATCGGCCATGCCGCCGGCGTGGACCGCTGGGAGGGCGGCCGTATCCGCGCGGTACGGCTGAGCGAGCGGCCGGGCCGCGATCCATCGGTGCTGGCGCTGGCCGCCGCCCGCGACGGCGGCATGTGGGTGGGCACTTACGACCAGGGCGTGCTGCTGCTGTCGGCCGACGGCACGATCCGGCAACGCCTGGGCGTGGCCGCGGGCGTGCCGCGCTCCATGGTGCGCACGCTGCTGGCCGATGCCGACGGCGGCCTGTGGATCGGCGGCAACGAGGGGCTGCTGTACCGCAAGGGCGATCGCACGCGGGCCTACGGCAGCGCCGACGGCCTGCCCGGGCGACAGGTGCAGGCACTGTACCGCGACCACGCCGGCGTGCTGTGGATCGGCACCAATCAGGGCGTCGCCACGCTCGCGGGCAACGGCACGCTGCAGGCGCGGCCAAGCGGGCAGGGCTTCCCGGCGCAGAACGCCTTCGACTTCCTCGAAGATGCCGACGGTACCCTGTGGGTCGCCAGCGACCGCGGCCTGCTGCGGCTGCGCGGCGGGCAGTGGCGCATCTACGACCATAGCGTCGGTCTGCCGCGCGACAAGCTGTTCCGGCTGCTCGACGACGGCAACGGCAATCTTTGGGCGAACAGCAACCGCGGCGTGCTGCGCATCGCGCGTGCGCGGCTGGCGGAACTGGACGCGGGCCAGCGCAGCACCCTGGCGGTGGACGTGGTCGACCGCAGCGACGGCATGCCCGGCGGGCAGGGCAACGGCAGCAGCGCACCGGCCGGCTGGCGCAGCCGCGACGGTGTGCTGCTGATCCCGACCTCGGCCGGGCTGGCGCTGATCGATCCGGCCCTGCCGAGCCGGCGCAACGTGCGTGCGCCGCCGCTGGTGATCTCGCATGTACAGGTGGATGGCATGGCGCAGCCGCTGCGTGGCGAGTACCGCCTGCACGGCGGTGTCGCCCGGCTCGCGGTCGGCTATGCCGGGCTGAGCTTCCGCTCGCCGGACAAGGTGCGCTACCGCTACCGCCTGCAGGGATTCGACCTGCAGTGGGTCGATGCCGGCAGCAACGAGGAAGCCGTCTACACCAACCTGCCGTCGGGCAGCTATCGCCTGGACGTGCAGGCGATGACCAGCCCGCTGGACTGGTCGCGCAGCGAACGCATCGGCAGCGCCTCGCTGCAACTGCAACTGGTGCCGCCGTTCTGGGAGCGCTGGCCGTTCGTGGTGCTGGCGGCGCTGTGCGCGACCGGTCTGATCCTGTGGTGGTACCGCGGCCGCAGCCGTCGCTACCGGCGCCGCCAGCGCCGGCTCAACACCATCATCGCCGAGCGCACCCACGAGCTGAAGGCCAAGAACCTGGCGTTGAAGCTGGCCAATCTCGAACGCGAGGACCTGGTGCGCAAGCTCGCCTACCAGGCCGGGCACGATGCGCTGACCGGCCTGCCCAACCGGCGCACCGGCGATCCCTATCTCAACACGGCGCTGGAGCGGGCGCTGAGCGCGCGCACGCCGTTGTGCGTGGCGCTGCTGGACATCGACCACTTCAAGAAGATCAACGACGCCTACGGCCACGAGATCGGCGACGAGGTGCTGCGCCGGGTCGGCGAGGCGCTGCGCGACAGCCTCGGCGAGCAGGCGTTCGCCGCGCGCCATGGCGGCGAGGAATTCCTGCTGGTGCTGCCCGGCCTGGACCAGGAGGCGGCGCGCGCGCGCCTGGACGCGCTGCGCCTGCGCGTGGCCGACCTGGTGCTGTACGCCGACGACGGTCGCGCGGTGCGCTTCACCGCCAGCATCGGCTTCGCCTGCCTGTCGCCGGCCCTGCGCACCCGCCGCGACCTGCTGGTGAAGGCCGACAAGCACCTGTACCAGGCCAAGCGCGAAGGCCGCGATCGGGTGGTCGGCTAGGCCGCTGCCGCAACCCGGACGCAGCGCGTCGGTGGCGCGGCGACGAACGTTGCGTGGGAAGCGCGCGCAGGCGCCAGGCAGGCGCCGCGAAGCGCGTGGGGCTTTGCAGTGGGGCGTTGCGCACCGCCGCATCGCTGCGGCGGGCGGGAGACGGCCGGCGCGGGTGCGCCGCCGCGGATCAGGCCTGCAGGCGCTGCAGCACCGCCTGCGTGGCGGCTTCGGTGGAGATGCCCTGGCCGGGCGCGGCGAGATCGGCGGTGAACGCCTGCGCGTCGAGCGCGGCATCCACCGCCTGCTCGATCGCCGCCGCCTCGGCTTCCAGGCCCAGCGAGTGGCGCAGCAGCAGCGCCGCGCTGAGGATGGTCGCGTAGGGGTTGGCGATGCCCTTGCCGGCGATGTCCGGCGCCGACCCGTGGATCGGCTCGTACAGGCCGATGCGGCCGTCGCCCAGCGAGGCCGACGGCAGCAGGCCCAGCGAGCCGGCCAGCATCGAGGCTTCGTCGGTGAGGATGTCGCCGAACATGTTCTCGGTGACGATCACGTCGTACTCGCGCGGCTTGGCCAGCAGGTGCATGGCCATCGAATCGACCAACTGGTGTTCCAGGCGCACGTCCGGGAATTCCTCGCGGCCGATGCGTGCGGCGACGTCGCGCCACAGCCGCGAGGTTTCCAGCACGTTGGCCTTGTCCACCGAGACCACGTGGTTGCGGCGCTGCCGGGCCAGGCGGAACGCGCTGCGCAACACCCGTTCGATTTCCGCGACGGTGTAGCGGCACAGGTCGCTGGCGTCGCTGGCGCTGCGGGTCTTGTCGCCGAAGTAGATGCCGCCGGTCAGTTCGCGCACCACCACGATGTCCACGCCCTGCAGCAGGTGCGGCTTGATCGGAGAGGCGTCCAGCGCCGCCTTGTGCGGCTTGACCGGGCGCAGGTTGGCGAACAGGCCCAGGCCGCGGCGGATCGCCAGCAGGCCCTGTTCGGGGCGCACCTTGGCGTTGGGGTCGGACCACTTCGGCCCGCCGACCGCGCCCAGCAGCACCGCGTCGGCGCCCTGGCAGGCGGTCAGCGTCGCCGCCGGCAGCGGCTCGCCGTGGCGGTCGATGGCGATGCCGCCGATGTCGTGTTCGTGGAACTGGAAGTCGTGGCCGTGGCGCGCGGCGACGGCGCGCAGCACCGCGACCGCGGCGGCGGCGACTTCCGGACCGATGCCGTCGCCGGGCAGGACGACGATGTCAGCGTGCATGGGTGGCCTCGTAGCGTTCGATGTCGGGTTGGCGCAGCAACAGGTAACCCATCTCGTCCACGCCTTCGAGCAGGCAGGTCTGCGAGAACGCATCGAGCGGGAAGGCGTAGACGCGGCCGTCGGGCGTGCGCAGCTCGCGCGCGGCCACGTCCACGGTCAGTTCGTCGTCCGGGCGTTGCATCAGCGTCTGCACGTCGTCCTCGGCCAGCACGATCGGCAGCAGGCCGTTCTTGAGGCTGTTGTTGCGGAAGATGTCGGCGATCTCGCTGCTGACGATGGCGCGCAGGCCAAGGTCGGTCAGCGCCCACGGCGCATGCTCGCGCGAGGAGCCGCAGCCGAAGTTGCGCCCGGCTAGCAGGATCTGGCGGCCGGCGTTGTGCGCCTGGTTGAAGGCGAACTCCGGGTTCGGCGTGCCGTCGGCTTGCCAGCGCCAGTCGTTGAAGGCGTGGCGGCCGAGGCCGGCGCGTTCGGTGGTGGACAGGAACCGCGCCGGGATGATCTGGTCGGTATCGATGTTGGTCTGGCGCAGCACCACGCTGCGCGAGGTGAGGGTGGCGAAGCCGGCCATCACGGGGTCTCCTGGGAAGCGGCGGAGTCGGGGGCGGGCGCCGCGGCGTCGGCCACCGGCGGCAGCGCCGCAGGCGGCACGTGCGGCGGCAGCAGCGGCTGGTGGCGGTGCGCGAAGGCGCGGGTGGTGGTGGCGACGAAGGTCAGCGTGGCCGCGAACGCGGCGATGTGCGGCGCCATCACGCGACCTCCGCGAACAGCGCGCGCGGATCGCTGACCTGGCCGTTGACCGCCGCCCAGGCCGCAGTCAGCGGCGAGGCCAGCAGGGTGCGCGACCCCGGGCCCTGGCGGCCTTCGAAATTGCGGTTGCTGGTGCTCACCGCCAGTTGCCCCGGCGCCACCAGGTCGCCGTTCATGGCGATGCACATCGAGCAGCCGGATTCGCGCCATTCCGCACCGGCCGCGCGCACCACCTCGTGGATGCCCTCGGCCTCGGCCTGGCGCTTGACGATCTCCGAGCCTGGCACCACCAGCATGCGCACGTGCGGCGCCACCTTGCGCCCGCGCAGCACCTGCGCCACCTCGCGCATGTCGCTGAGCCGGCCGTTGGTGCAGGAGCCGACGAACACCACGTCCACCGGCGTGCCGATCAGCGCGTGCCCGGCTTCCAGGTGCATGTAGTGCAGACCCTTCTGCGCCGCCGGATCCTGCGCGGCCGGGATCGGCATGTCCACCGCGATCGCGGTGCCGGGGTGGGTGCCCCAGGTCAGGGTCGGGCGGATGTCGCGCGCGTCGATGCGCACCTCGGCGTCGAAGCGCGCGCCGGGATCGCTGCGCAGCTGCGACCAGCGCTGCACGGCGGCGTCGAAGTCGGCGCCCTTGGGGCCGCGCGGGGTGTTGGCGACCCAGTCGAAGGTGACCTGGTCCGGCGCGACCATGCCGGCGCGCGCGCCGGCCTCGATCGACATGTTGCACAGGGTCATGCGCTGCTCCATGTCCATCGCTTCGATGGTGGAGCCGCGGTATTCCAGCACGTGGCCGGTGCCGCCGTTGACCCCGATCACGCCGATGATGTGCAGGATCACGTCCTTGGCGCCGACGCCCGGCGCCAGCGGCCCGTCGACGGTGATCGCCATGGTCCTGGCCTTGCGCTGCAGCAGGCACTGGGTGGCCAGCACGTGGCCGACCTCGCTGGTGCCGATGCCGAACGCCAGCGCGCCGAACGCGCCATGCGTGGAGGTGTGGCTGTCGCCGCAGACGATGGTCATGCCGGGCTGGGTGAAGCCCTGTTCCGGCGCGATCACGTGGACGATGCCGCGGTTGTCCGAGCCCATGTCGAACAGTTCGATGCCGTAGTCGGCGCAGTTGCGCGCGAGCATGTCCACCTGCGCCTCGGAGGCCGGGGTGTAGTACGGCAGCTTGCCGTCGGCGCCGCGCGGCAGGGTCGGCGTGGAGTGGTCCATCGTCGCCTTGGTGCGGTCGGGCCGGCGCGGCGCCAGGCCGCGCGTCTTGAGTTCGGTGAAGGCCTGCGGCGAGGTCACTTCGTGGATCAGGTGCAGGTCGATGTACAGCACCGCCGGGGCGGCGGCGCTTTCGGGGACGACGACGTGCGCGTCCCACAGCTTGTCGTACAGGGTGCGGGGAGTGGCGGACATTGCGGAACTACCTGGCAGGAAAGCTGGGCGGGGAAGGGGAACGAAGGCGAGCGTGCACGAGGACGATGACCGCGCTGTGGCCGCTCAGGCCAGCGCGTCGGCCGCGGCCGGCGCGCCCTGGCGCTGGCGCAGCACGCGGTTGGCCACGTCCAGCCAGGCCAGCGCGCTGGCCTCGATGATGTCGCGGCTGGTGCCGGTGCCGTCGTACTCGACCTCGCCGTGGCGCACGCTGAGATTGGCCTCGCCGCGCGCGTCGGCGCCGATGCCGACGCTGTGCACCTGGTAGCTGTCCAGTACCAGCTGCACGCCGGTGGCGGCCGACAGTGCGGCGAACAGCGCGTCCACCGGGCCGTCGCCCTCGGCGCGCTCGCTGACCCGCTGGCCGTCCGGATCGGACAGCTCGACCTGCGCGCTGGCGCGCTGGCCGCGGTCGCTGACGGTCATCGACGACAGGCGGTAGCCCTGGCTCTCCGGCGCGTCCTGCATCATCGCCTGCAGGTCGGCGTCGTTGACCACGCGCTGCTGTTCGCACAGCGCCTTGAACGCGTCGAAGGCGATGTTCAGTTCGGCCTCGTCCAGCACGTAGCCGAGCGCACGCAGGCGCTGCTCGACCGCGGCGCGGCCGCTGTGGCGGCCCAGCACCATCTGCGAGGACTCCCAGCCCACGTCTTCCGGGCGCATGATCTCGTAGGTGCCGCGGTGGCGCAGCATGCCGTGCTGGTGGATGCCCGACTCGTGGGCGAAGGCGTTGCCGCCGACGATCGCCTTGTTGCGCTGCACCGGCATGCCGACCAGGCGCTGCAGCAACTGCGAGGTGGCGACGATGCGCGGGGTGTGGATCGCGGTGTCCAGTTCGTAGAACGCGTTGCGCACCTTCAGCGCCATCGCGATCTCTTCCAGCGCGCAGTTGCCGGCGCGCTCGCCGATGCCGTTGATGGCGCATTCCACCTGCCGCGCGCCGCCTTCCACCGCGGCCAGCGAGTTGGCCACGGCCAGGCCCAGGTCGTTGTGGCAGTGCGCGCTGAATACCACGCGGTCGGCGCCGGGGACGCTGGCGATGATCCGCGCGAACATGCCGCGGATCTCTTCCGGGGTGGTGAAGCCGACCGTGTCGGGCAGGTTGATGGTGGTGGCGCCGGCGGCGATCGCCACGCTGGCGACCTCGGCCAGGAAATCCTCCTCGGTGCGGGTGGCGTCCTCGGCCGAGAACTCCACGTCGTCCACGTACTGGCGCGCCAGCGCGACGTGCTTGCGCACCGACTCCAGCACCTGCTCGCGGGTCATGCGCAGCTTGTGCTCGCGGTGCAGCGGGCTGGTCGACAGGAACACGTGCAGGCGCGGATTGGCCGCCGCTTCCAGCGCCCGCGCCGAGGTCTCGATGTCGGCGGCCAGGCAGCGCGACAGCACCGCCAGGGTCGGGCCGCGCACTTCGCGGCCGATCAGCGCCATCGCCTCGCGGTCGGACTGCGAGCTGGCCGGGAAGCCGGTCTCGATGATGTCCACGCCCAGCTCGGCCAGGGCGCGCGCCATCACCAGCTTCTGCGGCGGGGTCATGCTGCAGCCGGGGGATTGCTCGCCGTCGCGCAGGGTGGTGTCGAAAATGCGGATGCGGGGGGTCTGGGAAGAAACGGAAGTGTTCACCAGATGGGTTCCTCTACGGCGGCGTTGGCTTGCGGATGGGGATGCGGGGACGCGGCGATGCGGGCAGGAGCGGGCGGGGCGGGACGTTGGCTACGAAGTCGCTCGGCGCTGCGGCGGCGCGGCTTGCGCGGCGGGCGCGGGCGCACCTCCGACAGCAGCGTCGCCAGCACGCCGGCGTCGATGTTGCCACCGGACACCACCGCGCACTTGCGCTTGCCGGCGACGCGGCGCCCGGCCGCCAGGGCCAGCGCGCCGGCGCCCTCGGCGATGACGTGCTCCTCCAGCGCCAGGCGGACCAGCGTTTCGCGCAGTTCCGCCTCGCGCACGATCACCACATCGTCGAGCAGGCTGGCGCACAGCCGGCGGGTGATGAACCCGGGGATTTTAACCTTGACGCCGTCGGCCAGGGTGGGCACCGGATCCACGGCGCGGACGTCGCCGCGGATCGCCCGCGCCATCGAGTCCACGCCTTCGACCTGGGCGCCGACCACGCGCACGCCCTGCGAGCGCAGCGCCAGGGCCACGCCGGAGGCCAGGCCGCCGCCGCCGATCGGCACGATCACCACGTCCGGGGCGTGCGCGGCCAGCTCGATGCCGACGGTGCCCTGGCCGGCGATCACGTCCGGGTCGTCGAAGGCGGACAGGAAGCGGTAGCCGTTCTGTTCGGCCAGCTCGCGGGCGAAGGCGAAGGCCTCGTCGTAGCTGTTGCCGTGCTGGCGCACCGTGGCGCCCCAGTGCGCGACGCCGGCGATCTTGGTCTGCGGCGCGCCATGCGGCATCACCGTGATCGCCTGCACGCCCAGGCGGTGCGCGGCCCAGGCCACGCCTTGCGCGTGGTTGCCGGCGGAGGCGCAGATCACCGCGCGCTCGTCGCCGCGTTCCAGCCCGGCCAGCAGCGCATTGAGCGCGCCGCGGACCTTGTAGGAGCCGGTGCGCTGCAGGTTTTCCAGTTTCAGCCAGACGCCGAAGCGCTCGGCGTAATGCACCGGCGTCGGCGGCAGATAGCGGCGCAGCCGCGCCTGCGCGGCCAGTACGTCGGCCACGCTGACCGCGACATGGCCTACGTCCGGGTCCTGCGGGGCGGGGATGTTAGACATGCGCTCGGGACCCGGGGCCCGGGACCCGGGACCCGGGAAAAGCGGGTTCCCGGAGAAGAGACCTCCGTGGAAGAAGACACCTCCGCGCAGTCCTGGCTTTCGCGCGTCTCGCGCTGCGCCTGACGTCCGCGGCGACCGCCACGGGTCCCGAGTCCCGGGCCCCGGGTCCCGACCGCCTCATACCACCCCATCCAGCGCGGTCACGCGCACCGATTCGCAGTCGTAGACCTTCTCCATCTGCAGGCGCAAGGTCTCGCCGGGGCGGTTGCCGTCCACCACCAGTTGCAGGTGCCAGCGGCCGGCGTCCTCGGCCACCGGTGCGCCGCTGATCGAGATCGGCGCGAAGCCGCGGCGTTCGGCCATGCCGATCGCGCGCAGCAGGGCGCCGTCGATCGGTTTCAGCACCAGGTCAAGCTGGTAACGCATGTGTCGTCTCCTGGCGCTGGGCAGCGGGATTGCTTTCCAGCATGGTGCTGTTGGCGGTATTCGGCGGCACCAGCGGCCACACGTTGGCGCGCGCGTCGATGGCCACGTGCAGCAGCGCCGGGCCCGGCTGCGCCAGCAGCTCGGCCAGCGCGTCGTCGACCTGGCCACGCGCGGTGATGCGCTTGGCCGGGATGCCGAACACCTGCGCCAGCGCGGCGAAATCCGGGTTGTCCGAGAGGTCGATCTCGCTGTAGCGCTCGGCGAAGAACAGTTCCTGCCATTGCCGCACCATGCCCAGCGAGCTGTTGTCCAGCAGCACGATCTTCACCGGCAGCTTGCAGCGGGCGATGGTGACCAGCTCCTGCACGTTCATCATGAAACTGCCGTCGCCGCTGACCAGCACCACGGTGCGGTCCGGGCAGGCGAACTGCGCGCCCATCGCCGCCGGCAGGCCGAAGCCCATGGTGCCCAGCGCGCCGCTGGTCAGGTGGTTGCGCGGGTGGTTGAAGCGGCAGTGCTGGGCGACCCACATCTGGTGCTGGCCGACGTCGCAGGCGATCACGGTGTCGGCCGGGGCCAGTTCGCTCAGCCGCTTCAGCAGGCCGGGCGCATAGATGTCCTGCCCGGGCGCGTCGTAGCGCGCGCCGAACTTCTCGCGATGGCCGACGCAGCGCGCGTGCCAGGCCTCGCAGGTGCTGGTCGCCGCGGCCAGCGCACGCAGCGCCTGCGCCACGTCGCCGGGCACGGCGATGTCGGCCTGGCGCAGCTTGGAGATCTCGCAGGCGTCGGCGTCCAGGTGGATGACCCGTGCGAACGGCGCGAACTCGGCCAGCTTGCCGGTGGCACGGTCGTCGAAGCGCGCGCCGACCACGATCAGCAGATCCGACTCCTGCACCGCCATGTTGGCGGCGCGGGTGCCGTGCATGCCGAGCATGCCCAGGTAATGCGGATGCGCGTGCGGCAATGCGCCCAGGCCGCGCAGGGTCAGCACGGTGGGGATGCGGGTGGCCTCGACGAACGCGCGGAACGCGTCCACCGCATCGCCCAGGGCGATGCCGCCGCCGCCGTAGATCACCGGCTTCTCGGCGCCGGCGATCGCCGCCAGCGCCTCGGCCAGCACCGCGTCCTGCGGCGCCGGCGGGGTCGGCACCGCCGCCGGCACGTGCGCCGGCAGATGCGCGGCATCGGCCAGCTGCACGTCCTTGGGCAGGTCGATCAGCACCGGCCCCGGCCGCCCTTCGCGGGCGATGCGGAACGCGTCGCGCAGCACCTGCGGCAGGTCGTCCACGTGCCGCACCAGGAAGCTGTGCTTGACGATCGGCAGGGTCAGGCCGAACACGTCCAGCTCCTGGAACGCGTCGGTGCCCAGCAGCGGCGTGGCGACCTGCCCGGTCAGGCAGATCATCGGCACCGAGTCGAGCATCGCATCGGCGATGCCGGTGACCAGGTTGGACGCGCCCGGGCCGGACGTGGCGACGCACACGCCGACCCGTCCGCTGGCGCGGGCGTAGCCGTTGGCGGCCAGCGCCGCGCCCTGTTCGTGGCGGACCAGGATGTGCTTGAGCTGGCTGTCTACCAGCGCGTCGTAGAACGGCATGATGGTGCCGCCCGGATAGCCGAACAGCGTGTCCACGCCTTCGGCTTCCAGGGCCTGCGTCAGCCAGCGCGCGCCGTTGCGGGGCGTGCCGTGAGCGGAGGAGTTCATACGGTGGCGACCTTTCGGTGGAAGCGGGTGGGGGAGCCGCGGATTACGCGGCCTTGGTGCCGCCGGCGGCCGGTGCGGCAGCGGCGTCGCCGTTGAGCCACACCATCTTGGCGCGCAGCTGCTTGCCGACCGTTTCGATGGGATGGTCCAGATCGGCCTGCTTGAACTTCTTGTAGTTCGGCAGGCCGGCGTCGTATTCGGCCACCCAGTTCTTGGTGAAGGTGCCGTTCTGGATGTCGGTCAGCACGTCGCGCATGCGCTCCTTGGTGGCCGCGTCGATCACCCGCGGGCCGCTGACGTAGTCGCCGTACTGCGCGGTCTCGGAGACGAACTCGAGCATGCGGGTGATGCCGCCTTCGTAGAACAGGTCGACGATCAGCTTCAGTTCGTGCAGCACTTCGTAGTAGGCGATCTCCGGCTGGTAGCCGGCTTCCACCAGCACTTCGAAGCCGGCCTGCACCAGCGACGAGGCGCCGCCGCACAGCACCGCCTGCTCGCCGAACAGGTCGGTCTCGGTCTCTTCCTTGAAGGTGGTCTTGATCAGGTTGGCGCGCGCGCCGCCCAGGCCGGCGGCGTACTCCAGCGCGAACTGCTCGGCCTTGCCGCTCTTGTCCTGGTACACCGCCCAGATGCACGGCACGCCGCGGCCGATCTCGTACTCGCGGCGCACCAGCGCGCCCGGGCCCTTCGGCGCGACCAGCACCACATCCAGGTCGGCGCGCGGCTTGATCATGTCGAAGTGCACGTTCAGGCCGTGCGCGAACAGCAGGCACGCGCCCTGCTTCATGTTCGGCGCCAGCACTTCTTCGTACAGCTTCTTCTGCACCATGTCCGGGGTCAGCACCGCGACCAGGTCGGCGTCCTTGACCGCCTCGGCGGGGCTCTTCACCACGAAGCCGTCGGCCTGCGCCTTGGCTTCGGTCGGGCCGCCGGCACGCAGGCCGATGGTGACGTCGAAGCCGGACTCGCGCAGGTTCAGCGCGTGCGCGCGGCCCTGGCTGCCGTAACCGACGATGGCGATCTTGGTGGTGGGCTGGGCGGAACTGGTCATTGTGCGGATGTCCTTGAACGGTGTTGGAGTGGAGAGGGGTCTTGCATTCGTGGTCACTGAAACGAAAAACCCCGCGCCGTTGCCGGTGCGGGGTCTGATCGAATCCTGGCTGCTTGTCGCTTACACGCCGGTTCGTCCCGCACTTGTGGGCGAGGTAATAAGCACGAGTACGAGGAGCGACGCAGCAGCGTCCGCGCGCAATGCGGCGGGCTGGTGGGTCGACTTCGGGCGGGTGTGGCGCTGCAACATGCAGCGAGATAACCATGGGCTTTGCGCGACTGTCAACTGTGTTGCGGGCCTCCGCGGGCGAATGTGCCGAAAGCCGCGCCAGCACTGCATGGTTACGCATGAAACGGAGGTGGAGCAGGCGACGAATGGCGCCAATTGCGCGGAAATCCGGCCTTTGCGATGGCGCGATGTGAGCGCCTGCGCGGCGGCACCCGCCGCACTCGGGTACGGTGGGCGTCCCCTGTTCTCCGGAGAGCCGCGCATGTCCGTTTCGCTTCCTTCCCTGGCGCGCCTGGCGCTCGCGCTGGCACTGGCGACGTCGGTGCCGGCGCAGGCCGCCGACCGCATCACCGGTCAGCCGTTCGCCACGCGCTCGGAAGTGATCGCCCCGCACGCCATGGCCGCCACCTCGCAGCCGCTGGCCACGCAGATCGCACTGGAGACCATGCGTGAGGGCGGCTCGGCGGTGGATGCGGCGATCGCCGCCAATGCCGCGCTGGGGCTGATGGAGCCGACCGGCAACGGCGTCGGTGGCGACCTGTTCGCCATCGTCTGGGATCCGAAGACGCAGAAGCTGTACGGTTACAACGGCTCCGGCCGTTCGCCGAAGGCGCTGACCCTGGCCGAGTTCCAGCGCCGCGGGTTGAAGGAGATCCCGGCCACCGGTCCGCTGCCGGTCTCGGTGCCCGGTGCGGTCGACGGTTGGTTCGCGCTGCACGAACGTTTCGGGCGCAGGACGATGGCGCAGAACCTGGCGCCGGCGATCCGCTACGCCCGCGACGGCCATCCGGTGGCCGAGACCATCGCCTACTACTGGGATCGCTCGGTGCCGCGGCTGTCGCAGTACCCTGGCTTCAAGGAGCAGTTCACCATCGACGGCCACGCCCCGCGCAAGGGCGAGCTGTGGAAGAACCCGAACCTGGCCGACACCCTGCAGCAGATCGCCGACGGCGGCCGCGACGCGTTCTACAAGGGCCCGATCGCGCGCACCATCGATGCCTACTTCAAGGCCAACGGCGGCTTCCTGCGCTACGAGGATCTGGCCAGCCACCACGGCGAATGGGTCGAGCCGGTGTCCACCAACTACCGCGGCTACGACGTGTGGGAACTGCCGCCCAACAGCCAGGGCATCGCCGCGCTGCAGATGCTTAACATCCTGGAGGGCTACGACTTCTCCAAGATCCCGTTCGGCTCGGCCGAGCACGTGCACCTGTTCACCGAAGCGAAGAAGCTGGCCTTCGCCGATCGTGCGCGCTTCTACGCCGACCCGGCGTTCCAGCCGGCGCCGCTGGCGCGGCTGATCTCCAAGGACTACGCCGCGCAGCGGCGCGCGCTGATCTCGATGGACCGCGCGCTGAAGGAAGTGCAGCCGGGCACGCCGAAGCAGTTGGAAGAGGGCGACACCATCTACCTGACCGTCGCCGATGCCGACGGCATGATGGTGTCGCTGATCCAGTCCAACTACCGCGGCATGGGCAGCGGCATGGCGCCGCCGGGGCTGGGCTTCATCCTGCAGGACCGCGGCGAGATGTTCGTGCTGCAGAAGGACCATCCCAACGGCTACGCGCCGGGCAAGCGTCCGTTCCAGACCATCATCCCCGCGTTCGTGACCAAGGACGGCAAGCCGTGGCTGAGCTTCGGGGTGATGGGCGGGGCGATGCAGCCGCAGGGCCACGTGCAGATCCTGATGAACCTGATCGATTTCCACATGAACCTGCAGGAGGCCGGCGACGCGCCGCGGATCCAGCACGATGGCTCCGCCGAGCCGACCGGGCAGGCCACGCCGATGCGCGACGGCGGCGAGCTGAACCTGGAAACCGGCTTCGCCTACGACACCATCCGCGAACTGATGCGCAAGGGCCATCGGGTGATCTTCGCCGACGGGCCGTACGGCGGTTACCAGGCCATCGCGCGCGACCCGGACAGCGGCGTGTACTACGGCGCCTCGGAGAGCCGCAAGGACGGGCAGGCTGCCGGTTATTGAGGGACGCCGCGCGCGGCGGCGTTCATTCCTGTGCGCGGGGCGCCGCCGCGTCTGCGTCGTCCCGCGCCGCCTGTTCGCGCGCGATCCAGGCCTCGATCATGTGCCTGGCGCGTTGCGCCTGGCGGCGTTGGCGGTTGGACTCGGCATCGAGCACGCGGTACAGCGATACGATCACCAGCACCATCAGCAAGGCGAACGGCAGCGCCGCGATGGTGATCACGCCCTGCAGCGCATCCAGGCCGCCGGCCAGCAACAGCACCGCGGCGATCAGCGCCACCGCCACGCCCCACACCAGCTTGCGCGCCAGCGGCGGGTCGCCGGCCTCGTCGGTGGACATGCTGGCCAGCACCAGCACCGCCGAATCGGCGGAACTGACGAAGAAGATCATCAGCAGCAACAACGCCACGCTCGACAGCAGCAGCGACCCCGGCAGGCTGTCGAACAGGGTGAACAGCACCGTCTCGTAGCCGTTGTGCAGCGCCTGCAGCATGTCCACGTGGCCGAACAGCTGCGACCACAGCGCGGTGCCGCCGAACACCGAGAACCACAGGAAGCCGAGCAGGGTCGGCGCCAGCACCACGCCGACGACGAATTCGCGCACGCTGCGGCCGCGCGAGACGCGGGCGATGAACGCGCCGACGAATGGCGCCCAGGCGATCCACCAGGCCCAGTAGAAGATGGTCCAGTCGGCCACCCAGCGGTCGCCGGAGAACGGCGACATGCGCAGGCTCATCGTCACCAGTTGATTGAGGTAGGCGCCCAGCGTGGTGGTGAAGGTGTCGAAGATGAAGCCGGTGGGGCCGAGCACCAGCACCGCGGCCAGCAGCAGTGCCGCCAGCGCCAGGTTGATGTTGGACAGCCACTTGATGCCGCGTTCCACACCGGTGCTGGTGGACAGCATGTACAGCACGAAGGCCACGCCGATCACCGTCAACTGCAACGGCACCCCGGCGTGCACGCCGAACACGCGCTGCACGCCGGCGGCGATCTGGATGGTGCCGAAGCCCAGGGTGGTCGCCACGCCGACCGCGGTGGCCACCACCGCGGCGATGTTTACGCACTGCCCGATCCAGCCGCGGTGATGGCGGCCGATGACCGGCTGCAGGATGTCGCTGATCAGCCCGCGGCCGTTGCGGTTGTACTGGAACCAGGCCATCGCCAGCCCGATCAGCGCATACACCGCCCAGGGATGCAGGCCCCAGTGGAAGAAGGCGTAGCGCATCGATGCGCGTGCCGCCTGCATGCTCTCCGGCGCCAGCCCTTCCGGCGGTTTGAGGAAATGCGAGATCGGCTCGGCCGCACCCCAGAACACCAGGCCGATGCCCATGCCGGCGGCGAACAACATCGACAGCCAGCTCCCGCGCGAGAAATCCGGCTCGGCGTCTTCGCCGCCGATCCGCAGGTTGCCGAAGCGGCCGAACGCCAGGTACAGCAGGAAGCTCAGGGTCAGGAACACGATCAGCAGGTACAGCCAGCCGGCACTGCGGATCACGTCCGTCAGCGCGGTCTGCACCACGTCATTGAAGGGGCCGGGGGCAACGCCGGCGATCAGGACCAGCAGCGCCACCAAGGCGATGGAAATGCGAAACACCATGGGGGCGTGTCTCCAGTCGTGGAACGGATGAGAGGCGCTACGGCCGTCAGACCGACCCACGGCAAACGGGCGGGGAGACGACGCAGCGGGTCTGCACCGGCGTCGCGTCGCGCCCATGGCGTGTGGCCTGCCGCGTCGCAGTGCCGGTGCACTGCACGGTCGCGCCACATCGAACGTTTGGCGCCAAATCCAGGAGCGGTCGGGCGTTGCGATGGCCCCATGTTCGCGAAGACGACGTCATGGTCGTGTCGTCGGCAGGTCTGCCGATGCGCATCCCTTGCATGATGGTGATCCCGGTTGGAGCGTGTGTCGCTGCGAGGACGCGGCAGGAGCCGATACCATGGCCGCAGCACTGAGGAAGACGCCGATGGCCTTGTTCTCACGCAGTCCCGATGCCGACGCCGCGCCCATTGCCGGTTTGCCGGATGCCCCGATCGCGCTGTTGCGGCTGGAGCCCGACGGTCGCGTGAGTGCCGCCAACCGTGCCGCCCTGGACCTGCTGGGCGTCTCGGCCGAAACGCTGCTCGGCGCCGCCAGCGAGGCGGTCTGGGGCTTGCCGCTGTCCGCCCTGGTCGACAGCGAAGGCAGTTGGCAGGCGCCGGGGGGCGATCCCGCGCGCCGCGTGCGCTACCAGCGCGACCGCGATCGTGGCGGTCAAGGCTGGCTGCTGTCGCTGCCGCATCCGGAAACCGCGGCACTGTTGCGCGACGTCGCGCTGCTCGCCGAGGGCCAGCCGCAGGGTGCGACCAGCCCGGCGCTGCAGGCGGTGGCGCAGCGGATCCAGGAGGGCGTGACGGCGCAGGCGCTGCTCGATCGGGTCGGCGAGCGGCTGACCGGCTGCGATCTGGATCTGGGGCTGCACACGCCGCTGTCGGCGCAGGAGGCCGAGGCGATGCCGGGGCGGCGCCTGTCGGCCGGTTTCGGCAACCTGGCCGAGGCGATCCGCCAGGCGGTGGCGCTATCGCTGCAGATCGCCGCCGACGTGCCGCACGTGGTCGCCGAGAACGACGAACTGGCGCGGCAATCGCAGACCCAGCTCGATGCGCTGCAGACGGTGCTCGCCACCACCCGGCAATTGCTGCAGAGCCTGCACGAGATGGATCGCGACCTGCGCGCGGTGATCGCGGTGGCGGCCAGCGCAGACGACAGCGCCCGCCAGGGTGTGGAGGCGGCGCGCATCCTCGGCCAGGCGATGCAGGAGGTGGCGCGGCGTTCGGCGCGCGCCAACCAGGTCATCGAGGTGATCGATGCGGTCGCGTTCCAGACCAACATCCTCTCGATCAACGCCAGCATCGAAGCAGTGCATGCCGGCCCGGCCGGGCGCGGTTTCGCGGTGGTCGCCACCGAAATCCGGCAACTCGCCGAACGCGCTGCCACCGCGGCACGCGACGTGCGCAGCATCATCGGCGAGACCGGCACCGCCCTGCAGGACAGTGCGGCCTCGGCGCAGCGCACCGAGCAGGTGCTGGGCGGCATCGGCGCGTTGCTCGGCCGCGCCAGTGCGGCGATGGAGGCGGTGGCCGGCCGCATCGCCACGCAGAGCGGAGAGATCGGCGGCATCGACCGTGCCATCGAGCACGTGGTCGGACTCAGCCGCAGCAATCTGCAGCACGCCGCGCAGGTGGTGCAGCGCAGCGCCGACCTGGCCGCGGGCAGCGACACCCTGCACGACTGCGTGAATCTGTTCCGGCTGCCCGCCGATCCGATGCGCCAGCCACGGCATGCGCGCGTGCGCGATCTGGCCCAGGCCGCTGCGGTCAGCGTCGGCCTGGCCTTCGAGGCAGCGCTGATGCGCGGGCGCATCGGCGAGGAGGCGCTGTTCTCCACCGAGTACGTGCCGATCCCCGGCATCGACCCGCCCAAGTACCGCACCGCATTCGATGCGTTGTGCGACGAGCTGTTGCCGCCGCTGCAGGAGCCGCTGCTGGCCGCGCATCCGTGGATCGTGTTCGCGATCTGCGCGAACGTCGACGGTTACGTGCCGACCCACAATCTGCGCTTCAGCCAGCCGCTCAGTGGCGACCGCGCGCGCGACCTGATCGGCAACCGCAGCAAGCGCATCTTCGCCGACCGGGTCGGCCGCAATGTCGGCCGCCACACCGAGCCCTATCTGCTGCAGGTGTATCGGCGCGATACCGGGCAGATCCTGTTCGACCTGTCGGTGCCGGTGCATGTCCGCGGGCGCCACTGGGGCGGCTTGCGCGTGGCCTACATGCTGGAATGAGCCGGCGCGCGCGTTGGCACAAAAATGCCGCCGGCAGTGCCGGCGGCGATGAGAGAGAGCTCTGATTCTTGTGCGCGCAGGCTAGGCCGGCCACGTGGCCGCGGTTTGTCGCCGGCGCCGCCGCGTGTGGCGGTGCTGACACATGCGCGCGGCGGCTGTGCCGGCGTTCAGCCGCATCGGTTGGCGGCGAGCGGCGGAAACGGGTCTAATAGCCGCAGAAGCGGGGGTACCGTCGGCGCAGGCCGCGGTTGAGACAGTCCCTTCGAACCTGATCCGGTTGATACCGGCGTAGGGAAGCTTCGCAAGTCCGCTGCGGGCGCGTGCGCGTCCGGGGCGGGCCCGCGCCGCCGCTTCGTCCGAGATGCGAGTCCGCTCGCACCCGTCCCGCTTCCCCTGCGGGTCACTTGAACCAGGACGAACGCCGATGAACGCCGTACCCAATCCGCTGCAGCAGCAGACCGACACCTTGTCCGCGGCGGTGACCCGCCCGATCCCCGGTTCGCGCAAGATCTTCGTGCAGGGCTCGCGCGCCGATCTGCAGGTGCCGATGCGCGAGATCGCGCTGACCCGCACGCCCACCGTGTTCGGCGGCGAGGCAAATGCCCCGGTCACCGTCTACGACACGTCCGGGCCGTACACCGACCCGCAGGCACGGATCGATCTCGGCGCCGGCCTGGCGCCGCTGCGCGCCGCCTGGATCGCCGAGCGCGGCGACAGCGTGGCGCTGGCCGGGCTCAGTTCGCAGTTCGGGCGCGCGCGCGAGGACGATGCGCGCCTGCAGGCGGTGCGCTTCCCGGCGAGGCGTCTGCCGCGACGCGCCCGCGACGGCGCCAACGTCACCCAGATGCATTACGCACGGCGCGGCATCGTCACCCCGGAAATGGAGTTCGTGGCGATTCGGGAGAACCAGCGCCTGCAGGATCTGCGCGATGCGCAACTGCGCGCGCAGCATCCCGGCGAAGCGTTCGGCGCCGCCATCCCGCGGCAGATCACGCCCGAGTTCGTGCGTGACGAGATCGCCCGCGGACGCGCCATCCTGCCGTGCAACATCAACCATCCGGAAAGCGAGCCGATGATCATCGGCCGCAACTTCCTGACCAAGATCAACGCCAACATCGGCAACAGCGCGGTCAGTTCCGGCATCGCCGAGGAAGTGGAGAAACTGGTGTGGGCGATCCGCTGGGGCGGGGACACGGTGATGGACCTGTCCACCGGCAAGCACATCCACGAGACCCGCGAATGGATCGTGCGCAACTCGCCGGTGCCGATCGGCACCGTGCCGATCTACCAGGCGCTGGAGAAGGTGGATGGCCGCGCCGAGGAACTGACCTGGGAGATCTTTCGCGACACCCTGATCGAGCAGGCCGAACAGGGCGTGGACTACTTCACCATCCATGCCGGCGTGCTGCTGCGCTACGTCCCGCTGACCGCCAAGCGCGTCACCGGCATCGTCTCGCGCGGCGGCTCGATCCTGGCCAAGTGGTGCCTGGCGCATCATCGCGAGAACTTCCTCTACACCCACTTCGAGGATATCTGCGAGATCATGAAGGCCTACGACGTGGCCTTTTCGCTGGGCGACGGCTTGCGCCCGGGTTGCATCGCCGACGCCAACGACGCCGCCCAGTTCGGCGAACTGGAAACGCTGGGCGAACTGACCAGGCTCGCCTGGAAGCACGACGTGCAGACCATGATCGAGGGCCCCGGCCACGTGCCGATGCAATTGATCAAGGAGAACATGGACAAGCAACTGCGCGAGTGCGGCGAGGCGCCGTTCTACACGCTGGGGCCGCTGACCACCGACATCGCGCCCGGCTACGACCACATCACCTCGGCGATCGGCGCGGCGATGATCGGCTGGTTCGGCACCGCGATGCTGTGCTACGTCACGCCGAAGGAGCATCTGGGCCTGCCCAACCGCGCCGACGTGCGCGACGGCATCATGGCCTACAAGATCGCCGCGCACGCCGCGGACCTGGCCAAGGGCCATCCCGGCGCGCAGGTGCGCGACAACGCCTTGTCCAAGGCGCGCTTCGAGTTCCGCTGGGACGACCAGTTCCATCTCGGCCTGGATCCGGAGAAGGCGCGCGAGTTCCACGATGAGACCCTGCCCAAGGACGCGCACAAGCTGGCGCATTTCTGTTCGATGTGCGGACCGCACTTCTGTTCGATGAAGATCACCCAGGACGTGCGCGACTACGCCGCCGAGCACGGGGTCGAAGCGGAAGCGGCGCTGCAGGCCGGCATGGCCGAGAAGTCGGCGCAGTTCCTGGCGGCTGGCGCGCAGGTGTACCGCGCCGAGTGAGCGCACGGCGGTCGGCGCCGCAGGGCGCCGCCGCTACTGCCGACATGGACCTGGCCGTGCGTGGGGGTGCGGCGTGCGCCGCGATCATGACGACGGCGTCATCCACGCGCGCGTCTATGATGCGCGCTGGTCGCCACAGGGAATGTCTCATGCTGCGCTATGCGTTCGCGCTGCGTCGCCATCCGTCCGCGCTGTTGCTCGCGGTGCAACTGCTGGGCGTGCTGCTGTATCCCTGGATGGAGGACACCGCGGCCGGGCGCGCGCTGTTCGGCGCTTTCGGCATCGTGGTGCTGGCGCTGGCGTTGTGGGTGGTCAACCGCGGACCCTCGGCGCTATGGATCGCCTGTTGCCTGGCGCTGCCGTCGGTGGCGCTGTCGATCGCCGCGGCGCTGCTCGGCAACCCGGCGATGACCGCCTGGGCGCAGTTGCTGGAAAGCCTGCTGTACTTCTATACCGCCGGCAGCCTGATCGCCTACATGCTGCAGGACCACGTGGTCACCCGCGACGAGCTCTATGCGGCCGGCGCCACCTTCACGCTGCTGGCCTGGGCCTTCGCGTTCGTCTTCGCGGTGTGCCAGCAATGGCTGCCGGGCAGCTTCACCGCGGCCGTGGACGCGGCCTCGCCGCGGACCTGGATGGAATTGCTGTATCTGAGCTTCAGCGTGCTCTCGGGCGTGGGCCTGAGCGATGTCGTGCCGGTGCAGCCGTTCGCCCGCGCGCTGGTGATGATCGAACAGTTCGCCGGCGTGATGTACATCGCCCTGGTGGTATCGCGATTGATTGGGCTCAGCGTCACACGCCACATGAAGACGTGAACGTCGCGTAAAAAAAGCGCGCCCAGGGGCGCGCAGTCATGGAGCGATTATGTGAATTTCGTCGGCGGAGAGAGAGCCTGAATGCGTCGTCGCGGCTAGCGGCGGCGATGACTAGAGTAGAATCCAGTGACATGCAGTGCTTGGCGGCATCCGCTGCCTCGCTTTGCCGAGTTTGCTCTTTGGCTCTCGCTGCGAGCCGCACGTGGCTGCGTCGCCGCCGCATCTGCGACACTTCCGTCACGGCGTTTTCCTCGTTGTCCAACACCATGTCTTCTTCATCGTCCGCCACATCGACGCTTCCGCAACGGATGCAGGTCGGCGATTGTCTGGTGCTGCTGTCCTTGCGGGAAGTGCATGCGCCGCGCGCGCGCCGGCCGCAACGGCTCACGCCCAAGGCGATGGGTGTGCTGCGGGTGTTGCTGGCGCAACCGGGCCAGGTGGTGGAGCGCGAGGCGCTGTTGGCGCAGGTCTGGCCGGACACGCAACCGACCAACGATGTGGTGACGCAGGCCATCACCCAATTGCGCAAGGCGTTCGCGGCCGGCGTGCGCGGCGAGGCGCCGGTGTACATCGAGACCCTGGCCAAGACCGGCTACCGCCTGGTGGCACCGATACAGGCCTTGCCGGATGTCGAGGCCGAGGCGGGCGCGGCGGCGGCTCCATCGCTGGACACGGACGCCGCCGCGGAGACGGCTGCGGCGCGTGTTCCGGCCATCGCCCCTGCGGCGCGGCGGCGCGCGCCGTCATGGCTCGCCGCCGCCGCCGGTGCGGCGGCGATGCTGGTGCTGGCGCTGGCCTGCTGGTGGTGGTTCGCACGCCCCGAGGCCGTGCCCGCCGACAGTGCCGAGCAGGAACGCGTGCTGGGCAGCCCCAAGCGGCCGTACCGGCTGATCACCGCCATGTCCGGCTTCAAGCTGGAGCCGGCGCTGTCTCCGGATGGCGCGCAGGTGGCCTATGCCGCACGCGCCACCGGCAGCGACGGCACCCAGTTGCTCATCCAGCCGACCAGCGGCGCCGCCGGCAGTACGCCCCCGCGCTCGCTGGGCGTCCCGGCCCGCGGCGCCTCCGACCGCCTGCCCGCCTGGTCGCCCGACGGCACGCACATCGCCTTCGCTCGACTCGGTGCCGACCGCCAGTGCCGGGTGATGCTGGTGCAGGCCGACGGGCGCACGCCCGCGCGCGAAGTTGCGCGTTGCGACGACAGCGAATTGCTCAGCTTCGACTGGACGCCGGATGGCCGCGGCCTGGTGTTCGGCAGCATGAACGGGCGTCAGCCGGCGCGCGGCATCCGCGTGCTGGATCTGGGCAGCGGGCGCTGGACGGCGCTGGATTATCCGGTCGCCGCCGGCGATTTCGATTACGCGCCGCGCTACTCGCCGGACGGCAAATGGATCGCCTTCGTGCGCAATCCGCAGATGGGCGGGCTGTGGCGGATGCCAGCGGCCGGCGGCACCGCCGAGCCGTTGACCCACGAATTCGCCGAGATCCGCGGCTGGGACTGGGCGCGCGACGGGCAGGGCATCGTGTTCGGGCGCCGCGTCGATGGCGAGACCCGGCTGTACCGGCTGGACACGCAGACCCGGCGCCTGCGCGACCTGGGGTTGAGCGATGCGCAGGCGCCGCGGCTGGCGCGCGACGGCGGCAGCCTGGCGTTCGTGCACCGGCGTCCGCAGTTCGCCGTGTACCGCATCCGGGCGGGAGCGGCGGATGTGTCGCGCGAGCGCCAGCGGCTGTTCGCGTCCACCGGCCGCGACGGCCAGCCGAGCATCGCGCCCGACGGGCGCCAACTCGCCTTCACCTCCGATCGCGACGGCAGCTACGCGCTGTGGTGGGGCGATGTGCGCCAGCCGACCTCGTTGCGGCTGATCGAGGGCGTGCGGCCGGAGACCCGGCAGCCCCTGGCGTGGTCGGCCGACAGCCAGGCGCTGCTGGTCAGCGGCCGCGATGCGCAGGGGCATTCGGCGATCTATGAGGTCCGGCCGCAATCCGGCAGTGTGGCGGCCTTGCCGGTGCCGGCCGGCGAGCCGCTGCAGGCGTTGTACACCGCCGAACCTGGTCAACTGCTGGTCCTGCTGGGCGAGAACGGCCGCACCCGCCTGCAGTTGTACGACCGGCGCGCGGTGCCCTGGCGGCCCTTGGCGACCTTGCCGGATGTTTCCCAGGTCCGCGCTGATCCCGCCACTGGGGAGATCCTGTTCACCCGGCTCGCGCGCAGCGGCCTGTGGCGCGTCGATGCCAGCCTGGACTTGGCCAGCGTGCGTGTCGTGGACGACAGTCTGCCATCGCTGTGGCGCTACCGCAGCTGGGCGCTGGGCCCCGAGGGTGCGGTGCATTACCTGTTCCAGACCGGCGAATGCGCCAGCCGCATGGCGCGGATCGACGGTGGCCTCGCTGCAAGCGTGTGCCTGGACCGCGACCACTTCAGTGCGGTCAACGGCTTCAGCATCGATCCGCGCAGTGGCGACGCCTATGTGGCACTGGCGGTCGAGGATGGCAGCGAGATCGGCTTCATGCGCGTGCACGAGCAGCCGGAATGGTTCTCGACCATCTCGCACAACTGGCTGATCCGGAAGGAAAAATAGGCTTCGTAAGTTGTTCGTAAGGGCGTCGTGGCGATTTCGGACAACTATCGCCAAGACGTCCTGACCTGCCGCCACATTCGGCAAAGACTGCGCACCGGTTTACGTCAAGCAGGTGCTCGGATGCGGCAATCTTTCCTGGTCGATCATGGACAACAACTGGTGCTGGACGCCGACGACGCGCCGGCGGGTCCGGCCTGCCTGGGCGCGGCGCGCCTGGCCAGCGTGCAGGCCTCGGCGAATGCCTTCACGGTCTGGCTGCAGTTGCGTGGCAGCGCCTGGATCGAGGCCAAGGAGGGGCGTTTCGCCCTGCGCCGCGGCCAGTGGCTGGCCTTCGAACGCGACTCGCGGCCGATGCTGCAGACCGACCGCGACGGCCTGTGCATCGGGCTGAGCCTGGATGGCGAGGCGCTGAAGGCCTTGGGCCGGATGGCCGACGAGACCTTGTATGCGGGGCGCGGCGAGTTGTCGCTGCGCGAGACGCGGACCGCCTTGCGCCTGTGGCGACAGGCGGCGGCGCGGCCCGGCGATGCGTTGGCGATGCGGCCGGTGCTGCTGCATCTGGCCTCCATGCAGGGCGAGTTGTCGCGCCGCGTGCAGCGTTGTCCCGGGCGCTCGCGGATGCGCAAGCGCCAGGTGTTCGGGCGCATGCAGCGTGCGCGGCTGTATCTGGACGGCCATCGCGACCGCGTGGTGCGGATCAGCGAACTGGCCGAGCTGACCAACTTCTCCGGCTGGTACCTGTCCAAGACGTTCCAGAGCCTGTACGAGGAAAGCCCGCAGGCGTTGTCGGCGCGCCTGCGCCTGGAGCGCGCGGCGGACCTGTTGCGCGACACCACCATGATGATCGGCGAGGTGGCCGCCGCCAGCGGATTCGACAACTGCTGCAGCTTCGCGCGGGCGTTCCGCGCACGCTTCGGTGTCTCCGCCTCGCAATATCGCCATGGCAGCACCGTGCCGCCAGAATCGGCAAAGTCTGCAGGCGACAGCGGCAAAGCAGCCGCGCTCACCGGAACGTAACGTGCCGAGGGCGTCTTAACACGCCCCTAACGTTACCCTGGAGAGATTGATGAACCTTCGCACTCCCGCAGTGCGGCTGGGCTTGCTGCCCGCCAGCATCGCGATCGCGTTGACGCCGGCGATTGCCGGCGCGCAAGAAGCCGCCGCCTCGTCCACCACCACGCTGGACCGGATCGAAATCACCGGTTCGCGCATCCGTAGCGCCGACGTCGAAACCCAGCAGCCGATCCTGACCCTGGACCGCCAGGCGCTGGAGCGCCAGGGCTACACCTCGGTCGCCGACGTGCTGCAGAACCTGACCTCGGCCGGTTCCCCGGCGATCTCGCGCGCCGATGCGCTGGCCTCCGGCGAAAACGTCGGCGGCTACTACGTCGACCTGCGCAACCTCGGTGCCGCGCGCACCCTGGTGCTGCTGAACGGCAAGCGCCTGGGCGCGACCACCTCCGGCCTGCAGGACCTGAGCCAGGTCCCGATGGCGGCGATCGAGCGCATCGAAGTGCTGAAGGACGGCGCCTCGTCGATCTACGGCTCCGACGCCATTGCCGGCGTGGTCAACGTCATCACCCGCAAGCGCTTCGACGGCGCCGAAGTCTCGGCCGAGTTCGGCCAGTTCGGCGAAGGCGACGGCAAGACCTCGCAGTACTCCTTCACCATCGGCACCCAGGGCGAGCGCGGTGGCGTGGCGCTGACCGCCGAGTATTCCAAGCAGGATCCGGTGTTCGCCAAGAACCGTTGGTTCAGCCGCGACGGCAGCCGTGGCCCGAACTCGACGCCGAGCGGCTGGAGTCCGATCAGCCAGAACGGCAGCTGGTGCAACCCGCTGACCGTGGATTGCTCGGATCCGGAAGTCGCTGTGTGGCAGACGCTGAACCAGGGCGGCAACCCGAACAATCCGGCCGACTACCACCCGCTGACGGCGGCCGAGCGTGCCAACTCCAACCAGCAGATGATGGTGCAGACCGGCATCGAGCGTAAGTCGGTGTTCGCCAACGCCAACTACGACCTGACCGACTCGATCGTCTTCAACGCCGACGTGCTCTACAACGAGCGCACCACCGATCAGCAGATCGCCGGCTATCCGTACCAGTCCGCCGCGTTCGGCACCCCGCTGGCCGGCGACAGCGCGTTCAACCCGATCGGCCAGGACATCGACTTCCGCCGCCGCCTCTGGGAAGTGCCGCGTACCACCGAGAGCAAGCTGAAGACCACGCGCTTCGCGCCGACCATCAGCGGCTCCTTCGAGTTCGCCGACAAGAGCTGGGACTGGGACGTCGGTGCGCTGTGGAACCGCAACGAGAGCACCAAGACCGGTCACGGCGACATGAGCCTGATCGCGGCGCGCCAGGCGCTGGGTTCGTCCTTCATCAACGCCAATGGCGTCGCCCAGTGCGGTACCGCCGCCGCGCCGGTGTCGCTGAGCGCCTGCCGCCCGTGGAACCCGCTGCTGCCGTACGGCGTGGCTGGCCCGGGTTCGCTGGCCGATGCGGACACCCAGGCGTTCCTGTTCCCGTACTTCACCGATACCGGCCTGACCAAGACCACCAGCTACACCGCCAACCTGAGCGGTACCCTGGCGACGTTGCCGGCAGGCGACCTCGGCATCGCGGTCGGCTACGAGCACCGCAAGGAAGAAGGCCGCTTCTCGCCGGACGCCTTCGCGCAGTCGGGTGAGAGCACCGGCCTGGGCGCCAAGACCACCTCCGGCAACTACGATCTGGACGAGTTCTACCTCGAGTTGAACGTGCCGATCCTGGCCGACATGGCGTTCGCCAAGCAGCTGACCCTGAACCTGGCCAGCCGCTACTCCGACTACAGCAACTTCGGCGACACGGTGAACTCCAAGTTCGGCTTCACCTGGAAGCCGATCGACGAGTTGCTGGTCCGTGGCACCTACGCCGAGGGCTTCCGCGCCCCGACGATCAGCGATCTGTACGGCGGCCTGAACAGCAGCTTCGAGTCGTACATCGATCCGTGCGGCGTGGGTGCGCCGAACAGCGTCAACGGCAATGCGGCGTGCAGCGCGGCCGGCGTGCCGGTCGGCTACACCCAGCTGGGCCAGGGCTACGTGCCGTGTTCGACCCTTCCTTGCCAGACCCCGGACGAGTTCATCAGCGGCTCCAACCCGAACCTGCGTCCGGAGACCTCCACCAGCAAGACCGCCGGTCTGGTGTGGAGCCCGCGCTGGGTGCAGGGCCTGGACATCTCGCTGGATTGGTACCGCTACGAGATCAAGGACATGATCATCGCCGATAGCGTCGACCGCATCCTGCGCGACTGCTACGTGCTGGGCAATGCCGAGCGCTGCGCCGGCGTGACCCGCGCCGCCGACGGCCACATCTCGGCAATGACCTACGGTGTGGCCAACCTCGGCCAGATGGAGACCGAAGGCTACGATCTGGGCATCCGCTACCGTCTGCCGGAAATGGCGTTCGGCAAGATCATGATCGACTGGCAGACCAGCTACGTCAGCAAGTACGACGAAGCCGGCCAGAACGCCGCGGGCGACAACATCACCATCGGCAGTGTCGGTACTCCGGGCATCTTCCGCGTGCGTTCCAACCTGGGCGTGAACTGGACGATGGGCGACTTCGGTGTGAACTACACCCTGCGCTACTACTCCGGCATGAAGGAAAAGTGCATCTCGCGCGCCGCTGACTACTGCGATGCGCCGGACCACTTTGCCAATGGCGAAGCCGATCCGCTGCGTCACACCGGTGCCAACACCTTCCACGACCTGCAGGTCAACTGGAGGGCGCCGTGGGACGCGACGATCGCCATTGGTGCGAACAACGTGTTCGACCACCGCGGTCCGCTGATGTACTCGGCCCCGGACAGCAGCTTCGCCTACTACGGCGGCTTCGACATCGGTCGCTACGTGTACATGAAGTACACCCAGCGCTTCTGATCGAGCTGTTTGCGTGACACGAAGACGGGCCGCAAGGCCCGTCTTTTTTTGTGCCTGCGCGGCGTGTGTGACGTGGCGTGCCGGGCGGCGGGCAGGCGGTTGGCGAGCTGGGGCGTGGCGCATGGCCGGTGCTTCCTCGCGTTCGCGTCGCTGCCAGTGGTCCGGCGACCGGTGGCGATGCGACGCAAGGCGACTTGGCATCGCGTGCCGGCGTCATGAACTCGCTGTGGCCGAATGCAACTGCTCCTACGTCAGCGCGCGTCGCGCCGTCGTGGGGGATGGATGCCCTCACGTAGTTCCTCTCGCGGCCACTACACGCTGCGAGGGACAGGGGGAAGCGACTCTCGCCTTGACGCGGGATGGGGCAATCGACGCACCACTGCAGGGGCGCGCGGCGGACCATCGCGCGGATTGGGCGGCTGGCGAGCCGCGATGGCGGCGCGAGAGGCGCCGAAAGACGCGTGCCAACGGCAGCGAGGACGCCGGCGAAGTGCAGAAGGCACCATCCGGCGCACGCGGCGGCAGGCCGCGCGCGCCACGGTCGGGCTCAGGCAGAGGTCAGTCCCATCAGGTTCTCGGCATGCTCGCGCCAGCTCGGCAGCTTGTTGAGCATGCCGGTCTTGGAGAGGTACTCCTCGTCGACCTCCGAGCCGCTGGCCAGCGCCATCGCCACGTGCACCGCGCCGGTGACCCAGAAGCTGCGGGTGCTGGAACGCTGCGGCTGGCGATGGAAGGCCACCGCCTCGATGATCGGCATCGGCAGGCCCCACAGGCCCAGCAGGTAGGCACCGGCTTCGGCATGGCCCGGCCGGGTATCGTTGGCATCGGTGGGCGGCTCGCGCTCGTCGCGCACGCCCGGCAGCAGCAGGCCGATGTCGGCCAGCAGCGCCGCGGTCGAACCCAGTTCCACGCTGGAAGCCGGCAGCATCTTCGCGGCCAGCTTGGACGCCAGCAGCGAGCGCTGCTGCAGCGCGTTGCGCTCGACGTTGGACAGCGCCTGCACCGAGAACACCTCGCTGGCCAGGACCAGGTCGCGCAGGGTGGCGGTGCCCAGCCGGGTGACGGCGGTACGCAGGTCGGAAATGGTGCGGCCGTTGGAGAAGAACGCCGAATTGCACAGCTGCAGCACCTTGGCCGCGATCGCCGGGTCGGCCGAGACCAGCTTGGCCAGGTCGGCGGCGTTGCTGCCTTCGTCCTGCTCCAGCGCATGCATCAGGCTCAGGTACAGATGCGGCGGCGAGGGCAGCTTCTCGATGCGGCCGATGCTGGAACGCAGGCGCGGGTTGCCCAGCAGTTCCTGCAGTTCCTCCAGGCTGGTGACCGCCTCCAGCAGCATTTCCGGGGACAGCGGCAGCGGCAGGAACCGGTGGGCCACGCCGATGATCCGCGCCGGCGGCGCGCGATTGCTCTGTTCGGCCTCGATCAGCGCGATGCGGATGGTTTCCGGGCTCAGCGTGCGGATCTGGCCGAGCAGGGTGGCGGTGGTCAGGTCCGGCAGCGTCGGCGCGGCGATCACCGCATCCAGGCGCACCGTGGCCGCCGCGGCGATCGCGGCATTGCCGTCGGCAACGCTCTGGACCTGCCAGTCGTCGCCAAGATCGCGAATGTATTCAGTGACTTCGGACGGAAGGCTGGCTTCGTCGCCGACGAACAGGATGCGCAAGAGTCTGTCCCCCAAGAAGAGCCGGATCGCGGACGGACCGGGCTCGGTGATGCCATGGCGCAATGTACCGCAAACCCCGAAGGGCGGCGCCCCGGCAACGGCAAAACGTGAAACGGATCAGCCACGGCGGGGCGGCAGCGCCCCGCCGTGGCGGCGGCTCAGGCGCCGGCTTCGAATCGGGTCACGGACTCGCGCAGGATGCGCTTGGCTTCCTCGGCGTTGCCCCAGCCGTCGAGCTTGACCCACTTGCCCTTCTCCAGGTCCTTGTAGTGCTCGAAGAAGTGGCCGATGCGCTCCATCCAGTGGCCGGACACCTGGGTGATGTCCTCGATGTGCGCATAGCCCTGGAACACCTTGGCCACCGGCACCGCCAGGATCTTCTCGTCGCTGCCGGCCTCGTCGCTCATCTTCAGCACGCCGACCGGGCGGCAGCGCACCACGCAGCCGGGCACCAGCGGCAGCGGCAGCACCACCAGCACGTCGGCCGGGTCGCCGTCGCCGCACAGGGTATTGGGCACGTAGCCGTAGTTGCACGGGTAGCGCATCGGGGTGGAGAGAATGCGGTCGACGAAGATGGCGCCGCTGGCCTTGTCCACTTCGTACTTGACCGGCTCGGAATCCTTCGGGATTTCGATGACGACGTTGATTTCTTCCGGCAGGTTCTTGCCGGAGGTGACCAGTTCCAGACCCATGCGCTAGCTCCAGTGGAGTGGCTTCTAAAGAGGCAGGCATTCTAGTCGGTTGGCTGTTGCAATGCAGCGCACGGCGGTTCGGAGGATTCCTACAGCGGTTTCGGACTCCATACCGGCCCGCATGGGGCGCATTCCGATGGTGCCGGAATCGGGTGGCGGCGATCCTGTGGCCACTGTCCCCACCCAAGGAGCAAGACGATGAACGGAATCCGGCAATCGATGCTGCCGCTGCTGGCGGTGCTGGTCCTGGCCTGCGGCGCTGCGCAGGCGCAACAGGCGCAACCGGCCTACGTGGATGCGATGGACTATCCCGCCCCGGGCGAGGGCTGGGAGGCGTTCTCCGACCTGGAGCGACGGCTGGCGCACGACTTCGACCAGCTCTGCGGCGACACCTTCTGCGAAGGCGACTACAGCGACTACCGGCCGCTGCGCTATCGCTGCTCGGTGCGCCAGCGCGACGGGGTGATCGGGGAGTGCATCTGGAGCTTCGGCGCCAGCGAGGCCAGTATCGATGCGGGCACCGGCCGGGTCGTGGTCGATGCGCGGCTATGGCACTGCCGGACCCCGCTGCAGCCGCAGACCCGGCTGCACGCGCTGTATGCGGCGCTGTCGGGCGAGCGGCCGCTGTTCGCGCCGCTGCCGCACAGCGAGCACAGCATCAACGACGGCCTGATCGACTGCCTGTAGCGGCAAAGGACGCGCAGCAGGCGCCGGCATGTCGCCGACGCCCGCTGCGCGTGTGGCTACAGCAGCGGCACCAGCAGCAACGCCACGATGTTGATGATCTTGATCAGCGGATTGATCGCCGGGCCGGCGGTGTCCTTGTACGGGTCGCCGACGGTGTCGCCGGTCACCGCGGCCTTGTGCGCCTCGCTGCCCTTGCCGCCGAAATGGCCGTCCTCGATGTACTTCTTGGCGTTGTCCCAGGCGCCGCCGCCGGTGGTCATGGAGATGGCCACGAACAGCCCGGTGACGATGGTGCCGATCAGCAGGCCGCCGAGCGCGCGCGGGCCCAGCAACAGGCCGACCACGATCGGCACCGCCACCGGCAGCAACGAGGGCACGATCATTTCGCGGATCGCCGAGCGGGTCAGCATGTCCACCGCGCGGTCGTACTGCGGCTTGCCGGTGCCCTGCATGATGCCGGCGATCTCGCGGAACTGCCGCCGCACTTCCTCCACCACCGCGCCGGCGGCACGGCCGACCGCTTCCATCGCCATCGCGCCGAACAGGTAGGGGATCAGGCCGCCGATCAGCAGGCCGATGATCACCGTATGGTCCGATAGATCGAAGGCGAAGGTTTCGGTGGGGTGCGCGGCGCGCAGGTTGTGGGTGTAGTCGGCGAACAGCACCAGCGCCGCCAGCGCCGCCGAGCCGATCGCATAACCCTTGGTCACGGCCTTGGTGGTGTTGCCGACCGCGTCCAGCGGGTCGGTGACCGCGCGTACCTCCGGCGGCAGTTCCGCCATCTCGGCGATGCCGCCGGCGTTGTCGGTGATCGGGCCGTACGCATCCAGCGCCACGATCATGCCGGCCATCGACAGCATCGCGGTGGCGGCGATGGCGATGCCGTACAGGCCCGACAGCGCGAACGCGCCCCAGATCGCGGCGCACACCGCGATCACCGGCAGCGCAGTGGACTTCATCGAGATGCCCAGGCCGGCGATGATGTTGGTGCCATGGCCGGTGGTCGAGGCCTGCGCCACGTGCTGCACCGGCTTGTACTGGGTGCCGGTGTAGTACTCGGTGATCCACACGATCAGCCCGGTCAGCGCCAGGCCGATCAGCGCGCAGCCGTAGAGCTTGCCGGCACCGGCGGCGGTGTCGCCCATCAGTTGCTGGGTCACCGGCCAGAACGCCAGCGCCGCCAGCACCGCCGAGACCACCACGCCCTTGTACAGCGCGCCCATGATCGAGCCGCCCGGGCGCACGCGCACGAAGAAGGTGCCGACGATCGAGGCGACGATCGACACCCCGCCCAGCACCAGCGGATACAGCACCGCGTTGCGCCCCGCCTCGGCGGCCATCAGCCCGCCCAGCAGCATCGTCGCGATCACCGTGACCGCGTAGGTCTCGAACAGGTCGGCGGCCATGCCGGCGCAGTCGCCGACGTTGTCGCCGACGTTGTCGGCGATCACCGCCGGGTTGCGCGGATCGTCCTCGGGGATGCCGGCCTCGACCTTGCCGACCAGGTCCGCGCCGACGTCGGCGCCCTTGGTGAAGATGCCACCGCCCAGGCGCGCGAAGATCGAGATCAGCGAACTGCCGAAGGCCAGGCCGACCAGCGCATGCAGGCTGTCGCCCACGCTGTGTCCCAGCCATTGCAGCAGGCCGTAGTAGCCGGCCACGCCGATCAGGCCCAGCCCGACCACCAGCATGCCGGTGATCGCGCCGCCGCGGAACGCGACCGCCATCGCCGGCGCCAGCCCGCGCCGCGCCGCTTCGGCGGTACGCACGTTGGCGCGCACCGACAGGTTCATGCCGATGTAGCCGGCGACCCCGGACAGCACCGCGCCGATCGCGAAGCCGCCGGCGGTGTACCAGCTCAGGAACACCCCGACCAGCACCAGCAGGACCGCGCCGGCGATGGCGATGGTCAGGTACTGTCGGTTGAGGTAGGCGCGGGCGCCTTCCTGGATCGCATCGGCGATCTGCCGCATGCGTTCGTTGCCGGCGGGCTGCGCCAGGATCCAGCGCGTGGAGACGATGCCGTAGAGCACCGCCAGAGCCGCGCACGCCAGTGCCACGGTGACCGCATATCGTTCCAGCATGACCCCTCCCAAGGATGTGGATGGCGCCCAAGCGCTGGACATACCGGGGGATCACACCGTAGGAGCTGAAGCATGCAACGACTCCGCGGCCACAACGCGCGCCGCTGGTGCGTATCGCAATGTCATCTGGCCTGAACGTGGGCGAGTATGCGCCTGCCTCCGTGATGCCGCCAGCGACCAGGCAGGGCGTCTCACTTTTGGCGTGCGGTTCAGTCTGTGCGTGGCAGCGTGGCGCATCGCTTCCCAGGAGCCCTCCGATGCAATCGACGATTTCCCCAAGGCTGCGCGCACGCGCCTCGATCCTGGCCCTCGGCCTGTGTGCGCTGGCGCCGCTGGCCGCTGCAGCCGCCGACCCGACCCCGGAACTGCAGCGCCCGGCCAGCGCGCCGCAGGCGGTGGGCGTGGTGCATACCATCCGCCAGATCCCCGAGGCCTGCGTGCGCTTCGAGGGCGAGTACACCGGCGATGCGGCGCAGCCCTACCGCTTCTCCGCGGTGCGCAGCAGCCCGACCTGCCAGCCGCGCGCCAGGCTGGTCGAGTTCGATCAGGCCAAGCCCAGCGAGGCCACCGGTTGGAAGTTCAACGATCTGATCCGCGTGCCCAGCGCCGCCTGTCCGTCGCAGCAGGCGGTGGTGCGGGTGTGGCGCAAGCCGGTGGCGCTGAACACCGAGCGCGATGGTCAGGGCCAGTCGCGGATCTATCTGGAAGAGGCCAAGCAGCAGGCGGCCGCCGGCAAGGTCCCGCAGGTGCCGCAGTTCACCGCGCAGATGACGGTGGAAGGCAAGGCCTGCCGCTGAGCGGGAGGATTGCCGAGCCGCCTCGGCCGTCACGCCCTGCATCGCGCAGGCAGGGCGGCCGCGACCCGCGCTGCGTATGCGCCACGGTAACGTGGCTGTCGTGAGGCCGCACAGGCACGGCGCATGCGATCCCTCGACGCCTGCGTAAAGCAGGATCCAGGACAGGCTTGGCGGCTTTGCGCTTTGCGTTGCTGTCGCACTTCTTGACCGTCGCCGATCCGTCGCATGCGGCGCGCGCGGAGCCTCAGGTCGGCACGTTGCCGGTGTGCCGTCGCCGCCATTCGTCGGCGACGTCGCCCATGGTCTTGGCGACGCCATTCCTGATCCAGGCCATGAACGCGCGGTCGAACGCGAAGCCGTCGCCGCACATGGTCACGAGGAAGCGGCGCACGTTCTGCGTGTTGCGATAGTGCTCGTCCACCGGCGTCGCACGGGTGATGGGGTCGCTGTGCCAATCGAAGCGCACGTGGCCGCACGCGCTGCTTGGGTCTTCGTGCGTGTTGCGCATCCTGGTGGCCTCGTCTTCTCTCAAGCTGCAGGCAATCCGACATCCGTGGTGGATGCGCCAGGACCCCTGCAGCGTCCTGTCGCGTCCCCCGATCGGTCCGGCGCAGCGCCTGCAGAGGCTGGCGCCAACGGCGACATCCCGCGCGCGACGGCATGCGCCGATGACGTCATGCCGATCGTGCGCCCGCGCTGTCAGCCCTCCCAGGCCGGCAGCTTCTTCTTCACCGCCACGTTCTTCAGCGCCACGTACTTGGGCAGGCCGTCCGTGCCGTAGGGCAGCGGCGCCTCGCCGCGGATCAGCGGCTGCAAGTAGCGGCGCGCCTTGTCGGTGATGCCGAAGCCATCCTTGCGCAGGAAACCGGCGGGCATCTTCTTCTCGTGGTTGGCGACCTTGTGCAGTGGCGCCGCCTCGATCTTCCAGCGGTACGGCGCATCGCTGCTGCGCACGATCGCCGGCATCACCGCGTTCATGCCCTTCAGCGCGAACTGCACCGCGGCCTTGCCGACCGCCTGCGCCTGCTCCCAGTCGGTGCGCGAAGCCAGGTGGCGGGCCGAACGCTGCAGGTAGTCGGGCAGGGTCCAGTGCACCTTGTAGCCGAGTTCGGCCTTGACCTTGCCGGCCAGGTAGGACGCCACGCCGCCGAGCTGGCTGTGGCCGAACGCATCGGTGCCGCCGCCGGCATCGGCGACGAAGCGGCCGTCGGCGGTCTGGATGCCTTCGCTGGCCACCACCACGCACCAGCCGACCTTGTCCACCACCTTGCGCACCTGCGCCAGGAAGGCGGCCTCGTCGTAGGCGCGTTCGGGGAACAGGATGATCTGCGGCGCGTCGCCCGGCGATTGCGCGGCCAGTCCGGCGGCGGCGGCCAGCCAGCCGGCATGGCGGCCCATGGCCTCGTAGACAAATACCTTGGTCGAGGTTTCGGCCATCGCCGCCACGTCCAGCGCCGCCTCGCGCACCGACACCGCGGTGTACTTGGCCGCCGAGCCGAAGCCCGGGCAGGTGTCGGTGACCGCCAGGTCGTTGTCGATGGTCTTGGGCACGCCGATGCAGTGCAGCGGGTAGCCGAACGCCTGCGCCAGCTGCGAGACCTTCCACGCGGTGTCGGCCGAATCGTTGCCGCCGTTGTAGAGGAAGTAGCGCACGTCGTGCGCCTGCAGTACCTGCAGCAGGCGCTCGTATTTGGCGCGGTCGGCCTCCAGCGACTTGAGCTTGTAGCGGCACGAGCCGAACGCGCCGCCGGGTGTATGGGCCAGCGCGGCGATCGCCGCCGCCGACTCCTTGGAGGTGTCGATCAGGTCCTCGCGCAGCGCGCCGAGGATGCCGTTGCGCGCGGCCAGCACCTTGACCTTGCGCGCCCGCGCTTCGCCGATGACGGCGGCGGCGCTGGCGTTGATGACGGCGGTGACGCCGCCGGACTGGGCGTACAGCAGGGTGCCTTGGGCCATGGTCGGGGTTCGCTCCTGGGGTGGGGACATTGCCGGGACATTGCCCGGATGCGGTAAGCTGGGGATCTAGCGGTGCAGCGCAGGCGTGGCCCCCGAGTCTAACGCCGCCGGCCGCGCACGGTACTTTCCTCGAGGAGTCAGGTTGATGCGATTGGTTCTGTTGGGACCGCCCGGATCGGGCAAGGGCACGCAGGCGGCCCGCCTGAAGGACAAGCTGCAGATCCCGCACATCTCCACCGGCGATCTGCTGCGCGCCGAAGTCGCCGCCGGCACCCCGTTGGGCGTGCAGGCCAAGGAAGTGATGGCGCGCGGCGACCTGGTCTCCGACGACATCCTGCTCGGCATGCTCGAATCGCGCCTCGGCCGCGACGACGTGCGCAACGGCTTCATCCTCGACGGCTACCCGCGCAACCTGGCCCAGGCCGGCGCGCTGGACGAACTGCTGGCCAAGCTCGGCCAGCCGCTGGACGCGGTGGTGCAGCTGGACGTGGCCAACGAACTGCTGGTCGAGCGCATCGCCGGCCGCGCCAAGGCCGAAGGCCGCGAGGACGACAATCCCGAGTCGGTGCGCAAGCGCCTGCAGGTCTACACCGATTCGACCGCGCCGGTGATCGGCTTCTACGACAAGCGCGGCACGCTGGCGCGAGTGGATGGCGTCGGCTCGCTGGACGAGGTGCTCGCCCGCATCCTGGCGGCGATCGGCCGCTGAGGCGGCCCGGCACGCCGGCGCCCGCCGCGGGTGCCGGTCGTGCAGACGGCGCCGTACCGGTGGCGGTGCGCCTCCCGTCACGACGCGCCACGCCCGCCCGTACGAGCGGTTTCCGCCGCGACACGCATACCTGGTAAGGCACGCCGCGGCTGAAACCGCTCCTGCGGCGGTAAAGCGACGTAAGGACATGTCCTGCTGCGCTGCGCACAGCGAGTGGCCACCGTGGGCGCGCATCCCGCCTGCCAATGGAGGGCAGGGATCGGGGAAAGAAGGTGCCAGCGAACGGGCTTGCTCAGAGCCCCACGACATGAGCTCCCTTGGGGATGGTCTCTTGGGGAGTAGAACCACAGGGTGTCGAGGCTGGCCCGTTCATTCTCGGCGTCGGCTCCCGACTTGCCTATCGGGGACTTTCCTCAGCGGATGTGGGGGATTCCCTACTTGACGGCGCCGCGCCACGATTGCCCCGGATCGGTCCCACGGCCTGCCTGCCACGGCCAACGGCCGCACCTGCGCCGGTTTGCGTGCGCCGGGGGATCGGCGACAATCCGGCCATGAGCAAGATCCATATTCTCGGCATCGCCGGTACGTTCATGGGCGGTGTCGCCGCGCTGGCGCGCGAACTCGGCCATGCGGTCGAGGGCAGCGACCAGGCGATCTACCCGCCGATGTCCACGCAGCTGGAACACCTTGGCATCGCGCTGAAGCAGGGCTACCTGCCCGAGCACATCGCCGCGGACTGCGACCAGGTGATCGTCGGCAACGCGCTGTCGCGCGGCAACGCGGCGGTGGAGGCGGTGCTCGACGCCGGGCGCGCCTACACCTCGGGTGCGCAATGGTTGAGCGAACAGGTGCTGCCGGGGCGCGACACCCTGGCCGTGGCCGGCACTCACGGCAAGACCACCACCACCAGCATCCTGACCTGGCTGCTGCAGGCCGCCGGGCGCGAGCCGGGCTTTCTGATCGGCGGAGTGGCCGAGGATTTCGGCGTGTCCGCGCGGCTGGGGTTGCCGGTCGCCCAACCCTCATCCGGCGCTGCGCGCCACCTTCTCCCGGAGGGAGAAGGACATCAGGAGCCGGCCCTGGAGGGCCGCCCGCTGTTTGTGGTCGAGGCCGACGAGTACGACACCGCGTTCTTCGACAAGCGCAGCAAGTTCGTGCACTACCGGCCGCTGGTGGCGATTCTCAACAACCTCGAGTACGACCACGCCGACATCTTCCCCGACGTCGCCGCGATCCAGCGCCAGTTTCACCATCTGGTGCGGACCGTGCCGCGCCGCGGGCGGCTGATCGTCAACGGCGAGGACGCGCACCTGCGCGAGGTGCTGGCGATGGGCTGCTGGACCCCGGTGGAGCGCTTCGGCTTCGATCCCGGCTTCGACTGGAGCGCGCGTCTGATCGCTGCCGACGGCAGCCGCTTCGCGGTGCTGCACCAGGGCCGCGAACTGGGCGAGGTGGACTGGCCGCTGCTCGGCCGCCACAACGTGATGAACGCGCTGGCCGCGCTGGCCGCCGCCCATGCGGTGGGCGTGGTGCCGGCGCAGGTGATGCCGGCGCTGGCGCGCTTCCGCAGCGTCAAGCGGCGCCTGGAAGTGCTCGGCCAGGCGCAGGGCATCACCGTTTACGACGACTTCGCCCACCATCCCACCGCCATCCGCACCACGCTCGAAGGCCTGCGCGCCAAGGTCGGTGCCGCGCGCATCGTGGTGGCGATGGAGCCGCGCAGCAATTCGATGCGGCTGGGTGCGCATGCCGAAGCGCTGGCGCCGTCGCTGGAGGCCGCCGACGCGGTGGTGTTCCTGCAGCGGCCGGAACTGGCCTGGGATGCGGGCAAGGTGATCGCCGCGGTGCGCGGCGAGGCCTGCGCGGCGCCCGACGTGGACGCCCTGCTGGCCGCGCTGCAGGCGCAGGCGCGCGCCGGCGACCACGTGGTGTTCATGTCCAACGGCGGCTTCGACGGCGCGCCGCGTCGCTTCCTGGCCGCGCTGCAATGAGCGTCGTCGGGCACGGCGGAGCTGGCGCGTGAGCGCGCAGCGGAGCACGCTGCCGCTGTTCCCGCTGCACGCGGTGCTGCTGCCCGGCGCCTCGATCAAGCTGCGGGTGTTCGAGCGCCGCTACCTGGACCTGGTCCGCGAATGCGGGCGCAGCGACAGCGGCTTCGGCGTGTGCCTGATCCTGGACGGCAGCGAGACCGGCGCCCCGGCGGTGCCGGCGGCGTTCGGCACCGAGGCGCGCATCGTCGATTTCGATGTCGGCGCCGATGGCGTGCTGGTGCTGAGCCTGCGCGGCGCGCGGCGCTTCCACGTGCTGCGCAGCCGGGTCCGCGACAACGGCCTGGTGGTCGGCGACGTGGAATGGCGCGAGGCCGATGGCGACGACGAACTGCGTCCGCAGCATGCGCTGTTGGCGACCGTGCTCGACAGCATTCTCGACCAGGCCGCCGCGGTGTATCCGCTGGCCGGCCCGCGCCAGCTCGACCAGGCCGCCTGGGTCGGCTGGCGCATGGCCGAACTGCTGCCGCTGGACGAGCGCCAGCGCCTGTCGCTGCTGCAGGAAGACGACCCGCACGCGCGACTGGACCAGTTGCTGGCCTGGATTCCCTGAGCGAGGCAGGCGAGGGCGGTGTCGCCGTCCTGGCCTGACGTGGAGCGCGGCGGCCGGCATCCGTGCGGCGCTGCGCCATCATCGCCACGATCGCCGCGCGTTGTTCTCGATGGGTCATGCCACAGGCGGGCCACGTGCGCGCCGCAGCCGGCATTCAGCGCGCCGCTAGCAGGCGCGGGCCACGCTTGGCAGCGATCGGCGGCCGCGCCCGGCCGCCGGCAACGGCATCCCGCCCTGGCGGCCTGACGTCCTATCCACGCACGATCGAGGACTTCGTATGAAGCGTTCCTTCCTGCTGTTGTTGCTGTCCGCCGGCGGCTGTCCGAGCCTGCCCGCCATCGCCGCCGAGACGGCCCCCGCGCCCGCAGCCGCAGCCGGCCAGGCCGACTGCCCGCGCGGTTCCATCGCCCTGGTCACCGGCAATGCCGATCAGGTGTCGCCCAAGACCTGCCTGGCGCCGTCGATGAAGCCGTTCGCCCTGCAGCGCGGGCAACTGTTCGCTGTCACCCTCTCCGAAAACGGGTCGACCGGCAGTGCCTGGGCCTTGCGCAGCTTGCCCGCGCCGCTGGCGCTGCTCGACATCGAGCATGCACCCGGCACGGCCTGCGCCACCGGTCGCATGGGTTGCCCCAGCACTGTTACCTACACCTTCAAGGCCACCGATCACGGCAGCGGCGCGATCGAGCTCGTCTACTCGCGGCATTGGGAGGACCGTGCCACCGACTCGCGTTCGATCCGGGTCGAGGTGAAGTAGCCGCCATCGCCCGCCGCCGGCGCCTGCAGCGCAGCGCAGCGCCGGTGTGGCACCGATCGGTTCGAGAGGGATTGAGGCGTAACGCCGCCGCCGCTCAGGGCGACGGCGGCGCTTCGCCTTCGCTGCGTACCAGCAGCACCGGGATTTCGCTGCGGCGGTGCATGTCCTTGCGCGTGGGCAGCGCGTGCAGCGCCTCGGTCACCGCATTGAGCGCCGGATCGGCGCCGCGCAGCGGCCGCCACAACCCGATCAGGTTGAAGTGGCGCTCGTAGCGCAGGCTCTGCGCGCTGCCCAGCCACAGCGGCACGTTGCCCGGCTGCAGGCGCGCCGGCGCCGGCCACAGGCGCAGCGCGTACAGCTCGTCCGGATTCGGGCCGGGGCGCAGCATCAGCAGCGATTCGACCCGCGTGTCCAGCGTCGCCGGCAGCACCGGCACCTGCGCCGGCGTGGCCTTGTAGTCGAGCAACTGCAGCGCCTGCTGCCAGCCGGCCTGCGGCTGCACGCGCCAGCCGGCCGCTTCGAGCTGGCGCTGCAGCGGCGCCAGCGGCCCGGCCACCTGGATGTCCAACGGCCAGCGTTGGTCGTCGTCGAACTCGTTGCGCCGCGACGGCAGGGTGCGCCAGTCGTGCTGCCACCAGGCCGCGTCCGCCAGTTGCGTGACCTGCGGCGGCGGCGGTTCGAACTTGGCCAGCTTGCGTTCCAGCTGGCGCGGCGCGTACCACAGCGCGGCGATCGCGAAGCCGCCGTAGAACAGCCAGGCCAGCGGCTTCATCCAGAACCCGCGGTTGAAGCGGCGGCGGTAGGCGATGCCCAGCACCAGCAGCCAGAAGATGCCGAACAGCATGCCGCCGACCACGTCGCTGAGCCAGTGCGCGCCCAGGTACAGGCGGGCGAAGCCGATCAGGGTCACCACCGCGCCGGACAGCAGGTACGGCCACACCCGCGAGCGCCCGGGCAGCTCGCGCGCGATCAGTACCGCGAAGAAGCCGAAGCTGATGGTGGCCATGGTCACCGCCACCGAGGGGAAGCCGAAACCGCTGCTGGCCGCCGGCGGCCGCACCACGTGCACGGTGGTGCCGAGCAGCTTGGTCAGGGCCAGGCCGAACGCCAGCGCCGCCAGCCAGTGCGCCGCGGCCATCCAGCGCCGGCGCCAGGCCAGGTAGAGCAGGCCCAATGCGGTCGGCGGCAGCAGCACCTGCCAGTCGCCGAGCGAGGCCAGTGCGGTCATCGGATAGTCGGCCAGCGGGTTGCGCAGGGCCAGCATCAGGTCGTGCACGGCCAGGTCCAGGCGCAGCGGCTCGCCGTGCGCCACCACCACCATCAGCAGCGCGAACCAGCCCCAGCCCAGCGCCAGCAGCATCACCGCCAGCATCGCCAGCGGCACCGATTCGCGGCGCTGCGGGTCGAACACCGCGATCGAGTAGCGGCCCAGCACCGGGTGCCGGCGCGACCAGTCCAGGCCGCGCGCCAGCAGTGCGTCCATGTGCCCGGCCGACCAGCGGTAGCCGTACAGCACGATGGCCCACACCAGGCCCAGCGCCAGCGCCAGCAGGCCCAGCACCAGGAACAGGCGCCCGGCGACCGCGGCCACCGCGTCGTAGGCCTGGCCCAGCAGCCAGCCCGGTCCCAGGAACAGCAGCGACCAGGTCACCGCGGCCACGCTGCTTGGGAGCAGATAGCGCCGCAGCGGCATCTTCATCATGCCCGCCACTGCCGGCACGAACGGACGGATGGCGCCGACATAGCGCGCCACCAGGATGCTCTTGAAGGCATTGCGGCGAAACATCGCCTCGCCGCGGTCGAGCAACTGCGGATAGCGCTTGAACGGCCAGTAGTTGCGCAGCTGATGGCCCCAGCGATAGCCGACCCAGTAGCTGAGCGCATCGCCGATCAGCGCGCCGAGCGCGGCGCTGACCACCGCGTATGGGCCGGAGATCTGGCCCAGGCCGATCAGCACGCCGATCGCGAACAGCAGCGGCAGCGCCGGCACCAGGGTGCCGAGGATGATGACCGCATCGCAGAACGCGATGGCGAAAATGACCGCGCCGGCCAGGATGGGGTGTGCTGCGATCCACTCCAGCGTGGCATCGGTCCATGAGGCATTCATCGGGCAAGTATAGAGGGAGCACGATGACGGTCCGTTAGCGCCGGGGTGCCGTGTCGGGCGACCGGCCTTGCGCAACCGGGCCGCCCGGCAGACCTGGTCTGCCGTCGGGCGCGTCGTTGTCGCCGTCCCGTGCCGGGGATGGCAGCGCCGCCGCGCCGAAGCCGGTGCGTGACGCCGTCGCTTCGCAGGGCGGCGGCGTCACGCACGCGCGGCGTGCGGTGGCGCCTGGCACGACGCCCAGGTGAGCAGCACCGGACCAGGTGCCTGCCTGGAGTGACGGGCGACCGTGCAGACCCGTCAAACCGCGTCGCACGCTCTACACTGGCCGGATGCCTGCCCCCGCTTCCCGCACCGTCCAGATCCTCAAGGCCGACAGCTTCGGCCGCATCCTGCTGCTGGGCGAGGGCGAGGCGCGCTTCGTCCGCCGCGACCTCACCGCCTCGCCGTGGTGGCTGCGGCTGCCCGCATGGTGGCTGGCGCGGCGCGAGGCGCTCGCCTTGCGGCAGCTGGACGGCATGGCGGCGACGCCGCAGCTGCGCGGCTGGGACGGCACCTTCCTGGATCGCAGTTATCTGGACGGCGCGGCGATGTACCAGCGGCCGCCGCGCGGCGACCTGGCCTATTTCCGCGCTGCGCGGCGCCTGCTGCAGCAGGTGCATCGGCGCGGGGTGGCGCACAACGACCTGGCAAAGGAGGCCAACTGGCTGGTGCTGGCCGACGGCAGCCCGGCGCTGATCGATTTCCAGCTGGCCGTGCGCGGCGCGCCGCGTTCGCGCTGGATGCGCCTGCTGGCGCGTGAAGACCTGCGCCATCTGCTCAAGCACAAGCGCATGTACTGCGCGCACGCGCTGACCCCGGTCGAGCGGCGCCTGCTCAAGCGCCATTCCTGGGTGCGCGAACTGTGGTTCGCCAGCGGCAAGCCGGTCTATCGCTTCGTCACCCGGCGCCTGCTCAAGTGGGAAGACAACGAGGGGCAGGGGCCGAAGCCCTGAAAGGCCGGGAGTGGGGAATGGAGAATGGGGAATGGAAAAAGCGGACCGCGCGCGCGTCTGGTCTCACGGGTACGCAGCGATAAGGCGCTAAGCTTTTCCCATTCCCGATTCCCCATTCTCCATTCCCACTCCAATGACCCTCAAAGGTAAAACGCTCCTAATCACCGGCGCCTCGCGCGGCATCGGGCTGGCGATCGCGCTGCGGGCGGCGCGCGATGGCGCCAATGTGGCGATCGCAGCGAAGTCGGCGGTGCCCAATCCCAAGCTGCCCGGCACCATCCACACCGCCGCGGCGGCGGTGGAGGCGGCCGGTGGGCGCGCGCTGGCGCTGAAGTGCGACATCCGCGAGGAGGAGCAGGTGCGTGCGGCGGTGGCGGCGACGGTGGAGGCCTTCGGCGGCATCGATATCCTGGTCAACAACGCCAGCGCGATCTGGCTGCGCGGTGCGCTGGACACGCCGATGAAGCGCTTCGACCTGATGCAGCAGGTCAACGCGCGCGGCAGTTTCCTGTGCGCGCAGGCCTGCCTGCCGCACCTGCTGCGCAGCGCCAATCCGCACATCCTGACCCTGGCGCCGCCGCCGTCGCTGGACCCGAAGTGGTGGGCGCCGCATACCGGCTACACGCTGGCGAAGATGGGCATGAGCTTCGTCACCCTCGGCCTGGCCGGCGAGTTCGGCCCGCAGGGCGTTGCCGTCAATGCGCTGTGGCCGCGCACGTTGATCGCCACCGAGGCGCTGAACATGATCCCTGGCGTCGAGGCCGGCAACGGCCGCCGCCCGGAGATCATGGCCGACGCCGCGCACGCCGTGCTGACCCGGCCGGCGGCCGGTTTCTATGGCCAGTTCCTGATCGACGACGCGGTGCTGGCCGAGGCGGGCGTGCACGACCTGTCCCGCTACGCGCTGGATCCGTCGCAGCCGCTGCTGCCGGATCTGTTCCTGGACTGAGACCCGGCGTGGCCGTGGTGCCGGGTGTGCCGCGGCCGCGCGTTGCGGGCGTTGCGGGCGTTGCGAGGCCATGATCGCAACGCGCCGGCTACGCGCGGCGACGCGTTGCAAAAACGCTCTGTTCCATCCGATCGCGTTCGCTGCCGCGATGACCACGCGCGGCGCGGCTATGCTGCCCGGGTCTTGATGCCACCGCCGCCCATGCCCGCTCCAGTCGCCGTCGCCCTGCCGCGTCTTCCCGAGTCCCGCCACGCCATCCACGCCGATCTCAGCGACAACGAGCGGCACATGCTCGATCGCCTGCGCCTGGCCGGCACCGCCACCCGCGCCGATCTCAGCCGCAGCACCGGGCTGACCGTGCAGTCGGCGGTGCGCCTGGTCGACGCGCTGGCCGAGCGCGGCCTGGTCGCGATCGGTGCCTCGCTGGCGCACGCGGGCCGCGGCAAGCCGGGCGCGGGCATCGCGCTCAATCCCGGCTACGGCCATACCGTCGGCTATGCGATCGCGACCGATGCGCTGTCGCTGGCATTGCTGGATTTCAGCGGGCAGATCCGCGGCACCGCCGAACATGCGCTGCGCTCGACCGAGCCGGCCGCACTGCTGGCGCAACTGCGCGAGGCCGATGCGGCGCTGACCGCGGCGGCCGGCGCCGGGCTGGGTCCGCGCCTGGGCGCGGGGGTGGCGATGACCGGCTTCTTCGTCGAGGACGGTGTGCACATGAATCCGCCCGAGCCGCTGCGCGCGCTGGGCGAGCTGTCGATCGGCGACTGGCTGGCCGAGGCGCTGGGCCTGCCGGTGTGGGTGGACAACGACGGCACGGTGGCGGCGGCGGGCGAGAGCCTGCTCGGCATCGGCCGCCAATACCGCGACTTCGCCTATCTGCACTTCAATTACGGCCTGGGCGGTGGCGTGGTGATCGACGGCACCTGCCTGCGCGGCGCGCACGGCAACGCCGGCGAATTCGCCGGCATGCTGCCGCAGCAGGGGCTGGAGCGCGGCACGCTGGAACTGTTGCGGCAACTGCTGGCCGAGGACGGCATCGCGCTGCCCGACATCCGCGCGCTGCTGGCCGCCTACGATCCGGCGTGGCCCGCGATCGAGCGCTGGATCGCGCGGGTGGCGCCGGGCCTGTCGCTGATCGTGTCGGCGATCGTGGCGATCTTCGATCCGCAGGCGGTGGTGTTCGGTGGGCGCATGCCGCGCGAGCTGGCGACGCGGCTGATTCCGCACGTGCGCATCGACAACCAGCCGCGCCGCGGCCAGGCGCGGCCGTTGCCGCGGCTGCTGCCGGCCGCCGCCACCGCCGATGCCAGCGCGGTGGGCGCGGCGGCGCTGCCGTTGAAGGCCTGCTATTTCCGCTGAACCGGTCCCGCCGCGGCGTCGCCATGCCTGCACGCCGCCGGCGCTACCCTATGCGCCCTTTCCGCGCGCCATTGCGGTACGGCACGCGTCCCATCCCCCACCCTCGGAGTTGTCACGATGAAATACCTGCACGCCATGATCCGCGTCCACGACCTGGAGAAGACCAGCAAGTTCTTCACCGAAGGCCTGGGCCTGCACGAAACCCGCCGCATCGAGAACGAAGCCGGCAAGTTCACCCTGGTGTACTTCGGCGCGCCGGAGAACCCGGAAGCCGAGGTCGAACTGACCTACAACTGGGGCTCGGACGAGGACTACGGCAGCGCCCGCAACTTCGGCCACCTGGCCTTCGAGGTCGACGACATCTACGCCCTCTGCGCGCACCTGCAGTCGCTCGGCGTGACCATCAACCGTCCGCCGCGCGACGGGCGCATGGCCTTCGTGCGCAGCCCGGACCTGATCTCGATCGAGCTGCTGCAGAAGGGCGAGGCGCTGGCGCCGGCCGAGCCGTGGGCGTCGATGCCGAACACGGGCGTCTGGTAAGGGCTCAGGGCACCGTCTCGGGCAACGCCTGGCCGCAGCCCCGGCAATAGCCGGCGTTGCGGTCGTGGCCGTGCAGGCCGCAGTGCGCGCAGGTGCGTCGATCCGGCGCGCGGCTGCGGTCGGCATCGCGCAGGCTGTTGGCCAGTTCGGCGGTGTAGATGCCGGTGGGCACGGCGATGATGCTGTAGCCGATCAGGATCAGCACCGAGGTGATGGCGCGGCCCAGCGGGGTGAGCGGGGCGATGTCGCCGAAGCCGACCGTGGCCATCGTCACCACCGCCCAGTACATCGCGGTGGGGATGCTGGTGAAGCCGTTGGCCGGGCCTTCGACCACGTACATCAGCGCGCCGAAGATCACCACCAGGGTGATCACCGTGAACAGGAACACGAACACCTTGCGCCGGCTGCGCCACAACGCATCGACCAGCAGGCTGCTTTCCTCGACGTAGCGGGTCAGCTTGAGGATGCGGAACAGCCGCAGCACCCGCAGCACGCGTACCACCAGCAGCGTCTGCGCGCCGGGCAGCAGAAACGAGATGTAGGTGGGCAGGATCGACAACAGGTCGATCACGCCCCAGAAGCTCAGCGCGTAGCGCAGCGGCCGCTGCACCGTGGCCAGGCGCAAGGCGTACTCGGCGGTGAACAGCACGGTGAAGCCCCACTCCAGCACGTACAGCGCGCCGGCGTAACGGCTGTGCAGCGCCGGCACGCTGTCGACCAGGATCACCGCGACGCTGGCCAGGATCGCCGCGACCAGCAACAGGTCGAAGTTGCGCGAAGGCGTGGTGTCGTGCCGATAGATGATGTCGAACCAGCGGCGCCGCCAGCCGTGCTCGGTCGCCGGGGCGAGCGGGGAATCGAGGAAAAATCGCATGCGCCCATGCTACCCGAGCCGCCTTGCGGTCGCGGGCGCGCGCGCCGCGGCAGGCGGCGTCCTGATCGGATGCGACGCGGCTGCCGGAGAGCCCCCTGTGGGAGGGGCTTCCGCCCCGACGCCGTCGCGCTGACGCATCGGGACTGAAGTCCCTACCACATGTCGAGCAACGGCCTGGCGGGGTTGCTGCGGCACGCGCGCGGGCGGCGGCGGTGTGGCACAGCAGCCTGCCGCCCCGTCGGTCCAGGCGGCGGCCGGCAGTCCCCGGCCGAGCGCTGCCGGCGGTCTTATAATCGGCGCTTTCCCCGCAGGACTGCCTCGATGACCGCTTCTTCCGCCGCGGAGCTGATCGCCCTCGGCCAACGCTACGCGCTGCCGATCTACCGTCCGCGCCAACTGGTGCTGGAGCGCGGCCAGGGCGCGCGGGTGTGGGACAGCGAGGGACGCGACTACATCGACCTGTCCGCCGGCATCGCCGTGTGCGGGCTCGGCCACAACGATCCGGACCTGCAGGCGGCGCTGCTCGAACAGGCCGGCAAGCTGTGGCACACCAGCAACGTGTTCTACAGCGAGCCGCCGCTGCGCCTGGTCGAGGAACTGGTGGTGGCCTCGCGCTTCGCGGAGAAGGCGTATCTGTGCAATTCCGGCGCCGAGGCCAACGAGGCGGCGATCAAGCTGGTGCGCAAGTGGGCCACCGCCCAGGGCCGTCCGCCGCAGCGGCGGGTGATCGTCACCTTCCGCGGCAGCTTCCACGGCCGCACCCTGGCCGCGGTGACCGCCACCGCGCAGCCCAAGTACCAGGAAGGCTACGAGCCGCTGCCCGGCGGTTTCCGCTACGTCGACTTCAACGACATCGTGCAACTGGAAACGGCGATGGCCGCTGGCGACGTGGCCGCGGTGATGCTGGAGCCGGTGCAGGGCGAGGGCGGGGTGATGCCGGCGGCGCCGGGCTTCCTGGCGCAGGTGCGGGCCCTGTGCGACCACCACGGCGCGCTGCTGGTGCTGGACGAGATCCAGTGCGGCATGGGCCGCACCGGCACCCTGTTCGCGCACTGGCAGGACCAGGTCGTCCCCGACATCGTGACCCTGGCCAAGGCGCTGGGCGGCGGCTTCCCGATCGGCGCGCTGCTGGCCGGGCCGAAGGTGGCCGAGACCATGCAGTTCGGCGCGCACGGCACCACCTTCGGCGGCAACCCGCTGGCCGCGGCGGTGGCGCGGGTGGCGCTGCGCAAGCTGGCCTCGACGGCGATCGCCGCCAACGTGTCGCGGCAATCGGCGGCGCTGCGTGCCGGCCTGGCGGCGCTCAACGACGAGTTCGCGTTGTTCTCGCAGGTTCGCGGCCGCGGGCTGATGCTGGGTGCGGTGCTGGCGCCGGCGCATGCCGGACAGGCCGGCGCCATCCTCGACCACGCCGCCGCGCATGGTTTGCTGACCCTGCAGGCGGGCCCGGACGTGCTGCGCTTCGTGCCCGCGCTCAACCTCACCGATGCCGAACTGAGCGAAGGCCTGGCGCGCTTGCGCAGCGCGCTGCGCGCCTACCTCGCCGCGCGCTGAGCCGGCGACTCAGCCCAGGCCGTGCCGCGCCAGCGCGCGGCGCAGGGCGCGCGCGCCGCTGGCGGTTTCCGCGGCCATGCCGATCGCGCGGGCGCCGCGCACGTTGACGAACAGGTCGTCGATGAACAGCGCCTGCCGCGGGGCAACATCGAAGTGCGCCAGCGCGTGCCGATACACCGCCGCGTCCGGCTTGCGCCCGCCCAGGCTGCCGCTGCACAGCACGCGCCCGTGCAGCAGCGGAAACAGCGCGGGCACGATCTGCGGCATCGCCTGCGCCATCAGCGCACCGTTGTTGGTCAGCACGCCGATGGCCAGGCGCTCGGCCAGTGCCAGCACCTGCGCGACCGCACCGGCGTCGGCGCGGCTGGCCGCCACCCGCGCGGCGATCCACGCGTCCGCGTCCACGACGGCGCCCAGGCCCGCGCTCAATCGCTGCAGGTAGGCGGCGGTGTCGAGTTCGCCGCCGTCGTAGGCGGTCTCCAGTCCGGAACCGAACAGGACCTCGCGGACCTGTGCGGCCTCGCAGCTGTAGTGCGCGGCCAGCGTGGCGATGCGGTCGGCACGCGTGTAGCGCGCCAGCACGCCGTCGAAATCGAGCAGCAGCAGCGCCGGCCGCGCGCGGGTCATTGCGGACATGAGGAGGCCTGGGTGAGTGGCGGCTGGCGTGGCGCGGGAGCAGCGAAGCTCACGCCGCTCTGCGGGGTCGCCGCCGCGTGCCGATGATGCAATGCGCCATCGCTTCTCGTTGACAAGCCATCGCGGGCCGGCGGACAGTCGGGGCACGCCGCCACGCGCGCGACCTGCCGTGGCGCAGTGTTGTCTTTCTTGCCGAGGAACCCGCCTTGAACACCAAGTTTCCATCCCTGCTGCTCGTCCTTGCCGGCCTCGCGTTCGCGCCTGCCGCCTGGGCCAAGACCTGCGCGGTGACCATCACCGGCACCGACCAGATGTCCTACGACCAGACCCAGATCAAGGTCGCGGCCGATTGCACCGAGGTGGCGGTGACGCTCAAGCACAGCGGCAAGCTCGCCGCCGCGGTGATGGGCCACAACTGGGTGCTGACCAAGACCCCGGATTTCCAGGCGGTGGCCAATGCCGGCACCAGTTCCAGCCTGGCCGACAACTACCTGCCCAAGAACGATCCGCGGATCATCGCCCACACCAAGGTGATCGGCGCCGGGCAGTCGGACACGGTCAAGTTCTCCACCGCCAAGCTCAGCAAGGGCGGGGACTACACCTTCTTCTGCTCGTTCCCGGGACACTGGGCGGTGATGAAGGGCAAGTTCGTGTTCGGTTGATCCAGCGCAGCGGCGCGGCGCCGGCCATCGGCGCCGCGCGTTGTCGTCATGCCAGGGTCGTGGCACCGGCATCTCAGCCGGCGGCGACCACCGCGAACGCCTCGCGCGCCGCGGCCAGGGTGGCCTCCAGCACGTCCTGGTCGTGCGCACTGGAGACGAAGCCGGCCTCGTAGGCCGACGGCGCCAGGAACACACCGCGCTCCAGCATCGCGTGGAAGAAGCGGTTGAACGCGGCGGTGTCGCAGGCAGTGGCCTGCGCATAGGTCTCCACCTTCTCGGTGGTGAAGAACAGCCCGAACATCGCGCCGACCTGGTTGGTGGTGACCGCCACGCCGGCCGCCGCCGCAGCGGCTTCCAGGCCGGCGCACAGCTGCGCGGTGGCCGCGTCCAGGCGCTGGTGGAAGCCCGGTTCCTGGATCAGTTCCAGCATCGCCAGCCCGGCGGCCATCGCCACCGGATTGCCGCTGAGCGTGCCGGCCTGGTAGATCGGCCCGGACGGCGCCACCTGCCGCATCAGCTCGGCGCGCCCGCCATAGGCGCCCACCGGCATGCCGCCACCGATGATCTTGCCGAAGGTGGTCAGGTCCGGCGTGACTCCGTAGTGCGCCTGCGCGCCGCCCAGGGCGACGCGGAACCCGGTCATCACCTCGTCGAAGATCAGCAGCGCGCCGTGCTGCGTGCACAGGTCGCGCAGGTGCTGCAGATAGCCCGGACGCGGCGGGATGCAGTTGGCGTTGCCGACCACGGGCTCGATGATGACCGCGGCGATCTCATGGCCGATCTCCTCGAACAGCGCAGTAGCGCCCTCGGCATCGTTGTAGGCCAGGGTGGCGGTGAGTTCGCTCAGGCCGGCCGGCACGCCCGGCGAGGTCGGCACGCCCAGGGTCAGCATGCCGCTGCCGGCCTTGACCAGGAACGAATCGCCGTGGCCGTGGTAGCAGCCTTCGAACTTGACGATGCGGTTGCGCCCGGTGGCGCCACGCGCCAGCCGCACCGCCGACAGCGTGGCTTCGGTGCCGGAGTTGACCATGCGCACCATCTCGCAGGACGGCACCAGCCGGGTGATGGTCTGCGCCATCGTCACCTCGGCCGGGCACGGCGCGCCGAACGACAGCCCATCGCCGATCGCGCGCTGCACCGCCTCGCGCACCGCCGGGTGGTTGTGCCCGGCGATCATCGGCCCCCACGAGCCCACGTAGTCGATGTAGCGGTGGCCGTCGACGTCGTACAGGTACGGGCCATCGGCGCGCTGCACGAAGAACGGCTCGCCGCCCACCGACTTGAAGGCGCGCACCGGCGAATTGACGCCGCCGGGAATCAGCGACTGCGCTTGGGCGAACAGGGCATGCGAGCGGGAATGGGACATGAGCGGAAATCCTTGGCGATGCTGGCCAGGCCGACCGGCCGGGCGCGGAGCGAGGCCGTCTATTGTCGCGGCTGCCGCCGGTGTACGCCATGTCGTCGATCCTGCCGCAGCCGGCGCCGCGCAGTGATAAGCCCCTCTCCCATCGGGAGAGGGGTTGGGGTGAGGGTCCGGTGCGAAGCGACGCGCGATGTTTGGGTGCATGAGGCTTCGCCCGTACCCTCATCCGCCCCTGCGGGGCACCTTTCCCCGAAAAGGGGGCCATGGTCCCGGAGGGAGAAGGAAGAGGCCAAAGCCCCTCTCCCATCGGGAGAGGGGTTGGGGTGAGGGTCCGGCGCGAAGCGACGCGCGATGTTTGGGTGCATGAGGCTGCGCCCGTACCCTCATCCGGCCCTTCGGGCCACCTTCTCCCGGCGGGAGAAGGGAGCGGCTAGCCCCTCTCCCTCCGGGAGAGGGGTTGGGGTGAGGGTCCGGCGCGCAGCGACGCGCGGTGTTTGGGTGCATGAGGCTGCGCCCGTACCCTCATCCGCCCCTTCGGGGCACCTTCTCCCGATGGGAGAAGGGAGCGGCTAGCCCCTCTCCCACCGGGAGAGGGGTTGGGGTGAGGGTCCGGCGCGCAGCGACGCGCGATGTTTGGGTGTACGAGGCTGCGCTCGCACCCTCATCCGCCCCTTCGGGGCACCTTCCCCCGAAAAGGGGGCCATGGTCCCGAGGGGAGAAGGGAAGCGCTAGCCTCAGTCGAAACACGCCCTGTACGCGGCCAGCGCCGCGCGCGGATCGGGCGCATCGAACACGCCGCTGATCACCGCCAGCAGATCGGCACCGGCCGCCGCCAGCGGACGCGCGTTGTCCGGCGTGAGGCCGCCGATCGCCACGCGCGGCAGGCCCAGCGCTGCCGCATTGCGCAGCAGGTCAGGCGTGGCGCGGCGCGTGGTGACCTTGCTGCGGGTGGGGAAGAAGGCGCCGAAGGCGACATAGCTGGCGCCAGCCGCCGCGGCGTTGCGGGCCAGGGTCAGATCGTCGTAACAGGAGGCGCCGATCAATGCCTGCGGCCCGAGCGCGGCGCGCGCGGCGGCCAGATCGCCGTCGTCCTCGCCCAGGTGCACGCCGGCCGCGCCCACCGCCTGCGCCAGCGCGACGTCGTCGTTGACGATCAGCGGCACGCCGGCCTGTGCGCACAGCGTTTGCAGCGCCGCGGCCTGCTCGCGCCGTTGCGCCGCGTCGGCGCGCTTGTTGCGGTATTGCAGCCAGGTCACGCCCTGGTCCAGCAGCGGCGCCACCCGTGCCAGCAGACGCGCGCCGTCGGCCTCGTCGGGGGTGATCAGGTACACGCCGCGCGGCGCCGGGGATGCGTTCATGGCCAAGCCTTCCGATGCGTCGGCGGCGATGGGACAATGCCGTTCCGACTGTGACCTGCGATTATCCAATGAGCGACGCCAGCGCCACCACCTATCGCACCTGGATGTGCGTCGTCTGCGGGTTCATCTACAACGAGGCCGACGGCCTGCCGGAAGAAGGCATCGCCCCCGGCACCCGCTGGGACGACGTGCCCGACACCTGGACCTGCCCGGACTGCGGCGTGACCAAGGACGATTTCGAGATGGTGGAGATGGATTGACGGCTGGGATTGGAGAATGGGGAATCGGGAGTGGGACAGCGACTCCCGTGCCTTGTAGGCTTCACGCGACGGCCAGTTCAGGGCTGGCAGGCAGACATCGCGAGGCCGGGTTGTCGGATCGCAAGGCCGATACTCGGGAGAGCCGCATGTCCGCCGACGTTCGATGATCGATTCGGTCGGTTATCCATGACGGCTTGATCAGGTCAGCAACCTCTGAGCCTCAGGGCATGCGCTTTTCCCATTCCCGATTCCCCTCTCCCCATTCCCAGCGTCAATGCATCCGCTGCGCGCGCGCGCTCAGTTCCACCAGGCGCTCGCGGATCGGCAAGGCGTCGGAGGCTTCGGGGTTCAATTGCAGATAGCGGCCCAGGTCGCGCCGTGCGCCGGGGACGTAATCCATCTGCAGGTAGGCCATGCCGCGGTCGCGCAGGGCTTCGGGCTGGTCGGGCATCAGCTTGAGCACGCGGTCGGCGCTGCGTGCGGCGCGGTCCCACTCGTCGCGTTCGGCATACAGGCCATGCAGGTTGCGCAGGACCCGGGCAAGGATCGCGCGGTGCGGCGCCGGGTCCAGGATCTGCAGCAGCGCGCGGTCGTCCGGGCTTTCGCCGCCCATGTGCGGCCGCGCGCGCTCGCGCAGTTCCTCCACCGCCAGCGGGCGCCCGCCGTTGAACGGGTCCATCACCAGCAGGCCGTCGTCCACCGGCAGGCGCACCAGGAAATGCCCCGGGAAGGACACGCCGTCGAGCGGGATGTCCAGGCGCCGCGCCACGTCCATCTGCACCAGCGCCAGCGAGATCGGGTTGCCCAGGCGCCGCTCGAACACCTGGTTCATGTAGCTGTTGCGCGGGTCGTAATACTCGTCGTGGTTGCCGCTATAGCCCAGTTCTTCGAACAGGTGGCGATTGATCGCCGCCATCTTCAGCGGCCACTGCTCGATCATCGCCACCTCGTGCCGCAGGTGGTCGGCATGACTCTGCGCCAGGGTGTCGTAATGGGCGGCATCCAGCTCCGGATACTCGTCGCGGGCGATCAGCAGGGCGGTCGCCAGCAGCGGCAGGGCATCGTCATCTAGTGCGGCCAGGGTATTCCAGCTCGGCAATGTCAATGGGGCGGCCATGGCCCAAGACTGGCGGCAAAGCCGGGTCCGATCAAGTCCGGCCGTTCCCGACAGCGGTGTCGGGTTCAGCGCCGTGGTCGCGGGGCCTTTTCCCGACGCCGCCGGCACCGTTGACGGATCAGTGGCCCTGCGGAATTCCCGGGCCGAAACGCAGTTCGGTGCCGTCCTGCAGCTTCAACTGCTCGGCCTGGCCGGCGTTGAGTTCGAGCACGTAGCGCGCCGGCGCGTTGCTCGGGTAGGGCGGGCAGGCGTCGCCGGCCGAGCACGGCGGCACGTCGCGCTGCTGCGCCACCAGCTTGCGCTGGTTGTCGAAGTACAGGATGTCCAGCGGGATCTTGGTGTTCTTCATCCAGTACGCCTGCGGTTCCTCGCGGTCGTGGATGAACAGCATGCCGTGGTCGGCTTCCATCTGGTCGCGGAACATCAGCCCGCGCGCGCGCGTTGCATCGTTCTGCGCCAGTTCCACTTCGTAGCGATGTCCGCCCAGTTCCACCCAATGGTCGCCACCGGCGCTGGCGCAACCGCTGAGGGCAAGCAGGAGAAGGACGCAGAGCGCGCGGAAGAGGGACATGGGCGGACCAGGGCAGGGAGGACAGCGCGCACCTTGTTGCATGGTGCGTGTGGCGTCAAGAGCGGGGATTGGGGATTCGGGATTGGGGATTCGCAAGAGCCAGGATTCTCGCTTTTACGAATCCCCAATCACGAATCCCCAATCCCGCGCGCGCGCCAGCGCGCGTCAAAAGACGCGCGGCGGCTCGCCACCGACGATCACCACGTCGGCCGGGCGGCGTGCGAACAGGCCGACGCAGACCACGCCCGGGATCTGGTTCAGTTCGCGCTCGAGCGCCACCGGGTCGGTGATCGACAGGTGGTGCACGTCCAGCACCACGTTGCCGTTGTCGGTGATCACGCCGTCGCGCCAGACCGGCTGGCCGCCGGTGCGCGCCAGGATCTCGCGGGCGACCAGGCTGCGCGCCATCGGGATCACTTCGATCGGCAGCGGGAACGCGCCCAGGGTCTGCACCTGCTTGCTCGGGTCGACGATGCAGATGAAGCGCTCGCTGGCCTCGGCGATGATCTTCTCGCGGGTCAGCGCGGCGCCGCCGCCCTTGATCAGGCACTTGTTCGGATCGCACTCGTCGGCGCCGTCCACGTACAGCGACAGGTTGCCGGTCTGGTTCAGCTCCAGCACCTCGATGCCGTGCTGGCGCAGGCGCGCGGTGCTCTGCTCGGAACTGGACACCGCGCCCTTGATGCGGTGGCCGATGCGGCCGAGCGCGTCGATGAAATAGGCGACGGTGGAACCGGTGCCGACGCCGACGATCATCCCGTCCTGGACGTAGTCGATGGCTTTCTCGGCGGCAAGACGCTTGGCTTCTGACATTTGGAGAGCTCGGGAGTGGGGATTCGGGATTGGGGATTCGTGAAAAGCGGGTCGGCGGATGGGGCCGGGCGAATCCCCAATCCCCACTCCCGAATCCCGGCTATTCGAGCGAAAGCAGCAGCTTCCACTGCGCGGCGCTGACCGGGAACACGGACAGGCGGTTGCCGCGGGCGACCAGCGGGAAGCCCTCGCCCAGCGCATCGGCGTGCTGCTTGATCTCGTCCAGGGCGATGGTGCGCGCCAGCTTGCGTTCGAACGCCACGTCCACCAGGTACCAGCGCGGCTGCTCCTGGGTGGCCTTGGGGTCGTGGTAGTCGGAGGACGGGTCGAACTGGGTGGCGTCGGGATAGGCCTGGCTGGCCACGCGCGCCACGCCGACGATGCCCGGCACCTTGCAGTTGGAGTGGTAGAACAGGATGCCGTCGCCGACCTTCATGCCGTCGCGCATGAAGTTGCGCGCCTGGTAGTTGCGCACGCCGTTCCAGGGTTCGGTGCCGACCCGCTGCAGGTCGTCGATCGAGAAGGCGTCCGGTTCGGACTTCATCAGCCAATAGCGGGTGCGTGCGGTCATGCGGGGGAATCGGGCGCGGTCGACAGGGTGAGGGATTCGGTGCAGACCGCGTCCAGCGCCACGTCCCAGGCCGCCAGCGGCAAAGCCGCGACCTGTTGCGCGTCGAAGGCGGCCCCGACCAGCCAGGGCGGCGGAGCCTGCCGCTGGCGGAAAGCGAAGCTGCGATCATACCAGCCGCCTCCCATGCCCAGGCGGCCGCCGGCGGTGTCGAAGCCGACCAGCGGCGTCACCACCAGCGCCATCTGCGCCGGCGCCAGGGTCGTGGCCGGGTCGACGTCGGGTTCGGGGATGCCATAGCGGTTGGCGCGCAGCGGTTGCCCGGGGCGCCACGGCGCGAAGCGCAGGGTGTCGCCGCTGAGCATAGGCAGGCAGTACTGCACCGCCTCCGGCAGCGACAGTTGCCAGCGGTGCAGGGCGATCTCCCCGTCCATCGCCCAGTAGCCGCCGACATGGCCGTGCTGCGGCGCGAACGGCAGATCCAGCAGTCGCTGTGCCAAGGCATCGGCGGCGGCCAGGCGCACGGGCGCGGTGAGCGCGCGGCGGCGCGCGCGCAGGTCCTGGCGCAGGGAGTCGCGGTCGTCGGCGGTCATCGGGCGGGCGTGGCGAGGGAGGCCGCTATTGTCGGCGGCGGCGCGCGCACTGACCAGGGCGCCGCCGCGACGATCACGCGTAGAGCGCCACCGTCTGCCGGCCCCACAGCACCAGCCGCCCGGCCGTATCCCAGATCTGCATGTCCTGCAGCGAGTAGCCGTCCTCGGCATGCAGGCTGGCCGAGCGCAGCAGGAACCAGTCGCCGGCGCTGGCCGGCTGCGGGAAGTCCAGGGTCCAGGTCATCGAGCTGACCGGTGCGGGTGCGGTGAAGCAGGTCATCGCGGCCGGCGGCAGGCAGTCGCCCAGTGCGACCAGAGCCACGCTTGGGTCCACGCCGGCGGCGTCGCGATGGCGCGCCCAGACCAGCAACTCCGGATCGGCCGCGGCGGACAGCGGCAGCGCGCCGCCGGCCAGGCGCATGTCGAAGTTGGCGACGAAGGCCGGCGTCGCCGCGCTGTCGGCGATCGGCGTCGCTTCGTCGGGACCGACCACCGCCGGCCGTGCCGGCAGGAAGTCGTGGGCGATGCGGCTGGCGCGCGGCTGCGCGAACAGCAAGGCCGCGCGCAGGGCGACCTGCCCGTCGGCCAGACAATCGACGCCCACGGAGGTGGCGGACTTGCCCTGGCGCAGCACCTGCGCATCGAAGCGCAGGCTGCCGTCGGCCGGACCGACGAAGCCGATGTGCGCCGACTTCAGCGGCGGCAACGCGGACGGCGCCGTGCGCAGCGCGGCCTGCAGCGCCAGCGCCGCGGACAGGCCGCCGAAGGCGGTGCGGCCTTGTCTCCAACTGGCGGGGACGTCGAATCCCGCGGCGGGGTCGAAGCGGTCGAGGATCTGGGCGAGCGTCGGCAATCCGGGATCTCCGTGATGGGGCGACCAGTATCCCGGGTTTCGGTCGGTGCGAGAACGCGTGGCACCTGCAATGCGCCGGCGACGACGGCGTGGTGAAGGCGCACGCTGCGGGCGCACAAAAGGAAACGGCGCCTTGCGGCGCCGCTTCCTGGAAAAATTGCATTCTCCGCCGTGACGATGCGTGCGAAACGACCTTGAACCCGGGGTTCAAGTGGGATGGCTGGAGAATCATCGGGCTTCCCGCTACGAGGCGGACCTGCACTCCCGATTCCGTCGCCACCCCGTGGTCGTCATTAAGGGACAAGGCGAATGTTTGCACACGCTGTCGTTCACAGCAGAGAACGCAAGTGGAGTATAGCGCCGTGATCGCGCTTGGCTAGTCCGTTCGTCGGTCCTTCGGTACGTTGCAATTCACGTTGATGATCGCAGCGCCACGTGCGGATCAGCGCGTCGTATCGACCACGCTGTCCAGGCGCCGATTGAGATCGGCGAGTGTGCGCGCCATCTCGCGTTCGTGCTTGGCCTGTTCGTCGCGCAGTTGCTGCAACTCGTGCGCCAAGTTCAGTGCCGCGAGGACGGCGACGCGGTCCACCGCGGCCATGCGGTTGCTGCCGCGCACCTCGCGCATCTTCGCGTCGAGCAGGCGCGCGGCGGCGAGCAGGCCGTCGCGTTCTTCGGCCTCGACGCCGACGGTGTATTCGCGGTCGAGGATGCGGACGCTGACCGGCTCGCTCACGTGTGCTGCTCCAGGGACTTCAGTCGGGCGATCATCGCTTCCACGCGCGAACGCGCCTGTTCGTTCTTGGTCAGCAACTGCGAGCGCTCGCCGATCAGGTGTTCCTGCTGCTGGCGCAGGCTGCGGTTCTCGTCGGACAGGCGCTGGCAGCGCTCGACCAGCGTTTCCACGCGTGCGGCAAGGGCGCGAAGCTCGGCGAGGGCGTCAGGGCTGTCCATGGCGCTCACGATAGGCATGCGCCCGAGGGGCGGTCAAGACGCCGCGCGGCGGCGCCATGGCCGGCGCTCAGGCAGGCAGCCGCAGCGGTTGCTGCAGCAGGCGCAGGCAGGCGTCCGGCTCCAGCGCCGGCGCCACCAGGTGGCCCTGGATCTCGTCGCAGCCGTGCGCGCGCAGGAACGCCAGCTGCCCGGCGTCCTCGACGCCCTCGGCCACCACCTTCAGCGCCAGCGAGTGGCCCATCGCGATGATGGTGCTGGTGATCGCCTCGTCGTCCGGGTCGCGGGTGAGGTCGCCGATGAATTCCTGGTCGATCTTCAGGGTGTTGATCGGCAGCCGCTTCAGGTAGGCCAGCGACGAATAGCCGGTGCCGAAGTCGTCGATGGCCAGGGTCAGCCCCAGCTCGCGGCAGGCGCGCAGCAGCGCGGCGTTCTTGCCGACCTGCGACATCACCACGCTCTCGGTCAGTTCCAGTTCGATGTTGGCCGCCGGCACGCCGGTTTCGGCGAGGATCCCGGCCATCAGTTCCGGCAGGTTGCCGCGCTCGAGCTGGATCGCCGAGACGTTCACCGACATGCACAGATCGGTCAGCCCCATCCGCCGCCAGTCGCGCAACGCGCTGCAGGCCTGGCGCAGCACCCACTCGCCGATCTCCAGGATCAACCCGGTCTCCTCGGCCAGCGGGATGAACTGGCTCGGCGAGACCGGCCCGAAATCGGCGCTGTGCCAGCGCAGCAGCGCTTCCACGCCGACCACCCGCTGCGTGCGCAGCGAGTAGCGCGGCTGGTAGACCAGCTTCAGTTCCTGATCCAGCGGGATCTTGCGCAGCGTGCTGGCCAGGGTGGCGCGGTGGCGGGTGGCTTCGTCCATGCGCGCCGAGTACACCTGCGCGTTGCGGCGCCCGGCGGCCTTGGCCTGGTACATCGCGGTATCGGCGTGCTTGAGCAGCTCGCTCGGCAGCAGCGCGTGCTGCGGGAACAGGGAGATGCCGATGGAGGTGGAGACCGCGACCTCGCGGCGTTCGTCCAGCCGCAGCGGCGCCTCGAACGCGGCCAGCACGCGGGCGGCCACCGCCTCGGCCTCGCCCTGGCTGACGATGTCTTCGACCACCACGGTGAATTCGTCGCCGGCCAGGCGCGCCACCGTGTGCTGCGGTCCCACCGCCTGCTGCAGGCGTTCGGCCACTGCGCGCAGCACGCGATCGCCGACCGCGTGGCCGAGCGAATCGTTGATGTCCTTGAAGCGGTCCAGATCCAGGAACAGCACCGCGACCGAGCCGGCCTGGCGCCGCGCCCGCACGATCGCCCGCGCCAGGCGTTCGGACAGCAGCGCACGGTTGGGCAGGCTGGTCAGCGTGTCGTAGTTGGCCAGATAGCGCAGTTCCTGCTCGGCGCGCTTCTGCTCGGTGATGTCTTCCAGTACCACCACCTGGAAGCTCTGGCGGCCGTCGGCGTCGACCACGGTATTGCGGCGCAGGTGGCAGAGGATTTCCTGGCCGTCCTTGCGCCGCTTCCAGGCCTCGCCGCGCCAATGCCGGCCGTGGTCGGCCACCGGGGCCGCCGGCGTTTCCGGCGCGTGGTCGATCAGCGCCATCGGCTGGCCCAGTACCTCGCGCTCGCTGTAGCCGGTGATGCGGGTGAAGGCCGGGTTGACCGAGATGAAGCGGCGGTCCTCGTCGAGCACGGCGACGGCCTCGCCCATGCTGCGCAGCACTTCGGCGGCGATGCGCCGTTCCAGGTCGGCCTGGCGGTGCGAGGTGATGTCGCGTGCGGTGCCGGCGAGCCGGCGCGGCGCGCCGCTGGCGTCGTAGTCCACCACGCGGCCGCGCACCCGCGCCCAGTGCCAGACCCCGTCGCCGGCCAGGTCCACCCGGTACTCGGCGGTGTAGATCGCGGTCAGGCCCTGCAGGTGCTCCTGCAGCACCTGCCGCGCCTGCTGCATGTCGTCGGGATGGATCCGTAGTGGTTCGTTCTCGCGGATCACCAGGCCGATGTCCTGCGCGTGCGGCGTGGCCTCGTCGGCGCGCATCAGCCGCAACCTGCGCTGTTGCAGGTCGTAATCCCAGAAGTGTTCGCCCGAGGCCCACAGCGCCAGCTTCAGGTGCTGGTCGCGTTGTTGCAGTTGCGCGTGCCGTTGCAGTTGCTCGCGCAGGCGCCGACGCGAACGCAGCGCGAACAGCGCCGCCACCCCGCCGGCCGCCAGCGCGGCGAGCGCGACCAGCGGCCATGCGGCCAGCAAGGTCTCGCCGAACAAGGCGAGGCCGGTTCTTTCCGCAGCTCCTGCAGCAACGTGCTCCAATGGCATGGCGGAAAGTGACTTCTGTCAAAGAACGGGTGGTGGAGTGTAGGCGCGTGCCGGAAGCCACTACAAGCGGCGGCGCACACGCGGTTGCTACACTGCGCAGTCCCGATTCCGCCGCAGGCCTCGACAGGCCCGCGGCCAGCGCCCGACAGGCTTGCTCCATGACCGAACTTCCCACTGCCGACCAGATCGCCGATGCCAGCCGGACGCTTGGCCTGGCTGCGTCGGCGGCCGAACTGCACGGCGGCCTGTGCGGCTGGCTGGCCGGTGGCGGCGCCGAATTGCCGGCATGGCCGGCGGCCGTGCTCGCCGACGCCAGCCTCGCCGCGCCGCGCCCCGGCGATGCGCTGGACCGCCTGCGCGAGGCCACGACCGCGCAACTGAACGACCGCGATTTCGGCTTCGACCTTGTGCTGGCCGATGCCGGCGCGCCGCTGCCCGAGCGCGCCGACGCGCTGTTCGACTGGTGCCGCGGCTTTCTCGGCGGCTTCGGCCTGGCCGCAGGGGCCGCGCCGCCGCTGTCCGAGGAAGGGCAGGAAGCGCTGCAGGACGTGGCGCGTCTGGCCCAGGCCAGCGCCGACGATTTCGACAGCGGCGACGAGGACGAGGACGCGCTGGCCGAGATCGAGGAGTTCGTGCGCGTGGCGGTGCTGCTGCTGCACAGCGACTGCGTGCTCGGCCCGCGCCACCGGCAGCGCCTGAACTGATGAAGCGGCTCACCGGGATTTCCTCCGGCGAGTACGTGCGCCGGCGCCGTCATTTGATGGACATGGCCGGCGAGCAGGCCATCCTGGTGCTGCCCAGCGCACCGGAGCGGGTGCGCAGCCACGACACGCACTACCCGTACCGGCAGGATTCGGACTTCTGGTATCTGTGCGGGTTCGCCGAGCCGGACGCGGTGCTGGTGCTGGTGCCCGGTCGCCGCCATGGCGAGGCGCTGTTGTTCTGTCGCGAACGCGACCCCGAGCGCGAAGCCTGGGACGGCCCGCGGGCGGGCCAGGAAGGCGCGGTCGAGCGCTATGGCATGGACGATGCCTATCCGATCGACGACCTCGATGAGATCCTGCCCGGGCTGCTGGAAGGCCGCTCGCGGGTGTATTACCACTTCGGCCGCGACGTCGATTTCGACCTGAAGCTGATCGGTTGGGTCAAGCGCGTGCGCGAGCAGGTGCGGCATGGCGCGCAGCCGCCGCACGAGTTCCTGGAACTGGGCCATCTGCTGCACGAACAGCGCCTGTTCAAATCGCGCGACGAGATCGCGCTGATGCAGGTCGCTGCGGACCTGAGCGTGGCCGGGCACCGCGCGGCGATGCGGCTGGCGCGGCCGGGCGTGCACGAATACCAACTGCAGGCCGAGATCGAGCGCGAATTCCGCGCCGGTGACGCCTGGCCGGCCTACGGCAGCATCGTCGGCAGCGGCCACAACGCCTGCGTGCTGCATTACCGCGCCAACGCCGCGCGCCTGCGCGACGGCGACCTGGTGCTGGTCGATGCGGGCGCCGAATACCGCGGCTATGCCGCCGACATCACCCGCACCTTCCCGGCCAACGGCCGCTTCAGCACCGAACAACGCGCGCTGCACGACCTGGTCGGTGCCGCGCACGCCGCCGCGCTGGCGCAGGCGCGCCCGGGCGTGGCCTACGAGGCCGGACACCTGGCCGCGGTGCAGACCCTGACCGAAGGCCTGCTGCGGCTGGGCCTGCTCAAGGGCAGCGTCGAGCAGAACCTGGCCAGCGGCGACTACCGGCGCTTCTACCGGCACAAGACCGGGCACTGGCTGGGCCTGGACGTGCACGATGTCGGCGACTACCGGCTGGCCGGCGAATCGCGCCTGCTCGAGCCGGGCATGGTGTTCACCATCGAACCCGGCCTGTACGTGTCGCCGGACGACAAGGACGTCGACCCGAAGTGGCGGGGCATCGGCATCCGCACCGAGGACGACGTGCTGATCACCGACGACGGCCATCGCGTGCTCACCGATGCCCTGGCGCGCAGCGCCGAGGAGATCGAGGCGTGGATGGCTGGGAATGGGGAATAGGGAAACGGGAAACGGGAATGGGAAAAGCGGTCGCCGCGCGCGGAAAGGTCGGCTAGCAGACCTGGCGCGTTTGCCGTTGCGAATCCCCAATCCCGGCGGCGGCCGTCAGGCCGCCGCGGCAGACTGACGCCGCCCCCTTGCGTGCAGGCGGCCGGTTGCGCACAGTGACCGGCTGAACAAGGGGGATTCATGAAGATGTGGATGCGATGCCTGCTGGCGGCAGGACTGTGCGTGGCCGTCGCAGCGCAGGCGCACGCGCAGCAAGTGGCCGCGCCGGCGGCGCCAGCCGATGCTGCGCCCGCGGCGACGCAGGCACCTGTGCCTGCTGCGGTGCCCACGCTGGCGCTGGACGATCTAGAGACGTTGCTGTCGCTGCGCGCTGCGCCGGAGGCCCGCGCGCAGATGCTGGCGCAGGTCGTCGCGCTGGCGGGTAAGGGCGATGGCGCCTCGGCGTACGTGTTGGGCGTGCTCTACCGCAATGGCGAGGCGCATCCGGCGCATCTGGTGCCGCGCGACCTGGACACGGCCCGCTACTGGCTGGAGCGCTGCCTGGGCATGCCGCGCTGCCCGCTGCTCGCGTTGGCGTCGCTGGCCGAGCTGGAACTGTCCGCCGGCAATGCCAAGCCGGCGCTGCAATGGGCGCAGGGCTGGGTGGCGCTGGACCGCGAGTTCACCACGCGGGCGCGCGAGATCGAAGGCCGCCGTGTGCGGCCCAGTCAGCGCAATCGCGATACCGCCTACCATGCCTACCTCCTGGAGCGCTGCTATGCGGCGATGCCGAGCGGCGACCGCGACGCGATCGGCCTGGCCTGGTTCAACGCGTTCCGCGTGCAGTGGGGCCGGGTCCTGGACCGGATGCTGTTCGCGCAGCTCGATGCGCTGCAGGCGCAGGATGGCGAGGAGGCTGGCGGGCTGACTGCGCGTGCCGAGAATCAACGGCGCAAGACCGTGCTGGACAGCCCGATGGACCTGCCGGTCACGCCGGCGTTGAGCCTGTTCCTGATGCGCGGCGATCCGCAGGGCGGACGTCCCGAGTCCGCCCTGGTGCTGGAGGCGCTGCCTTCGCCGAACGCGGCACGTGGACTCGAAGCGCTGGCACGCGATTTCAAGACCGCGCCGTATCCGGCCGCCGCCGGGCAGCGCCGCTACGACCTGATCCCGATGAGCTTCAATCGCGGCCCGTACGCGCTGACCGGCAAGTGACCGTGGCGGCGGCCATCAGGCCGCCGCAAACACCGGCCGCGTCAGGTTCTCGGGTGCGTCCTCGGTGCACGCCACTTCGTCCTCGATGCGGATGCCGCCGTAGGGCTTGAACTGCGCCACCCGCGCCCAGTCGACGCTGCCGCCATGGCCGGCCTGCTTGAGGTCGTCGAGCAGCATGTCGATGAAGTACAGGCCCGGCTCGATCGTCACCACCATGCCAGGTTCCAGGGTGCGGGTCATCCGCAGGTAGGGATGGCCGTCGGGGCGTTCGATGCGGCCGCCGCGGTCGCTGGCGGCGAAACCGGCGACGTCGTGCACCTGCAGGCCGATCGGGTGGCCCAGGCCGTGCGGGAAGAATGCGGCGCTGACGCCGGTGGCCACCGCGGTTTCCGGCGACACGGTGAGCACGCCGGCGTCCTTCAGCACGCCCATCAACGCCAGGTGCGCGTCCAGGTGCAGTTGCCGGTAGTCGACGCCGGCGCGCACGTGCTGGCCCATGCGCTGCTGCGCGGCGTCCACCGCGTCGATCAGCGCCTGGAACTCGCTGTCGCGATCGGCGGCGTAGGTGCGGGTGATGTCGCTGGCGTAGCCGTGTGCCGAGGCGCCGGCGTCGATCAGGAAGCTGCGCAGCGGCGTCGGCGCCTGCCGCTGCAGTTCGGTGTAGTGCAGCACGGCGCCGTGTTCGTTCAATGCCACGATGTTGCCGTACGGCAGTTCGTTCGCGTCCTGGCCGACCGCGGCGCAGTAGGCCATGTGGATCTCGAACTCGCTGCGGCCGTCGCGGAACGCGGCCTCGGCGGCGCGATGGCCGCGCACCGCCGAGTGCTGCGCCTGGCGCATCAGTGCCAGCTCGTACGGCGTCTTGTAGGCGCGGTGGTATTCCAGGTAGTCCAGCACCGCCGGCGGGTTGTTCGGCACGTAGGCGCCCAGCGCGCTCTGCGGCTCGCCGAGGATCGCGCTGCGCGCGGCATCCGGCAGCAGCGCCAGCGCTTCGTCCGGGGTGCGGATCAGATGGATGTCGCAGTGCTCCACCCACCAGCCGCTGGGCGCATCCGGCACCACGTGCCAGTAGTCGCGCGGCTGGTGGAAGATCACCTGCGGGCGGCGCCCCGGCGTGTACACCAGCCAACTGTGCGGCACCCGCGTCAGCGGCAGCCAGGCCTTGAACTGCGGGTTCACCGCGAACGGATAGTCGCGATCGTCGAACACCTGGTAGTGCAGGGTGCCGCTCGGGACCACCAGGTGGTCGAAGCCACCGCGCGCCAGCGCTTCGTCGGCGCGTCGGGTCAGGGTGCGCAGGTGGTCGGGATACAGGGCGCTTGGATCGTGCTGGGGCATGGTGGCGGACTCGTTCGGCGATGCGGAAACGGGGGCGCCAAGTGTGCCGGAAACGGTGCAGGCGTGTGGACGCGCACGGACGGCCTATGCATGGCATGCGATGCCGAAGCTACGCCGGCGATGCGGGGCTTTGTCGATCTGCCGGATACTCTTTGCGGCCGATCGCGCAACGGTCGCGGATGGCCGCCGCAGGAGCGGCTTCGGCCGCGACCGAGGCGTTCCCGGGAATGCCGGTCGCGGCTGATCCGGTCACAGGGATCAGTAGCCGCACCTGCGAGGTTGATGCCGCTAGCCGCCGGTCGCAGCGTTGATCCACTGCCGCAGCAGGTCGCGATGCGCGGGGGAAATGGTCAGGAAGCGGAAGCCGGCCCAGGCCTGGCCCGGTGCGTGCGAGGGTTCGCTCCACAACAGGTGCGCGCCGATATCGATCTGCACGTCGCGGTCGGCGTGCGGTATCGCGAAGCGCAACTGGTACAGCGCGTCCTCGTGCAGCGGTGCCGAGGCGAGCAGCAGCATGCCGTGTTCGGAGACGTTGCCGAGGCGGCCGACCACGGCGTCTTCCATCAGGTCCAGCACCGGCACCATGTCCGGAACCTGGAGGCGCGGCGATCGGCGAGCGTCTGCGCTCATGCGCCCTCCATGGCGTCGTCGGCGGCGGGAACGCCGGCCAGGGTGCGCAGCGCGCGCACCGCGGCCTGCCAGGCGCGGTCGATCAGGCGGGCGCGGTCCTCGCTGACGATGCGCGCCTGTCCCTGCGCCAGCAGCCGCGCCAATCCGTCGAGCGTGTGTTCGGCGGCCTTCTGCCCGCGCTGGTTGACGAACAACGCGCGCTCGGTGATCGGGCTGTACCAGGACAGGCGCTGCCGCTTCAGGTCGCCTTGCTGGTTGACGACGAATTCGAACCAGGTGCCGAACGGCAGAGTACGCAGCCGCGCATACGCGGCCTGTTCGGCCTCGTTGCGCGGCGGCAGCGAGGGGCGCTCGCCGTCCTCGCCCTGCTCGCCGAGGCGGGTGCGCGCCTTCAGCCGCACGCTGAGTTCGGTGCGCGAGGTGGTGGCGTCGGTGCCGCCGGGCGTGGACAGGCGACGAGCGATGGCCTCGGCTTCCTGCTGGTGGTAGCCCACCTGCAGCAGCGCCTGGCCCACGCGCTCGGCCAGGGCGGCATCGGAGGCGCCCTCGCTGCGGCAGGTGACCTCGGCGATGCGCTCGGCCAGGCCGATGCGCTCGCGCCAGGTCTCCGAGTCCTCGCCCTGACGCAGCAGGGTCAGCACCAGCACGTCGGACCAGGCCTGCTGCAGCAGGGTCTGCACGAAACCCGGCGGTTGCCGGGCGCTGCACAGCGCCTCCAGGGTGGCGGTCGCGGTCTGCTTGGCCAGCTCCAGCCGTTCCTTGCCGCGCGCGGCCTCGACGTGCCGGCGCTCGGCGATCTCGGCCTTGTGCGCCAGGCTGCGCTGCTGCGCCTGGATCTCCTGGTGGGCCTGCTCGAAGACGGTCTCGTCGCCTTCGTACTCCTCGATCACGCGGTCCACGGCCTGGTTGAGCTTGAGCAGCAGCGTCGGATCGCTGTCCTCTTCGCCCAGCCAGGTGGCGCCGGATTCGGCGACGGCATTGAGCAGTTCCCGCGCCGGGTGCCGGCTGCGCGCGAAGAACGCCGGATCCTGCAGCGCGGCGCGCACCAGCGGCACCTGCAGGCGTTCCAGCAGCGCCGCGGCCGGCGCGTCGGGGCGTACCTCGCGCTCGATCTCGCCGTACAGCAGGCCGAGCAGGTCGAAGGTGTCGGCCTGCTGCGCTGCCAGGGTCGCCTGCGCGCCGTGGGTGGCGCGCAGCGCCTGCAGCAGGGCGGTCTGCACGTCGCGCAGGTGGCGGCGTCCGCGCAGCCCGCCCAGGGTGCTGTGGGCCGGCGGCTGCGCCTGCAGTTCGCCGAGGGCCTCCAACAGGCTGGCGGTCGGCACCGGGGCCGCACCGGCGGCGCTCGCCGGCCGCGCCGGAAGCGCGGCGGCACCGGCGGTCTCAGTCGTGGGCGCCGCCGCGGCGGGCACGGCCTTGGCGCGCGCCGCGGTCAGCAACTGGCGCAGGGTGGCCAGGTCCGGGCCGCTGGCGGCCGGTTCCGCGGCGCCGGCCGCCGCGCCCGCTGGCGGCAGCGGTGCCGTCGCGGCAGGCCCCGGCGGCACGCCCATGGCGGGTGCGGCTTGACCAGGAGTGCTGGCGTTCCCGCGGGGGCCGCTGCCGGCAGCGGGCGGCACCGCGGCGCCGGGCATGCGCGCCGCGCGCCGCGTGCCCGGGTCGACATTGGTGCTGCGCGCCACGTAGGGCAGATAGATCAGGCCGGGCAGCACCCCGGCGTGGGTCAGCAGGACATTGGCCCGTTCCACCATCTCGCCGTAGCGCGCCAGCACCTGCCGTTCGAAGGCGCGATACAGCGCCAATTGCGTGTCCAGGCCAAGGCCCAACGCTTCGCCGGCGGTGCGCAGCAGCCGGCACAGTGCGTGCGGTCCCAGCGGCAGTTGCTCGATCTCGAAGGCGGGCCGCGCCGCCAGCACGCCAAAGCGCTGGCCGAGCAACTGCAGCGGGATATTGCAGCGGATCGCCTCGCGGCGGGCGATCTCGTGCAGCACGATGTCGCGGTCGATATCCACGTCGGCGACCAGGGTCAGCATCTGCCCGGCACCTGCCTTGGCTACTCGCGGCGCAGCGGCCGTCGCCAAGGGGCTGCGGATCCCGGCCAGCCCGGCTTCCAGCTGCACCTGGTAGAACGGCGCCAGGCGCCCGCGCTGCGCGCGCACGCGTTGCGCCTCCTGGAACAGGTCCTGTTGCACCTGGCCATTGCGGGCGCGCCCGGCCTGCTCGAGCAGGTCCTGCTCCAGCTCGTCCAGGGTCGCCTGCAGCGGCAGTTCCAGGGCCTGCCACAGCAGGCTGTTCAAGGCCAGCAGGATGTCGCGCACGCGCGCCGGCAGGGCGGCGCTGGCAAGCGTCGCTGGCGGGGCCGACATGGTCGCAGACAGGGGCATCCTGTGATCGCCGTTATACTTTTCTGCGCGGTATGTAGCACGATCCGCCGCCGCAACCAAGGCGGGCGGCGCGGCTCAGGGCAGGAACAGGGCGATCACGTCGTTGGTGAACCGCCGTCCCAGCTCGGTCGGGACGGCGTGGCCGGCGTCCACCCGCAACCAGTCGCGGGCCTGCGCGGTGGCCAGGGCCGAGGCGATCGCCTGCAGCGGCAGGCCGGTGCGGGCGCTGAAGTCGCGCAGCGCGAAGCCGTCGTTGAGGCGCAGGGCGTTGAGCATGTACTCGAACGGGCGCCGCTCCGGCGCGATCCACTCGTCGCCGCCGATCGCCGCCGGCGTCCCCGCCGCGTCCAGGAACGCCTGTGGATGCTTGTGCTTCCAGCGCCGCAGGATGTTCTGTTCGGCGCCGGAGCTGATCTTGCCGTGCGCGCCAGCACCGATGCCGAGATAGTCGCCGAAGGTCCAGTAGTTGAGGTTGTGCGCGCAGCGGTAGCCGGCGCGCGCATAGGCGCTGACCTCGTACTGCGCGTAGCCGGCCTCGGCCAGCAGGGCCTGGCAGCGCTCCTGCATGTCCCAGGCGTCGTCGTCCTCGGGCATGCCCTGCGGCGGTCGCGCGGCGAACACGGTGTTCGGTTCCAGGGTGAGCTGGTAGTGGCTCAGGTGGGTCGGCTGCAGCGCCAGCGCCCGCGCGATGTCGCGCTCGGCCTCGGCCAGGGTCTGCTGTGGCAGCGCGTACATCAGGTCCACGTTGACATTGGCGTAGCCGGCGTCCTGCGCCAGCTTCACCGCACGCTCGGCCTCGGCGCCGTCGTGGATGCGGCCCAGCCGCTGCAGGGCCGCGTCGTCGAAGCTCTGGATGCCGAAGCTGAGGCGATTGACCCCAGCCGCCAGGTAGCGGTCGAAGCGGCCATGCTCGGCGGTGCCGGGGTTGGTCTCCAGGGTGATCTCCAGGCCCGGCGCGAAGCGCAGCCGGGCGCTGGCCGCCTGCAGGAAGCGGTCGATCGCCTCGGGCGGAAACAGGCTGGGCGTACCGCCGCCGAAGAATACGCTGTTGACCACACGGCCCCAGACCAGCGGCAGGTCCTGGTCCAGGTCGCGGATCAGCGCATCAACGTAGCTGTCGAACGGCAGCGCGCCCTTGGCCGCGTGCGAGTTGAAATCGCAGTACGGGCATTTGCGCACGCACCACGGCAGGTGCACGTAGAGCGACAGCGGTGGCGGCACCAGCGCCGGGGTGTCGGCGTGCGCGGACGGATCCGGGCAGGCGGTGCCGGGCGGATGCTGGCAATGGTCGTGGGCGTGCGGCATGGCGGGCGGGAATCTGGAAACGGACATGCGGGCGGTGCGGGCGCCGGAGGGTTCAGGGCTTGGCGCAGCGGCGCAGGGCAGTCTGCGCGCGCCGCGGTGTCCTGACTGGCCCGGTGCCTGCGCGCGGTGCGGTCACTCGGCGGGATGCGCCGCAAGATGGTCCGCCAGGCGCTGCTTGAGCTGCTGCAGGGCGAGGGCGCGGTGGCTGATGCGGTTCTTCAGCGCCAGCGGCATCTCGGCGGCGGTCTGGCCGTGGTCCGGATCCAGGAACACCGGGTCGTAACCATGCCCGCCGGTGCCGGCACGCGCATGCGCGATGCGGCCGCGCCAGCGGCCTTCCACCAGCAGCGGCTGCGGATCCTCGGCATGCCGCAGCAGCACCAGCACGCAGTAGAAATGCGCGCCGCGCTGCGCGTCGGGGACATCGCGCAGCGCGTCCAGCAGCTTGTCGATGTTGGCCTGCGCATTGCCGTGCTCGCCGGCGTAGCGCGCCGAATACAGGCCCGGCGCGCCGTGCAGCGCGTCCACGCAGATGCCGGAGTCGTCGGCCAGCGCCGGCAAACCAGTGACGCGGGCGGCGTGGCGCGCCTTGAGCAGCGCGTTCTCGACGAAGGTCAGGCCGGTCTCATCGGCATCGCTGACGCCGAGCGTGGATTGCGCGATCAACTCGACCCCCACGTCGTCGAGCAGGGCGTGCAGTTCTTCGAGCTTGCCGGCGTTGCTGCTGGCCAGGACCAGTTTCATGCGATGGGCTCCAGCAGATCCCAGGTGTTGCCGTACAGATCGCGGAACACCGCGACCGTGGCGTAGGGTTCGTGGCGAGGGGCTTCCAGGAATTCCACACCGGCGGCCAGCATCGCCGCATGGTCGCGCTGGAAGTCGTCGGTGTGCAGGAAGAAGCCGACCCGGCCCCCGGTCTGGTCGCCGATGCGGCTGCGCTGGGCATCGTCGCTGGCGCGCGCCAGCAGCAGCGCCGCGCCGCGCGCATCGCCGGGCCCGACCACGACCCAGCGCTTGTGGCCCTGGTCCACGTCCTCCAGCACCTGGAAGCCCAGCTTGCCGGTGTACCAGGCGATGGCCTCGTCGTAGTCGGCCACCACCAGGGTGACCAGGGCCAGGCGCCGGTTCATTGCGCCAGGGCGGCGCGCTGTGCCGCCAGCAGTTCGCCGATGCCGCGCTCGGCCAGGCCGAGCAGCGCGTCCAGTTCGTCGCGGCGGAAGGCGTGGCCCTCGGCGGTGCCCTGCAGCTCGATGAAGCCGCCGCCATCGTTCATCACCACGTTCATGTCGGTGTCGCAGTCGCTGTCCTCGGCGTAGTCCAGGTCCAGCACCGGCACGCCGCGGTACACGCCGACCGAGACCGCGGCGACCGCGCCCAGCACCACCGGCTTCTTCAGGTCGCCGCGCTTTTGCAGCCAGTTCACCGCATCCACCAGCGCCACGTAGGCGCCGGTGATGGCGGCGGTTCGGGTACCGCCGTCGGCCTGCAGCACGTCGCAGTCCAGGGTGATGGTGCGCTCGCCCAGCGCCGTGCGGTCGACGCAGGCGCGCAGCGCGCGGCCGATCAGACGCTGGATCTCCAGCGTGCGTCCGCCCTGCTTGCCGCGCGCGGCTTCGCGATCGGAACGCGAGTGGGTGGCGCGCGGCAGCATGCCGTATTCGGCGGTGACCCAGCCTTCGCCCTTGCCGCGCAAGAAGCCCGGCACGCGGTTCTCGACGCTGGCGTTGCACAGCACGCGGGTGTCGCCGAAGCTGACCAGGACCGAGCCTTCGGCGTGGCGGGTGAAGGCGCGTTCGATGCGGACCGGGCGCAACTGATCGGCCGTGCGGCCGCTGGGACGGGAGAAGGACATGCAGGGGTTCCGGGAAGGGCGGGGCCGTGCGCGGCCTGTGACCGCGTCGGTGAGGCAGGAAAGGGCGCTAGGTTAACATTCGCCCCCTGTCCGCACCGGAACACCGCATGATCCGCAGCATGACCGCCTATGCCGGCGCCGAGCGCATCACTCCCTGGGGCACGCTGGGATGCGAGCTGCGCTCGGTCAACCACCGTTTCCTGGAAGTCGGCGTCCGCCTGCCGGAAGAACTGCGCGCGTTGGAGCCGCAACTGCGCGAACGCGTCGCCGCGCGGATCAGCCGCGGCAAGCTCGACCTGATGCTGCGCCTGCGCGCGCCGGAAGCAGCGCAGACCCTGGCGGTGAACGAGGCCCTGGTCGAGCAACTGGGTGTGCTTGCGCAACGGCTGGGAGTGCGTTTCCCGCAGATGCAGGTGCAGTTCGTCGACCTACTGCAGCTGCCCGGCGTGCTGCAGGGGCAGACAGCCGATCCGGCGGCGCTGCAGGCGCAGGCGCTGGAACTGCTGGACGAGGTGCTGGCCGAGTTCGTCGCCGCGCGCGAGCGCGAGGGCGGCAAGCTGGCCGCGGCCATCGTCGAGCGCGTCGATGCGGTGGAACGCATCGCCGGCGAGGTGCGCACGCTGATCCCCGCCATCCGCGACGGCCAGCGCGCCAAGCTGGCGGCGCGCCTGGCCGATCTGCCGCATCCGGTCGATCCCGGCCGCGCCGAGCAGGAACTGGTGCTGTGGCTGCAGAAGCTCGATGTGGACGAGGAACTGGACCGGCTCGGCAGCCATATCAAGGAACTGCGCCGCGTCCTGCGCCAGCCGGAACCGGCGGGCCGGCGCCTGGACTTCCTGCTGCAGGAGTTCAACCGCGAGGCCAACACCCTGGGCTCGAAGTCGGTGGACAGCCGCACCTCCAACGCCGCGGTGGAACTGAAGGTGCTGATCGACCAGATCCGCGAGCAGGTGCAGAACCTCGAATAGCCGGGAATGGGCGATCGGGAATGGGGAATCGTCAAAGCGGGTACGATTCACCCCCAGCCCGGCTCGGCGCTGTTCCCATTCCCCATTCCCGACTCCCCATTCCCAAGAACATGCGCGGCACTCTCTACATCGTGGCGGCCCCGTCCGGCGCCGGCAAGAGCAGCATCGTCAACGCCACCCTGGCGCGCGACCCGCAGATCGCGCTGTCGATCTCGTTCACCTCGCGCGCGCCGCGGCCGGGCGAACGCCATGCCGAGCACTACCATTTCGTCTCCGCCGACGAGTTCCAGCGGATGATCGATGCCGGCGACTTCTTCGAGTACGCCCGCGTGCACGGCGACTGGAAAGGTACCGCGCGGCAGTCGGTGGAGCCGCAGCTGGCCGCCGGCCACGACGTGCTGCTGGAGATCGACTGGCAGGGCGCGCGCCAGGTGCGGGCCAAGGTGCCGGATGCGGTCAGCGTGTTCATCCTGCCGCCGTCGCGCGAGGCCCTGGAGCAGCGCATGCGCAAGCGCGGCCAGGACAGCGAGGCGGTGATCGCGCAGCGGCTGGCCGCCGCGCGCGAGGAGATGTCGCACTACGCCGACTTCGACTACGTCATCGTCAACGAGCATTTCGACACCGCGGTGGACGAGATGTGCGCGATCTTCGTCGCCAGCCGCCTGCGCCGGCCGCAGCAACAGCAGCGCCATGCCGCGCTGATCGATACCCTCCTGCAGGAACAGCCAACTGGCTGATTCCAAAGGGAACTGAATGGGGTGGGGTTGATCTCGGGCGGTTGCCGCCCTACAATCCCCGCCCTTTCCCTCATTCGAACGCGTGGCCGCCGCCGGCCCGCCGGGAGCCCGCATGGCCCGCATCACCGTAGAAGATTGCCTGGAAGTCGTTAACAACCGTTTCGAACTGGTCATGATGGCGTCCAAGCGCGCCCGCCAGCTCGCCAACGGCGTGCAGGCCACCCTCGACAACACCGAGTCGGCCGACAAGCCGACCGTGCTGGCGCTGCGCGAGATCGCCGCGCGCAAGATCGACAACGCGCTGATCGACGAGGTCGAGAAGGCCGAGCGCGAGCGCGCCGAGCGTGAAGCCCTGGAATGGGCCGCGGCCGAAGTGGTGGCCGACGAGGACATGTCCAAGAACGACGACTGATCGCGTCCCGCGTCGCGATCGTCCTGCGAACAGCCCGCATCCGCGGGCTGTTTCGTTTTGCGGGTTTGCCGTCCACGCGCCGCTGGCATAGTCTTTCCGCATGAACCCAGGCCCTTCTGCCCAGGTCGCCCACGCCGCGCCATCGTCGGCCGACGCGGCGGTCCCCGACTACGTCCTGCAGCTCGAACGCAGCGCCAGCTATCTGCCGCCCGAGCAGATCCCGCTGCTGCGCCGCGCCTGGGAGGTCGGTGCGGCCGCGCACGCGGGGCAGACCCGCAAGTCCGGCGAGCCCTACATCACCCATCCGGTGGCGGTGGCCGGTGTACTGGCCGAACTGGGCCTGGACGTGGAGGCACTGATCGCGGCGATCCTGCACGACACCATCGAAGACACGCCGCTGACCCGCGCCGAGCTGGCCGCCGAGTTCGGCGAGGCGGTGGCGGAACTGGTCGACGGCGTCACCAAGCTGGACAAGCTCAAGTTCCGCGACCGCCAGGAAGCGGCCGCCGAAAGTTTCCGCAAGATGCTGCTGGCGATGTCGCGCGACCTGCGCGTGATCATGATCAAGCTCGCCGACCGCCTGCACAACATGCGCACGCTGGGCGCGCAGAGCGCCGAGGCGCGCAGCCGCATCGCCCGCGAGACCCTGGAGATCTACGCGCCGATCGCCCAGCGCCTGGGCATGAGCCTGATGAAGTCCGAGCTGCAGAACCTCGGCTTCCGCGCTCTGCATCCGTGGCGCCACGCGATCATCGAAAAGCACATCCGCAGCCAGCCGGTGGTGCGCCGCGAGTCGATGGCGCAGGTGGAGGTGCAGTTGTCGCAGCGTCTGGCCAAGGAAGGGCTGGAGCACCGGCTGGTGAGCCGGATCAAGACGCCGTGGAGCATCTACAACAAGATGCGCGACGAGAACAAATCCTTCGACCAGGTGATGGACGTGTTCGGCTTCCGGTTGGTGGTGCGCGGCGTGCCCGACTGCTACCACGCCCTCGGCGCGGTGCATGCCACCTTCAAGCCGCTGGATGCGCGCTTCCGCGACTTCATCGCCATACCCAAGGCCAACGGCTACCAGTCGCTGCACACGGTGCTGTTCGGGCCCTACGGCTCGCCGATCGAGGTGCAGATCCGCACCGAGGAAATGGACCTGATCGCCGAGCGCGGCGTCGCCGCGCACTGGACCTACAAGTTCGGCGGGGACTCGCCCAACAGCGCGCAGAGCCGCGCGCATGCGTGGATCGTCGAGCTGATCGAATCGCAGCGCGCCGCCGGCTCGTCGCTGGAGTTCCTGGACAACGTCAAGGTCGACCTGTTCCCGGACGAGGTCTACCTGTTCACGCCCAAGGGCAAGATCCTGGCGCTGCCGCGCAATTCCACCGCGCTGGACTTCGCCTATGCGGTGCACACCGACGTCGGCAACCGCGCGGTGGCCTCGCGCGTGGACAAGAAGCTGGTGCCGCTGCGCACCAAGCTGGTCAGCGGACAGACGGTGGAAGTGATCACTGCGCGCTCGGCCACGCCCAAGCCGCAGTGGCTGGAGTTCGTGGTCAGCAGCAAGGCGCGCACCGCGATCCGCCACCAGCTCAAGCAGCTCGAACACGAGGACGCGGTGCAGCTCGGTCATCGCATGCTCGATCGCGCACTGGAGGCGATGGACAGCTCGCTGGAGCGGCTGCCCAAGGGGCGCCTGGATTCGTTCCTCAGCGAGCACCGCTACCCGCGCCTGGAGGCGCTGCTGGCCGACGTGGCCCTGGGCAACTGGATGCCCAACCAGGCCGCGCAGGCGCTGATGGCGTATGCCGAACTGCGCGGCGGCGGCCATTCCAAGCACTCGCAGGAAAAGATCCTGATCAACGGCACCGAGCGCGGCGTGGTCAGCTTCGCCAACTGCTGCCAGCCGATTCCCGGCGACGAGATCATGGGCTACCACACCGCCGGCAAGGGCATCGTGGTGCATCGCCTGGACTGTCCGAACCTGGCCGAACTGCGCAAGTCGCCCGAGCGCTGGGTGCCGATCGGCTGGGATACCAGCGTCATCGGCGACTACGACACCGCGCTGGTGGTGGACGTGGAGAACCGCACCGGCGTGCTCGCGCAACTGGCCGCGGCGATCGCGCAGAGCCAGTCCAACATCGAGCGCGTCGACTACCTGGACCGCGACTTCAACGCCGCGGTGCTGCGCTTCAACATCCAGGTGCGCGACCGTAACCACCTGGCCGAAGTGATGCGCCGGCTGCGGCGCTTGAATGCGGTGCAGAGCGTGCGCCGCCAGTAGGCGGTGCCGGGCGGAATGGGTCGGGAGTTCTTGTGGGAGGGACTTCAGTCCCGACGCGTGATGGTGTCAGGCGGCTTTCTGCTTCACTCGTCGCGGCTGAAGCCGCTCCCACAAGGAATGGACTGGGGCTTCGTGCCAGTGCCCGTGATCGGGCATCGTCCGCGCCGCCTGCCAACGCGGCTGCATGACAGTCGACGCCTGCGAAAGAACGCTTGGTCGCGATCCTGTCACGGTCATGCTCCCCAATCCCCAATCCCCAATCCCCAATCGCGCACGCCAGCTAAACTAGGCGGACATTCTTCCAACGGAGTCGCCATGTCCCGCCAGATCATCCATACCGACCGTGCACCGGCCGCGATCGGCCCGTATTCGCAAGCCGTGCGCGCCGGCAACACCGTGTACTTCTCCGGGCAGATCCCGCTGGATCCGGCCACCGGCGAGATCGTCGCCGGCGACATCGCCGCGCAGGCGCGCCGCGCGTTCGACAACCTGCAGGCGGTGGCCGAGGCGGCCGGCGGCTCGCTGGACCGCATCGTGCGCCTGGGGCTGTACCTCACCGACCTGGCGCAGTTCGCGCAGGTCAACGCGGTGATGCAGGACTACTTCCAGGCGCCGTTCCCCGCGCGCTCCACCATCGAAGTCTCGGCGCTGCCCAAGGGCGCGGGCTTCGAAGTGGACGCGGTGATGGTGCTGGACTGATCCCCCGCCGTGCCGCGCGTGCAGGTTCCGGCGCCGGCGCTGTCGGCGGCAGGCGAGGCGCCGCTGACCACGCTGCCCGGCGTCGGTCCCAAGCTGGCGGAGAAATTCGCCGCGCGCGGCCTGTCCACCCTGCAGGACCTGTGGCTGCACCTGCCGCTGCGCTATGAGGACCGCACCCGCCTGACCACGGTGGCGGCACTGCAGCCGGGCGTGCCGGCGCAGGTCGAGGGGCGGGTGCAGGCGGTGGACCGCGGCTTCCGCTACCGGCCGATGCTGCGCGTGGCGGTGGCCGACGAGTCGCGCGGCACCCTGGTGCTGCGCTTCTTCCAGTTCCGTGCCGCGCAGGCGGCGCAGTTCGCGGTCGGCGCGCGCTTGCGCGCCTTCGGTACGCCCAAGCCGGGCCAGCACGGGCTGGAGTTCGTGCATCCCAGCTACCAGATCCTCGGCGAGGGCGACGATGCGGCGCTGGGCGATCGCCTGGATCCGGTGTACCCGGCGGTGGAGGGTGTCGGCCCGGCGACCGTGCGCCGGCTGATCGGCCAGGCGCTGGACCGGCTGCCGGAGGAGGCGGCACTGGAACTGCTGCCGGCGTCGCTGCTGAGCGAACTTGGCCTGCCGTCGCTGCGCAGCGCGTTGCTGGTCGCGCATCGGCCGCCGCCGCAGGCCGACCTGGCCGCGCTCGCCGCCGGCCTGCATCCGGCGCAGCAGCGCCTGGCGCTGGAGGAACTGCTCGCGCATCACCTGAGCCTGCGCCGCCAGCGCATCGCCATGCAGTGCCAGCCGGCGCCGTCGCTGCGCGGCCGCGGGCTGCTGGCCAAGCGCCTGCAGCAGTCGCTGCCGTTCCAACTGACCGGCGCACAGCAACGCGTGTTCGCGCAGATCCGCACCGACCTGGAGCGGCCGGCGCCGATGCTGCGGCTGGTGCAGGGCGACGTCGGCAGCGGCAAGACCGTGGTCGCCGCGCTGGCGGCGATGCTGGCGGTGGACAAGCGCAAGCAGGCGGCGCTGGCCGCGCCCACGGAACTGCTCGCCGAACAGCATCTGGCCAACCTGCGCGGTTGGCTGGAGCCGCTGGGCGTGCGCGTGGCCTGGCTGGCCGGCAAGGTCACCGGCAAGGCGCGCAGCGCGACCCTGGCGCAGATCGCCTCGGGCGAGGCGCAGGTGGTGGTCGGCACGCACGCGCTGATGCAGGAGGCGGTGCGCTTCCACGACCTGGCCCTGGCCATCGTCGACGAGCAGCACCGCTTCGGCGTGCACCAGCGCCTGGCGCTGCGCGACAAGGGCGCTTCCGGCGCAGGCGTGCCGCATCAACTGGTGATGACCGCCACGCCGATCCCGCGCACCCTGGCGATGGCCGCCTATGCCGATCTGGACGTTTCCTCGATCGACGAACTGCCGCCGGGGCGCACGCCGGTGCAGACCATCGTGCTCAACGCCGAGCGCCGTCCCGAGCTGGTGCAGCGCATTCGCGTGGCCTGCGCCGAAGGCCGCCAGGCCTACTGGGTCTGCACCCTGATCGAAGAGGCCGAGGACAACGAGAAATCCGCGCAGGGCGGCGGCGCCGGCAACCGGCTCGAGGCCAGCGCCGCGCAGGCCACCTTCGAAGCGTTGTCGGCGCAGTTGCCGGAACTGCGCGTGGGCCTGGTCCACGGACGCATGAAGCCGGCCGAGAAGCAGGCGGCGATGCGCGCGTTCAAGCAGGGCGAGATCGACCTGCTGGTCGCCACCACCGTCATCGAGGTCGGCGTGGACGTGCCCAATGCCTCGCTGATGATCATCGAGAACGCCGAACGCCTGGGCCTGGCGCAGCTGCACCAGTTGCGCGGGCGGGTCGGGCGCGGCGCGGCGGCGTCGAGCTGCGTGCTCATGTACCAGGCGCCGCTGTCGGTGATGGCGCGGCAGCGTCTGGAAACCATGCGCCAGACCAACGACGGCTTCGTCATCGCCGAGAAGGACCTGGAACTGCGCGGTCCCGGCGAACTGCTCGGCACCCGCCAGACCGGCCTGGCCGCGTTCCGCGTGGCCGACCTGGCCCGCGACGCTGGCCTGCTGCCGCGCGTGCACGCGCTGGCCGACCGGCTGCTGGAGGAAGCGCCGGTCCTGGCCGACCGCATCGTCGCGCGCTGGGTCGGTGGGGCGGTGCGGTTCGCCGGGGCCTGAGGGGCTGGGATTCGGCATGGGGGATGACCAGCCATTCGGCTGTTGAAAGCGGGGATTCGTAAAAAGCGGCCGCCCCTACGACAAACAGCGGTGGCGTTGCTTTTGCGAATCCCTAATCCCGACTCCCCAATCCCGTCTTCTTCCCATGCCTGCGCCGCAGTGCCAGACTCGGCGGCCGAATGGACGAGCGAAGCGACGCATGAGCGACAAGATTCCCCTGTTGATCGATACCGACCCCGGCGTGGACGATGCGCTGGCGCTGTTGATGGCGTTCGCCGATCCGCGCCACGAGGTGGTCGGGCTGACCATCGCCGCCGGCAACGTCGGGCTGCGCCACACCGTGCGCAATGCGCTGAAGCTGTGCGAGGTGGCCGGCCGCGAGGATGTGCCGGTGTTCGCCGGCTGCGCCGATCCGCTGCTGCACCCGTCGGTGGACGCCGGGCACGTGCACGGTCAGGACGGTTTCGGCGACGTCGACCTGCCGCCGGCCGCGCGCGGCGCCGAGGCCGAGCATGCCGCGCTGGCGATCCTGCGCCTGTCGCACCAGTACGCCGGGCGCCTGCTGCTGGTCGCGCTGGGGCCGCTGACCAACATCGCGCTGGCGCTGAAGCTGGACCCGACCCTGCCGCAGCGCGTCGGCCGCTTCCTGGTGATGGGCGGGGCGATCACCTGCCACGGCAACATCACCCCGGCCGCCGAGTTCAACATCGCCTTCGACCCGGAAGCCGCGCACATCGTGTTCAAGGCGTTCCCGCACATCGAAGTGGCGGATTGGGAGGCGACCGTTGCGCACGGCCTGCCGCACCGCGAGGTCGAGCAGTGGCTGGCGGTGGATGCGCCCAAGGCGCGCTTCTACGAACTGATCTCGCGCAAGACCCGGCTGTGGTCGGAAGACGCCCGCGGCGAGCACTGGTATGCCGCCGACGCGCTGGCGATGGCCTGGGCGCTGCAGCCCGACGGCGCCGAGGAGGTGCAGTCGCGGCCGATGCAGATCGAGCTGTCCGGGGTGCACACCCGCGGCGCCACCCTGGTCGACTGGAACCGCCAGCTGGGCCTGCCGGACAACGCGACCATGCTCATCCGCTACGACCACGCGCGGTTCCTGGGCCTGGCCCGCGCGGCGGTCGGCGCCGGCTGAGCCTGGCGGTCCCGCCCGGTTCCGGGCGGGGCCCCAGTGGTAGAACAGCCGCGAGCCGTCACCTCACTTGCCATCACGTAAACGTTGCGTGCAGGGCGGCAGGGCTGTTATAGTTTCCCTCTTGTCCAGCAGCCACCTACGGTGCGAGCCCATGAAGGCCGACATCCATCCCCAGTACCGCGACGTCGTGTTCCACGATGTCACCTCCGATTTCAAGATCCTGACCCGTTCGACCATGTCCTCGAAAGAGACGGTCAAGTGGGAGGACGGCGAAGAGTATCCGCTGATCAAGGTCGAAATCTCCTCGGCTTCGCACCCGTTCTACACGGGCAAGCACAAGGTCATCGACACCAGCGGCCGCATCGACAAGTTCCAGAAGCGCTACGCGCGCTGATCGGAACCGTCGAACGGATGTAAAGCGACGGCCGCTTGCGCGGCCGTTCTGCTATCTGCTTTCCTCTCCCGGCGTTGACGCGCCGGTGTCATCCTTCCGTGAAAGTGCGGCGAGGATGCAACGCTGTGTCGCTTTCCTTCCGCCATCGTGCAACGTGGGTGGTGAGCGACGACGCAAATGCTGCTGTGCGATAATGGCGCGATCCGTGGCGATTGCCGTGGACTTCCTTCACGCGTCTGTTCGCAACGTAATCGGACAGGCGCCTTCCATCGAGGAGCGCACACTGTGTCCGATCTTGATCAGGTCACGTTGAACGCCGGCGACAAGTCGGTCGTTCTTCCGGTACTCAAGCCTACCCTGGGCAACGATTGCGTCGACATTTCCAAGTTGACCAAGGAGACCGGTCTCTTCACCTACGACTCGGGCTTCACCGCGACCGCCAGCTGCAAGTCGGCGATCACTTACATCGACGGCGACAACGGCGTGCTGCTGTACCGCGGCTACCCGATCGAGCAACTGGCCGAGAAGTCCAACTTCCTCGAAGTGGCCTATCTGCTGATGAACGGCGAGCTGCCCACCGCCGACGAATTCAAGAAGTTCGACCACGAAGTGACGCATCACACGATGATGCACGAGTCGCTGAAGAACTTCCTCGGCGGCTTCCGCCACGATGCGCACCCGATGGCGATGATGGCCGGTACCGTGGCCTCGCTGTCGGCGTTCTACCACGACACCCTCGACCTCAACGATCCGGAGCAGCGCCGCTTGGCCGCGATCCGCCTGATCGCCAAGGTGCCGACGATCGCGGCCGCCGCCTACCGCTACTCGATCGGCTGGCCGATCCGCTACCCGCGCAACAACCTCGGCTATGTCGAGCGCTTCCTGCACATGATGTTCGAGGTGCCGAGCGAGCAGCTGCAGATGAACCCGGTCGTGGCCAAGGCCCTGGACCTGCTGTTCATCCTGCACGCCGACCACGAGCAGAATGCCTCGACCTCGACCGTGCGTCTGGTCGGTTCCACCGGCGCCAACCCGTACGCCTCGGTCGCCGCGGGCATCACCGCGCTGTGGGGCCCGGCGCACGGCGGCGCCAACGAAGCCGTGCTGAAGATGCTGGAAGAGATCGGCACCGCCGACAACGTCGAGAGCGCCGTGGCCAAGGCCAAGGACAAGAACTCGAGCTTCCGCCTGATGGGCTTCGGTCACCGCGTGTACAAGAACTTCGACCCGCGCGCGAAGATCATCCGCGAGATGACCCACAAGGTGCTGGGCGAGCTGGGCGTCAACGACCCGCTGCTGGAAGTGGCGCTGAAGCTGGAAGAGGCCGCGCTGAAGGACGACTACTTCGTGCAGCGCAAGCTGTACCCGAACGTCGACTTCTACTCGGGCATCATCTACAAGGCGCTGAACATTCCGGTGGAGATGTTCACCGTGATGTTCGCCATTGCCCGTACCGCCGGCTGGGTCTCGCATTGGCTGGAGCAGCAGGTCGACCCGGAAATGAAGATCGGCCGTCCGCGCCAGATCTACACCGGCTACGACAAGCGCGACTACACCAGCGCCGACAAGCGCTGATCGATCGCCGTAAAGGCTGTCCGGAACGCCCCGCCTCGCGGGGCGTTTTTCGTTTGTGGCGGGGGCCGAAGCGGGGAGGACGATTGGTAGTAGCCTGTCGCGCCACTGCAGGCCGCGACACGGGGCGCCAGCCAGCTGTGCGGCGCCCGCGGCATCCTGACGCGGTGGTCCGCTCAGCCGGACTGGTAGTCGGCGATGTCCTGCTCGGTCAGCAGTTGCCGCAGTTGCGGCATCGAGGCGCGCCGCATCGGCTTTTCGTCCACCTGCGACAGCGGCGCCTGGCGCAGCGCGTCGTAGGGCAGCACGGTCAGGTCGAAGGTCAGCTCCTCGGCGGTGAACAGCCACACCGGGAAGTCCTCGCTGCGCTCGCGGTCCAGGCGCAGGCGGCGGCTGCGCAGTTCGGCCGGGATCCGGTGTTCTTCGAGAAAACGTGCCACCGCCTCGGTGTCGTCGCTGTGCAGGTGCAGTTGCACCGGACTGTTGGCGTCGGCGGTACCGTCGTGCACCGGTCCGGCCAGGCGTGGCGCGAAGGCGTGCAGGAAGTCCATCGCGCGCAGCGCCGCCTCGCGGCGCCGGCGCAATTCGCCGGCATGGTCGGGGCCGGCGAACAGCCGCTGGTACTCGCGCAGGGCGTCCTCGATCTCGCTGTTGCGCGGCAGCGAGGCGTCGTCGTGGATGCCGAGCCGGTCGGCGGCCTTGAGCTTGGCCTGGTGGAAATCGCGGATGCCGCCTTCGGCCATCAGCCGGGCGGCTTCATGCGCCAGCCGGCGGCGGCGTTCGTGCGTGCGGGTCCGGGCGTGTTGCCGAGCGTGGTGCATGGTGCGCCTCCCCTCAAAGCCTGCCCCGACTGTACCGCAGCCCTGCGAAATTCGGGTGTAGCAGCCGCCCCTGCCTGAGGCGGCGTCCGCCGGGCGAGGCGCGCCCGGCGGGAACTGCCCCGGCGAGCGCCGGGGCGGCGGACGCGACACGATCAGAAGATGTCGAATGCCGCGTCGTCGGTCTTCTGGTCCTGCAGGCTTTCGTCGAACTGCTGGATGCGGTCCATGTCCTCGGTCTTGACCCATTCCGTGGCGCCGTTGAGGCTGACCTGGACCATGCCGCCCGGCGGATCGTTGCGGGCGATCGGCTGATCCTTCAGCGCGACCCGCATGTAGTCGATCCAGATCGGCAGCGCCGCCTTGCCGCCGTATTCGCGGTAGCCGAGCGAGCGGTAGTCGTCGCGGCCGACCCACACGGTGGTCACGTACGGGCCGCCGAAGCCGGAGAACCAGGCGTCGCGATGGTCGTTGGTCGAGCCGGTCTTGCCGCCCACGTCCTCGCGGCCGAGCACCTTGGCGGCGGTGCCGGTGCCGCGCTGGACCACGTCGCGCATCATCGACACCAATTGATAGGCGGTGCGCTCGTCGATCGCGCGCGGCGCCACCTTGGCCTCGGGGTCGGCGGGCTTCTCGGCTGCAGCCGCCGTGGCCGCGGGCTCTGCCGGCTTGGCCGCCGGCGGCGGCGTGGCCGCGCCGAAGTTGAAGCCGTCCACCACCTGGCTGACCGGTGCGGCGTTGCCGCCGACGCTGCCGCAACTGCGGCAGGCGGTCAGCGGATGTTCCTGGAACAGGACATTGCCGTCGCGGTCGGTGACCTTGTCGATGATCCAGGTGTTGACCAGCGAGCCGCCGTTGGCGAACACGGTGTACCCGCGCGCCACCGACAGCGGGGTCAGCGAGGCGGTGCCCAGCGACATCGACAGGTTCGGCGGCAACTCGGCTTCCTGGAAGCCGAACTGGCTGATGTACTTGCGCGCGAAGTCCACGCCGATGGCGTCCAGCAGGCGCACCGAGACCAGGTTGCGCGACTGCACCAGCGCCTCGCGCAGGCGCATCGGGCCGCGGAAGCCGCCGCCGTCGTTCTGCGGCGACCAGGTCTTGCCGCGGCGGTCGCGGAACACCACCGGTGCGTCGAGCACGATCGAGGCCGGGTTGAAGCCCTTCTCGAACGAGGCCGCGTACAGGAATGGCTTGAAGCTGGAGCCTGGCTGGCGGCGCGCCTGGGTGGCGCGGTTGAACTTGTTGCCGGCGTAGCTGAAGCCGCCGACCATGGCGCGCAGCGCGCCGTTGTTGGCGTCCAGCGACACCAGCGCGGCCTGGCCGCGCGGGATCTGGGTGATCTCCCATTCGCCCGGCTTGTCGCCTTCCTGGATGCGCACCAGGTCGCCGCGCTTGAGCAGGGTGGCGGGGCTGCGCCCGGTCCAGCGGCTGGCGGCCACCGGCAGCACCAGCTCGGTCTTGTTGGCGAGCACCACGGTGGCGCTGCCGTCGCTGCCGGTGCCGGCGACGATGCTGGGCAGCATCCCGCCCTGCGCGTAGACGCCGCTCAGATGGCTGGCCAGCGCCGCCGCATCGGCAGTGGCGGGGACGTCGAAGTGCTTCTCGACGCCATGCCAGCCATGGCGACGATCGTAGACGACCAGGCCCTGGCGCACCGCATGGTTGGCGGCGGCCTGCAGGGTCGCATCGATGCTGGTGTAGACGTGGTAGCCCTTGTCCAGCACGTCGCCGCCGAAGCGCGCGATCATCTCCTGGCGCACCAGCTCGGCCACGTAGGGGGCCTCGACCTCGACCGGGCGCTCGTGCGGCGCGGCGTGCATCGGCACCGCCTTGGCCGCCTCGGCCTCGGCCGGGGTGATGAAGCCCAGCGCGGCCATGCGGCTGAGCACATAGTTGTCGCGGCGCTGCTTGGCGCGCTCGGGGTTGCTGATCGGGTTGCCGCTGGAGGGGAACTTGGGGATGCCGGCCAGCGAGGCCATCTCGTCCAGGCTCAGCTCGTTGAGCTTCTTGCCGTAGTAGTACTCGGCGGCGGCGGCGACGCCGTAGGCGCGGTTGCCGAAGAAGCTCTTGTTGAGATACAGCTCGAAGATCTCGTCCTTGGTCAGTTCGGCCTCGATCTTGCGCGCCAGCAGGATCTCCGCCAGCTTGCGGGTATAGCTGTATTCCGAGCTCAGGAAGAACTGGCGGGCCACCTGCTGGGTGATGGTGGAGCCGCCCGGCACGCGCTTGTCGTTGGTGGTGGCCAGCAGCCACACCGCGCGGGCGATGCCCTTGTAGTCGACCCCGCCATGCTCGTAGAACCGGGCGTCCTCGGTGGCCAGGAAGGCCTGCTTCAGCCGCTCCGGCACATCTTTCATGGTGATGGGGTAGCGCCGGGTCTCGCCGAACAGCGCCATCAGCTTGCCGTCGCTGGAGTAGACGTACATCGGCTCCTGCAGTTCGACCTTGCGCAGGGTCTGCACGTCCGGGAGCTTGGAGGAGACGACGTAGTACAGCCCGCCTGCCACGGCGGCGCCGACCAGGCCAAGGAGGACGAACAAGACCAGCGCCCAGCGCAGCCAACGACGAAAACGGGGCATCGCGAGAGATTCCGATTGCAGATTTCTTGGGCGCAGAGTATAGAGTACGCCGGGGAACGGCTGGGGCCGGTTCCGGGGATGCGACGGGTTTGCTGCCGCAGGTCATGCCGTGACACGGATCGCGACATGCAGCCGGGCGGTTGCCAATTGCAAAAAATTTGTTATTAATGCGCTGGCGCAACATTGGCGTCCAAGTGCCCGCCGGCAGGGGAAAATCCGTGGGGCTTATCCCAAAGAGTCAGCAGCCGCTGATCGGCATCGACATCAGCTCGACCGCGGTCAAGCTGCTGCAGCTTTCGCGTAACGGCAACCGGTTCCGGGTCGAGCATTACGCCGTCGAACCCTTGCCGCCCAATGCCGTGGTCGAGAAGAACATCGTCGAGGTCGAGGCGGTGGGCGAGGCGATCCGCCGCGCCGTGACCCGGTCCGGTACCCGCGCCAAGCATGCCGCGGCCGCCGTGGCCGGTTCGGCGGTGATCACCAAGGTGATCCCGATGCCGGCCGAGCTGGATGAGAGCGAGCTGGAAGCCCAGGTCGAGCTGGAGGCGGTGAACTACATCCCGTACCCGATCGACGAAGTGAACCTGGATTTCGAGGTGCTGGGCGTCATCCCCAACAACCCCGAGATGGTGCAGGTACTGCTGGCCGCCTCGCGCTCGGAGAACGTGGAACTGCGCCAGTCGGCCCTGGAACTGGGCGGGCTGGTGGCCAAGGTGATGGACGTGGAGGCCTTCGCGGTCGAGAACGCCTTCGCGCTGGTGGCCAGCGAGCTGCCGGTGGCCGCCGACGGCATCGTCGCCCTGGTCGACATCGGCGCCACCATGACCACCCTCAATGTCCTGCGTGGCGGGCGCAGCCTGTACAGCCGCGAGCAGGTGTTCGGCGGCAAGCAGCTGACCGACGAAGTGATGCGCCGCTACGGCCTGACCTACGAGGAAGCCGGCATGGCCAAGCGCCAGGGCGGGCTGCCGGAAAGCTACGAGGTCGAGGTGCTGGAGCCGTTCAAGGAAGCCACGGTGCAGCAGATCAGCCGCCTGCTGCAGTTCTTCTATGCCGGCAGCGAATTCAACCGCGTCGACCACATCGTCCTGGCCGGCGGCTGCGCCGCCCTGGCCGGATTGCCGGAGATGGTGGAGGAGCAACTGGGCGTGGCCACGGTGGTCGCCAACCCGTTGGCGCAGATGACCCTGGGGCCGAAGGTGCAGGCGCATGCGCTGGCCCAGGACGCGCCGGCGCTGATGATCGCCACCGGCCTGGCGCTGAGGAGCTTCGACTGATGGCGAAGATCAATCTGCTGCCCTGGCGGGCGGAACGGCGCAAGCAACGCGAACGCGAGTTCTATTCGATGCTTGGCCTGGCCGCGTTCGCCGGGGTGCTGCTGGCGGGGCTGATCTGGTTCTACTACGACCTGCAGATCAGCGGCCAGAACGAGCGCAACGCGTATCTGCAGGCCGAGATCGAGAAGGTCCAGGCGCAGAACAAGGAAATCGACACCCTCGACGAGAAGAAGCGCCGCCTGCTGGCGCGCAAGCAGGTGATCGAGGAACTGCAGGCCAAGCGCTCGCAGATGGTGCACCTGTTCGACTCGCTGGTGCGGACCATTCCCGACGGCGTGGTGCTGACCTCGGTGAAGCAGGAAGGCGACATGCTGACCCTGGAGGGCCGCTCGCAGTCCAACGCGCGGGTCAGTACCTACATGCGCAACCTCGAGGGCTCGGGCTGGATGACCAATCCGGAGCTGACGGTGATCGAGGCCAAGGCCCAGGAGAAGGAAGCCAAGGGTCCGATCGTCGATACCAAGGCGCTGCCGTACGTGTTCACGCTGCGGGTCAAGCTGCCGGTGCCGGGCGAGAGCGCCGATCCGGCCGCCGCCGGGACGGCACCTGCGGGTTCCGCTGCGCCCGGAACACCTGGCGCAGCCTCCGCGGGCGGCGCGCCTGGCACGCCGCCGGCGCAGGCTCCGGGCGCTCCTGCGCCTGCACCTGCCGCGGGCAGCCCTGCCGCACCGGCGCCGGCCACCGCGCCGGCACCCGCCGCCACGCCAGCGAAACAGGGACCGGCGTCATGAGCAAGAAATTCAACATCAAAGAGCTGGATTTCAACAACATCGGCAATTGGCCGCAGCAGGCCAAGATCGTGTTCTGCGTGCTGGTGACCCTGTTCATCCTGACCCTGTCCTGGTTCCTGCTGATCAGCAGCAAGAGCGACGAGTTGCAGGCGCTGGAGCAGAAGGAAACCGAACTGCGCGCCTCCTTCGAGAAGGAGCAGAGCCGTGCGGTGAACCTGCAGCCGCTGAAGCAGCAACTGGTGCAGATGGAGCAGGTGCTGCAGCAGATGCTGCGGCAGCTGCCGAGCAAGACCGAGATGCCCGACCTGATCATCGACATCTCGCAGACCGCGCTGTCCAGCGGCCTGACCAACGAGTTGTTCCAGCCGGGCCCGGAGTCGCCGAAGGAGTTCTACGCGGAGAAGCCGATCGCCCTGCGCATGGTCGGCAGCTACCACCAGTTCGGCGCCTTCGTCAGTGGCGTGGCCTCGCTGCCGCGGGTGGTGATCCTGACCATGCACGACATCAACCTGAAGCCGCGCGACAAGAGCAACGGCATCACCGCGCGCGGCGAGCTGGAGCTGTCCGGTACGGTCAAGACCTATCGCTACCTGGACGACAAGGAAATGGCCGACCAGGAACAGGCCGCGGCGGCCGCGAAGAAGGCCGGCAAGCAAGGCGGTGGCGCATGAGCCGGCAGCATCGGGTGGTCAGGATTCTCGTTGCGGGCGCGCTGGCGCTGGTGCTTGGCGCTTGCGGCCGCACCATCACCAGCACGCCGGGCGATGCGCCGAATCTGGAGAACTGGGTGAAGGAAGTGCGCGCGCGACCGGCGCAGCCGCTGGAGCCGTTGCCGGTGATGCAGCAGTTCGAAACCTTCGAGTATGCGGCGCAGGGCCTGCGCGATCCGTTCAGCGATGCCTGGGCCAGTCCCGACGGCAGCAGCGGCCTGCGCCCGGATCCGAACCGCCGCAAGGAACCGCTGGAACAGTTCCCGCTGGACAGCCTCAACATGGTCGGCACGCTGGGCAGCGGCGCGGGCCAGGTGGCGCTGGTGATGGCGCCGGACAAGGTGACCTACCGCGTGCGTCCGGGCGTGTACATGGGGCAGAGCGATGGCCGCGTGACCGGGGTGCACGAGGATCGCATCGATTTGATTGAACTGGTGCCGGATGGCGCCGGCGGCTGGCTGGAACGTCCCGCCTCCGTCGCGCTGGACGATCAATGATTGATTATGGGGATAGCACGATGACTTTTTCCAAAGCCCTGAGCCTGCGCCCCATCCGGCGCCACGCGACGATGCGGCTATGCGCGTTGGGGTTGGCGGCGATGCTCGGGAATGCGGTCGTCGCCAGCGCGGCGCCGCCCGCCGCGCCTGTTGCCGCGTCTCCCGCACCTGCGGCGGCGCCGGCCAAGCTCACGGTGTCGAAGATCGACTTCAAGCGCGGCGACGGCGGTGCGGGGCGGCTGATCCTGTCCTTCAACGGCACCGGCGCCAGCCCGGACCTGCGCACCCAGGGCAACAGCGTGGTGGTCGATGTCGGCAACGCCACGCTGCCGCCGGAGTTGCAGCGTCCGCTCAACGTCACCGACTTCGCCACGCCGGTGCAGCGCATCGATGCCAAGCCCTATGCGGGCGGCGCCGAGCTGGTGTTGAACACCAATGGCGCGTTCGAATCGCTGGCGTACCAGTCGGGCAACGAGTACGTGGTCGAGATCACTCCGCGCGCCGCCGCGCCGGCGGTGGGTGCGGTCACCGCGACCACGGTCAGCCAGGCCGCCGCGCAGGTGGCCGCCCGCGGCTACAGCGGCAAGCCGGTGACCTTCAACTTCCAGGACGTGCCGGTGCGCACGGTGCTGCAGTTGATCGCCGAGGAGTCCAATCTCAATATCGTCGCCTCCGACACCGTGCAGGGCAGCGTCACCCTGCGCCTGGTCAATGTGCCCTGGGACCAGGCGCTGGACATCGTGCTGCGCGCCAAGGGCCTGGACAAGCGCCGCGACGGCAAGGTGATCTGGGTCGCGCCGCAGCAGGAGCTGGCCAAGTTCGAGCAGGACAAGGAAGACGCGCGCATCGCGATCGAGAACCGCGAGGACCTGATCACCGACTACGTGCAGATCAACTATCACAGCGCCACGGCGATCTTCAAGGCGCTGACCGAGGCCAAGGGGATCGGCGGCGGTGGCGGTGGTGGCAGTGGCGGCGCGGGTGGCAGCGGCAACAGCCAGAACGACAATGGTTTCCTGTCGCCGCGCGGGCGCCTCGTCGCCGACGAGCGCACCAACACGCTGATGATCAGCGACATCCCGAAGAAGGTCGCGCAGATGCGCGAGCTGATCAACGTGATCGACCGCCCGGTCGACCAGGTGCTGATCGAGGGCCGCATCGTCATCGCCACCGATACCTTCGCACGCGATCTGGGTGCCAAGTTCGGTGTCGGCGCGACGCGCACCTATGGGGACAATGTCGCTACGGTCGGAAGCAACGCGGCTGGCGGCGGCGTCAATACGCGTGGTCTCAACGTCGATCTGAGCGGTCCGACCTTCACCAGCGCGCAGACCCTGCCCAGTCTTGCCTACACCCTGCTCGGCAAGAACTTCAATCTGGACCTGCAGCTGTCGGCATTGCAGGAAGAGGGGCGGGGCGAAGTCATTTCCAATCCGCGCATCGTGACCTCCAACCAGCGCGAGGCGGTGATTCGGCAAGGTAAGGAAATCGGCTATGTCACCATTACCGGTGGAACCGCCGGAACTGCGGCGACGCCCAACGTACAGTTCAAGGAAGTGCTGCTGGAGCTGAAGGTCACCCCGACCATCACCGACGATAATCGTGTGTTCTTGAACATGAACGTCAAGAAGGACGAAGTCGAACGCTACGTGGTCTTGCAGAACTACGGCACCGTACCGGAAATCAACCGCCGCGAGATCAATACCGCGGTGCTGGTCGACGATGGGCAGACGGTGGTCATCGGCGGTGTCTACGAGTTCAACGACCGTAGCAGCATCTCCAAGGTGCCGTTCCTGGGCGACGTGCCGTTCCTGGGCAATCTGTTCAAGAAGCGTGGCCGCAACAAGACCAAGGCCGAATTGCTGATTTTCGTGACCCCGAAGGTGATGCACGTGGCCAAGCGTCCGCCGGCCTAAATGCCGCGGACAAGGCGGGAAACCTTCGACGGGAGAGGCGCAAGCCTCTCCCGTCGGCGTTTGCGCCCATCGATGAGGAAATCCTGAATTCGCAGCACGCGGCGTCCGCCGTGCGCGGAACCATTTTCACCGGCGATCGGTCAGACTGCGCAAATGAACACTCCATCCCCGACCCTCGATTCCCCGCCGGCCGCGCCCGAGCAGCAGCGCCTGCACGCCGCGTTCGTCGCCCTGCGCGACGGCCTGTCCCAGACCATCGTCGGCCAGTCGGCGCTGGTGGAGCGCCTGCTGATCGCGCTGCTTGCCGATGGCCATCTGCTGGTCGAAGGCGCGCCCGGCCTGGCCAAGACCACCGCGATCCGCGCCCTGGCCTCGCGCCTGGAAGCGGATTTCGCCCGTGTGCAGTTCACTCCCGACCTGCTCCCGGCCGACCTCACCGGTACCGAGGTGTGGCGCCCGCAGGAGAGTCGCTTCGAGTTCCTGCCCGGGCCGATCTTCCATCCGATCCTGCTCGCCGACGAAATCAACCGTGCGCCGGCCAAGGTGCAATCGGCCCTGCTCGAGGCGATGGGCGAGCGCCAGGTCACCGTCGGCCGGCACACCTATGCGCTGCCGAAGCTGTTCCTGGTGATGGCGACACAGAACCCGATCGAGCAGGAGGGCACCTTCCCGCTGCCGGAGGCGCAGCTGGACCGCTTCCTCATGCATGTGCGGATCGGCTACCCGGAAGCGGCCGCGGAGGCGGAGATCCTGCGGCTGGCGCGCGAGCGCGCCCGCGAGACGCTGGAGGCCGGCGAGGCGCCGCCGCCGCGTATGCCGCTGGAAGACGTATTCGCGGCACGCCGTGCGGTGCTGGCGCTGCACATGGCACCGCCGCTTGAGCGCTACCTGATCGAACTGGTGCTGGCCTCGCGCGATGCAAGCGGCTACGACGCCGCGTTGGCGCGGCGCATCGCCTGGGGCGCGAGTCCGCGCGGTTCGATCGCATTGGAGCGGTGCGCCCGCGCCCGCGCCTGGCTGGCCGGACGCGATTTCGTCACGCCCGACGACGTGCGCGCGGTCGCCGCCGATGTACTGCGGCACCGCGTGCTGCCCAGCTACGAAGCGACCGCCGAAGGCTGGGACGGCGATCGTCTGGTCGCCGCCCTGCTGGACAAGGTGCCGCCGCCGTGACCGGACGCCGCCAGGTACGGTTGTTGCCCGCCGCCCGGCTCCGCGCGGAGTAACGACGATGGCACCGCAGCCGACTGCGCCGGGCATGCCGCACGCTGCCGCGCCGGCCGAGGCGGGCATCCGTCCCAGCCTGGCCGAGCTGGTCGCCCTGCGCGCCGCGGTCGCACGCATGCCGCCGCCGCGCCGAGGCCGCCATGGTCTCAGTGGCGCCGCCCCGTCGCCGATGCGCGGGCGCGGCATGGAGTACGCCGAGTCGCGCGAGTACGTGGCCGGCGACGACGTGCGGCACATCGACTGGCGGCTCACCGCGCGCAGCGGCCGCACCCACACCAAATTGTTCCAGGCCGAGCGCGAACGGCTCAGCCTGATCGTCGCCGACACCGCGCCGTCGCTGTACTTCGGCACGCGCGTGCGCTTCAAGTCTGTGCAGGCGGCGCGTGCCGGGGCGGTGGCCGCGTGGGCGGCGCAGCGCCAGGGCGATCGCCTGGCCGCTTTGCGCGGCAGCCGCAGCGAAGCGCCGGTGCCGCCCGCCGCCGGGCCGCGCGGCGTGCTGCGCGTGCTCGATGCACTGGCGCGCTGGTATGCGCAGCCGCCGCAGGACGATGCCGGCCTGAGCATGGCGCTGGATCACGCGGCCAAGCTGCTGCGCCCGGGATCGCGCCTGACCGTGCTGGCCGATCCGGCCAGTGCGCAGGCCGTGCCCGCCGCGCGCTGGGCCGGGCTGGCGCTGCACAACGAAGTGGAGTTGCTGCTGCTCGCCGATCCGCTGGAAGTGCATCCGCCACGCGCCGCGCTGCCGTTCTGGGCAAGCGGCCGCCGCGTGGAGGTGGATCTGCTGGCGAGCACCGCGCAACAGCGCTGGCGCGCGCAATTCGTGCAGCCGTTGGAAACCCTGTCGGCGGAACTGCCGGGCCGCGGCGTGCAGGTGCGGGTATTGCTGAGCGACGCGCCCAGCGAGTCGTGGTTGCTGCCGGTGCAACGGGGGGCGTCGGTATGAGCCCGCAGCAACTGCCCCTGCGCGATGTGCATCTGCCGCCGGCACCGGCCTGGTGGCCGCCCGCACCGGGCTGGTGGATGCTGGCGGCGGTGTTGCTGCTGGCGCTCGGCGTGGCATTGTTGGTATGGATGCGCCGGCGCCGGCGCGAGCAGCGCTGGCAGCGTCAGTTCGATGCGGCGACGCGCACGGGCGAACCGCCGGCGCAGGTGGCCGCGGTCTCGGAGCTGCTCCGGCGCGCGGCACAACGTCGCGATCCCGCCGCGGCAGTGTTGCAGGGAGAGGACTGGCTGCGGTTTCTGGATGGTGGCGACACGCGCCAGGCGTTCTCCACCGGCCCGGGCCGTGTGTTGCTCGACGGCGGTTACCGGCCCAGCGTGGACCCGGCGCAGGTGCAGGCGCTGCTGCCGCTGGCGCGGCGCCGCTTCCTGGCGTTGATGGCGGCGCGGCGTGGAGGACGTCGATGAGCCTGGTGTCGTCGTCGTGGCAGAGCCTCAGCGACCTGCTGGCCGGCTTCGCCTGGCCGTGGATGTGGCTGGCGATGCCGCTACCCTTGCTGGCCAATCTGCTGCTGCCGGCACGGCGCGGCAATGCGCCGGCCTTGCGCGTGCCCTATGGCGAGCGCCTGCAGGCCGTGGCCGCTGCGCCGGCACGCGGCGGGCTGTGGCGCGCCAGCGTGTGGCTGGCGTGGCTGGCCTGGTTCTGCCTGTGCGCGGCGGCGGCGCGGCCGCTGCAACTGGGCGAACCCATCGCGCCGCCGCAGCAGGCGCGGCAGCTGATGCTGGCGGTGGATCTGTCCGGCAGCATGAGCGAGCCCGACATGACCCTGGGCGGGCGCGTGGTCGATCGGCTGACCGCGGCCAAGGCGGTGCTGGCCGACTTTCTCGATCGCCGCGATGGCGACCGCATCGGCCTGCTGGTGTTCGGCCAGCAGGCGTATGCGCTGACCCCGTTGACTGCGGATCTGGCCACGGTGCGCGACCAGTTGCGCGACAGCGTGGTCGGCCTGGCCGGGCGCGAGACCGCGCTGGGCGATGCGATCGCGTTGGCGGTCAAGCGCCTGCGCGAACAGCAGCAGGGCGAGCGGGTGCTGATCGTGCTCACCGATGGCGTCAACACCGCCGGCGTGCTCGATCCGCTGAAGGCCGCCGAACTGGCCAAGGCCGAACACGTGCGCGTGTACACCATCGCCTTCGGTGGCGATGGCGGCATGTCGCTGTTCGGTCTGCCGATCCCCGGCAGCGGCGGCGACGACCAGGTCGACGAGGACACGCTGCGCAAGATCGCGCAGGACACCGGCGGGCGCTTCTTCCGCGCCCGCGACACCGCCGAGCTGGCCTCGATCTATGCCGAACTGGACCGGCTCGAGCCGGTACGTTCGGCCGGTCCGGCGGTGCGGCCGCGGATCGAGCGCTACGCCTGGCCGCTGGCGGCGGCGCTGGCGCTGGCGTTGCTGTCCTTCATCTGGCCCTGGAGGCGGCAATGACCCGCGCGATGGAGTTCCTCCAGGCATTGCACCTGTTGCGCCCCGAATGGCTGTGGGCGCTGCTGTTGCTGCCGTTGCTCGGCTGGAGCTGGTGGCGCCGGCGGCGGCGCCATGACATCTGGCGGCGCACGGTGGACCCGCATCTGTTGCCGCATCTGCTCGCGCGTGGCGATGCCAAGGGCAGTGCTGGCCTGTTGCTGGGCGCGCTGGGCTATGCGCTGGCGGTGCTGGCGCTGGCCGGACCGAGCTGGCGTCAGGAACAGCAGCCGCTGTGGCAGGCGCGCACGCCGTTGGTGATCGCGCTGGACCTGTCCGCGCAGATCGACGCGCGCGATCTGCCGCCGTCGCGGCTGCTGCAGGCGCGGGCCAAGCTGGCGCGGCTGCTGCACGAGCGCGCCGGCGGCGAAGTGGCCTTGCTCGCGTATGCCGGCGAGCCTTACACGGTGGCGCCGCTGACCGATGATGCGGCGAACGTGGGCCTGTTCCTCGACGCGCTGTCGCCGCAGGTGATGCCGGTGGCGGGGCAGCGCACCGACCTGGCGATCGATTGGGCGGCGCAGTTGCTGCGCCAGGCCGGCTTCTCCCGCGGCGACATCCTGGTGCTCAGCGACCAGGCCGACGCGCAGGCGCAGCAGGCCGCGGCGCGCGCGGCCAGGCAGGGCTATCACGTGTCCGCGCTGGGGCTGGGCACGGCGCAGGGCGCCGCCTACCGCGACGACCAGGGCCGGCTGTCGCACGCGCAATTGGATGCGGGTGCGCTGCGCGCGCTGGCGGAAGCGGGCGCGGGCCGCTATGCGGCGTTGACGCCAGACGATACGGATCTGCGCGCGCTGGGCGTGCTGCGGCCGCAGGAAGCGGACGCCACGGCGGCCGACGAAAGCCATGGCCGCGTGTGGCTCGATCAAGGCTATTGGTTGCTGCCGCCGCTGATGCTGCTGGCCTTGCTCGCGTTCCGCCGTCGCGGTGGCGCCGCGGTGCTGTTGCTGGTGTTGGCGCCGCTGGCGATGCCGCTACCGGTGCATGCGCAGGCTCAGGCGCCAGCGCATGCACAGACGCCGACACTCGGTCCTGTCGCAGGCGGGTGGTGGGAACGTGCCGACCAGGTCCGCCAGCAACGGCTCGATGCAGGCGTGCAGGCCTACCGCAAGGGTGATTTCGCCGCCGCGCAACAGCAGTTCGAAGGCATCGACAGCGACGCCGGCTGGTACAACCTCGGCAATGCGCTGGCACGGCAGGGCCGTTACGACGAGGCGATCGACGCCTACGACAAGGCGCTGAAACTGCATCCGCAGATGGCCGATGCGATCGCCAACCGCGCCGCGGTGGAGGCCGCGCGCAAGCGCCAGTCGTCGCAGGACTCCAAGTCCGGCCAGCAGGGCAAGGACGGCAAGCAGCAGAAGAGCGGGCAGTCGCAGAACGGCCAGCAACAGAACGGTCAACAGCAAAACGGTCAACAGCAGGCGGGTCAGCAGCAGAACGGCGCCCAGCAGAACCCGCAGCAGAAGAACCAGCAGCAAAACGGCCAGCAGCGCGACGGCCAGCAGGGACGCGATGGCGCCAAGGACGCGCGGCAGGCGCCGCCGAAGCCGGGCGATGCACAGGCGCAACAGCAGGCCGATGCGGCGCAGCGCCAGCAGATGCAGCAGGCGATGGCACAGCAGGGCGGCACCGACAAACAGGCCGCCGAGCGCGCCGCTGCCGCCGCGAACGAGACGCCGCAGCAACGCGAGCAGCGTCAGGCGGTCGAGGCGTGGCTACGGCGGGTGCCGGACGATCCGGGCAATCTGCTGCGCGCCAAATTCAGGCTGGAACACGAACGCAGGCAGCGGGAACAAGAACCATGATCCACTTCAAGCGACTCGGCCAGGGGGCCCGCGCCTGCGCGGTGCTGATGGTGTTGGCCGCGCTGCTGCTGGCGCTGCCGGCGGCTGCCGCCACGCGCGCGTGGCTGGATCGCGACAACGTCGGCGCCGGCGAGGGCGTGACCCTCAACATCGAGACCGACCAGGCGGCGGCCACGCCGGACTACGCGCCGCTGCGCGCGGATTTCGCGCTCAGCAACGAGGTCAAGAGCCGGCAGATGCAGATCGTCAACGGCGCGGTCTCGTCGAAGTCCTTGTTCGGGGTGATGCTGACGCCGCGCAGCACCGGCACGCTGGAGATTCCGTCGCTGCAGGTCGGCAACGAACGCACCGCGCCCTTGCGGCTGGAGGTGGCCGCGGCCAGTGCCGCGGTGCCGGCCACCGCCAATGCCGACGTGCCCGCGCAGGTGGGCAACGCCGACGTCTTCGTGCAGACCGTCGTCGACGATGCGCGGCCCTACGTGCAGCAGAGCGTGGGCGTGGTGGTGCGGCTGTATCTCGGTGTGCCGCTGAGCTCGGGCGAGCTGGACCTGGACGCGCCGGCCGGCGCGTCGCTGCAGCGCGTCGGCGACGACATCCAGAACCGCCGTCAGATCGACGGGCGCATGTACACGGTGGTCGAGCGGCACTACCTGCTGGTGCCAGAGCGCAGCGGCTCGCTGCTGTTGCCGGGCGCGCGTTTCAGCGGCCGCGGCCCCACCGGTTTCTTCGACGACTACTTCGGCCGCGGCGGCGAACTCAATGCGCGCGGTACCGCGCAGACCCTGCAGGTGCGCGCGCAGCCGGCCAATGCGCCGCAGCCGTGGCTGCCGCTGCACGAACTGCGCCTGCGCTACACCGCCACGCCGCAGCGTGCCAAGGCCGGCGAGGCTGCCGACATCGTGGTCGAGGCCACGGCACGCGGCGCGACCCAGGCGCAGTTCCCCGAACTGCCCACGCCCAGTGTCGATGGCGCGCAGGTGTTCGCCGAGCCGCCGCAGGTGCAGGAACGCTTCGTCGATGGCGGGCCGCAGGTGACCGTCACCCGTCGCTACTCGATCGTGCCGCAGGCGGCCGGCCCGTTGCTGGTGCGCGGCCTGCGCATGCCGTGGTGGGACGTGGGCGCCGGCGCCGCGCGCGAGGCCAGCCTGCCGGACCTGACCCTGCAGGTGCAGCCCGGACAGGGCGTGCCCGCGCCGGCTCCCGCCCCGGTCACCCCCGCGGCGCCGACGCTGAGCGTGGTTCCCGCTGACACCGCGGTGGCGCCGACGCATACCCTGCGCGGGTGGCTCGCGTCGTCGCCGCTGTGGATGGCGCTTGCCGCGGGCTTCGCGGTGCTGTGGCTGGCGACCCTGGTCTGGGCCTGGCGCCGCTTGCGCCGTGCACGCGGCGTTGCAGCGCTGCCGGGCTCGGCAGCCAACGCTGCGCCGGGTGCGACATCGGCACCCGCGACGGCGCGCGCCGCATTGCCGGAATTGCGCAAGGCCCTGGACAGCGGCGGTCTGGACGAGGTCGCGGCGATCCTGTGCGCGCAGGCCGGCGTCGCCGACCTGGATACGGTGGTGCAGCGTCTGGACGATCCGGCGCAGCGCGATGCGGTGCTGCGCATGCAGCACGCACGCTGGGGCGGTGGCGGCGATGTGACCGGTGCGCGCGCCGCGTTGCGTCAGGCGTTCTGGGCCGGACCGCGCTGGCGCGCTACGTCGCGCAAGCAAGACAAGGACGAGCTGCCGCCGCTGTATCCGCGCGACGCCTGAATCCATCGTTGTGCCTTCTGCGAGCACTTGCAGCGATGCAGTGTGACGAAAACGTCGTGGTGTGATCGCTGTCGTGCCTGGTCCAGTGAAGCGCGATAGATTTGGTGGCGCTGCCGGAAGCAGCGCCACTTAGGAGGATCGCAACATGAAAAGGGTTTTCATATTGGCTGTATTGACTGCCTGCTGTTTAGGTGCCGCGCCGTCGGAGGTAAGGGCCGCCAACTCTTCGATCGGTCCCCTGGCAACGTGCGGAGGAATTAGCAGCCAAGTGTTCGCAGGTGGGTACGTTGTCAATCGCACATGTGATGGTTCGAACATAAGCGGCTTCGGGACGACGCTGGACGACGCCGTAAGCAATGTTAATGAGTTCTCGAAGTTGCTGGATCAAGGATTGAGTTGTTCATACGGGAGTTTTCAGGCCACTCCAGGTGCATTCAATACCAACTTCAACTGTTCCCTGAAAAATGCCGGTGGAGGGCTCGGGAGATCGGGGCAGATTGCTGGTATCGGTACCACGGCAACCGACGCTGGGAATAACGTGCTGGACTTTGCGAAGTTGTATGCGGCCTCATCGGGCTACCAATGTTCGTCCGCGCAAATCCAGCTGTTGAATGGTGGGTTCATTACCGATTTCTCGTGTGCTTACCCGAATACGGGTGGTGGGTTGGGAAGGTCGGATACGATCAGTGGCATTGGATCTACTTCAACGGAAGCGGCCCAAAATGCCAGGGGCTTCGCCGAGTTGGCGGCATCAGTCAAGCGCGTATGCCGCACGACATCTGGTTCGATCCGCCTCAATGGCGTCATCTTTGAGGTCACTTTCACCTGCTCAAATACGGGGCGGGCGGTCGTGGGCTATGGAAGTACGCTGACCTCGGCAGGTAGGGATGCATTGATGCAGGCACAGTCCCAGTAAGGCCTCGATAACGTGAATGATGCGAATGGCGTGACCCAGCTTCGCGCCATTCGCGTCTTCAGTGAGCGTGGGGAGCCGCTTCGCAACTACCTGCGTTTGTGTGCGAGCGCAGCTGTGGCTGGCGGAGCGTGGTTGCTAAGCCTGTTGTCGCGACGGCGCCGATAGAAGGCGGCCTTGCCATGCAATCGCACTAGGCCCGTTTGTTCGATGCTTGCTCATGGTTTGTTAAGCTGGGAGTTCCTCCTTGCAAGGCGCACACCATGACCCATACCCCCGTGAAGGCCGAAACCGGCATGCCGTTGCATTGGAAAATGGCGATCGGCTTCGTCCTGGGGCTGGTGCTGGGGCTGGTGGTGCACATGAGCGTAGGCGGCGATGCGGCCTGGGTGCAGGCGCTGACCAAGTACCTCACCACGCCTTTCTCCAAGCTGTTCCTCAACCTGATCTTCATGCTGATCGTGCCGCTGCTGTTCTCGGCGCTGGTGATGGGCATTTCGGAGATGGGCGACATCCGCGCGCTCGGCCGGATCGGCTGGAAGACGCTGGGCTACACGGTGGTGCTGTCGGGTGTGGCGGTGCTGCTGGGTCTGGTGCTGGTGAACGTGCTCAAGCCGGGCATCGGCGTGGATCGCGAGCTGGCGCAGCAACTGCTGCAGCAGAACGTGGAGCGCACCGCGCAGATCGTCGACCAGAGCAAGCACCAGCCGCACGGCATGGACATGCTGCTGTCGATCGTGCCCGACAACGTGGTCGAAGCCGCGTCCAGCAATGGCGCGATCCTGTCGCTGATGTTCTTCGCGGTGATGTTCGGCGTGGGCATGGTGCTCAGCGAAGACGCCAAGGTGGCGACGCTGCGCCGCGGCATCGAGGGCGTGTTCGAGATCTCGATGACCCTGATCGGGCTGGTGATCCGCCTGGCGCCGTATGCGGTGGCCTGCTTCATGTTCAACCTGGCGGCATTGTTCGGCTTCGAGTTGTTGGTGCGGCTGGGCGCCTACGTGGGCGTGGTGGTGCTGGCGCTGGGCCTGCACATGGTGGTGAGTTACGGCGTGGCGGTGCGCCTGGCCGGGCGCTCGCCGCTGTGGTTCTTCCGCGCCACCCGCGAGGCGACGGTGATGGCGTTTTCCACCGCGTCCAGCAACGCCACCCTGCCGACCGCGCTGCGCGTGGCCGACCAGATGGGGCTGCCGCACAAGGTCTCGCGTTTCGTGCTCACCGTCGGCGCCACCGCCAACCAGAACGGCACCGCGCTGTTCGAGGGCGTGACGGTGATCTTCCTGGCGCAGTTCTTCGGCGTGGAGCTGAGCATCGCGCAGCAGTGCATGGTGATGCTGGTCTGTATTCTCGGCGGCATCGGCACCGCCGGCGTCCCGTCCGGCTCGCTGCCGGTGGTGGCGCTGATCTGCGCGATGGTCGGGGTGGACCCGGTCGGCATCGGCATGATCCTGGGCGTCAACCATTTCCTGGACATGTGCCGTACCGCGCTGAACGTGACCGGCGACCTGGCCCTGACCACAATGGTGGCCAACGGGGAGGATGGCGGGGATTCGGGAGTCGGGATTCGGGATTGATGAAGGTGGCAGCGTCGCGGCCTGAACCGGCCACGCGTGAGAGCGGCCTCAGCCGCGATGGGCCTTGCGGTGAACGCCTGTCGCAGC
>NZ_JAXGGI010000008.1:0-192068 GCF_034105445.1 Xanthomonas sp. LF07-6
GATCAGTCGGAAGACATGACGCCTGTTTAGGGGCGACATGTCCAGATACAAGGAGCGGCTCCGGCCGCGGCACGATGCTGTCCATGGGGCACGGCTGAAGCCGCTCCTCCGGCGCATGGATCGGGCGTCCTTGTGGGAGGGACTTCAGTCCCGACGCATGAAGGTGCCAGCTGGCGTTGGGCTTCACTCGTCGCGGCTGAAGCCGCTCCCACAAGCGCCATACGCATTGCTCGCGAGATGCTGCGCTCGTGCAACCGCGACGCGCCCAACACCGTGCTCCGCCTCGTGCCGCGCAGCCAGCATCCCTCACATCGCACTGCGAAAAACGCCGCAGCACCCGCGCGCAGGCACCGCCGCGTGCACCATGTCCGTGCGCATGGGCGGCATTTTGTCTACACGCCCGGAAAATCCCGGGATTGGCGCTGCCGCAACGCCTGCAGCGGTGGTTGCAATTGCAACCTCGGCATCAGGCTTAACGGAATATTGACTCCACTGACATCAACCGGTAATCCCTAGGTCGCGTCGTCGCATCCGCCAGGGGACAGGGGAGTGCGCATGCAGCGGCGCCTCCCCCCACTTCTGGAGCCGCCTCCCCCATGACGCGCACGCTCACTCCGCTCGCCCACGCCGTCGCCCTGTGCCTGGCGACGTCCGCCGTTTCGGTCCACGCGCAGAACACCGGCAACGCGCAAACGCTGGACACCGTCATCGTCACCGGTACGCGTGTGGCCGATCGCACCGTCGCCGAATCGGCCTCGCCGATCGACATCATCTCACCGGAGACGCTGCAGTCCACCGGCACCACCGAACTGGCCACCGCGCTGTCGCGCGCGGTGCCGTCGTTGAACTTTCCACGCCCGGCGATCACCGATGGCTCCGATGCGGTGCGCCCGGCGCAGTTGCGCGGGCTCTCGCCGGACCAGGTGCTGGTGCTGGTCAACGGCAAGCGCTACCACACCACCGCGCTGGTCAACCTCAACGGCGCGCAGGGCCGCGGCTCCTCGCCGGCCGATCTCAACACCATTCCCATCGCCGCGGTCGAACGCATCGAAGTGCTCCGCGACGGTGCCTCCGCGCAATACGGTTCCGACGCCATCGCCGGCGTCATCAACATCGTGCTCAAGGGCAGCGGCACGGGCGGCAGCCTGGCCGGGCGCTACGGCAAGTACAGCGCCGGCGACGGCGAGCAGTACCAGCTCTCCGGCGATGCCGGGCTCACCTTCGCCGAGACCGGCACAGTGCACTTCGCCGCGCAGGCCGGACACCAGGACCAGACCGACCGCGCCACGCCGTACCAGGGCCAGGTGCAGCAGCGCTACGGCGACCCCGACGTGGACCAGGGCGCGGTCTCCTACAACGGTCAGTACAGCCCGGCCGACTACATCACCTTCTATTCCTACGCGATGCTCAGCCGCCGCGAGGTGCTGTCCAACGGTTACTTCCGCTGGTCCGGCGACAACCGCAACCGCCCGGAGATCTACCCCGCCGGCTTCCTGCCGCAGATCTACAACCTCAGCAAGGACGTGTCCTGGGTCGGCGGGGTCAAGTCCAGCACCGCCGGCGGCCTGGCCATCGACCTCAGCTACAACTACGGCCGCAACGATCTGAGTTTCGACGTGCGCCACAGCCTCAACAACAGCCTCGGCCTGGCCAGTCCCACCGAGTTCTATGCGGGCGCGCTGCAGGTCACCCAGAACGTGCTCAACGCCGACTTCAGCAAATCGCTGGAGGTCGGCCTGGCCTACCCGGTGACCCTGGCCTTCGGCGCCGAGTGGCGCGGCGAGAAGTTCAACGAATCGCCGGGCGCGCCGGCGTCCTACGTCAACGGCGGCATTCCCTCGGCCAATGGCACCCTGCTGCCGGGCGCGCAGGTGTTCGCCGGCTTCAAGCCCAGCGATTCCGGCCATTACGATCGCAACAGCTACTCGGCCTATCTCGACCTGGAAGGCGACATCACCGACAAGTTCTCCGCCGGCCTGGCCGGGCGCTACGAGAACTACAGCGACTTCGGCGACACCGCCACCGGCAAGCTGTCGCTGCGCTACGCCTTCAGCCCGAAGGTCGCGCTGCGCGCCACCGTCTCCACCGGCTTCCGCGCACCGTCGCTGCAGCAGCAGTATTTCCAGTCGGTCGCCACCAACTTCATCAACGTCGCCCAGCCTGACGGCAGCATCGCCGCCACGCCGTTCGAGATCGGCACCTTCCGCACCGACAACCCGGCGGCGATCGCGCTCGGCGCCGAGCCGCTGAAGGCCGAGAAGTCCAAGAACTACGGCCTGGGTCTGGTGCTGCAGCCGGTGGACGCGCTGTACATCACCCTCGATGCCTACCGCATCGACATCGACGACCGCATCGTGCTCTCGGAGAATCTCACCTCCACGGCCGTACGCAACTACCTGCAGGGCAACGGCTACGCCGGCATCGGCGGCGGCCGCTACTTCACCAACGCCATCGACACCAAGACCCAGGGCGTGGATGCGATCGGCACCTACAAGCTCACGCTGCCCGCGAGCAGCCTCGATCTCACCGCCGGCTACAACTACAACAAGACCGACATCGAGAAGATCGCCGGCAACCCGGCGGTGCTGGAAGCGATCGACCCGACCGCCGTACGCATCGGCCGTGCCGAGATCGGCCGCATCACCCGCGGTTCGCCGCGCGACAAGTTCTTTCTGAGCAGCGTATGGTCGCCCGGCGCCTGGGCCTTCACCGCCACGGCCACGCGCTGGGGCGAATTCACCGACTTCGGCACCACGCCGGCCGCCGACCAGACCTATGCGGCCAAATGGACCCTGGACCTGTCGGCCGCGTACACGCTGGGCCGCTGGCGCGTGACCGTCGGCGGCGACAACGTGCTCAACGAGTATCCCGACCGCTCGCGCGCCGGCGCAGGCACTCGCACCTATCTGCCGTACAGCACGTCCTCGCCGTTCGGCTTCAACGGCGCCTTCGCCTACGCCAACGTCAACTACAGCTGGTGATGCATTGCAGCGGCGGTGTCCCGGCACCGCCGCCACCGCGTTCATCGCAGACAACGCCGCGACCGCATGTCCGCCAGGTCGGTCTGGATGGCGTGCGGCGCTACACCGCTGACGCAGGAATCGGATGGGCATCAACGCGGCGGTGACGAAGCGTCGGCAAAGCGCGCGCCCATAAGCCTCGTCCCGTTTGGCAACGCATCGCACTCGCGCCGTCATCCGTTCGAACCATGCGTTTCCACGACAGTGACGCGCAGAGGCGTCAAACATTCGCCGCGCGATCCGGGCACATCGCGCCGAGCAACTGCACCGATCCGGTCACGTCGGTGATGGCCATCTCAGACACGGCACGACTCGTGATCGCATTCGACACACGCCGGGCAACGGCGCGATGGATTTCCCCACGATGCAACGCACTCGCCATCGACAGCGGCATTCGGCATCACTTGGCTGTGCCGAACGCGGAAGCGCCAGCAATAAAATGCCCTGCTGCACCGCGAGGACATACCCGCAATGTGTGGCATGGAAACTGCAATAAGGTCCACGCCCGACACCCCGGCGATGCCGGATGGTCGACGCGAATCGCGCGTGACCTGGGGCCATACCTGAGCAAGCCGATGCGGCGTATTTGCGGGAATTCCTCCGCAAAAATAAGCGTGAGCCACATCACAAGTATGAATCGATTGATTATTTGTCAACAGTGGCCTGTTGCGATTCGCGTAATGTGGAATCGCCTGAACGGCAGGCAAAAAAGCCCCACCCGGGGAAGGACCTGATTATGTGGAAAACTTCTAAACTCGCGACACTCTCGGGCATCGTGCTCTGCTCTGCGCTGGCGTCCAATGCCTATGCACAGAGCTGCTGTCCGGGCGGCGGTGTCGGTACGCCGATCGCCATTCGCGGCTTCGGCGAGAGCGCACCAGCGGCGACCAACCTGTCCACCAACGCATCGGTGCGCATCTATCAGTTCGAGCGTAACGGCGTGACCTACCTGCAGATCAACGACAGCACCGGTCAGGTGCGCGGTGCGGTCGGCCGCGTCGGCGACACCGCCTGGGTGACGCCGATGGGCAAGGACGTGGATCGGGTGAGCACCGTCGACACCTTCGACAGCAGCCGCGGCACCGTGGTCTACGATGCGCGCTACTTCACCGTGCAGGTGACCAGCGGCGCCAACGGCGACGTCTGGACCGTGACCATCAAGAAATAACGGTCTTTTGCAGCGGCTCGGAGATCAGGAAACTGATCTTCCGCTCATGACGGCGCCGGCAGGTGCCGTCATGAGCCTTTAACCGGCTTGCCAACTCCCAGTCCATCTCGTCGGCGCTATGCTGCCTGCGATCGCTGCCCGGCATCGCCGCATCGGCTTCCACGGTCACCACCACGCCGCGTTTGCCGCGTGCCGTCCAGACCCGTGCGGTGATCGTGTGCCGGCCCGCATCGGGCAGGATTTCCATGGCGTTGAGCACGCAGCGATACGCCGCCAGTTGCAGCCCGATGGACAGCCGCCGCGAATCCCCGTGCAGCCGCGCCTCGACCTCGGTATCGCAGGCGTTGGCGAAGGCGATGGAATTCAGCGCGCCGTACAGGCCGTGGGTTTCGATATCCAGCGGATACAGCGCCGCGACGTAATCGTCCAGCAATTGCGCCTGGATCACCCCGGTACGGTTCATTTCCATCGCCGCGGCGTAGTGACCGTGCTCCTTCAGCGTGCTGGCGATGTCGCGGCGCAGCTTGTTGATGTGCACATGGATGTCGGTGTACTCGATCACGCGGTTACGCAGCGTGCGCTCGGCCGACATGTAGCTGGCCTGGGCGACTTGCAGGGCCTGCCTTTCGGCAAAGCCGAAGCGTTGCGCCTGGTCGAAGGCGACAGAGAGCCTGGCGCCTAACGAAGCGAGCGCAGTCACCGCGAATGCCACCAACAACTGCACCTGCAATGTGTCCGCATCGTAGGCACCGGCATAGTTGGTCTTTGGCAATGACATGGCCACCGCAAAGTTGGCCATCACAACACCGATTGCAGCGCCTCGCCATGCATGCTTGAACGTCAGCCACACAGCCGGCGCGATCATCAGAACCAGAACGAACTGGCGCAGCACACCCTCGGCCTGCATTGCCCCAGCGAACAGGACGGCCATCAGTAACGCAGCGACGCCTGCGCTGTGCAGCAGCGTCCTTCGCTCGCCTGTATCTCCCTCTCCTCGCCTGACCCACAGCAGGGCGGGAAAGACGAACATGACGATACCCAGATAGAAACCTATCCAGAACTTCAGCGTGTTTTCCAGATTGATGTAGGCGGCAGGCCCACCCAGCAGCCAGTTGACTCCCTTGTTGACGAGCACAGCCCACAATGCCGCGCACAGGCAGATCAGCGGCAGCCAGCTCTGCTCGACCCGGAAATCAGGAAGGCTGCGCCGGACCGCCCAAGGCAGCAGCGAGAAGGCCGGCATCAACAGGAACGAGCTGCCGTACACCCAGACCGGATTTGCCCCGCCCTCCTCGATCATCGGCACACGCATGCTCAGCAGCGCCGCCGCGTCTCCCAGAAAAACGTAGGGCCAAAGCCGATACGGGAGAAACAGCAGTGCTGCGGTGCGCAGTCCGATCGGCAGGAACCATTGATCCAGAGAGCAGTGCCACACGGCCAGGTAGGCCGCGCAGTACACCGCGCTCAAGAGGATTCCGCTCGCGAATGTCTTCAGTCTAGCCATGCCACCCTGGTCCTGGCAGGACACCTAATTGGCGCAAACATACACCACGGGATGGGCCGGAACAGTAGACAGATAACGTCCATCATCCGCTGTAATGCCTTTCCTGACAGGGAGTTGCGTGGGGGACCCGATCGCTGCGACTTCCATCCCACTCAAGGTGTCGGGGAGCGGGAGCCGGGGCCGGGATGCGGCACTGCCCGGGGCGCCGGTTGCGCGGCTCGCCGGCCCTGGCAAGCGCATCCGTGCCCCACCTGCGCGATGCCGGGGGCATGCGTCTCGCGGCCGCCTGCTCCCGATGGCGGCCGCCCAGCCGCCGCCCGAGATCGTTCCGTCCTGTCGCCGCACGCGCAGCCCGCCACGTAATGGGCCTGTGGCCCAATCACGATGCCCGGGGTCCGCCAGCCGTTTGGCGCCCCCCACCCATTTGCCGACAAAAGCCCCGATCGGCGACACTCGGGGCCTACTTGTTCTGCGATCCTGAATGCATCACGACACCAGTCTCATCGACATCATCGCGGTCGGGCTCGCGCTCGCCTTCCTCCTCGGCACGCTGGCCCATCGCCTCAAACTCTCGCCGCTGGTCGGCTACCTGGTGGCCGGCATCTGCGTGGGTCCGTTCACGCCGGGCTTCGTCGCCGATCAGGCGCTGGCCAATCAGTTGTCGGAACTGGGGGTGATGCTGCTGATGTTCGGCGTGGGGCTGCACTTCTCGCTCGAAGACCTGATGGAAGTGAAGTGGATCGCGATCCCCGGCGCGCTGGCGCAGATCGCGGTCGCCACCCTGCTCGGCTGGGGCCTGGCCTGGAGCATGGGCTGGCCGACCCTGCACGGCCTGGTGTTCGGCCTGGCGCTGTCGGTGGCCAGTACCGTGGTGCTGCTGCGGGCGATGGAGGAACGGCGCCTGCTGGAAACCCTGCGCGGGCGCATCGCGGTCGGCTGGCTGATCGTGGAGGACCTGGTGATGGTGCTGGCGCTGGTGCTGCTGCCGGCACTGGCCGACGCGCTCGGCGGCAAGGGCGCCGATACCGGGGCGATCCTCGGCGCGCTCGGCGTCACCCTGCTGAAGATGGCCGCGTTCGTGGCGGTGATGCTGGTGGTCGGCCGCCGCGCCATCCCGTGGGCGCTGGAGAAGGTCGCCGCGACCGGCTCGCGCGAACTGTTCACCCTGTCGGTGCTGGCGATCGCGCTGGGCGTGGCGTTCGGCTCGGCCACCCTGTTCGGCGTGTCGTTCGCGCTGGGCGCGTTCTTCGCCGGCATGCTGCTGAAGGAATCCGAGCTCAGCCACAAGGCCGCCAACGACTCGCTGCCGCTGCGCGACGCCTTCGCGGTGCTGTTCTTCGTCTCGGTGGGCATGCTGTTCGATCCGCACATCCTGGTCGAGCATCCCTGGCAGGTGCTGGCCACGTTCCTGACCATCACCGTCGGCAAGTCGCTGGCCGCCTTCGTGATCGTGCGGGCGTTCGGCCACCCCACCGGCATCGCCCTGACCATTTCCACCAGCCTGGCGCAGATCGGCGAGTTCTCCTTCATCCTGGCCGGCCTGGGCGTGAGCCTGGCGATCCTGCCCGAGACCGGCCGCGACCTGATCCTGGCCGGCGCGCTGCTGTCGATCATCGCCAACCCGCTGCTGTTCACCTGGCTGGACCGCTGGCAGGCGCGGCAGGCGGTGGAGGCGCCGGTGACGGTGGAGCCGGAATTGCCGCCGGGCCCGTCGCTGGACCTGGTCGACCACGCCATCGTGATCGGCTACGGCCGGGTCGGCAGCGCGCTGGCGGCGGTGCTGCGCGAGCGCGGCGTGCCGGTGCTGGTGATCGACGACAACCGCGACCACGTCGAGCGCGCTCACGCCGACGGCATCCCCGGCATCCGCGGCAGCGCCGCGGCCGACCGGGTGCTGGCCGAGGCGCACCCGGACAAGGCCAAGATCGCGATCCTGGCGATCCCGCAGCCGCTGGAGGCCGGCGAAGCCCTGGCCAAGCTGCGTGCGCTGAACCCGGCACTGACCCTGCTGGCGCGTGCGCACAGCGACGCCGAGGTCAAGCACCTGCTCGACCACGGCGCCGACGGCACGGTGATGGCCGAGCGCGAGCTGGCCTATTCGCTGGCGGAAATGGTGATGGCGACGCCGCCGTATCGGGGGATGCGTGCCGCGGCGCGCTGAGGCCTTGACAGCGCGGCTTAGGGATTAGGCATTGGGGATTGGGGATTCGCAAAAGCGGCTCCTCTTCGGACGGTGAGTCGCAGAGCGAAAAGTGTGGTGGCGCACAGAAAGCGTCTACGGCGGCCGTGAAGACCCGTAGCGAATCTTCTTGATAAGCATTCTCGTTTGCGGCAGGATTGCGCTCCCTTCCCCAGTTCCGCGCGCCCTCCCCCATGGCCTGCAAGATCGGGTTGCTCAACTCCGTGCCCAGTGCCCTGCTGTGCGAGATGTTCGGGCATGTCGGCTACGACTTCGCGGTACTCGATCTGGAACACGTGCTGCGCTCGCCCGCCGAGCTGGAACATGCCATCCGCGCCTGCGAGCTGGGCGACTGCGAACCGTGGGTGCGCGTGCCCGAGGTCGATGCCAAGCTGATCGGCCGGGTGCTCGATGCCGGCGCCCGCGGCGTGGTCCTGGCCGGGCTGGACAGCGCCGAGCAGGCCGAGCGCGCGGTCGCCGCCGCGCACTTCCCGCCGCACGGCCGCCGCGGCATCACCGGCGGCCGCGTCACCGGCTTCGGCAGCGTGGCCCTGGCCGACTACATCGCCGGCAGCCGCGCGCGCCTGCGCGTGATCCCGATGATCGAGAGCGCCGCCGGCGTGCGCGCCCTGCCGCAGATCCTGCAGGTGCCCGGCGTGTCGCTGGTGATGGAAGGCGCGCTGGACCTGGCGCTGGACCTGGGCGTTGGCCCGCAGCCCACCCATCCGCAGGTCTGGGAACAGCTGCTGGAGATCGACGCGGCCTGCCGCGCCGCCGGCGTTCCGTTCTGCCCCAATCCCCGCGACGCCGCGCAACGCGCGCACTGGCTGGCGCAGGCGGACCTGCAGTGGCTGTTCGCCGGCGAAGACCGCGCGTTGCTGCAGGCCGCGTTGCGCCAGCGCGCGGCCGACCTGCGCAGCCCCTGACCGTTTTCGTGCCTCTGGAGTCGTCGTCTTGATCGCTTCGCTTTCCCCTTCGCTGCTGGCCGTCGCCCTCGCCGCCGCCATGCTCGCCCCCTCCAGCGCGCGCGCCGAGGACACTCCGCCCGACGCCGACGCGCAGGCGCGGATCCGCCAGCTCGACGCGGTGCAGGTGCAGGGCAGCCTGCTCGGCCGCTCCACCGTCGAGGACGTGCAGCACTACGCCGGCAGCCGCCAGGTGATCGACAACACGCAACTGCGCACCGGCGCCAACCGCTCGCTGGACGACGCGCTGCAGAAGGTGCCGGGCATCAAGGTGTTCGACGAGACCGGCACCGGCGCGCTGCCGCAGATCATGCTGCGCGGCCTGTACGAGAGCCGTAGCGGCCGCGTGCAGGTGCTCGAGGACGGCATTCCGCTGGCGCTGGCGCCGTACGGGCAGACCAGCCTGTCGTTGTTCCCGGTCGGCCTGAACCAGGTCGACCGCATCGACATCGTGCGCGGCGGCGCGGCGGTGCAGTACGGCCCCAACAACGTCGGCGGCGTGATCAACCTGATCAGCCCGGACATTCCCACCACCTGGACCACCACGCTGGGGCAGAAGGTCACCGCCGGCGGCGCCGGGCATTACCTGGGCGACACCGCGATCAGCACCGGCGGCTACGCCAGCGACACGTTCGGCCTGCAACTGGACGCCAACTGGACCAAGGGCGACTACTGGCGCGAACACAGCGCCACCGACATCAAGAACCTGCGCCTGCGCGCGGAATGGTGGCTGGCGCCGGACACGCTGCTCAAGGCCAGCGTGCAGCGCTACGTCGCCGACATGGACATGGCCGGCGCCTTGTCCACCGCCGACTACCTGCGCGATCCACGCCAGTCGACGCGGCCGCTGGACGCATTCAACGGCCGCACCACGCGCGCCTCGCTGGTCTATCAGCAGGACTTCGGCGATGTGGGGCCGTTCCAGGACCTGCGCCTGGACTGGAGCAACTTCAGCGCGCGCAGCAGCCGCAACTTCATCGTCGGCATGCGCTCGGCGGCCAGCGAGACCTGGCGCCCCGACCTGCCGCCGCAACTGCGGCAGAGTGCCCCGCGCGATTTCCGCGTCTACGGCAGCGAGCCGCGGCTGAGCTGGACGATGGGCGACGGCGCGGTGCGCCAGCAGTGGACGCTGGGCGCGCGCGCGATCAACGAGGACATCGACTTCCTGGTCGGCAACACCCGCCTCAGGGACGGCCTGTACACCCTGGTGCGCGACTGGCGCTTCAAGGACCGCGGCGCCGCCGCCTACGTCAGCGACGCGATCGCCTTCGCCGACGGCCGCGTCACCGTCACCCCCGGCCTGCGCTACGAGCAGGTCGATTCGCGCTACTACAACCTGGCCAGCGGCGCGCGCACGCGCAACAAGACCGACGACGTGCTGCCCGGCCTGACCCTGGGATTCCAGGCCAGCCCGCAGTGGTACCTGTACGCCGACGGACAGCGCTCGCTGCGCGCGCCGCAGGTCACCCAGATCATCTTCGGCGACAACCTCGACGCCGAACTGGCCTGGAACTACGAAGCGGGCGCACGCTACCAGCCCAATGAGCGCACCCGCGTGCAGTTCGGCGGCTACCTGATCGACTTCGACCAGCAGATCCAGCTCGACAACACCACGCGCACCTACCGCAACCTCGGCAAGACCCGCCACCAGGGCGGCGAAGTGGAACTGCAGTGGAGCCCGGCGCAACTGCGCGCGCTGACCCTCAATGCCGGCTACGCCTATCTGGACGCACGGCAGAAATCGGGCGTGTACGACGGCCTGCGCGTGCCCTACACCTCGCGCAACCAGCTCACCCTCGGCGCGTCGTACCGGCCCGAATCCGGTCATACCACCGTCGCCGTTTCCAGCTATTACTTCAGCCGCGCCTTCAGCGATGCGGCCAACACCGTGCAGGAAAACGCGATCGGCTCGGTCGGCGAGCTGCCGGCCTACTGGGTGTGGAACGCGCAGCTGAGCCAGGTGCTCAGCGAAGGCGCCAGCGGCAAGCTCAGCGCGTCGCTGGCGGTCAACAACCTGTTCGATCGGAAGTACTGGTACCGCGGCATCGACACCAGTCCCTGGGGCCGGCAGCCGGCGCCGGGCCGCAGCGTCACCGTCGGCCTCGAGTACACGTTCTGATCCACGCCGGCGTCGGACGACGACGCCGGCAGTCGCACCACCGCGCGCCAGCACGGCGCGCCGCCGCCCGCGGGAGACGCGGGCACCTGCAGCGGACGCAGCCGCGTCCTTCCCCTACCCAGCGCGCGCCCGATGCGATGCGCCAGGCAACCACGCGACCCTGCCGCAGCCGCGGCGCATGCCTCCCGTGTCCGCCTCCGCGCGGCCGCGCCGGCGGCGTGCGTGCGCCTGCGCCCGACGAGACCCGCACATGACCTCGCACGACGCTCCCCTGCTGCTCCTCAGCCACGTCTGCCACCCGGCGGTGACCGATGGCTTCCTCCCCGCCGCGCAGCGCCTGGGCGTGCCGGTGCTGCTGCTGACCGACCACCGCCACGCGCACCTCGACCACTTCCGCCGCCATCCGCCGGCCGCACCGGTGCAGGTGCTGGAGTGCGACGTGTTCAATCCGCTGGGCGTGCTCGACCTGCTCGGCAGCCTGCCGCAGCCGCCGCGCGCGGTATTCAGCAACAGCGATCACCTGCAGACCAGCGCCGCCGTGGTCGCCGCCGCGCTCGGCGTGCCGGGCAAGGATTGGCAGGTCTGCTACGCGGCCAAGAACAAGGCGGCGATGCGCCAGCGGCTGCGCGCGCTCGGCCTGCCGGCGCCGTGGTTCTGCAGCCTGGCGCCGGGCGCGATGCCGCCGGCGCAGGCACCCTGGCCGCTGATCGCCAAGCCGCGCGAAGGCGTGGCCAGCCTGGACGTGCGCCACTGCGCCGGCGCGGCGGCGCTGCAGGCCTACCTCGATGATTTCTGGCAGCGCCACCCGCAGCGCAGCGTGCTGCTGGAGAGCGTGCTGGAGGGTCCGCTGTTCACCCTGGAAACGCTCGGCGACGGGCGCACCCTGCAGCCGATCGGCGGCTTCGACGTGCAACTGTCGGCGCCACCGCATTTCGTCGAATGCGAGGCGCGCTGGCGCAGCGCCATCGACACCCCGGTGCTGCAGCAGGCACTGGCGCAACTGCAGGCGTTCGGCATCGGCTTCGGCGTATGCCACAGCGAGTTCATCCTCACCGCCGACGGCCCGGTGCTGGTGGAGATCAACTACCGCAGCATCGGCGACGGCCGCGAATTCCTGCTCGATCGCCTGTTCGGCGGACACTGGTTCGACAGCGTGCTCGGCCTGCACCTGGGCCGGCCGCTGCCGGCGCTGCAGGCGCGCCGCGCGCAGGCGCTGGTGCGCTACTACGTGGCCGAGCACGACGGCAGGCTGGCGGTGGCCAGTGCCGACCATGCCAGCAGCGACGCGCACTGGGAAGCACGCTACCGCCGCCTGCGGCAACCCGGCGACGCAATCCGCCTGAGCCACTCCAACAAGGATTACCTGGGCGTGCTGGACGTGCTCGCCGACACCGCGTCGGACCTGCAGCAGGCGCTGGCCAGCACCGAGGCGTCGCTGCACTGGCGCATCGACACCACCACCGGAGTGGCGGCATGAGCCAGGACGCCGACCGCCGCTACATCGACCTGCGCGTGATCGACGCCTGCCTGCGCGAAGACCTGCGCGGCATCGTCAGCCGCGGCGCCGCGGCCACGCCGCCGCCGGCGGTGCTCGCCGCCTGGGCGCAGGCGCCGCTGCCCACAGACGCCATCTGGTGGCGCATCGCGCACCTGCCCGACGGCGAACTGTGGCTGCCGCTGCGTCGCGCCGGCTACCTGCAGACCGTGAGCGCCTGCAGCGACAGCTGGGTCCTGCACACCGGGCAGCACAGTGTCTGCGAATCCGGCGCGGCGCAGTGGCTGGCGCGACTGGGCGCCGGGCTCGATGCGGAGACCCAGGCGCTGCACCGCGCCTATGTCGAGGAAGCCGAGTGCGCGGTACGCCAGCGCGCGCTGGCGCGGCAGGCCTACGCGCAGCAACGGCCGCTGCTGGCCACCGCGCTGGACGCCGCCGACGCGCACGAGCGCGCCTACCGCTGCGAACAACTGGCCAGCCACCGCGACCATCCGTTCTATCCCAGCGCACGCGCCAAGCTCGGCCTGGACGATGCCGACCTGCCGCGCTACGCACCGGAGTTCGGCCCCAGCTTCGCGCTGCGCTGGCTGGCGCTGCCAATCGCGCAGGTCACCCAGACCACGCCGCCGCCGGCGTTCTGGCCGCGCCCGAGCATGCTCGGCCTGGATTCGACGCTGGACGCCGACCACGTCGCCTGGCCGCTGCACCCGCTGATCTTCGCGCGGCTGGGCGAGGACGGCTTCGCCCTGCCGGACGGCGCGATCGCCGCGCCGCAGCCGTGGCTGCAGGTGCGCCCGTCGCTGTCGCTGCGCACGGTGATTCCGCTGGCGTTTCCCGATCATCATCTGAAGCTGCCGGTGCCGATGCGCACGCTCGGCGCGCTCAACCTGCGCCTGATCAAACCGTCCACGCTGTACGACGGGCACTGGTTCGAACGCGTGCTGTGCGACCTGGCCGCGCACGATCCGGCGCTGGGCGAACGCTACCTGCACGTGGACGAGGCGCATGCCGGCCATGTCGGCGAGACCCGGCACCTGTCCTATCTGCTGCGCCGCTATCCGGCGTTGCCGGAGGCGACCCTGGTGCCGGTGGCCGGCCTGTGCGCGACGCTGCCCGATGGCCGGCCGCTGGCCGCGCACCTGGCCGACCGCTTCCATGGCGACGACCTCACCGCCTGGTGGGACAGCTACCTGGCGCTGATGTGCCAGGTGCACCTGCGGCTGTGGCTGCGCTACGGCATCGCGCTGGAGGCCAACCAGCAGAACAGTGTGCTGATCTACGCCGCCGGCCGCGCGCCGCGGCTGCTGATGAAGGACAACGACGCGGCGCGGGTGCTGCTGCCGCGGCTGCACGCGCAACGGCCGGCGCTGGCCGCGCTGGGCACCCCGCGCGATGCGCGTATCGTGGTGCAGGACGACGCCGCGCTGGCGCGGATGTTCTGCACCATCATCCTGCAACTGGATCTGCAGGCGGTGCTGGAAGGGCTGGCGGAATGGCAGCCGGGACTGCGCGCCCCGCTGTACGCACTGCTGCGCGCGCGCCTGCACGGCACCCTGCGCGCGCTGCGTGAGGACGGCATCGACACCGCCCCGGCGCAGGCGCTGCTGGACGCGCCCACGCTGCCGGTGAAGTACCTGCTCAGCGCCGGCAGCCTGCTCGGCAAGCAGATCACCGGCGCGGCGGACATCAACAAGTTCTACGGCGACAGCGCGCCCAACCTGCTGCGCGAGGCTGCGCTGGCGGCGCGCGCGGTCGCGGCCGGGGCGGCGCGATGAAGCGCCTCCTCGGCCCGGTGCTGGCCGCGCATTATCTGGCCGCCTTCACCGCGCTGGGCATGCCGCTGTTCCTGCCGCAGGTGCTGCAGCAGCTCGCGCCGGGTGCGGCGATCGGCTGGAGCGGCGTGCTGTACGTGCTGCCGACGCTGTGCACTGCGCTCACCGCCAGCACCTGGGGCCGGCTGGCCGACCGCTATGGACGCAAGCGCTCGCTGCTGCGCGCGCAACTCGGCCTGGCGCTTGGCTTCCTCATGGCCGGCTTCGCGCCGAACCTGGGCTGGCTGGTCGCCGGCTTGGTCGTGCAAGGCGCCTGCGGCGGCTCGCTGGCCGCGACCAACGCCTATCTCAGCAGCCAGGCGCAGAGTGGCTCGCTGGCGCGGGCGCTGGACTGGACCCAGTTCTCGGCACGGCTGGCGATGGTCACCGCACCGGCGCTGCTCGGCCTGGCCACCGCGCTGGGGCCGGCGCAGTCGCTGTACCGCTACCTGGCGCTGCTGCCGCTGCTGGCCTTCGCGCTGAGCTGGCGGTTGCCGGCCGATCCGCCGCGCGTGCCGGCGGCAGTCGCATCCACACCCGCGATGCCGCAGGCGGATGCGGCGCAGCGCCGCCAGCGCTGGGCGCTGTGGACCACGCAGTTCCTGTTCTGTTTCGCGATGGTGGTGACCTTTCCCTACTTCCTGCCGTATGCGCAGGCGCACGGCATCGGCAGCAGCGCGGTCGCCGGCCTGCTGTACAGCTTGCCGCACCTGGTCTACCTGGTGCTGATGCCGTGCTGGCGCGGTCGCGACCACCGCATGTCGCCGCTGCCGGCGGGGCTGGCGCTGTTCGCACTGGCCTGCCTGCTGCAGATGGCGCCGCCGGCGCCCGGCTGGTTGATCGCCGCGCGGCTGCTGTTCGGTCTGGGCATGTGGATGGCGCTGCGCGGCCTCAACCGCAGCCTGGCCGAGGTTGCCGGCGGGCGCGGCGCGGGCCAGTTGTTCGGCCGCTTCGATGCCGCCGGCAAGTACGCCGGCGTCGCCGGCGGCGCCCTCGCCGGTGCCCTGGTGCAAGGCCATGGCCTGGCCGTTCCCTTCCTCGCCGCCGCCGCGGCCGCCCTGCTGGCGCTGCTGCCGGCCCTGATGCTCACGTCCGTTCGGAGAACCGTCCATGTCCCCGTTGCCGATGCATGACCCGTGGTACGACAGCCTGGCGCAAGCGCAGGCGATCACCTGCTGGCTCAACTGCTACCTGCGCGAAGTCGCGCTCGATCGCGGCCTGGCCGACTTCGACTATCGCGGCCTGGACCGGCCCGGCATCGCCGCCGCCGGCGAGCGCTGGCTACGCCTGCGCCTGCCCTCCAGCGCCACGCTGTGCGTGCGCCTGGCGCATGCCGACCGCCTGGGCCGCTGCCGCTTCGCCTCGGCGCCCTACCTGAAGGCCGACGGCCGTCCGTGGCACTGCCTGGACGCAGAGGCGCTGGTGCGCCTGCTGCTGCAGGAACTCAGCGAAGGCGAGCACGCGCCCAACCTGGAACTGCTGGCGCAGAGCGCCAACAGCATCGCCATCACCGCGCAGTTGCTGCGCCAGGCCGACGCCGCCCAGCCAACCGGCGAGGCGCTGATCGATGCCGAGCAGTCGATGCTGTGGGGCCACGCCTTCCATCCCACGCCCAAGAGCCGCGAAGGCGTGCCGCTGGAGCAGGTGCTGGCCTGCGCGCCGGAAGCGCGCAGCGCCTTCCCGCTGTTCTGGTTCCGCATCGATCCGCGCCTGTATCGCGCACAGGGCGATGACGTGCGCGCGACGCTGGCGCAGGCCGGCGGCGGCGCCGACCTGTACCCCTGCCATCCGTGGGAGGCCGAGCGCGTGCTGGCGCATCCGCTGCTGCGCCAGGCGCAGGCGCGCGGCTGGATCGAGCCGCTGGGCGAACGCGGCCTGGCGCTGCGCCCGACCTCGTCGGTGCGCACGCTCTACCACGCCGAGCTCGATCATTTCCTCAAGCTGTCGGTGCACGTGCGCCTGACCAACTGCGTGCGCAAGAACGCCTGGTACGAACTGGAAAGCGCGGTGGCGCTGACCCGCCTGCTGGCGCCGGACTGGCAGGCGCTGGCACAGCGCGTGCCTGGCTTCCACGTGCTGCTGGAGCCGGCCGCCACCGACCTGGACTTCTCCGCGCTGGACGCCGATGCGCAGGCCTGCCGCGAGCTGGGCGAGAGCTTCGGCGTGCTGTACCGGCAGGCGATCCCCGCGGCGCAGCGCGCGCGCTATCGCCCGCAGGTGGCCGGTGCGCTGTTCACCAACGACGCACGCGGCCAGCCGGCTTGCGCCGCCGCACTGCAGACGCTGGCGCAGCGCAGCGCCAGCAGCCTGGAGGCGGCCACCGCGGCCTGGTTCCGCGCCTATGCGCAACTGCTGCTGGATGGCGTGTGGAGCGCCTGGTTCGGCTACGGCATCGTGCTGGAGCCACACCTGCAGAACACCGTGATCGGCTGCGAGGACGGCCTGCCGACACAGGTGTGGATCCGCGACCTGGAAGGCACCAAGCTGCTGCCGTCGCGCTGGCCGGCCGCACGCCTGCCGGGCATGTCCGAGACCGCGCGACAGTCGCTGTACTACAGCGCCGAACGCGGCTGGAACCGCATCGCCTACTGCGCGCTGGTCAACAACCTGGCCGAAGCGATCTTCCACCTCGCCGACGGCCACGACCGCCGCGAACGCCAGCTGTGGCAGATCGTCGGCGACATCGCGCGCAGCTGGCAGCAGCGCCACGGCACGCAACCGGCACTGCAGGCCCTGCTCGACGGCGCGCCGCTGCCGGCCAAGAACAACCTGCGCCTGCGCCTGCTGCAACGTGCCGACCGCCATGCCGACTACAGCTTCCTGCCCAACCCGATCGGCAGCGCCGCGCTGCGGCAGGCGGCGGCATGAGCCTGCGCATCGATCCTGCCCCACTGCACGCGGCGCTGGCGCAGTTGCGCACGCAGGCCGACGGCCCGGTCTGCGCCTACGTCTACGACCTGGCAGCGCTGCAGACGCACGCGGCGATGCTGCGCGCACACCTGCCGGCCGAGTGCGAACTGTTCTACGCGGCCAAGGCCAACGCCGAGCCCCCCGTGCTGCGCACGCTGGCACCGTGGGTGGACGGTTTCGAGGCGGCCTCCGGCGGCGAACTGCAATGGCTGCACACGCACCAGCCGGGCCGCCGGCTGCTGTTCGGCGGCCCCGGCAAGCTCGATGCCGAACTGCAGCTGGCCGCCAGCCTGCCCGACTGCAGCGTGCACGTGGAAAGCCTGGGCGAGCTGCAGCGACTGGCGCGCATCGCCGCGTCGCACACGCGGCCGCTGTCGGTGTTCCTGCGCCTGAACATCGTGGTGCCGGGCATGCAGGACACGCGCCTGGTGATGGGCGGGCGGCCCTCGCCGTTCGGCCTGGACGCGGACGATCTGGACGCGGCCATGCAGGTACTGCGTGGCGCGAGCGGACTGCGCCTGGACGGCTTCCACTTCCACCTGCTGTCGCACCAGCGCGATGCGCAGCTGCAGTTGCGGCTGATCGCACACTACCTGCAGACCGTGCAGGGCTGGCGCCAAGCCTATGGATTGGGACCGCTGACGGTGAATGCCGGTGGCGGCTTCGGCGTGGACTACGCCGATCCTGCGGCCTCGTTCGACTGGGCCGCGTTCTGCGCCGGGTTGCCGGCGCTGCTGCGCACGCACGGCCAAGGCCTGCGCCTTCGCCTGGAGCCGGGTCGCTACGTCAGCGCCGCCTGCGGCTGGTACCTGATGGAAGTGCTGGACATCAAGCGCAGCCATGGCGCGCAGTTCGCGATCGGCCGCGGCGGCACCCATCATTTCCGCACGCCTGCCGCGCAGGGCCACGACCATCCGTTCCTGGTGCTGCGCGGCACGCAGCCGCCGGTGCTGCGCGATGCGCGGGTGACCCTGGTCGGGCAACTGTGCACGCCCAAGGACGTGCTGGCCCGCGACCAGCCGGTGGCCGCACTGGCACCTGGCGACTGCCTGGCGTTCCCGCTGGCCGGCGCCTACGCCTGGAACATCTCGCACCAGCAGTTCCTGATGCATCCACCGCCGCAGATGCTGTTCCTCGACGGCCCGGCGCAGGCCGCCGACGCCTTGCCGCAGCGCCGCATTGCCGACCCGGCCGCCGCGGCGTCATGATCCGGTCACCCGTGCCGGCGCACCCTGCCGGCACATCCAACCGGAGCTGCCGCCATGACCCGTTCCGCCCGCTTCGCCGCCACCTGTCTGCTGCTGAGCTTCACCGCCGCCCCACTGCTGGCCACCGCCGCGACCAAGCCGCAGACCGCACAACAGACCCTGATGGCCAAGTGCTCGGCCCAGAACAAGGGCAAGAAAGGCGATGAGTACAAGAGCGCGCAAAAGGCCTGCCTCAGCGGCGGCACCGCCCCGGCGGCGGGCAACGCCTCGCAGCAACGGATGAAGGACTGCAACGCCCAAGCCGCGACGCAGAAGCTACAGGGCGACGCCCGCAAGACCTTCATGAGCGGTTGTCTGAAGAAGCAGTGAGCCGACTAGCCCCTCTCCCCCCGGGAGAGGGGTTGGGGTGAGGGTACGTCGCGTAGCGTCTCGCGGTGTTTGGGCGCACGAGGCTGCGCCCTTACCCTCATCCGCCCCTGCGGGGCACCTTCTCCCAAAGGGAGAAGGAAAAGCGCTAGCCCCTCTCCCCTCGGGAGAGGGGTTGGGGTGAGGGTACGACAGCCAGCGAGACCGGCAACAACCGCATTGCCAACCGGCGCCGCTCCTACGAATCCCGACTCGCCACTCCCGAATCCCCGCCACTCAACGGCAAACCCGCATGATCCACCGGAATCGGCGCATAGTCCTCGCCGAACGCCACCTCGCCCGGCGTCCATCCGGAACGGCGCCGCACCGCACCCCAGAAGCGCTTGAGCCCTTCCCACTGCAGCGCGACCAGGCCCAGTTCGTTGTCGCGGTCCACCATCGGATCGCCCACGCCGGTCGGCCGCACCGGCTCGCCGTACAGCGCGGTGCCGAACAGCACGTCCCAGAACGCGAACACCTGGCCGAAGTTGCAGTTGTGCAGCCCTGGTCGCTCCGGGTCCACGCGCATGTGGTGCAGGCGGTGGAACGGCGGATCGACCAAGATCTTGTCGAGCACCGGACCGAAGCCGAACCGGGTGTTGGCGTGCGACAGGTTCTGCACCAGCTCGCCGAGCAGCATCAGCCAGGCGAACTCGTCGGCCTCGATGCCGAACGCGATGCCCACCGCGGCCAGCACGAACGATTGCAGCATGCCGTCCAGGTAGTTGCTGCGGTCGTTGGCCCAGCAGCTGAGCTGGCGCTGGCTGTGGTGCATGCTGTGCATCGCCCACCACCACGGCATCCAGTGCTGCACCCGGTGCATCCAGTAGTAGGTGAAGTCGTAGGCCAGGTAGTACAGCGCGAACAGCACCAGCGGATGCTGGTCCAGCCACGGCCACAGATGGCGCAGGCCGGTCTCCGGCGCCGCCGCGGCGTTGGGGTCGGCGCCGCCCAGCGCGTTCACCACCGGGGTCAGGATCAGGAACGAGAACAGCGGGAACACCCCGATCAGCATCAACCAGGTGTAGTGGAAGTCGATCCGCGCCAGCCGCCGATGTTCCCAGCGCTCGGCCGGCCACAGGCTCTCCAGCGGCCGGAACAGCACACCGATGATGGACAGTTGCAGCGCGGCCACCAGCAGCGAGGCGGCGATGTCGTGCGGATCGTCGCTGAGTCCGGTCAGGTGCAGCGCCGCCAGCAGCGGCGCCACCGCATGGCTGGCGACCAGGTCGACCAGCGTGGACCAGGCGTGGGCAATGGACGAGACCAGGGCGATGACAGGCATGCGGAGACGGCGATGGAGGCGCGACGGCCGGCGCGACAGCATGCGGCCGCTGGCTTTCGCCAAGCTGTCCACGCCGGCCGATGCCGGCCACGCGCGGTCGTGCTAGTGCGTCGCGACGGCGTCGGGTCGCCGGCTCGGCAGCAGCGCGGCGACGATGCCCAGCAGCGGCAGGAACGACATCACCTGGTACACGAAGACGATGCCGCGATGGTCGGCGAGCAGGCCCAGCACCGCCGCGCCCAGCCCGCCCATGCCGAAGGCGAAGCCGAAGAACAGCCCGGAGATGGTGCCGATGCGCCCGGGCATCATTTCCTGCGCATACACCAGGATCGCCGAGAACGCCGAGGACAGCACGAAGCCGATCAGCACGGTCAACGCGGTGGCCGCATGCAGGCCCACGTGCGGCAGCGCCAGCGCGAACGGCGCCACGCCCAGGATCGACACCCAGATCACCGGCTTGCGGCCGATGCGGTCGCCGACCGGGCCGCCGATCAGCGTGCCCAGCGCCGAGGCCAACAGGAACGCGAACAGGTGCAGCTGCGCACTCTGCACCGAGATGCCGAAGCGCTGGATCAGGTAGAACGTGTAGTAGCTGCTCAGGCCGGCGATGTAGAAATACTTGGAGAAGATCAGCAGCAGCAGGATGCCGACGATGCGCACCACCGTGGCGCGCGGCAGCGCCGGCACCGCGGCGACCGGCCGCGGCGTCGCGCGCGCGGCCTGCAGGTGCAGCGCGTACCAGCGCCCGACGTAGGACAACAGGGCGATGCCGAGCAACGCCGCGCCGCCGAACCAGGCCACGCTGTGGCGGCCGTTGGGCACGATCACCGCTGCGGCGATCAGCGGCCCCAGCGCGGTGCCGGTATTGCCGCCGACCTGGAACACCGACTGGGCCAGACCATGGCGGCCGCCCGAGGCCAGCCGCGCGATGCGCGAGGATTCGGGATGGAAGATCGCCGAGCCGATCCCGACCAAGGCCGCCGCCAGCAGCACCATGCCGAAGCTCGGCGCGTAGGCCAGCAGCAACAGCCCGCACAACGTGGAACTCATGCCGATCGGCAGCGAGTACGGCGCCGGCCGGCGATCGGTGCGCAACCCGATCAGCGGCTGGAACAGCGAGGCGGTGATCTGGTACGTGAGGGTGATCAGGCCGACCTGGGCGAAGCTGAGCTGGAACTGGCCCTTCAGCACCGGATACAGCGCCAGGATCAGCGACTGCATCATGTCGTTGATCAGGTGCGAGGAGGTGATCGCAGCCAGAACGCCGGACGCGACCTTGCGCGGGGCGACGGGAGCGGCGGGAGAGGCAGCAGCGGGCGCGGCAGGACGCAGCGTGAACATGGCGGGACAGGCATTGCCGGGAGTGCGTGCATGGTAGGCTGCCCTGCCCCGACCTTCTTGCGCGACATGCCCAGCAACCATCGCAAAAAGGACATGCTGGTGCCGCGCGCCGGCCGCAATGCGGACGACGCGCCCGCCGACGTGGTGTGCAAGGCCGTCGACTACCCGCCCGACAGCGCCATCGCCCCGCACCGGCATGCGCGTCATCAGTTGATCTACGCGGTATCCGGCCTGATGGTGGTGCGCTCGGGCCAGGGCCACTGGGTGGTGCCGAGCACGCGCGCGCTGTGGATCCCCGCCGGCACCGAGCACAGCGTGCGCTGGATCGGCGTCCTGCGCATGCGCAGCCTGTACATCCGCCCCGCCGCCATCGCCGGCATGCCAGACACGCCGACGGTGATGGCGGTGGAGCCGCTGCTGGAAGCGCTGATCCGCAGCGCCGCAGAGATCCCCTGGGACCACGCCGCCGACTCGCGCGACGGGCGGCTGATGCGGCTGATCCTGGACGAACTGCACGCGCTGCCGGCGCTGCCGCTGTACCTGCCGCAGCCGCGCGATCCGCGCCTGCTGCGCATCGCCGCCGCGCTCGACGCCGACCCGGCCGCTCCTACCACGCTGCACGCCTGGGCCGCGGCGCTGGGTGTGGACGTCAAGACCATCCAGCGCCTGTGCCAACGCGAACTGCAGATGCGCTTCGGCCAGTGGCGCCAGCAACTGCGCCTGCTGCGCGGGCTGGAACGGCTGGCCGCCGGCGACCGCATCATCGACGTGGCAGTGGACCTGGGCTACGACAGCCCCAGCGCGTTCACCGCCATGTTCAAGCGCCAGTTCGGGCAGCCGCCGAGCCAGTTCTTCCGCTGAGCACGCGTGCAGCCACGGCGTGGCTCAGGCCTGCGCCAGCGCCTGCTGCAGGTCGGCGAGCAGGTCGTCGATGTGCTCGATGCCCACCGACAGCCGCACCGTGTCCTCGCTGACGCCGCTGCGCTGCAACTCTTCGGGCGAGAGCTGGCGATGCGTGGTGGATGCCGGATGCGTGGCCAGCGACTTGGCGTCGCCGATGTTGACCAGGCGGGTGAACAGTTGCAGCGCATCGAGAAAGCGCGCGCCGGCGGCGCGGCCGCCGCGCAGGCCGAAGGTCAGCACGCCGGAGCCGTGCCCACGCAGGTACTTCTGCGCCAGCGCGTGCTCGGGATGGTCCGGCAGGCCGGCGTAGTTGACCCACTCCACCTTGGCCTCGCCCTGCAGGTGCCGCGCCAGCGCCAGCGCGTTCTGGTTGATCCGGTCCATGCGCAACGGCAGCGTCTCGATGCCCTGCAGGATCTGGAAGGCGTTGAACGGCGACAGCGCCGCACCGGTATTGCGCAACGGCACCACCCGCGCGCGGCCGATGTAGGCGGCCTCGCCCAGCGCCTCGGTGTAGACCACGCCGTGGTAGCTCACGTCCGGCTCGTTGAGGCGACGGAAGCGCTGCGCGTGCGCCGCCCACGGGAAGCGCCCGGAATCGACGATCGCCCCGCCCAGGCTGGTGCCGTGGCCGCCCAGGTACTTGGTCAGCGAATGCACCACGATGTCGGCGCCGAACTCGAACGGCCGCAGCAGGTACGGCGTGGGCACGGTGTTGTCGACGATCAGCGGTACGCCGTGGGCGTGGGCGATGGCGGCCACCGCTTCCAGGTCGGTGACGTTGCCGCGCGGATTGCCGATCGACTCGACGAAGATGGCCTTGGTGCGTTCGTCGATCAACCCGGCGAAGGCGCCGGGATCGCGATAGTCGGCGAAGCGGGTCTGGATGCCGGACAGCGGCAGCGTATGCGCGAACAGGTTGTAGGTGCCGCCGTACAGCGCACTGGAGGAAACGATGTTGTCGCCGGCCTCGGCGATGGTCTGGATAGCATAGGTCACCGCCGCCTGCCCGGAGGCCACCGCCAGCGCGCCGATGCCGCCTTCCAGCGCGGCGATGCGCTGCTCCAGCACGTCGGTGGTGGGGTTCATGATGCGGCTGTAGATGTTGCCCTGCACTTTCAGGTCGAACAGGTCGGCGCCGTGCTGGGTGTCGTCGAAGGCATAGGCCACGGTCTGATAGATCGGCACCGCCACCGCGCGGGTGGTCGGATCGGGACGGTAGCCGCCGTGCACGGCGATGGTTTCCAGCTTCCAATTCGGGTCGGACATGGCGGCGTCTCGGCAACGAGGGAGCGCAGACGATAGCGCCGCGCACGACGGCAGATGCAAACCTGCGGTTATGAGGCCATGCCGCTGGGTTGTCAGCGCTGCGGCGCGCCGTGCGGGATGCTTGGCGAACCGGCCGCTTTCGCCGGCGCAATCGCTGCGTACGCTGCCTGGCGAGACGCCACCAGCCTGCTGCCGGCACGAAGGCCCGAGCCGATCGCGTCACGCCGCTGCGCGCTGCGCAGTCGCCGATGTCGCGAACGCAGCCGGGCTCAGTCGTCGCCGAGCACGCCCTGGGCGAACAGCCAGGCACGCAACGCGTCGATGCCGACGTAGCGCTCGGCACGCAGGCCCAGGGCGCGTGCCGCCTCGACATGGACCGCCGTGTCATCGACGAACAACACCTCGTCCGCGGCCATCCGGAGTTGTGCCAGCGCATGCAGGAAGATTGCCGGCTCCGGCTTGATCGCGCCGACCTCGCTCGAATTCACCACGGCATCGAACAGGTCGGCGAGGCCGAGCGCCTGCAGGTCGTGCGGCAGGCGCGAGGTGGCGTTGCTCATCAACACCACGGGCAGGCGCTGGCGCACCTGCCGCAGCAGCGCCAGCACGGGCTGGTTGAGGCGGGCCGCCGTCGGCGCGGACCAGGCAGCGACCAGCGCCGCGACGTCGGCCTCGGGCGCCAGCGCGGCGAGACGCGCGACCACCTCGGCGCGCCATTGCGCATCGCTGGTGGCACCACGGATCGCCGGCTCCAGCAGCGCCGGCGCGAACGCCACCGCGCGCAGACTGCCCGGCGGCACGCCGTGCGCGCGCTCCAGCGTCGCGTCGTCGTCGGGCCACAGCCGCAGCACGCCGTCCATGTCCACCAGCAGGGCGCGCGCCGCCGACACAGCGGAACGCGCCTGCGCGATGGAACCCATCAGGCCTTCTCGAACACCAGCTTGCCGCCCTCGGCCTCGACCTTGATGGTGTCGCCGCTGAGGAACTGGCCGGACAGGATCTGCTGCGCCAGCGGGTTCTCCAGTTGCGCCTGGATCGCACGCTTGAGCGGGCGCGCACCGTACACCGGGTCGAAGCCGACGTTGCCGAGCAGCTCCAGCGCGCGGTCGCCCAACTCGATCTTCAGCCCGCGCTCGGCCAGGCGCTTCTCCAGACCATGCAGTTGGATGCGCGCGATCGACTTGATCTGCGCCTTGTCCAGCGGATGGAACACCACGATGTCGTCCAGGCGGTTGATGAACTCCGGGCGGAAGTGCGCCTGCACCACGCCCATCACCGCCGCCTTCATCTGCGTGTAGGCCTCGGCGCTGCCGTCGCCGCTCAGCTCCTGGATCTGGTGCGAGCCCAGGTTGGAGGTCATCACGATGACGGTGTTGCGGAAGTCCACGGTGCGCCCCTGGCCGTCGGTGAGGCGGCCGTCGTCGAGCACCTGCAGCAGGATGTTGAACACATCGCTATGCGCCTTCTCGACCTCATCGAGCAGGATCAGCGAGTACGGCCGGCGCCGCACCGCCTCGGTGAGGTAGCCGCCTTCTTCATAACCCACGTAGCCCGGAGGCGCGCCGATCAGCCGCGCCACCGAATGCTTCTCCATGAACTCGCTCATGTCGATGCGGATCATCGCGTCGCTGCTGTCGAACAGGAACTCGGCCAGCGCCTTGCACAGCTCGGTCTTGCCGACGCCGGTGGGGCCCAGGAACAGGAACGAGCCGCTGGGCCGGTTCGGATCGGACAGGCCGGCGCGCGAGCGGCGCACCGCGTCGGACACCACCTTGATCGCCTCTTCCTGGCCGACCACGCGCTGGTGCAGTTCGTCCTCCATGCGCAGCAGCTTGTCGCGCTCGCCCTCGAGCATCTTGTTGACCGGGATGCCGGTCCAGCGCGACACCACCTCGGCGATCTCCTCGGCGGTGACGCGGTCCTGCACCAGCTTGAAGTCGTGCTGTTCGGCCTCGTTGGCCGCGGCCAGCTGCTTCTCCAGGTTCGGCAGCAGGCCGTACTGGATCTCGCTCATCTTGGCGTAGTCCTGGCGCCGCTGCGCCGCTTCCAGCTCGACGCGCGCCTGCTCGATCTGCTCCTTGATCTTGGTCGCGCCCTGCAGCGCGGCCTTCTCCGACTTCCACACCTCGTCCAGATCGGAGAACTCGCGCTCGAGCTTGTCGATGTCGCTCTCCAGGTCGGCCAGGCGCTGCCGCGAGGCCTCGTCCTTCTCCTTCTTCAGCATCTCGCGCTGGATCTTGAGCTGGATCAGGCGCCGCTCCAGGCGGTCCAGTTCCTCCGGCTTGGAGTCGATCTCCATGCGGATGCGGCTGGCCGCCTCGTCCATCAGGTCGATGGCCTTGTCCGGCAACTGGCGGTCGGTGATGTAGCGGTTGGACAACGTCGCCGCGGCGACGATCGCCGGGTCGGTGATCTCCACGCCATGGTGCACCGCGTAGCGCTCCTTGAGCCCGCGCAGGATGGCGATGGTGTCCTCCACGCTCGGCTCGCCGACGAACACCTTCTGGAAGCGCCGCTCCAGCGCCGCGTCCTTCTCGATGTACTTGCGGTACTCGTCCAGGGTGGTGGCGCCGATGCAGTGCAGCTCGCCGCGCGCCAGCGCCGGCTTGAGCATGTTGCCCGCGTCCATGGCGCCATCGGCCTTGCCGGCGCCGACCATGGTGTGCAGTTCGTCGATGAACAGGATGATCTGGCCCTCGTTCTTGGACAGATCGTTGAGCACGCCCTTGAGCCGCTCCTCGAACTCGCCGCGGAACTTGGCACCGGCGATCAGCGCGCCCATGTCCAGCGACAGCACGCGCTTGCCGCGCAGGCCTTCGGGCACTTCGCCGTTGACGATGCGCTGGGCCAGGCCCTCGACGATGGCGGTCTTGCCGACGCCGGGCTCGCCGATCAGCACCGGGTTGTTCTTGGTACGCCGCTGCAGCACCTGCACGGTGCGGCGGATTTCCTCGTCGCGGCCGATCACCGGATCGAGCTTGCCGCTCTCGGCGCGCGCGGTGAGGTCGATGGTGTACTTCTCCAGCGCCTGGCGCTGTTCCTCGGCGTTCTCCGACTGCACGGTCTCGCCGCCGCGCAGCTTGTCGATGGCGGCTTCGAGCTTCTTCTTGTCGGCGCCGGCCGCGCGCAGCGCCAGGCCCAACGGGCCGCCGTCGTCGGCCGCGGCCAGCACGAACCACTCGCTGGCGATGAACTGGTCGTTGTGCTGCTGCGCCAGCTTGTCGGTCTGGTTGAGCAGGCGGCTGAGGTCGTTGCCCATCGACACGTTGCCGGGCTGGCCGCTGACCTTGGGCAGCTTGTCCAGCGCTTCGCCGAGCCGCTCGCGCAGCACCGGCACGTTGACGCCGGCCTGCGCCAGCAGCGGCCGGGTGCTGCCGCCGGCCTGGTCGAGCAGCGCCACGAACACGTGCACCGGTTCGATGATGGTGTGGTCGCGGCCCACGGCCAGCGACTGCGCGTCGGCCAGGGCCTGCTGGAAGCGCGAGGTGAGCTTGTCCATCCGCATCGGGAAGTCCTCTGAAGGAAAGGGCCGGCCGTGCCGGCATGCCAGCAAAATGCGGCTGTCCGCCCCTGTTTCAAGGCCGTCCGCGACGTCTGTATACACCTCGCGGGACGGCGGCGACGCGACGTGACGTTCGCCGCACTCCGGCACCGGGCAGTCACACGCCGCTACCGCAACGGCGGCTACCCTCGGCGCTCCCGTCCCCACGCACAGGCCCCGCCATGCACTACGAGCTCTACTACTGGACCGGCATCCAGGGCCGCGGCGAGTTCGTGCGGCTGGCGCTGGAGGATGCCGGCGCCGGCTATCGCGACGTGGCGCGCGAGCAGGGCGATGCGGCGCTGCAGCCCTTCCTCGACGGCGCCCATGCCGGCGCACGCCCGTTCGCACCGCCGTTCCTCAAGGCCGGCCGCTTGGTGATCGCCCAGGTCGCCAACATCCTGCACTACCTCGGCCCGCCGCTGGGCCTGGTGCCGGACAGCGAATCGCGGCGACTGCAGGCCCTGCAATTGCAGTTGACCATCGCCGACCTGGTTGCCGAGGTCCACGACAGCCACCACCCCATCGCCAGCGGGCTGTACTACGAGGACCAGCAAGCCGAAGCGCGGCGGCGCGCCGAAGACCTGCGCAAGCAGCGGTTGCCGAAGTTCCTGGGCTATTTCGAACAGGTGCTGGACCAGGGCGGCGGGCGCCACGTGCTGCGCGAGCATTCCTACGTGGACCTGTCGCTGTTCCAGCTGATGAGCGGGCTGGACTACGCCTTCCCGCAGGCAATGAAAAAACTCTCGCCGAAGCTGCCGCGGCTGCGCGCGCTGCAGCAGCGCGTCTGCGAGCGCCCGGGCATCGCTGCCTACCTGGCCTCGCCGCGGCGCCTGCCGTTCAACGAGAACGGCATCTTCCGGCATTACCCGGAGTTGGATGGCTGAGCGAGGCTGGACGTCCGGTATCGGCCTGCCACGTCCGGTGAAAAACCGCCGTCATGCCGTGGTGATCTATGGTGTAGCGCGTCGGGACTGAAGTCCCTCCCACAAGGACGCTTCAGGCGTGGCCATAGGCGCTTTCCCGCATGAGCGGCTCAAGGTGGCCTCGGGCCGCTCCTGCCAAAAACAAAAAGCCCGCATGACGCGGCACGCGCCTCGCGTCTGGCTCAGGTCCGCGTCAGCGCTTCGCGCACCGCACGCAACTGCGCCTTGACCGCGGCGGCCTGGGTCGGGCCCATGCGCAGCAGCGCCTTCTGGCCGATCGACAGCGATTCCAGCGCCGGATCCACGAAGCGGTACTTGCCGCGCACCGGATCCATCTCCACCGCGAGCGGCGCGGTCGGCGTCGGGGTCTGCAGCAGGTGGTCGATCACCTGCACCAGGCGGTCGTTGAAGTAGCCCTGCGGATAGCCCAGCTCCACATAGGCCTGCTGGAACAGCGGATAGAAGCGGCGATAGGCCGCCACCGCCGTGCCCGGATCGGCGCGGGTGAACGCCTCCACGTAGGGCGCATAGCGCTGGGCATTGGTGTCGGCGATGACGCGGGCGCCGCTCGCATCGGTGCTCACCTGCAGGTCGCCCGGCACCTGCTTGAGCGCCAGCGAGCGCGCAGTGACGCGGCGCTGGGTCAGGTTGTCGACCATGGTCACCAGGCGCTGGATCAGGTGGTCGCGCAGCAGCAGCGCCAGCGGTGCGTCGCCGCCGGCCAGCGCGCTCAGTGCAGACCAGGCAGCATCGTCGCTGGCGGCCAGCGCCGGAATCGCCGCATCGGCAGCGGCTGCGGCATCGATCGGGTGCTGAATCGGCGGCGGCGTTGCCGCCGCGGCAGGCGCGTCAGGCGTTGTCGGCGCGGCCGCGGCGGGCGGCGGCGCGACCGCGGCAGGTGCGGGCGCGGCAGGTGAGGGCGCAGCGGCGGGCCACAGCGCGGCGATGTTGTCGCGGAACAACCAGGCCGCGGCAGCGGCCACCAGCACGGCGACCAGGATCCACGGCCAGAACGAGTGACGCGGCTGCATGGGATGCACATCTCCATCGGACAATGGAGGTGTGACCGCCGCGATGCGCACCGGTTCCAGCGCGGGACGGCCGGCGTTCAGCCTAGATGCACGCCTTGCGCGAGGCGCCAGCGCCCCACCAGCGCCGCGTACGCGACCATTACCCCTGCGGGCCTGCGGCAAAGGCGATGCGCGCACCGACCCAGGCTGCGACCAGCGCCGCCGCGACGCGGTCGGCCTGCGCCGCCGGCATTGCCTTGTGCGCGATCATCCATTGCGCCGCGGCAGCGCGCGCCGGCTGCAAGGCCGCCAGTGCCGCCTTGCGATCGGCCTGCGGCCACACGCTCGCGTCGTGCCACGCGGCGATGGCGGCGGCCGGATCGCCGGGCGGCTCGGCGCCCTTGGGTTGTTTCAGCAATAGCAGTGGCGACACCGTGGCCTGCAGCGACAGCACCCGCCATGCGGCGAAATCCGCGTAGCGCATGGTGCCCGCGTCGTCGGAGACGCGATCCACCAGGCTGCCGAATGCCTGCTGCAAGCGCATCCATGCGGGTTGATCGAACAGGCCGGGCAACGGCCGGCAGATCGGCGCGGAAAGATCGCGGCTGGAGCCATACAGCGGGCCCATGGCGTCGTAGGCGGCCTCGCCCTGCGCGGCGAACACGAAACAATGCACGTAGGGGCGCGGATTCGGCTGCGTGGCCGCATCCGGCGTATAGCCGCTGCGTTCGATCCATAGCCGCAACAGGGTCAGGTCGCGCGCTTCCCCGGCCTGTCGGCTGCTCGGCTCGGACGTGTCGAGCAGCCCGGCGGATACCCCGTCCTGCTGCCGCAGGGCGGTGCTAGCGGACGCGAACCGGGCATGCGCTTCGGCCGCCGCCACCCCGGCCGCCGGCACGAAGCGATGCAGGTACACCAGCCAGGCCGAGGCCAGACCACCATCGTAGGCGCGCAGCTGCGCCGCCGCCGCGGCAGGCGTGGTGGGAATGCTGGCGACGATGCGGTCGAAGCGCGCCGCCTGCGGCGCGAACTCGGCGTCCAGCGCGCGTACCCGCGCCTCCATCCGCTGTTTCAGGCAGGCCCCCGGATCGGTCTCGGCCAGGCAGCTCTGGCGCTGCGCCAGCCAGTCGCGCTGCGCGTTGCGCACGCCAGGCCGCTGCGCCGCGGGGACCACGTCGCGCAGCGCCGCATAGCGCAGGGCCAGCCATTCCTCCGTGGCGTCCAACCGCTTGTCCGTGCACAACAGTCGCTCCACCGCCGTGGTTGCCTTGCTGCAATCGAACGACACCGCGCCGGCCTCGGGCACCCAGCCCAGTGCCAGCAGCAGTGCCAGCGCACGCATGCGCAGGCCAGGGCAAGCGTTCATGCCATCCTCCTCTCGTGCATCGTTGCGATCCCGGCACCGCTTGTCGCGCCGCCGTCAGTCCACCAGCACCGCGCGCGGCTTCTGCAACGACAGCAGGCCGAGCAGCGCGGCCAGCACCAGGTAGCCGCCGACGAACTGCCAGGCGATCAGCTTGGGCACGCCGCTCAGCGTCCATGGCAGGTACAGGCCGCCGCGCGGGTCCACCGAGTGGATCAGCCCGAACAGGGTCAGCCCGGCCGCCACCAGCAGGAACACGGCGGCACGGCGCAGGCGGCCGTCCACCATCGCCGCCACTGCGGCGATCCACAGCATCGCGGTGATGATGAAGCCGTTGCCCAGGGTCAGGATCACCGCCAGCTCGGGCAGGCCGTGGCCGTCCAGGGTGGTGGTGAGTTTCGCCAGCTGCTCCGGGGCGATCCAGCCCGGCGCCTTGATCGCCAGCAGGTACGCGACCGACGGCAGGAAGCCCAGCACCATCGCCCCGGCGTGGCGCTTGGGCGTGGCCTGGAAGGCCTGGGTGGTGATGTCGATGGCGACGTAGACGATGATCGGCGCCAGCACCGCCATCGGCAGCCACTGCACCAGGCCGGCGACCAGCCCGAACATGCCGCCCAGGCCGATGAACAGGCCGGTGAGCAAGGTGTAGCCGCTGCGCGCGCCCATGTGCTTGTAGGCCGGCTGGCCGATGTACGGCGTGGTCTGGGCGACGCCGCCGCAGACACCGGCGATCAGGGTCGCGCCGGCCTCGACCAGCAGGATGTCGCGGGTGCGGTAGTCGTCGCCGGCGGCACGTGCGCTTTCGCTGACGTTGATGCCGCCCACCACCATCAGCAGGCCGAACGGCAGCAGCAACGGCAGCAGCGGCACCGTGTCGGCCAGGCCGGCGACGAACCCCAGGCTCGGCCACGGCAACACCAGCTGCGGCGCGCTCCATGGCGGCGCCTGGTGGCCGGGAATGCCGATCCCCGCGGCGTTGGCCCAGTAGTACAGGCCGGTACCCAACGCCAGCGCCAGCGGCACCCCCGGCAGGCGCCACGGCAACCGCCCCTTGGCGATCAGCACGTACAGCAGCAGGCCCAACACCACCAGCCCGACCAGCGGCGTGCGCAGCGTCTCCAGCAGCGGCAGGAAGCCCATCAACACGATGGCGATGCCGGCGATGGAGCCGAGCAGCGCGGCGCGCGGCAAGGCGCGGGTGACCGCATCGCCGAAGAACGACAGCACCGTCTTCAGCGCGCCCATCACCACCAGCGACGCCATGCCCAGGTGCCAGGTGGCCAGCGCCGCGGCCTGCGGGTCCAGGCCCTGCTGCTTGTAGCGCACGAACGCCGGGCCGAGCACCAGCAGCGCCATGCCGATGCTGGTCGGCGCATCCAGGCCCAGCGGCATCGCGGTGACGTCGCTGCGCCCGCTGCGCGCGGCCAGCCGCCGCGCCATCCAGGTGTAGAGCAGGTTGCCGACCAGCACGCCGAAGGCGGTGCCGGGAATCATCCGGGTGTAGATGACCTCGACGGGGAACTGGAACAGGCCGACCAGCGCCAGGGTGATGAAGCCGAGGATCGACAGGTTGTCGACCACCAGGCCGAAGAAGCCGTTGAGGTCGCCGGCGACGAACCAACGCGGACGCGGCGAGACAGGAGCGGGAGTGGACATGCGGGCAGTGGCGGCGTTGGGGGTCGAGGGATGGTAAGGGCAAGCGGCACCGTCGGATCGGTGCACGCGCAGGATGCCGTTTTCCGGCGACGGCGCGCCGCGGCGCTACAGCGGCAGATGCAGGAACTGGTTGAACGCGCTCGGCACGTAATCGCCGAACGCCGGCCCGTTGCGGAAGCCGCGCCGGCGATACAACGCCAGCGCCGGCGCGAACGCCGCGCCGCTGCCGGTTTCCAGGCTCAGCCGCTGCAGGCCTTCGGCGCGGGCGACCGCGACCAGATGGTCGAGCAGCGCCGCGGCCGCGCCCTGGCGCAGGAACGCCGGATGCGTGCGCATCGACTTCAGTTCGCCACCGCCCTCGCCAAGCACCCGCAGCGCACCGACCGCGGCCAGCGCATCGTCGCGCCACGGGCTCCACACCCGCACGTCGGTGCGCCGCAGACCGGAAACATCCAGCGCATACACGCTTTCCGGCGGCGACTGCGCATGCATCTGCTGCACGTGGTACTCCAGCAACCCACGCACCGCCGGATCGTCAAGATCACCAGGCCGAATCACGAACGGCCCCGCACTCACTGCAGCGGTCCGCTTTTGCGAATCCCCGCTTTCCACAGCCGAACGGCTGGTCATCCCCACTCCCCAATCCCCGCGGTCAAAACGACACGTCCACCGCCTGCCGCGCCCACAGCACCGACTGGTGCCCGGTGGCCTGCTTCCACGCCAGCCGGATCGCCTCGATGTCGGCGCGGCGCTGCGGGGTGTCCTCGTGCAGGATCACCAGCACCTTGGTGTTGAGCCGGTTCGGCTCCTTGGCGCCGCGGAACAGCCACTGGCCGTAGGCATCGAACACGGTCAGGCCGTCGGGAAAGCGCGGCGTCACTTCCTTGTCCAGGAACGCGCGCCAGCGCGCCTCGCTGATCGGCTCGGCCTGCGGACGGTCGGCCGGGCCGCTCTCCTCGCCCACACCGAAGTACAGCTCGCTGCGCACCCAGCCGCCGGCCTGTGCCGGCCGCGCCGCATCGCCCTGCATGGTCGCGCTGACCTTGCTCGGCGCGGTGGGCGCAGACGGAGCGACGCTGGCGCAGGCGCTCAGGGCCAGGAGGACGGCGATCAACGAGGCACGCAAGAGCATCGGCAAGGTCTCGGTCGGAAGGGGCAGGCAACACACGATCGTAGGCCAGGTACGGACCGGGCCGGATAACCGCCGGGCATGAGCTCATGCCCGAGCGCACCGAACACACGGCTCGCACATCGCCTTAACGTCGAGCTAATATATCGCTTCATCCGGATGGATGCAGCAACCTTTGCCGACCCCAGTCGCCGCCATGGCCGGCGCGGCCGGTCTCGATGGTCATCGTTTCAGGAGAGAACCCCCATGTCGTCCCCGTTCGTCAGGCCGCTGAGCCTGGCCATCGCCCTGGCCCTGGCGGCCCCCGCGTTCGCCCAGGACGCCACCCCGGCCACCACGACCAACCTCGATACGGTGATCGTCACCGGCACCCGCGCCAGCGGTCGCACCGTGCTCGAATCCACCGCCCCGGTGGACGTGCTCAGCGCCGAGGACATCCGCAAGGCCGGCGTGGTCAACGGCGAACTCGGCAGTGCGCTGCAGGCGCTGCTGCCTTCCTTCAACTTCCCGCGCCAGTCCAACTCCGGCGGTGCCGACCACGTGCGCGCCGCACAGCTGCGCGGGCTCTCGCCCGACCAGGTGCTGGTACTGGTCAACGGCAAGCGCCGCCACACCTCGGCGCTGGTCAACACCGACAGCAAGATCGGCAAGGGCACCACGCCGGTGGACTTCAACGCCATCCCGATCAGCGCGATCAAGCGCATCGAGGTGCTGCGCGACGGCGCCGGCGCGCAGTACGGCTCCGACGCGGTGGCCGGGGTGATCAACGTGATCCTCGACGACGACCCGGACAGCGGCGCGCTGGAAGCCAGCTACGGCGCCAACCACACCGACGTCAAGCCGATCCACCGCACCCTCACCGACGGCCAGACCGGCTATGCCAGCGGCAAGGTCGGCACACGCCTGGGCGAGGACGGCGGCTTCTTCAAGGTCGGCCTGGAACTGAAGAACCACGAGGCCACCAACCGCGCCGGCTTCGACCAGATCCCGCCGTTCGAGGAACAGACCCCGGCCAATCTGGCGCTGGCCGGCAAGCGCAACTATGAACTCGGCGACGGCGCCAGCAAGGATCTCAACGCCTGGCTCAACGGCAAGCTGCCATTCGGCCAGGGCAGCGAGGTCTATGCCTTCGGCACCTACAACCAGCGCGACACGCAGGGCGCCAACTACTTCCGCTACCCCGACGGCGCCGCCAACTGGACCCAGGTGTATCCGCAGGGCTACCGCCCGGTGTCGCTGGGCGAGAACCGCGACCTGCAGGCGGTGCTCGGCGCGCGCGGGCAATGGGGCGAATGGGCCTACGACGCCAGCCTCGACTATGGCCGCAACGACTTCACCTACCGGCTCAAGCATTCGCTCAACGCCTCGCTGGGCCCGGGCAGCCCGACCCGCTTCAAGACCGGCGACTACGCCTTCGCGCAAGGCGTGGCCAACCTCGACCTGAGCCGCAGCTTCGACGCCGCCGGCGCCACCCACACCCTGGGCACCGGCGTGGAATTGCGCCGCGAGCACTACCGCACGCGTCCGGGCGACCCGGCCAGCTACGCCGCCGGCCCCTACACCGACCGCCCCACCGGCGCCCAGGCCGGCGGCGGCCTGACCCCGCAGGATGCGGCCGACCTGTCGCGCAACGTCGCCAGTGTCTACGCCAGCGTGTCCAGCCAGTTCGGCGACAAGCTCTCCACCGACCTGGCCGCGCGCTACGAGCACTACCAGGATTTCGGCGGCGAACTGACCGGCAAGCTGGCCGCGCGCTACGAGTTCGTCCCGGCATTCGCCCTGCGCGGCGCGATCTCCAACAACTTCCGCGCGCCGTCGCTGAGCCAGATCGGCTACGAAGCCAGTTCCACCGGCTACAACGCCAACGGACAGTTGCTGCAGGGCCGCCTGCTCTCGGTCGACAACCCGATCGCGCAGGCGCTGGGCGCGCGCACGCTGCAGCCGGAGAAGTCGCGCAACTACAGCCTGGGCTTCACCAGCCGCGTCGGCAGCCACTTCGACCTGTCGCTGGACCTGTTCCAGATCGACATCGACAAGCGCATCGCGCTGTCGGAAAGCATCGACGGCGATGCCCTGACCGACTTCGTCGCGCAGCGCTTCGGCATCACCGGCCTGCAGAGCGCCAGCTTCTTCGTCAACGCCGCCGACACCCGCACCCGCGGTGCCGAACTGGTCAGCAACTGGCGGCAGGCGCTGGGCCAGGGCCAACTGCAGTTGACCGGCACCTGGAGCTACGCCAAGACCGAACTGGAGAACGTGGTGGCCACGCCGGCGCAGCTACTGGCGCTGAATCCGGACTACGTGCTGTTCGGCGTGGAAGAGCGCAACACCCTGACCGAGGCGACCCCGCGCACCCGCGCGCAGCTGGCGGCGAACTGGAGCGACGCGCGCTGGTCGCTGCAGACCCGCGTCACCCGCTACGGCAGCGCCACCCGCGTGTTCGACTTCGGCGGCGGCTTCGCCCCGGAGCAGACCTACAGCGCCAAGTGGCAACTCGACGCCGAGGTCGAATACCACCTCACCCCGCAGTGGAGCGTGGCGGTGGGCGGACAGAACCTCACCGACGCCTACGCCGACCGCTCCAAGCCGGACATCGCCTACTTCGGCAACCTGCCCTACGACGTGCTGTCGCCGATCGGCAGCAATGGCGCTTACTACTACGGGCGGGTGCGGTACACCTTCTGACGAAGGTGTTGGGAATGGGGAGACGGGAATCGGGAATGGGTAAAAGCAACAGCAGCGCGCGCAGGCACCGCTTTTGCTCTTCCCATTCCCGTTTCCCCATTCCCGATTCCCGGCCCCCAATCCACCTGACGCTAACGCCCGCTGCGCCATCATGGCCGGATGGCAGACGCGCTCCCCCTCCGACCGCCGCCGCCGCGTCTGGACGATGCCTGCGCATTGTTCCTGGACGTGGACGGCACTCTCATCGCCTTTGCCGAACGCCCCGACCAGGTGCAGTTGCTGCCCGAGGTGCGTGAGGCGATCGGCCGCCTGCACCAGCGCCTGGGTGGCGCGGTGGCACTGGTCAGCGGGCGTCCGCTGACGCAGCTGGATGCCTTGTTCGCGCCACTGCGGTTGCCCGCCGCCGGCCTGCACGGCCACGAGCTGCGCAGCGACGCCGACGCGCAGGCGGCGATGCCCGCCGATACCTCCGACTTTCTCCATGCGCTGCATGCGCGCGCCGCGCATCTGCGCCAGGCGCATCCGGGCGTGCTGGTCGAAGACAAGGGCGCCAGCGTGGCCCTGCACTGGCGGACGGCGCCGAGCGCGGCCGAGGCGGTACTGGCGTTCGCGCACGCACAGCTCGCCGACCTGCCCGGCTACCGCCTGCAGCCCGGCGACCACGTGGTCGAGTTCGTACCCGAAGGCAGCGACAAGGGCGTGGCGCTGACCACGCTGCTGCAGCAACCGCCGTTCCGCGGACGCCGCCCGGTGTTCGTCGGCGACGATCTCACCGACGAATTCGGCTTCGCCGCGGCCAACCAGGCCGGCGGCTGGAGCGTGCTGGTCGGCACCCGCGCCGACAGCGTCGCCACCTATGCGCTGCCCGATCCACGCGGCGTACACGCCTGGCTGCGCGATAACGCCGGATGAGGCCAGCGCAACGCCCGCCCGTCCGCGCCCCGTGGCCGTTTCCCCCACTGCTTCCGCACAAGGACCCGACCGCTCCATGAGTTCCCCCAATCTCGACCTCGGCGTCATCGGCAACGGCAGCTTCGGCGCCCTGATCGACAAACGGGCCAGCGTGGTGTGGAGCTGCCTGCCGGCCTTCGACGGCGACCCGGCGTTCTGCGCCCTGCTCTCCCCGCGCGCGCATCCTGGCGGCGATTTCAGCATCGAACTGGAAGACTTCGTCGACAGCGACCAGCACTACCTGGCCAACACCGCGATCCTGCGCACGGTGCTGCGAGACGCCCACGGCGGCGCGGTGGAGGTGATCGACTTCGCGCCGCGCTGGCGCAACCATGGCCGCTTCTATCGCCCGGTCAGCATCATCCGCCAGGTGCGGCCGCTGGCCGGCAACCCGCGCATCCGCGTGCTGGCCAGGCCGCTGGCCGACTGGGGCGCGCGCCAGCCGGAGAGCACCTGGGGCAGCAACCACGTGCGCTGGCTACTGCCGGACTTCACCCTGCGCCTGACCACCGACGTGCCGGTGCGCTTCATCCGCGACGAACTGCCGTTCGTGCTCAACCACCCGGTCAACCTGATGCTGGGCGTGGACGAATCGCTGACTCGCTCGCTGACCGGCTACATCCAGGAAGCGCAGGAACGCACCGAGGAATACTGGCGCGAGTGGGTGCGCTACCTGTCGGTGCCGCTGGACTGGCAGGACGCGGTGATCCGCAGCGCGATCACGCTGAAGCTGTGCCAGTACGAGGACAGCGGCGCGATCATCGCGGCGATGACCACCTCGATTCCGGAAGCGCCGGACACCCCGCGCAACTGGGACTACCGCTACTGCTGGCTGCGCGACGCCGCCTTCGTGGTGCGCGCGCTGAACCGGCTCGGCGCCACCCGCACCATGGAGCAGTTCCTCGGCTACATCTTCAACATCGCCACCACCGACGGCAGCCTGCAGCCGCTGTACGGCATCGGCTTCGAGGCGGCGCTGGAGGAACACGAGGTCGAATCGCTGGCCGGCTACCGCGGCATGGGCCCGGTGCGGCGCGGCAACCTGGCCTGGATCCAGAAGCAGCACGACGTGTACGGCAGCGTGGTGCTGGCCTCCACCCAGCTGTTCTTCGACCTGCGCCTGAAGGATCCCGGCGACACCCACACCTTCCTGCGCCTGGAGCCGCTGGGCGAGCGCGCGTTCGAACTGCACGACGTGCCCGACGCCGGCCTGTGGGAGTTCCGCGGCCGCGCCGAGGTGCACACCTATACGAGCGCAATGTGCTGGGCCGCCTGCGACCGCCTGGCCAAGATCGCCGCGCGGCTGGGCCTGGAAGACCGCGTGGCGTATTGGCGCGAGCGCGCCGAGCGCATCCACGCACGCGTGCTGGCCGAGGCCTGGAGCGCCGAGCTTGGCCACTTCACCGACACCTTCAACGGCCACCGGCTGGACGCCTCGCTGCTGTTGCTGGCCGACATCGGTTTCATCGCCCCGGACGATCCGCGCTTCATCGCCACGGTCGAGGCGATCGGCCGCGATCTCAAGCATGGCGATGCGCTGTACCGCTACGTGGCGCCGGACGATTTTGGCGAACCGGAGACCAGCTTCACCATCTGCACGTTCTGGTACATCGACGCCCTGGCCGCGATCGGCCGCAAGGAGGAGGCGCGCGAGCTGTTCGAGCGCATCCTTGCCCGGCGCAATCACCTGGGCCTGCTGTCGGAGGATCTGGCCTTCGACAACGGCGAAGCCTGGGGCAATTTCCCGCAGACCTATTCGCATGTCGGCCTGATCATCGCCGCCATGCGCTTGTCGCGCAGTTGGCAGGAGGCGTCATGAGCAGATTGGTGGTGGTATCCAACCGCGTGGCCTTGCCCGGCGAGAACCGCGCCGGCGGCCTCGCGGTGGGCTTGCTGGCGGCGCTGAAGGAGCGCGGCGGCGTCTGGTTCGGCTGGAGCGGCAAGACCGTGCGCGGCGACAGCGGCGCGATGCACGAACAGACCCAGGGCGATATCCGCTTCGTCACCATGGACCTGAATCGCGCCGACCTGGACGCGTACTACAACGGCTTCGCCAACCGCACGTTGTGGCCGCTGCTGCACTTCCGCCTGGACCTGGTCGACTACGACCGCGCCACGCGCGAGGGCTACCGCCGGGTCAACGCCATGTTCGCCGACAAGCTCGCGCCGCTGCTGCGCGAGGACGACACGGTATGGATCCACGACTATCACCTGATTCCGCTGGCCTCGCTGCTGCGCGAGCGCGGCATCGGCTGCCGCATCGGTTTCTTCCTGCACGTGCCGTTCCCCTCGGCCGACCTGATCCAGGCGCTGCCGGACCACGCACGGCTGTTCTCCGGCTTCTACGCCTACGACCTGATCGGCTTCCAGACCCGCCGCGACGTCGACCGCTTCCAGGCCTACGTGCGCCTGTTCGGCGGCGGCAAGGTGATCAAGGACGGCGTGCTGGAGGCGCCGGGCGGGCGCCGGTTCCGCGCGGCCATGTTCCCGATCGGCATCGACACCGAACTGATCGCGCAGCAGGCGCGCGCGGCGATGTCCAAGCCGGCGGTGCGCGACCTGCGCAGCAGCCTGCGCGACCGCCAGCTGGCGATCGGCGTGGACCGGTTGGACTACTCCAAGGGCCTGCCGGAACGCTTCCTCGGCTTCGAGCGCTACCTGGAACGGCATGCGGACCAGCGCGGCAGCCTCACCTATCTGCAGATCGCGCCGGTTTCGCGCGGCGACGTCACCGAGTACAAGCAGCTGCGCAACCAGCTCGAGCAGATCGCCGGACACATCAACGGCGGCCACGCCGAGCCGGACTGGACGCCGCTGCGCTACGTCAACCGCAACTTCACCCACGCCACCCTGACCGGCTTCTATCGCGCCGCACAGGTCGGCCTGGTGACGCCGCTGCGCGACGGCATGAACCTGGTGGCCAAGGAGTACGTGGCCGCGCAGGATCCGGAGAATCCCGGCGTGCTGGTGCTGTCGCTGCTGGCCGGCGCCGCCGATGAACTGAAGGAAGCGCTGCTGGTCAATCCGCACGACCTCGACGGCGTCGCCGACGCCATCGCCACCGGCGCGTCGCTGCCCAAGGCCAAGCGCATCGAGCGCTGGCAGGCGATGATGGACCACCTGCGCAAGCACGACATCAACGCATGGCGCCAGCGCTATCTGCAGGCGCTGGAGAGTGTGCGCTAGCCGCGGCACACGCGTTGCGCCACGCGGCGCGCGCAGCGCCAGCGCGCCGCACGATCGCGCCATGCTTCGTCTCTCTGCAGCGCATGACGCAGTGTTCCGCATGCCATCACGGCCCGACGACCTGCGCCGCCTAAAATAGCCCGCACGCGCCGCGCCGGTTCCGCGCTTTCCTAGAACGCGCAGCGCGGTCGCTGCCTTGCGATGCGCGCCGTCCTTGCGACCCCGCGCTCGCCTCTCCCCCCACGATCGCCTGCATCGCCGCCATTCGCGCCACGCGCCAGGGATCCTCGTCGGATGTTTCGCTCATGACCGTTTCTCCCCCACCGAATGGAGCCGGCCGCTGGCTGTTCGCCGGCTATGCCCTCCTGATCGCCGTGATCGGCGTCGCCCTCGCCGTCATGGGCGGGCAACTCGCCGCCGTCGGCGGCTCTTGGTACTACCTGCTCGCCGGCGTGGCCCTGGCTGCGTCCGGCGTGCTGCTCGCGCTCGGCCGCCGCATCGGCCTGTGGCTGTTCGGCGTCACCCTGGCCGCGACCATCGCCTGGGCCCTGGCCGAGGTCGGCCTGGACGGCTGGGCGCTGATTCCGCGCCTGGCGATGATCTCGGTGCTGGGCCTGCTGCTGTTGCCGTTCTGGAAGGTCGCGCGCTGGCGTTTGGCGCCCGTGTCCGGCATCGGCTACCTGCTGGTCGCCGGCGTGTTGCCGGTGCTCGGCGCGGCGCTGGTGTTCGTGCCACTGCTGTTGCCGCGCACGGTGGAACTGGCCGACCCCGGCCTCGCCGCGCAGCGTCCGCAGGCCGCCTTCAGCCGCACGACCGTGGACAGCCCCGACGGCAACGTCGCCGGCAACCACGATGCCGGCAACTGGACCGCCTATGCCGGATCCAACCTGTCCAACCACTACAGCCCCGGCGCACAGATCACCCCGGACAACGTCAAGGACCTGAAGATCGCCTGGGAATTCCACACCGGCGACCTCAAGCCGGCCGGCTCCAAGCTCGGCTACGCGTTCCAGAACACCCCGCTGAAGGTCGGCGACCTGGTCTACATCTGCACGCCCACGCAGAAGGTGATCGCGGTGGAGGCCACCACCGGCAAGGAGCGCTGGCGCTTCGATCCGCAGACCGACCCCAAGGCCATGGCCGGCGTCGCCGCCACCACCTGCCGCGGCGTGTCCTACTTCGAGGCGACCACGCCGGTGGCCGAATGCGCCAAGCGCATCTTCTGGCCGATGGTGGACGGCCGCCTCGGCGCGCTCGATGCGATGACCGGCAAGCTCTGCGACAGCTTCGGCACGCACGGCTATGTCGACCTGAACAAGGACACCGGCAACACCAAGCCCGGCTTCGTCGGCCCCACCTCGCCGCCGGTGGTGATGCGCGGCGTGGTGATCCAGCCCACCGGGCAGATCCGTGACGGCCAGGAACGCGACGCGCCGTCCGGCGTGGTGCGCGCCTTCGACGCGATCAGCGGGCAGTTGCGCTGGGCCTGGGACCTGGGCAACCCGGCCATCGACGCGGCGCCGCCGGCCGGCCAGACCTACACCCGCTCGACCCCGAACGTGTGGTCGCTGATGGCCGCCGACGATCAGTTGGGCCTGGTCTATCTGCCCACCGGCAACGCCTCCGGCGATTTCTTCGGCAAGCAGCGCACCCCGCAGGAAGAGGAGTACACCGCCTCGCTGGTCGCGCTGGATGCGGCCACCGGCAAGGAACGCTGGCACTTCCGCACCATCAACCACGACCTGTGGGACTACGACATCGGCCCGCAGCCGAACCTGGTGGATTTCCCGGTGCCCGGCGGCGGCACCCGCCCGGCGGTGATCCAGGCCACCAAGTCCGGCCAGGTGTTCGTGCTCGACCGCGAAACCGGCGCGCCGATCATGCCGGTGCAGCAGATCCCGGTGCCGCAGGGCACCGACCACGGCGACTGGACCGCCAAGACCCAGCCGGTGTCGCCGGGCATGCCCAACACCGTGGGCGCGCCGAGCAAGGACTACGAGACCATCGTCGAATCCGATGCCTGGGGCATCACCCCGTTCGACCAGTTGGCCTGCCGCATCCAGTTCAAGCGGCTGCGCTACGAGGGCATGTTCACCCCGCCCAGCCTGGGCGGTTCGCTGGCCTTCACCGGCAACCACGGCGGCATCAACTGGGGCGGCGTGTCGGTGGACCTGCAGCGCGGCATCATGGTGATGAACAGCAATCGCCTGCCCTACACCGAGCACGTGTATCCGCGGAAGGACATGCAGGCACTGGGCGTGGTGTCGGTGTTCAACGGCAAGAGCAAGACACCCGGCTACATGGCGCAGGAAGGCCTGCCCTACGGCGCGCGCAAGGAGCCGTGGATGTCGCCGCTCAACACCCCATGCGTGGCGCCGCCGTGGGGCTATATCTCCGGCGTGGACCTGCGCACCCAGCAGGTGATCTGGCGGCGTCCGCTGGGCACCGGCTACGACCAGGGCCCGATGGGCATTCCGTCGAAGATGAAGTTCGAACTGGGCACGCCCAACAACAGCGGCTCGCTGGCCACCGCCGGCGGCGTGACCTTCATCGGCGCGGCGCTGGACAACTTCCTGCGCGGCTACGACACCCAGACCGGCAAGCTGCTATGGGAAGTGCGCGTGCCCGCCGGCCCGCAGGCCGCGCCGCTGAGCTACACCGTCGATGGCAAGCAGTACATCGTCGCCGCGATCGGCGGCCACGACCGCATGGAGACCAAGGCCGGCGACAGCGTGATCGCCTGGACCCTGCCCGACGCGGCGACGTCGGCGAAGTAAGTAGGCAATCCCATCCCGCCACCGGCCGCACGCATGCGGCCGGTGGCGTATGGCCGCCCTGGCGCTGGATTTTCCGGGTTCGCCCGAGCCGCGTCCCGCCCGCGGCCCTGAGTCGATCGCCTGCTGCACCGCAGCACATCATCACGCCTTCGGCGCTCCGCCGTAGGCGTTCAGTCCATATGAAGTTTCCGACGAACGGCAGGTGAAGGCGATCAAGCCGGCGCGGCGATATGCCGATACTGGATCGACCCCCACGCGATCGCACCGCCCTCGCGGCGTTGCCCGTTGTTTCCCAGCCGGTGCAGACCATGCCCTCGCCAACTGCCGTTCTCCGCCCCACCGCCTCCTGGCTGCGCCCGCGTTCGGCGCTGCTTGCCCTGTCCCATGTCCTGGTCCTGCTGGCGCTGGCCGGCTATGCGTTGCACGTCGGCCGCACGGTGGGAGCCAACGGATCGGCATTGCCGCGGTTGCTGCCGGCGCTGCTGGTCGCCGTGGCCGCCGCCGCGGCACTGGTGTGGCTCGGCAGACGCAGCGCACCGCGCGCCCTGGAGCAGGCCACGCAGGCGCTGCAGGCGCTGGGCGAAGGCCGCTTCGAGCAGCGTGTGGAGGTGCTCGGGGACACGGCCGAGGTGGCGCTGCTGCGTGCGCTGCAGAACGCGCAACAGGCGCTGGCGGCGCGCCAGGTGCAGACCGAGGCGGAACTGCGCCACGGCCGTTTCGTGATCCAGGCGCTGGACGATCTCGACACCATGGTGCGTATCGCCGACGACGATGGTCGCGTGCATTTCGCCAACCGCAAGCTGCTGCAGATGTTGAAGACCATCGAACCGGACGTGCAGCGCTTCCGCCCCGAATTCCGCGCCGAACAGTTCGTCGGCGGCAGCATCGGCGACATCTATCCGGACAGCCAGGCGGCGATCGATCGCATGCGCGCGCTGACCGGCTCCAAGCGCGTGCGCGCGCCGTTCTTCGGCCGCCAGATCGATTTCGTGTACAGCCCGATCGACGATGCCGACGGCCGCCGCCTGGGCACCATCGCGCAATGGGAAGAGGTGACCGCGCAGGTCAACGCCGAACAGGCGCTGGCCACGGTGATCGAGGCGGCCGCGCACGGCGATTTCAGCCAGCGCATCGAGACCGCGGCGATGGACGGCGTCCTCAAGTCGCTGGCCGAGGGCGTCAACCGCATTTCCGATGGGGTGGAGAGCAACCTGGCGCAACTGGCCGGAGCGCTGGCGGCGCTGGCCGAAGGCGACCTCACCCACCGCGTCGACGGCCAGGCGCAGGGCGTGTTCGCGCGCTTGCGCGAGGACACCAACCGCACCGTCGCCAAGCTCACCGAAATCATCGTCGGGATCCAGGAGTCGGCCGACACGATCCGCCGCGCCGCCTCGGAGATCGCCGCAGGCAATACCGACCTGTCCGACCGCACCGAACAGCAGGCGGCGAGCCTGGAGGAGACCGCCAGCTCGATGGAAGAGTTGACCTCGGCGGTGAAGCAGAACGCCGACAACGCGCAGCAGGCCAACGGCCTGGTGCAGAACACCGGCGAGGTCGCCCGTTCCGGCGGCCAGGTGATGGACGAGGTGGTGGCGACGATGCGCGCGATCAGCACGTCCTCGCAGCGCATCGGCGAGATCATCGGCGTGATCGACGGCATCGCCTTCCAGACCAACATCCTGGCGCTCAACGCCGCGGTGGAAGCGGCGCGCGCCGGCGAACAGGGCCGCGGGTTCGCCGTGGTCGCCTCGGAGGTGCGGTCGCTGGCGCAGCGCTCGGCCGATGCGGCCAAGGAGATCAAGGACCTGATCGAAGCGTCCACGCGCACCGTCGGCGAAGGCGCCGCGCTGGTCAACCGCGCCGGCGCCACCATGCACGAGATCGTCGGTTCGGTGCAGCGGGTGACCGGCCTGATCGGCGAGATCAGCGCCGCCAGCGGCGAGCAGTCCAGCGGCATCGAACAGGTCAACCGCACCGTGGCGCAACTGGACGAGGTGACCCAACGCAACGCCGCCCTGGTCGAGGAAGCCACCGCCGCCGCGCGCAGCATGGAGGAGCAGGCCGGCGGCCTGGCTGCGGCGGTCGCGGTGTTCCGGATCGAGACGGGACAAGGGCGGCCGGGCGGCAGCAATGTCACCCCACTGCTGCGCCGTACCTACTGAGGCGACGCACGCGACGACCGCCCGCCCCGTCCAGGATCAGGCAAAGCGCATGAATTGCTGGAGCAGGAACTGCAACTGGCTGGCGCGGGTGGGAAACTCGCTCTGAGGAAAGTACCCGGTGTCGGTATTGATCACCGTCACGACGTCATCGCCATTGGGCGCTTGCGAAACGAAGGATTGCTGGGCCTGCCCGAGCAGCATCAATTGCCCCAGCACGTGCGGATAGTAATCGGCATAGAACCGCTCCACCGCCTCGCGCGTGGCGAAGGCATGACCGGCATGGGCCTTCCTGCTGGGGCCGGTCGCATCGACCACCTTCAACGGCTTGTACACGTTGCCGGTCTTTTGCTTGTCGCCGCCCCACACTGTTCCGGCCAAGGCGCCCTCGTTGACGAAGACGACGGCGTCGTTCAACTCCAACGGCTGGGCGGTATTCTGCTGGATGATCTCGTCGGTGCGACGCGCGACCAGTTTCAGGCGTTCGATGCTGGCGGCGATGTCGGCCGCGCTTGCGCCGAGTTCGCGATACAGCGCCACATTCTGGATGTTCTGCGCGAAGGTGTCGTCCCGGTCCCAGTCGCCCGCATAGAGCCCCACCACGCGCGTCGGCCTTTCGTAGATGGCGAAGCCGGATCGGTGCAATGGACGCAAGCGGATGAACGGGCCCGTCCCGCTCATGTAGTAGGTACTGGGCAGCTGCTCGCCGACGAATCTGTAGTTCTTGATATCGATCGTGCCGAACACGCGATTGCTTGGATCGATCAGCCGCGCAGGCGTAGGACTGGGCATAGCGAAACTCCTCTCGGGCGGGTGTGGGAGCGTGGAAACGGGGGGCACCACGGTGCTATCTGCCAAGGAGGCTGACGGACGCCGCTGCCAGCGGCTTGCCAGCAGAAGCAGCAGAGGAATCTCCATCGTTGCCGGTCCGATCGCGTGGGTGGCCCGTCCGTCAAGAACGGCCACCGCAGGCACTTGTGAACTCGCGGCGATGGGCTCGCGCGAGGAAACAGCCGATCAGACGCGCCGCGCGCGTCGTGCTCACTCCAGAAAGCGCGAACGCTGTTGCGGCTCCGGCAGGAAACATTGCGCCGTGGTACCGAACCAGCGATGGCGGTTGCGCGCCAGCACCCGGTAGCCGGCATCGCGCCAGCGGCGCGGCAGCAGGCGCAGCAACGCGACGCTGCGCCACACGCCGCCGAGCCCGGCGATCACCGCGATCGCCGCGTCCGAATCGGTCAAGGCACCGTGCCGTGTCAGCAGCAGGAACGACAGCGGATCGGCCGGATCCAGGCCGTGCTCGCGCAACAGCGCGCTGCCGCGCGGCGACTGCATCGCCGCAAACCGGTAGCGGCCGCGGCGGTCATGGCGCAGCAGGAACCGCACCCAGCGACTGCACAGCGCGCAGACCCCGTCGAATACGACGATGGCCATGTCCTCCGACGCCGCGGGCGCCGCACCCCGTGGCGGCTCAGGCCGGCGCAAGCCAGCCCTCGTAGCGGATGAACGGGCCGATCCACGGCAGGCTCACCGCGATCAAGAACGCGTAGCGCCCGTCGCGCTGGTCTTCGCGGCAGTTCACGCCGGCCAGCCAGCGTCGCGGCAGCGGCACCACGCCGAAGGCCCAGGCCCGCGCCGCGCGCCATTCGATGCCGGCGCCGTCGATCCGCAGGGCGAATTCGAACACCACCGCACCCAGCCGCTCGCGCAGGCGGCCGCGATGCAGCCACAGCCGCGAGGGCATGGCATGCGTGCCGAAACGGCGCTCCCAGCGCTCGCCGTGGGCATCGGCGCGAAACACCACTTCCACCGGCGTCGCCGGCCCGGTGCGCGGCAACCGCACCAGCCACGCGCACAGCGGCAACAGCGGGTGGCGGCCGCGCTGGACCATCGCCTGGCCGACATAGCGCGACTGCGACGAGGGCGTATGCAGTTCGCGCAGTACCGGCGGCAATTGCGCGAACGCCGGCCCCAGCACCTGCGCGAACAGCGACGGCGTCAGGGCGCGATCCACGCCAGGGTCGCCATGCGCCCGCTGCGGCGGTCGCGCCGATAGGAGTAGAAGCGCTGCGCATCGGCGATGGTGCACAGCCCACCACCGTGGATCTGCTCCGGGGCCAGGCCAGCCGCGACCAGGCGTTGCCGCGCCAGTGCGTACAGGTCCACCCGCCAGTGCCCGGGCCGGGTGTCCACGAATGCGGCCGCGGCGGCCGGATCGTGGCGCAGGAACGCCTCGCGCACCTCGGCGCCGATCTCGTAGTGCTGCGGTCCGGCCGCCGGCCCCAGCCAGGCCTGCAACTGCGTGGGCGGCGTGCGCAGCGCGGCCACGGTGGCCTCCAGCACACCGCCAACCAGTCCCTGCCAGCCGGCGTGCGCGGCGCCCACCTCGCTGCCGTCGCGGGCGGCGAACACCACCGGCAGGCAGTCGGCGGTCAGGATCGCCAGCACCACGCCCGGTTCGGCGGTGACCGCGGCATCGGCGGTCGGCTCGGCGTCGATGCCGGCGCCCTGCGGCGGCCCGTCGAAACGCAGCACCTGCACGCCGTGCACCTGCCGCAGCCAGTGCGGCGGCGTCGGCAGCGCCAGTCGCGCGGCCAACTCGTCGCGGTTGCGCTGCACCGTGGCCGGGTCGTCGCCGTCGGCGGCGCTGCGGTTGCCGAGGTTGAAGCGGTCGAACGGCGGCCGCGAGGCGCCGGCGCCGGTCCGCAGAGTGGTCAGGGCGTGGACCCGCGGCGGTGCCGGCCAGTCGGCCGACAGGGCGAAGTCGCTCATCGGCCGCGCCCTCGCCCGACATCGGCCGACATGCCGCCAGCCTGGCGTCCGCGGCCGCCGCGCGAAACACAGACGCGCGCCACGGCGCGGGAGACCGGCACCCCGGCCATGCTCAGCGCCGCGCCCGCTCGGCGGCCGCCTGCGCATCCACGCGCAGGGCGGCCATCAGTTGCTGCAGGTCGGCCGGCACCGCCGCGGTGGCGCGGACCGGCTCGCCGCTCTGCGGATGCTTGAACTCCAGGGTCTCGGCGTGCAGCGCCTGGCGCTTGAAGCCACGCAGTTCGGCGATCAGCTCCTCGCTGGCGCCCTTGGGCAGCTTCAGCGGGCCGCCGTACAGCGGGTCGCCGACGATGGGGTGCTTCAGGTGCGCCATGTGCACGCGGATCTGGTGGGTGCGGCCGGTCTCCAGGCGGCATTCCAGGGCGGTGTGGGCGCGGAAGCGCTCGCGCAGCCGGTAATGGGTGACCGCGTCGCGGCCGTCCTCGCGCACCGCCATGCGCAGGCGGTCGCGCGGATGGCGGTCGATCGGCGCGTTGGCGGTGCCGCCGGAGACCAGGGCCCCGACCACCACCGCCAGGTACTGCCGGTGCACGTCGCGCGCGGACAACTGCGCCACCAGCGAGGTATGCGCCTGCAGGGTCCGCGCCACCACCATGGCGCCGCTGGTGTCCTTGTCCAGGCGGTGCACGATGCCGGCGCGCGGCAGCGCCGACAGCCCCGGATCGCGGTACAGCAAGGCATTGACCAGGGTGCCGCTGGGGTTGCCGGCGCCCGGGTGCACCACCAGCCCGGCCGGCTTGTTCAGCACGATGACCTGGTCGTCCTCGTACAGCACCTCCAGCGGGATGTCCTCGGGCAGGGCGTGGGTCTGGGTGTCCAGCACCGCGTGCAGGCTGGCGATCTCGCCGCCGCGCAGCGCATCGCGCGGCCGCGCCGGGGCGCCGTCGAGCAGGGCATCGCCGGATTTGATCCATTCGGCCAGGCGCGAACGCGAGTATTCGGGGAACAGTTCGGCCAGCACCGCGTCGAAGCGGCGACCGGCGGCGTGATCGGGGACGCGCGCCTGGCGCGGGCCGTCGCTGACGGCGTCCTCGGGGAGATCCGGGGGGGTATGGGGCATGGCAGGGGCACGGCTTGGGTCGGAAAAAGGGGGTCGCGGCGGCCATAGTCAGTCGCAGGACAGGCCACTAGGCTATCATCGCCCCTTCGTATTCCTGCCCTGCCGCGCCCGAACCCATGATCCGACGCTCCGTCCCGCTGTCCGCGCACGTCCGTTTCATCGCCCTGCTGCTGGTCACGCTGGTCGTGGCGACGGGTTGCCACCGTCAGAAGAAGAACCCCGAAGAAGGGATGCCGGTGGAGCAGCTCTACCAGAAGGCGCATGCGCAGATGGAGAGCGGCAACTGGGCCGGCGCCGAGAGCAGCTTCAAGCGGCTGATCGCGCAGTACCCGTACGGCAACTACACCGAGCAGGCGATGATCGAAAGCGCCTACGCCCAGTACAAGGCCGGCAAGCACGACGACGCGGTGTCGACCATCGACCGCTTCATCCGCACCTACCCGACCCAGCGCAACATCGCCTACATGTACTACCTGCGCGGGCTGTCCAACTCCAACCGCGACACGGTGTTCCTGCGCCGGGTGTGGTCGCTGGACCCCAGCCGCCGCGACCTGTCCACCCCGCAGCAGGCCTACGCCGACTTCAACACCGTCGCCGAACGCTACCCGAACAGCCGCTACGCCGCCGACGCGCGCGCGCGCATGATCGCCCTGCGCAACGTGTTCGCCCAGCACGAGCTGGACAACGCGCTGTACTACCTGCGCCGCGACGCCTGGGTGTCGGCCGCCTCGCGCGCCACCTACCTGCTCGAGACCTACCCGCAGAGCGCCTACCAGAACGACGCGGTGGCGGTGCTGGCCGATGCCTACACCCACCTGGGCAACAAGACCCTGGCCGCCGACGCGCGCCGCGTGCTCGAGCTCAACGACCCGCAGCATCCGTGGCTGACCGGCAATTGGCCGAAGTACCCGTGGATGATCCGCAAGCTCAACCCGTTCGCCGGCGAGAAGTCCGCCGCCACCGGGCAGTCCAATTCGCAGATGCAGCGCTGATCCACCGCGCCAGCAGGATGCATACCGACAGGGGCCGCAAGGCCCCTGTCGCGTTTTCGGACAGCGCCGATCGGTCCCTGTGGTCCGCTCGGGCGCCTGCGCGCGGCGGCTGCAGGCGGGCATGACGACACCAGCGGGCACCCAAGGCGAGGCAGGTGCGCGCGTCGCCAGGCAGCGCCAGTCCCGATCACTGGCCGCCCAGCATGGCGCGCCTCCAGGCCGATCCCGGCGGAGTGCGACCCGCACCGCAGTCCCGGGAATTGGCGCCGATGCCCGTGACCGGGCTTGCTAGGCTGGTCCCGCGCCCGCCCCGGGCCGCTTCCGCCGGGAACGCCATGTCTCTGTCTTTGCTGCGCCCGCTGCTGCGCCTGTTCGCTGCCCTCCTCGTCGTTGCTGCCGCCCCTGCCACCGCGGCACCGGCCATCGTGTACGGGGTCAACGGCCACGACGGCCGCCCGGCCTACCCGCTCAGCCAGAGCGAGGCGGTGTTCCGCCTGCTCGACCAGCGCAACCTGCGCAGCTACCGGTTCGACGTGGACCCGCGCAACTTCGCCGTGCTCGACCGGCTGGTGCAGCTCTCGCGCCAGTACAACATCGCGCTGCGGCCGATGGTGTACCCGATGTCGCGCGAGATCGGCTACGCGCTGGCGCGCCGCTATGCCAACGACATCAAGGTCTGGGAGATCGGCAACGAGCAGGACCTGGACCGCGCCGCCGCGCCGGCGCGGATCGCGGCCATGACCACGATGTACCGCGGCATGAAGCAGGCCTCCGACGAACTGGGCGCCGGACTGCAGTTCACCATCAACATCACCGCCTGCAACAGCGACGATCGTTCGGCCAGCGCGCGCTGCCCCGGCGACCGCAACGGCTCGCTGTGGTTCCTCGATCAGGCCAAAGCCGCCGGTTTCGACTTCGACCGGATCAGCTTCCACTACTACGCCTTCCACGGCGAGCGCGGCTACTGGATGGACCTGTATCTCGGACAATTGCGCGCCGCCGCGCAGAAATACGGCACCAAGGTGTACGTCAACGAGCTCAACTGCGCCGAGATCTACACGGGCAACACCGATGGCGGCCATCCCGGCGACGGCGCCTGCTACGACAGCGTGGCGGAGTTGCTGCAGACGTTGCGCAGCGACTATGCCGACGTGGTCGCCGAGATCAATCTCTACGAACTGCTCGACCAGCCGGACCAGCAGGGCGCGGAAGCCCATTTCGGCCTGATGTACGACCTGGGCCGGCCGAAACCGACGCTGGACCTGCTGACCGACACCGCCCGCTGAGGCCGCGGCGTCTTCGCACGGCGTGCTCGCCGCCTGCGGCTATGCTGCGGCGATGTTCGAACTGCATCGGGTCACCCGCCGCTACGGCGACATGCTGGCACTGGACCAGGTCGATCTTCGCATCGCCCCGGGCCGCACCACCGCGTTGATCGGTCCCAGCGGCGCCGGCAAGTCCAGCGTGCTGCGCCTGCTGCTGGGGCTGGAGTGGCCGGATAGCGGCGAGGTGCGCTTCCAGGGCGAGCCGTTGCGTCGCGCCACCCTGCTGACGCAGCGCCGGCGCATCGGCTACGTGATCCAGGAAGGCGGCCTGTTCCCGCACCTGAGCGCCCGCGACAACGCCGCCCTGCTGGCGCGCACGCTGGGCTGGACGCGGCCGCGCATCGAGGCGCGCCTGCACGAGCTCGCTGCGTTGTGCCGCCTGCCGGAAGCGCTGCTGGCGCGTTATCCAGCCGAGTTGTCCGGTGGCCAGCGCCAGCGCGTCGGACTGATCCGCGCCCTGTTGCTGGACCCGCCGGTATTGCTGCTGGACGAACCGCTGGGCGCGCTCGACCCGATCGTGCGCCACGAACTGCAGACGCAGATGCGCGAACTGTTCGCGCTGCTCGGCAAGACCGTGGTGCTGGTGACCCACGACGTCGCCGAGGCCGCCTACCTGGGCGATACCCTGGTCCTGATGCGTGGCGGCCGCGTGCTGCAGGAAGGCAGCGCGCGCCAATTGCTGGAGGTGCCGGCCGATCCGTTCGTGAGCCAGTTCCTGCAGGCGCAGCGCACCCTGGAGGAGGCGCGATGACCTCGCGAGGCGCGCGCTGGCGCGCGATCGCGATGCTCGCCTTCGGTGCAGCAGCCAATCTGCTGAGCCTGCCGGCCGCCGCCGACACCAAGGTCGTGGTCGGCTCCAAGAACTTCACCGAAGCGGTGGTGCTGGGCGAGATCGCCGCCGGCGCCGGGCGCCAGGCCGGGGTCGAGGTCGAGCACCGGCGCCAGCTCGGTGGCACCCGCATCCTGTGGCGCGCGCTGGAGCAGGGTTCGATCGACGCCTATGCCGAGTACACCGGCACCCTGGCCGCCGAACTGCTGCACATGCCCGGCGCCGACGACGACGCGCTGCGGCAGGCGCTGGCGCAGCGCGGCCTGGCGATGAGCGCGCCGCTGGGCTTCGACAACACCTATGCGTTCGGTATGCGCCGGCAACGCGCGCAGGCGCTGGGCATCGCGCGCCTGTCCGACCTGGCCGCGCATCCGACGCTGAAGTTCGGACTGAGCAACGAATTCGTCTCGCGCGCCGACGGCTGGCCCGGCGTGCGCGACGCCTACGGTCTGCCGCAGGTGCCCACCGGTCTGGACCACGACCTCGCCTACCGCGCGCTGGACAGCGGCGCGATCGACCTCACCGACCTGTACAGCACCGATGCCGAGATCCCCGCGCACGACCTGCTGGTGCTGCAGGACGACAAGCACTACTTCCCGCGCTACGCGGCGGTGTTCCTGTACCGCGCCGACCTGGCGCAGCGCGCGCCGCGCTTCGTGCAGGCGCTGCAGGGGCTGGGCGGCCGCATCGACGCGGCGACCATGCAGCGGCTCAACGCCGAGGCCAAGCTCGACAAGCGCGCCGAGAGCGCGATCGCCGCGCATTGGCTGGGCATCGCCGCGCCTGCCGAGGACGGACGGATGCAACGGCTGCTGCAACGCACCCGCGAGCACCTGGCGCTGGTCGGGATGTCGCTGGGCCTGGCCCTGCTGGTGGCGCTGCCGCTGGGTATCCTGGCGGCGCATCGACCACGGCTCGGCCAAGCGGTACTGGCCCTGACCGGCGTGCTGCAGACGCTGCCGTCGCTGGCGGTGTTCGTGTTCATGATCCCGCTGTTCGGCATCGGCGCCAAACCGGCGATCGCCGCGCTGTTCCTGTACAGCCTGCTGCCGATCGTGCGCAACACGCACGCCGGCATCACCGGCATCCCGCGCGAGCTGCGCGAGACTGCCGCCGCGCTGGGCCTGCCGCCGGGCACGCGGTTGTGGCGGATCGAACTGCCGCTGGCGCTGCGCACTCTCCTCGCCGGCATCAAGACCGCGGCGGTGATCAACGTCGGCACCGCGACCCTGGGCGCGTTGATCGGCGCCGGTGGCTACGGCCAGCCGATCCTCACCGGCATCCGCCTGGACGACCTCGGCCTGATCCTGGAAGGCGCGGTGCCGGCCGCGCTGCTGGCGCTGCTGGTCCAGGGCCTGTTCGAGCTGCTGGAACGGGTGCTGACCCCGCGTGGATTGCGCCTGGCGGCGCGGCGGTAGGTCAAGCCAGCACCGCGGGCATCAGCGATGTGGCCGGCCTTCGGCAACCCACACCCGCGCTAAACGCATCACAGCGGCATCGGGTCGCGGCTGAAGCCATGCATCAAACAGGATCGACGATGCGGAACAGTAGTCGATTGCCTTCCCATCGAAACCGAAGACAGACAACAACCGCACGCACGTGCGTTCAAGCACGCGCCGCAGCCACCATCTCTTGCGCCAGGCCGCGCATCGCCTCCGGCGTCAACTGCAGATAGGGTGCGATGCGCAGGGCGCCATGGCGATGGGTGCAGATGACTTGCGCGTGCTGCAGCCATGGCAGCAAGGCCGGCATCGACGACGCTGGTGGGCGCAGCGCGTACAGGTGCGGCGCATGCCCAGGCACGGTCCAGTCGCCCGCGCCCAGCGCGTGCAACTCCGCGTCGAATGCCGCACCAAGTGCGCCAAGCCGCTGCGCGATGCGCGCCGGCTGCCACTGCTGCACCTGCTGCAGCGCCGCGCTGGCCATCGCCAGGCGCAGCGGATCGGCGACGCCGCCGGCATCGAAGCGACGCGCGCCGCTGCGGTACGAGGGCGGCGCCTCGGCCGGGAACTGCCAATCCGCCCCCGGGTCGCGCGCCTGCCAGTGCTGCTCGAACGGCACGCCGTGCGCGCGCCAGTGCGGCGAGGCCCACAGCCATGCCAGCCCCATCGGTCCGAGCAGCCATTTGTGTCCGACAGAGACCACGAAATCCGGCCGCCAGGCGTCCAGCCGGGCCGGCAGCACGCCCAGGCTCTGGCTCAGGTCCAGCACCAGCATCGCGCCGGCCGCATGCACGCGCGGCGCGATGCGGTCCAGATCCAGCAGGCTGCCGTCGCGCCAATACGCATTCGGCAATGTCGCCACACGCACGCGCGGCTGCGCGTCGAGCGTGGCCAGCACCGCATCAGTCCAGTCCTGTCCGGGCGCCCGCCGCACCACAGCGAGGTGCGCACCGCTCTCGGCGCAGCGTTGCTGCCACGCCAGTAGATTGGACGGAAACTGGCCATCGAGCAGCAGGACCGCATCGCCAGGCGCCAACGGCACCTGCCGCGCCGCGATGGCCAGGCCATAGGCGGCCGACGGCACCATCGCCACGCCCTCGCCGTCGCCCGCGAACACGGTGGCGGCGGCCAGCGCACGCAGGTCTTCGATCTGCGCGCGCCAGGCATCGAAGGACAGCGCCCACGGCGCGACCGAATCGGCCAGCGCCGCCTGCCCCGCGGCCAGCGCACGGTGCAGGCGCGGCCCCTTGCTGGCGGTGTCCAGGTAGCGCACGCCGGGCGGCAGCGCGAACGCCTCCGCCGCGGTATCGAAGTCGACCAGGGCGCCGGAGGACGCCGAACCGGCAGGGTGGTGCAAGGCGCTCGTAGACATGTGGCTAGGGTAACGCCACGGTCCGCGACGCGTGACGGTCCGTTCACGCCGCTGCGCTAAGACTGCATCGATGCAAGCGATCTCTCCGGCGTCACCGCCCTCGCCCATCGCATCCGTCGCGACGCTGGCGGACCGCCTGCGCCGCGTGCGCGCACGCAGCCGTCATCTCGCCGCACCATTGAGCGAAGAAGACGCGATGGTGCAGAGCATGGACGACGCCAGCCCGGCCAAATGGCATCTGGCGCACACCACCTGGTTCTTCGAGCGGTTCGTGCTCGGCGCCGATCCGGCGTACCGCCTCCACGATCCGCAGTGGGACTACCTGTTCAACAGCTACTACCAGAGCATCGGTCCGGCGCATGCGCGGCCGCATCGCGGCCTGCTGTCGCGGCCATCGCTGACGCAGGTGCTGGACTACCGCAGCGAGATCGAAACCCGCGTACTGGCGCAGTTGCAGGCCGGCACGCTGGAGCCGCAGACGCTGCAGATCCTGGAACTGGGCCTGCAGCACGAACAACAACACCAGGAACTGCTGCTCACCGACATCAAGCATGCGTTCTGGCGCAATCCACTGGGCCCGGCCTATCGCGCCGACCTGGCGACGCAGCACGCGCCGGCGTCCCCGCTGCGCTGGCTGCAGCGCGACGAACAGATCGGCGAGATCGGTGCCGCACCGTGGCCTGCGCATGCCGGCTTCGCCTACGACAACGAATCGCCGCGGCATCGCGTGCTGGTGCCGGCGCATGCGCTGGCCAGCCGCCCGGTGAGCAATGCCGAGTACGCCGAGTTCATCGCCGATGGCGGCTATCGCACGGTCGGGCTATGGCTCAGCGACGGCTGGGCGCGGCGGTGCGCCGACGATTGGCAGCGCCCGCTGTACTGGCACGCCGACGGCACGCGCGAATTCACCCTGGGCGGCTGGCGCGAACGCGATCCGCATGCGCCAGTGTGCCATCTCAGCCTGTTCGAGGCCGATGCCTTCGCGCGCTGGGCCGGCGCGCGCCTGCCGACCGAGGCGGAGTGGGAACAGGCGGCCACCGGCGTCGCCATCGTCGGCAACTTCGTCGACACCGATGCACTGCATCCGCAGTCGACGGCGCCGGCCGATACCGGCCTGCAGCAGTTGTTCGGCGATGTCTGGGAGTGGACCGGCAGCGCCTACCTGCCCTACCCCGGCTTCCGTCCGTGGTCGGGTACGCTGGGCGAATACAACGGCAAGTTCATGAACGCGCAGTGGGTGTTGCGCGGCGGCAGTTGCGCCACGCCGCACGACCACATCCGCGCCAGCTACCGCAACTTCTTCCCCTCCGATGCGCGATGGCAGTTCGCCGGCGTGCGCCTGGCCAAGGATTCCGCATGAATGCCGCAACCGCCCGTGCTTTGACCGAGGCCGCCCTGACCGACCTGCATCCGCAGCCGGACGACATCACCGCCGATGCGATCGCCGGCCTGTCGTGCAGCCCCAAGCAGCTACCGTCCAAGTATTTCTACGACGCCGAGGGCTCGCGCCTGTTCGAGGCGATCACCCGCCAGCCCGAGTACTACCTGACCCGCACCGAGCTGGAGTTGCTGGAAGCGCGCATGCCCTCGATCGCGCAGGCGGTGGGCACCGGCGCGCACGTGGTGGAACTGGGCAGCGGCAGCGGCCGCAAAACCCAGTTGCTGCTGGACGGCCTGCGCATGCCGGTGGCCTACACGCCGATCGAGATTTCCCGCGACATGCTGATGTCCAGCACCACGCGGCTGGCCGAACGCTTCCCGCACATCCAGATGTTGCCGGTATGCGCCGACTTCACCGCGCCGGTGGCGCTGCCGGCACCGCAGCGCGGCGCGCGCCGCACCCTGGTGTTCTTCCCCGGCTCGACCCTGGGCAACTTCACCCGCGAGGACGGCATCGCCCTTCTGCGCTCGATGCGCCAGACCATGGGCGCGGACGGCTGCGCCCTGGTCGGCATCGACCTGGTGAAGGACACGGCACTGCTGGAGGCGGCCTACAACGACGCCGCAGGGGTCACGGCCGAATTCACCCTGAACCTGCTGCGCCGGCTCAACCGCGAGATCGGCAGCGACTTCGACCTGGCGCAGTTCCGCCATCATGCCGTTTATTCGGAAGCGCGCGAGCGCATCGAGACCTTCCTGGTCAGCCAGTGCGCACAGCAGGTGACCGTGGCCGGGCGCCGCTTCGATTTTGCCGAAGGCGAAGCGATGCAGGTCGAGTACAGCCACAAGTACACCGACCAGAGCTTTGCGGCGATGGCCGCCGAGGCCGGCCTGCGCGTCAGCCACGGCTGGAATGCGCAGGACGATGCGTTCGGGTTGCGGTTGCTGCAGAGCCGGGATCCGGGGCCCGGGGCCCGGGACCCGGAAAAGCCGTAGTCCTGCGAGACGCGGGACATCATGATGGTGTCCGCAGCAAAATCGCTATTAAGCAACTTTTGTGGGAGGGTTTCAGTCCCGACAGGCTTCTTTCCCGGTAACGCCCGTCGGGACTGAAGTCCCTCCCACAGTGCAATCGCAACCGCCTTGCACTCGCGGGAAAATCACGGGTCCCGGGTCCCGGGTCCCGGCTTTTCCGAGTTCCCTCAGGCCTGATACCCATTGCTGATCGGATAACGCCGCTCGCGCCCGAACGCGCGGCGCGACACCTTCGGGCCCGGCGCTGCCTGGTGGCGCTTCCATTCACTGATGCGCACCAGCCGCACCACCCGGTCGACCACCTCGGCGGCATAGCCGGCGGCCACGATCTCGTCGCGCGATTCTTCCTGGTCGACATAGCGGTACAGGATGCCGTCGAGCACGTCGTACGGCGGCAGCGAATCCTGGTCGGTCTGGTTGGCGCGCAGTTCCGCCGAGGGCGGCCGCGCGATCACCGCCGGCGGGATCACCGGCGCACCGCCCACCGTGTTGCGCCACTTCGCCAGGCCGAACACCTCGGTCTTGTACAGGTCCTTCAGCGGCGCGTAGCCGCCGCACATGTCGCCGTAGATGGTGGCGTAGCCCACCGCGTACTCGCTCTTGTTGCCGGTGGTCAGCAGCAGGCCGCCGAACTTGTTGGCCAGCGCCATCAGGATCACGCCGCGGCTGCGCGACTGCAGGTTCTCCTCGGTGACGTCGGGCTCGGTGCCGGCGAACAGCGGGCCGAGCGCGCTCAGCAGGCCCTCGAACGCCGGCTCGATCGCCACCGTCTCCAGCTTCACGCCCAAGGTGCGGCATTGATCCGCGGCCAGGTCGTTGGACAGGTCGGCGGTGTAGCGCGACGGCAGCCGCACCGCGGTGACGTTGTCCGCGCCAAGCGCGTCCACCGCCATCGCCAGCACCAGCGCCGAATCGATGCCGCCGGACAGGCCCAGCCACACCTTGGAAAAGCGATTCTTGGCGCAGTAGTCCTGCAGCCCGCGCACCACCGCGCGCCAGGCCAGCGCATCCATGCTCTCGTCGCCGTCGTCGGTCCAGCGCAGCGGCGCGAAGCGGCGCGCGGCGGTGTCGTACTCCACCACCAGCCATTGGTCGGTGAAGGCGGCCGCCGCCGGATGCACGGTGCCGTCGCCGTCGGCCACCACCGAGGCGCCGTCGAACACCAGCGCATCCTGGCCGCCGACCACGTTGAGATAGGCCAGCGCCGCGCCGCTCTCGCGGCTGCGCTCGGCCAGCAGCGCGTCGCGCTGCGCATGCTTGCCGCGTTCGTAGGGCGAAGCATTGGGCACCAGTACCAGTTCCGCACCCGCCCGCACGGTCGCCGCCAGCGGCTCCGGGAACCACAGGTCCTCGCAGATCACCAGGCCGACCGGCGTGCCCTTGACCTCGAACACGCAGTTCTCGCCGTCCGGGTCGACATCGAAGTAGCGGCGCTCGTCGAACACCGCGTAGTTGGGCAGTTCGCGCTTGCGGTAGGTGCGTTCGATGCGGCCGCCGCGCAGCACGCTGGCGGCGTTGTAGACCACGCTGCCGGCGCTCTGCGGCCAGCCGACCACCGCGACGATGCCACGCACCTGTGCGGCAATGCGCTGCACCGCGCGCTCGCAGTCGGCCAGGAAACCCGGCCGCAATAGCAGGTCTTCCGGTGGATAGCCGCTGACCGCCAGTTCCGGGAACAGCACCACGTCGGCGCCGTACTCGTCGCGCGCCTCCTCGATCAACGCAATGATCCGGTCGGTGTTCTGGGTCACGGCGCCGACCGGGAAATCGAACTGGGCCATGGCGAGGCGGAGGGAAGCGGACATAGGCAACCTTGCAGGAACGGGTGGAAGACCGTCAGGCGCCACGCGAGCGCATCGCACCTGCCGCGGCGCCGTTGCATCGCACGGCGCCATGCGCAGTGTAGCGCTGTGCCGGGCTGCGGCCGATGATGCGCGTGCCGCCACATTGGAGTGTGGGCATGGAGTCCGGGCAGGCCGCATCTTGGGCGCACATGGGGGCAGCCGCGGCGCTGCCGTAGGCCGCTCTCTCCGCTGCACGCGCCGGAGAAAGCCGCTTGGCCAGGCACCCCGCGTCGCGACTGAAGTCGCTTCCACAATCGAGCAACATGCACGACCAATAGAAATCGCTGGTGCATGCGCCGCGCGTCGCCGCCGAAGCCGCGCTCACTTCAGGGACAGCACGTGCAGAGGCGTCACTGTGGGAGGGACTTCAGTCCCGACTGCATCAACCCCGAAGCGCCTGCCAGCCACCGCCATGTGCTTCAGCGGATGCCAGCGCCAGTCCGCTCAAGGCGCCGCCGGCGCCAACGCCGCAGCAACATCACCACTACCGCACACAAACTCAGCGCAGCGAGGCCCAGCACCGCCATGCGCACGCCGACGCCGTGCTGGAACACCACGTCCTTGCCGGTGCCGTCGAGCGTATAGGCGACCACGTAGTCGCCCATCGTGCCCATGCCTTCGCGCCCGCCGGCCGCGATCACCACGTACTGCTTGCCCCCCACCGCATAGACCGAGGGCGTGGCCTGGCCGCCGGCCGGCAGCTTGGCCTCCCACAGGGTCCTGCCGGTGGCGCTGTCGAGCGCGCGCAGGCGCGCATCGGCCGCCGCGGCAATGAAGGTCAGGCCGCTGGCCGTGGTCACCGCGCCGCCGAGCAGTGGCGTGCCCACCTCCAGCGGCAGCCACGGCAGCTTCTCTTCCAGGGTGCCGAGCGGGCGCTCCCAGGCGATCTTGCGCGTGCGCAGATCCACCGCCACCAGTCGCCCCCACGGTGGCTTGACGCAGGGAATGCCGCCTGAGGAGCTCAACATGCCGCGGCGCATGTAGTACGGCGTGCCTTCCATGTCGTTGAACTGCTGGTCCGGATGGCGCGCATGCTCGGCCTTGCTGAACTGCTCGCGCGGGATCAGCGCCACCTGCATCGGCAGGTCCGACACCGGCATGATCGCCAGCTGGCGCTGCGGATCCACCGCGATGCCGCCCCAGTTCACGCCGCCGGCCCAGCCCGGCAGCGCGATCGTGCCGCGCACGCTGGGCGGGGTGAACAGGCCTTCCGAGCGCAGCCCGGCGATCAGCGCTGCGCATTCGCGGCGCGCGCCGGGCGTCGCCCCCCAGGCGTCGGCGGCAGTCAGCGGCGTGTGCCGCGCCAGGCGCAGCCCCGGTTCGGGCATCGGCTGGGTCGGCGAGGCGCGTTCGCCCGGCACGTCGGAAGCCGGCACCGGCACCTCGCTGATCGGGAACAGCGGCGTGCCGTCGCGACGGTCGAAGGCGAACAGGAAGCCGGTCTTGGTCGCCTGCAATACGGCCGCGCGCGGTCCCTGCGCAGTCTGCACCGTGGTCAGCACCGGCTGCGAGGCCAGGTCGTAGTCCCACAGATCGTGATGCACCAGCTGCTGCGCCCACACTCGGCGGCCGCTGTGCAGGTCCAGCGCCACCAGCGAGTCGGTGTCGCGGTTGTCGCCCAGGCGCTCGCCGCCGTAATAGTCGGGGCTGGCCGAGCCGGTCGGCACGTAGACCAGGCCCAGCGCCGGATCCACCGACAGCGGCGCCCAGGCATTGCCGCCGCCGACCGTGGCCGCCTGCTCCGGCTGCCAGCCGGCGGCGGTGGCCTTGACCGGATCGCGCGGCACCGGATCCCACCGCCACAGTTCGCGGCCGCTGCGCGCGTCGTAGCCACGCACCACGCCCTGCTCCAGCGCATGCCCGCGGTTGTCGCCGATCGAGCTGCCGACCACCAGCACGTCGCCGGCCACCACCGGCGGCGAGGTCACCGCATAGTTGGCCCAGGCATCGCTGGCGTTGTCGTGCACATCGATGCCGGCATGCAGGTCGATCGTGCCGTCCTTGCCGAACCCGGCGCAGGGCTTGCCGTCGGCGGCATCCAGCGCGATCAGCCGCGCATCCAGAGTGCCGTACACGATGCGCTCGCGGCACGCGCCCGCCGTCGCCTGTGTGTCGCGCCAGAAACTCACCCCGCGCGAGGCCGGGTCGCTGTAGTGCTTGTTGCGCGCGACCTTGGCATCGAAGGACCACAGTTCGCGGCCGCTGGTCGCATCCAGGGCGAAGGCGATGCCGGTCCCGGTGGTGAGATACATGCGCCCACCCAGCACCAGCGGATTGGCCTCGAAGCGGCGCCGTTCCGGATCGGGCAGGCCCGCGCCGAGTTCGCCGGTGCGGAACGACCAGGCGATACGCAGCCGGCCGATGTTGTCCGGGGTGATCTGGGTCAGCGGCGAATACTGCCCGCCGCCGGGCGCGCCGGCATAACTGGCCCAGTCGCCTGGCGCCGCCGCGCAGATGCCGCCGATACCCATCGCCATGCCCGCCCCGCATACCGCTGCCCGCCATCGCCTGATCACGCATCCGCTCCTGTCGCTGCCGAAGAAAGTGGCGGCAGTGTCGGAGCGGTGCCGGGCCATGTCAGCGCCGAAGGGACGGCACCACCCGGCCAGGGGACCAATGGCGGGGCCGCAGGGACGAATGGCGACCACTGGGATGGCGCAACTGCTTGATTGCGCAGACGTTGGCGGGGCGGCAGTGCGTGGCCGCCCCATCCGCCTCGTCGCGCCAGGGACACCGCGGCAGTGCCGCGCATCGGATCCTCGAAACGCAAAAGGCCTCGCTCGCGCGAGGCCCTTGCGGACAGCGGCGGCGACAACGACGCACCCGAAGGCGGGTCGCTGCCGCAGCGCTGACGGCTTACTTCACCAGCGAGGCGATCGCCGCACCCAGGTCGCCCGGCGAGCGGACGGTCTTGACGCCTGCGGCTTCCATCGCCGCGAACTTGCCCTCGGCCGTACCCTTGCCGCCCGAGGCGATCGCACCGGCGTGGCCCATGCGCTTGCCGGCCGGGGCCGAAGCACCGGCGATGAAGCCGACGACCGGCTTCTTGACGTGCTTGGCGATGTACTCGGCACCGGCTTCCTCGGCGTCGCCGCCGATTTCGCCGACCATGATGATGCCTTCGGTCTGCGGATCTTCGTTGAACAGCTTGAGGCAGTCGACGAAGTTCAGGCCGTTGATCGGGTCGCCGCCGATGCCGATGCAGGTGGACTGGCCCAGGCCGACCTCGGTGGTCTGCTTGACCGCTTCATAGGTCAGCGTGCCCGAACGCGAGACGATGCCGATCTTGCCCGGCTTGTGGATGTGGCCCGGCATGATGCCGATCTTGCACTCGCCCGGGGTGATCACGCCGGGGCAGTTCGGCCCGATCAGCACGGTCTCCGGGAAGGAGCGGGTCAGCACGTTCTTGACGCGCAGCATGTCCAGCACCGGGATGCCTTCGGTGATGCAGACGATGACCTTGATGCCGGCCGCGGCCGCTTCCAGGATCGCGTCGGCCGCGAACGGCGGCGGCACGTAGATCACCGAGGCGTCGGCGCCGGTGCTCTGCACGGCATCGGCCACGGTGTTGAACACCGGCAGGTCGATGTGGGTGGTGCCGCCCTTGCCCGGCGTGACGCCGCCGACGACCTGGGTGCCGTACTCGATCATCTGAGTGGCGTGGAAGGTGCCCTGCTGGCCGGTGAAGCCCTGCACGATCACCTTGGTGTTCTTGTTGATCAAAACAGACATTGGAGTTCCTTGGTGTCGTGGATCAGGCAGCGTTCTTGACAGCTTCAACGACCTTCTTGGCGCCGTCGTTGATGTTGTCGGCCGGGATGATGGCCATGCCGCTGTCGCGCAGCAGTTGCTTGCCCTCTTCCACGTTGGTGCCTTCCAGGCGCACCACGACCGGAACCTTGACGCCCACTTCCTTGACCGCCGCGATGATGCCCTCGGCGATCATGTCGCAGCGGACGATGCCGCCGAAGATGTTGACGAAGATGCCTTCGACCTTGTCCGAGGACAGGATCAGCTTGAACGCCTCGATCACGCGCTGCTTGTTGGCGCCGCCGCCCACGTCCAGGAAGTTCGCCGGCTCGCCGCCGTTGAGCTTGATCACGTCCATGGTCGCCATGGCCAGACCGGCACCGTTGACCATGCAGCCGATGTTGCCGTCCATGGTGACGTAGTTGATGTCCAGCTCCGAAGCGGTCACTTCGGTCTCGTCTTCCTGGGACTTGTCGCGCATGGCGACCAGTTCCTTGTGGCGGAAGTTGGCGTTGTCGTCGCTGTTGAACTTGCCGTCCAGCGCGTAGAGGTTGCCGTCATCCAGGATGGCCAGCGGATTGATCTCCACCAGCGCCAGGTCCTTCTCGTTGAAGATGCGGTACAGGTTGACCATGATGCTGGCGAACTGGCCGGCCTGCTTGGCGGTCAGGCCCATCTTGAAGCCGATGTCGCGGCCGTGGTAACCCTGCACGCCCTCGACGAAGTCGACGTTGAGGGTGTGGATCTTGTCCGGGGTCTCGGCGGCGACCTGTTCGATCTCCATGCCGCCTTCGCTCGATGCGATGTAGCTGATGGTGCGGGTGCCGCGGTCGACCAGCACCGACAGGTACAGCTCCTTGACGATCTCACCAGCGGTGGTCACCAGCACCAGGTTGATCGGCAGCTCGACGCCGGCGGTCTGGTAGGTGGCCATCTTGGTGCCGAGCAGCTTCTCGGCAACGGCCTTCACATCGTCGGTGGTCTTGCAGAACTTGACGCCGCCGGCCTTGCCGCGGCCACCTGCGTGGATCTGCGCCTTGACCATCCAAGGGCCAGCGCCAAGCGACTTGGCGGCTTCAACCGCTTCTTCCGGAGTCGCCGCGACCTTGCCGGCCGGGACCGGGATGCCGTACTCGGCAAGCAGTTGTTTTGCCTGATATTCGTGGAAATTCATGCGTCACCGTGGGAAAAGGAACGGCCGTCCCGCAGCGATCCGGGCCCTGAGTGGCGGCCGGGAGCGGTACGGACGGGACGCCTATTGTCGCCGACCGAGGGCGGCGGCGCAAAAGCGCCGGCGCCCTGGCCCGACCGAGGCCTCCGGCGAGGTCCGCGGTGGCACCACCGGGTGGAGCAGGCACTCGGGCGCCCACGCCTTGCTGCCCTCACCCCGCGACGTCGTCCTTGGCCCTTGCCCCGATCCGGCGCCGGGCCGCCGGCGACGGCAATCGCGGTTTCCCCGTCGAAGGCGGTGACGGCCAGGCAGGTCGCCACCGCCCCGGTCGCCATCCGCGTAGACGGCGCCGCCCCTATACTCGCGCCGTCCGCTGTCCGCCCGGAGTCCGGCTTGCCCACCAGCGCCTCGCTCATCGATCGCATCGAGTCCATTCCGCGCCGCGAGCTGTACTTCTTCGCGCTGTACCGGGTGCTGGTGGCCGGGCTGATCGCCGCCCTGGTGTTCAGCCCGCTCAGCGTGCTGGTGGGCGAACCGCGCTACCCGCAACTGGCCGCCACCTTGTCCACCGCCTACCTGGCAGTGGCGCTGGCGCTGCTGATGTGGGGGCGCAACGAGGCGCACCTGGCGCCCATCGTCGGTTTCAGCGCCTTGGCCGACATCGTCGCCGCGACCCTGGCCGCGCATGCCCTGCCCGCGGCCAGCGCCGGCATCGCGATGATGCTGCTGTTCAACGTCGCAGCCGCGGCAATGCTGCTGCGCCTGCGCGGCGGCATCGCCATCGCCCTGACCGCCTCGGCGGCGACGCTGGCCGAATACGTCTGGAGCGTGCTGGACGGCGCCGACAACACCCGCAGCCTGGCCGAACTGGCGATGTTCGCCACCAGCTACCTGGCGGTGGCCTACATCTGCAACCGCATCGGCCAGCGTGCGCGCACCAGCCAGCACCTGGCCGAGCGCCGTGGCGCCGAGGTGGCCAATCTCTACGAAATCAACGAACTGATCATCCGCCGCATGCGCACCGGGGTGGTGGTGGTGGACGCGCAGAACCGGGTGACGCTGGCCAACGAGGCCGCGTCGACCCTGCTCGGCGATACCGACGGCAACAGCGGCAGCGGCCGGCTGGATCTGGCCAGCGCCGCGCCGGAACTGGCCCGACGCCTGCAGCGCTGGCGCAACGGCTGGAACCAGGACGAAAGCCCGCTGCAGCTGTCGCCGGACCAGCCGGAGGTGCAACCGCGCTTCGCCCGGCTGCTGGCCGAAGGCGACCTGACCCTGGTGTTCCTCGACGACGCCACGGTGGTCTCGCGGCGCGCCGAATCGCTGACGCTGTCGGCGCTGGGCCGCTTCTCGGCCAGCCTGGCCCACGAGATCCGCAACCCGCTGGCCGCGATCAACTACGCCTCGCAGCTGCTGGAGGAATCGCCGGCGATCGGCGATGCCGACCGCCGCCTGCTGCAGATCATCCACCAGCAGTGCCAGCGCACCAACGGCATCGTCGAGAGCGTGCTCGGCCTGGCCCGGCGCGAGCGCTCCAATCCGGAGAACCTGGACCTGGGCGCGTTCGTGCGCCGCTTCGTCCTGGAGTACCGGCAGACCCTGTCGATCGAGACCGACAGCCTCGAAGCGATCCTCGCCCCGCAGCCGGTGCACGCGCTGGTCGATCCCAAACACCTGCACCAGATCCTCAGCGCGCTGGTGCACAACGCGCTCAAGTACGGGCGGGTGATGGAGGAGCCGGCGCGGGTGCGCCTGCGCGTGGCGCTGCAGGAGCGCAACGCCATCGTCGACGTCATGGACCGCGGCCCCGGCATTCCCGAGGCGGTGGCGGCGCAGCTGTTCCGGCCGTTCTTCACCACCTCCGAGCACGGCACCGGGCTGGGCCTGTACATCGCCCGCGAGCTGTGCCGGGCCAACCAGGCGCGTCTGGAGTACGTGCCGGTGCCGGCCGGCGGCGCCTGCTTCCGCGTCGCCCTGCCCGGCCCGCACGCCATGCTCAGCGGCTGAGAGGTGAGAATCGCTCCGCCAGCGCGCGACCGGCGCCGGTAAATTGGCGCATGTCCCGGTTCCTACGCTATCTTCCCTGCACATGAACGAAACCCGAAGCGCCCTGGTCGTCGATGACGAGCGCGACATCCGCGAGTTGCTGGTCCTGACCCTGGGCCGGATGGGGCTGCGCATCAGCACCGCCGCCAACCTCGCCGAAGCGCGCGAACTGCTGGCGAGCAATCCCTACGATCTGTGCATCACCGACATGCGCCTGCCCGACGGCAACGGCATCGAGCTGGTCAGCGAGATCGCCAAGCACTACCCGCGCACGCCCGTGGCGATGATCACCGCCTTCGGCAGCATGGACCTGGCGGTGGAAGCGCTGAAGGCCGGCGCGTTCGACTTCGTCAGCAAGCCGGTGGACATCCAGGTGCTGCGCGGCCTGGTCAAGCATGCGCTGGAACTCAACAACGAAAGCCGCGCCGCGCCGCCGCAGCCTGCCCCGGAGCAGGCCAGCCGGCTGCTCGGCGCCTCGGCGGCGATGGACGCCCTGCGCAGCACCATCGCCAAGGTCGCGCGCAACCAGGCGCCGGTCTACATCCTCGGCGAATCCGGCGTGGGCAAGGAACTGGTCGCGCGCACCATCCACGAACAGGGCGCCCGCTCCGCCGGCCCCTTCGTCCCGGTGAACTGCGGCGCGATCCCGGCCGAACTGATGGAAAGCGAGTTCTTCGGCCACAAGAAGGGCAGCTTCACCGGCGCCCACGCCGACCAGGCCGGCCTGTTCCAGGCCGCGCACGGCGGCACCCTGTTCCTCGACGAGGTCGCCGAACTGCCGCTGCCGATGCAGGTCAAGCTGCTGCGCGCGATCCAGGAAAAATCGGTCCGCCCGGTCGGCGCCGCCACCGAGGTGCCGGTGGACGTGCGCATCCTCTCGGCTACGCACAAGGACCTGGCCGACCTGGTCGCCGAGGGCCGCTTCCGCCACGACCTGTACTACCGCATCAACGTGATCGAACTGCGCGTGCCGCCGCTGCGCGAGCGCGGCGGCGACCTGCCGCAACTGGCCGCAGCGATCCTGGCGCGGCTGGCCAAGAGCCACGGCCGCCCCACCCCGCTGCTGTCGCCCTCCGCCCTGGACGCACTGAGCAGCTACGCCTTCCCCGGCAACGTGCGCGAACTGGAAAACATCCTCGAGCGCGCCCTGGCAATGGCCGAGGACGACCAGATCAGCGCCACCGACCTGCGCCTGCCGCAACCCGGCAACCACGCCCGCAGCGCCGCCGAAGCCGCCCCGGCCCTGCCGCGCGGCGTGGTCGACATCGACCCCAGCTCCTCCGCCCTGCCGTCCTACATCGAGCAACTCGAACGCGCCGCGATCCAGAAGGCGCTGGAAGAGAACCGCTGGAACAAGACCCGCACCGCCGCGCAACTGGGCATCACCTTTCGCGCGTTGCGCTACAAGCTGAAGAAGCTGGGGATGGAGTAGTGAAGCCGGGAATGGGGAATCGGGATTGGGGAATGGGAAAAGCCGATCTCCCGGCTGCTCTTAGCCCTTCGCCCAATTGAGCGGGGTAATGCGGTTGGGCGCAGCCGGCATTGTCCGCCCGCGCCAAGCGTCGAGAAGCCCGGGAACAATGCTTGGACTACCGGGAGATCAACAGGGACGGAAAAGCCGCTTTTCCGATTCCCCACTCCCGATTCCCCATTCCCGGCTCTTCAATCCTTCGTCACCCGATTGATCTCGGCCAGGCTGGTGATGCCGTTGCGGGCCTTGAGCAAGGCCGACTGGCGCAGGTCCTTGACGCCGATCTTCTGCGCGGCGCTGGCGATGTCCATGGCGTTGCCGCCCTGCAGCACGATCGCCGCGATCTCGTCGTTCATCGGCATCACCTGATAGATGCCGGTGCGGCCCTTGTAGCCCTCGGTGCACTCGTCGCAGCCGACCGCCTCGTACAGCTGGACGCCGGCGGCGATCTCCGCCTCGGTGAAGCCTTCGGCCAGCAAGGCCTTTTCCGGCAACTGGACCGGGCGCTTGCAGGTGTTGCACAGGCGCCGCGCCAGGCGCTGGGCGATGACCAGGGTCACCGAACTGGTGATGTTGTAGGGCGCGATGCCCATGTTCATCAGGCGCGCGATGGTCTGCGGCGCGTCGTTGGTGTGCAGGGTGGACAGCACCATGTGGCCGGTCTGCGCAGCCTTGATCGCGATCTCGGCGGTCTCCAGGTCGCGGATTTCGCCGACCATGATGATGTCCGGATCCTGGCGCAGGAACGAGCGCAGCGCCGCCGCGAAGGTCATGCCGCGCTTGTTGTTCTGCTGCACCTGGTTGACCCCGGGCAGGCGGATTTCGACCGGATCCTCGGCGGTGGAGATGTTGCGGGTATCGTCGTTGAGGATGCCCAGCGCGGTGTACAGCGACACCGTCTTGCCCGAGCCGGTGGGGCCGGTGACCAGGACCATGCCGTACGGCTTGTGGATCGCGTCCAGGAACAGCTTCTGCTGCTCCGGCTCGTAGCCGAGCTTGTCGATACCCAGCTTGGCCGCGCTGCCGTCCAGGATACGCAGCACGATCTTCTCGCCGAACAGCGTGGGCAGGGTGCTGACGCGGAAATCGATCTGCTTGTTCTTGGACAGATTGAGCTTGATGCGGCCGTCCTGCGGGACCCGCTTCTCGGCGATGTCCAGCTGCGCCATCACCTTCAGGCGCGCGGCGATGCGCTGGTTGAGCTTGACCGGCGCCTTGGCCACGCTCTTGAGCAGGCCATCGATGCGCAGGCGCACCCGGTAGTCGTCCTCGTAGGGCTCGAAGTGGATGTCGGACGCGCCGCGGCGGATCGCATCCACCAGCACCTTGTTCACGAACTTGACGACCGGGGTGTCCTCCCCCTTGGCGTCGATGCCGGTGTCGCCACCGCCGCCCATGTCCTCGTCGCCGCCGCCGACATCGAGGTTGTCCATGCCCTCGTCGTCGCCCAGCGCGCTGCCGAGGGAATCGTTGCTGGCCTGCCACTGCTCCAGGGTCCGGCGGATCTGGTCCTCGTCGACCAGGATCGGCTCCACCGTCAGATTGGTGTGGAACTTGATGTCGTCCAGCGCCCGGGTCTGGGTCGGGTTGCTGATGCCGACGAACAGGCGGCCGCCGCGCTTGAACAGCGGCAGCACCTGGTACTTCTGCAGCAACTCCTCGCTGACCAGCTTCATCGCGTTCTGGCTGGCATCGAAGACCGAGACATCCATCAACGGCATGCCGAACTCCACCGCATTGGCGGCGGCCAGCTGCGCGGCGGTGACCAGCTTCTTCTCGGAGAACCACTGCGGCAGCGGCACCTTGGCCTCGGCCGCCTGGGCCATGGCGGTCCGCGCCGCGGCTTCCTCCAGCGCACCGTCCTGCACGAGGCGGCGGGCGATACCGGTGATGCCGACTAGGTTTGCAGACACCTGAGTATTCATAAAACACCAAGATGCTATAAAAAGATCCAATGCCCAAACAAAATCCAGCCAAAAGGCAGGCCCGCCACTGCAGAATCAGTCAAACGTCAAAATGAAATGTAAACAGAAAATAAAAAGCCCGCCTTAAGCGGGCTTTTAAGGCTAAAGAAATGATTAAAAATCATCTCGATCGCCAAGTCATGTTACGGACAGGTTGACGGACGCAGCTTGGCAGCGACAGTGGTGGAGCAAGTCCACGCGCCAGCGACACCAGTGCCGGAGTTGTCGGCGGTGCGCGTCCACACGATGTTCTTTCCGTTCACCTGACCATTACCCTGAAGATTGCAGGTAAGGGTAGTGGCACCGCCAACCGCATAGTTCACCGTGATGGAGCTGCAGCGCTTAGTAGGCGTGGTCAGGCCGAAATCGGAAACATTAGTCGAAGCGGTACCACCGTCGGAGTTACGGGTCTCAGCAGCCACCTTTCCGGGGGTGATTTCGGCCAAGCCTGCAGCAACCTGCGACTTAGCGACATAGTCCTGGTACATCGGCAGCGCGATCGCGGCCAGAATGGCAATGATCGCAATCACGATCATCAATTCGATCAAAGTAAAGCCTTGCTGCTTCTTCATGGTAAACCCCTAGAGTGATGTGAAGTTAGGCACTCGCCCGCGGACCCTACTCCCCGAGCGCCGCGGCAAAGCGCCACGTGCAGGGTGAGCGAAGCAGATAGCGTGCCAACTTCCCACGCCACCTGGCTCCCTCCCCTTGTCCATGATGCCCCAGCAATGCAAACAGGCGACAGGCAAATCGGTGATTTGCGACAGACTAGGCCATCCGTCCATTTACGGCAAAAAGTGACACTTAGCGTCATACAAACCGGTCGAGAGCTACGCCAAAGGGATCCAAACGAGTGCCAGACGCCCAGGAAACCGATACCATGCTAGTCGTGTCCGCCCGGGGATGGCCGGACGGGGGAGACCACCGTAATGTCCGCAACGCGCAGCGCAGTCAAGAAAGAGCCGGTCGCACGCAGTACCAGTCAGCAGGTACCCTTCGTCTGGGAGGGCACGGACAAGCGCGGCATCAAGATGAAGGGCGAGCAGGTCGCCAAGAACGCCAATCTGTTACGCGCGGAACTGCGTCGACAGGGCATCACCCCTTCAGTGGTCAAACCCAAGCCCAAGCCATTGTTCGGCGCGGCGGGCAAGAAGATCAGCCCCAAGGACATCGCCTTCTTCAGTCGCCAGATGGCGACGATGATGAAGTCCGGCGTGCCCATCGTGGGATCGCTGGAGATCATCGCCAGCGGGCACAAGAACCCGCGCATGAAGAAGATGGTCGACCAGATCCGCACCGACATCGAGGGCGGCTCCTCGCTCTACGAGGCGGTGAGCAAGCATCCTGTGCAGTTCGATGAGCTGTACCGCAACCTGGTCAAGGCCGGCGAAGGCGCCGGCGTGTTGGAAACCGTGCTTGAAACGGTGGCGACCTACAAGGAAAACATCGAGGCGCTGAAAGGCAAGATCCGGAAAGCCTTGTTCTACCCCGCCATGGTCATGGCAGTCGCCCTGATCGTCAGCTCGATCCTGCTGGTCTGGGTGGTCCCGCAGTTCGAGGACGTATTCAAGGGGTTCGGCGCGGAACTGCCAGCCTTTACCCAGATGATCGTGGCCGCTTCGCGTTTCATGGTGGCTTACTGGTGGATGCTTCTGTTTGCAATGATTGGCACCATCGGCGGCTTCATCTTCGCCTACAAGCGCTCACCGGCGATGCAGCATGGCATGGATCGCCTGATTCTGAAGGTACCGGTCATCGGCCAGATCATGCACAACAGCTCGGTGGCGCGGTTCGCGCGCACGCTGGCGGTCACTTTCCGCGCCGGTGTACCGCTGGTGGAAGCGCTGGATATCGTCGCAGGCGCCACCGGAAATAGCGTCTACGAGACGGCTGTACTGCGCATGCGCGACGACGTCGCGGTTGGCTATCCGGTCAACATGGCGATGAAGCAAACCAACCTGTTCCCGCACATGGTCATCCAGATGACCGCGATCGGCGAAGAGGCCGGTGCGCTGGACGCGATGCTGTTCAAGGTCGCCGAGTACTTCGAGCAGGAAGTGAACAACGCGGTCGATGCCTTGAGCAGCCTGATCGAACCGTTGATCATGGTGTTCATCGGCACCATCGTCGGCGGCATGGTCATCGGCATGTACCTGCCGATCTTCAAGCTGGCCTCCGTCGTTGGATAAGTATTAATGGCATTTCTCGATCAACACCCCGGCCTCGGTTTCCCGGCCGCGGCCGGGCTCGGTCTGCTGGTGGGCAGCTTCCTAAACGTGGTCATCCTGCGCATGCCCAGGCGCATGGAATGGCAGTGGAAGCGCGATTCGCGCGAGATCCTGGAGCTGCCGGACATCTACGATCCGCCGCCGCCCGGCATCGTGGTGGAGCCGTCGCACTGTCCGCACTGCAAGCACAAGCTGGCCTGGTTCGAAAACATCCCGCTGTTCAGCTGGCTGGCGCTGCGCGGCAAGTGCCGCTACTGCCATGCGCCGATCTCGCCGCAGTACCCGCTGGTGGAGCTCCTTACCAGCCTGCTGGTAGTCGCCAGTGTGTGGCGCTTCGGTTTCGGCTGGCAGGGCTTCGGCGCGATCGTGTTCAGTTGTTTCCTGGTGGCATTGTCCGGCATCGACCTGCGCACGCGCCTGCTGCCGGACCAGTTGACCCTGCCGCTGATGTGGCTCGGCCTGATCGGCAGCATGGACAACCTGTACATGCCGGCCAAACCCGCCCTGCTCGGCGCCGCGGTCGGCTACTTCTCGCTGTGGTCGGTGTGGTGGCTGTTCAAGCAGATCACCGGCAAGGAGGGCATGGGCCATGGCGATTTCAAGCTGCTGGCCGCGATCGGCGCCTGGTGCGGCCTGAAGGGCATCCTGCCGACCATCCTGATCTCCTCCCTGGTCGGCGCGATCCTGGGTTCGTTGTGGCTGGCGGCCAAGGGCCGCGACCGCGCCACGCCGATCCCGTTCGGCCCCTATCTGGCGATCGCCGGCTGGATCACCTTCTTCTGGGGCACGGAGATCGTGGAGACCTACATGCGCTGGTCGGGACTGCGCTGACGGAGCCCAAGGCTTGACTGATTTCGTCGTCGGCCTGACCGGAGGCGTGGCCTCCGGCAAGAGCGAACTGAGCCGCCGCTTCGAGGCCAAGGGCATCGTCGTCGCCGATGCCGACCTCGCCGCGCGTGCGGTGGTCGCGCCCGGCCACCCCGCCCTGGCACAGATCGTGGCGCGGTTCGGGCCGCAGATCCTGCAGGACGATGGGCAACTCGACCGCGCAGCCCTGCGCCAGCGGATCTTCGAGGACGCAACGGCACGCCGCGACCTGGAAGCGATCACCCACCCGGCCATTCGCCGGTTGCTGCAGGAACAGTGCCGCGCGGCCGCCGGACCCTACGCGATCGCCGCCATCCCGTTGTTGACCGAGGTCGGTGCGCGCGCGCGCTATCCCTGGCTCGACCGGATCCTGGTGATCGACGCCCCCGAGGCGCTGCAACACGCCCGCCTGATGCAACGCGACGGCATCACCGCCGATCTGGCGCAGCGCATGCTGGCGGCCCAGGCCACCCGCGCAGAGCGCCTGGCCATCGCCGACGATGTGGTGGTCAACGACGGCGCCGCGGCGGCACTGCAGGAAGCGGTGGAGAAGCTGGACGAGCAGTACCGTGCGCTGGCTGCGGCCAAGGCGTCAACGTCTTTGTAGTTAGGCGCCCTTGTTCCCGCTGGGATCAGCCGCGATCATCTTCACCGGGGGAACGCCCGGTCGCGGCTGAAGCCACTCCTACGCGATGGACGAAGCGCCGTCGCCAGCCTCAGGCAGGCTTGAACCACAGTGTTGCCACCACGCCCTTGGTGGCGCCCGGACGCACGTTGACCTGCCAGCCATAGAGATCGCAGAGGCGACTGACGATGGACAGACCGATGCCGCCGCCCTGCGAATGGCCCGCGTGGGTGCCGCGGTAGCCGCGCTGGAACAGCTTGGCCGCGTCCTCCTCGCTCAGACCCGGGCCGGAATCGATCACCTGCACCGCGTCGCTCAGCACCCGCACCACCACCTGCCCTTCCTGGGTGTACTTGACGGCATTGCCGATCAGATTGCCCAGCGCCACCGACAGCGCCGCTTCCGGTGCATCGATGGTGAGGTTGCGCTCTCCTTCCAGCAGCAACTGCAGCGGCTTGCCGCCCAGTTGCGCGCGATGCGACTCGATCAACTGCTCGGCCACCTTGGCGACGTTGCTGTGTCCCTGCCCGCGCTCGTTGCGCGACAGCAGCAGCAGCGACCCGATCAAGTCGCTGCACTGCTGTTCGGCGCGCTGGATGCGCTGCAGGCGCTGCAGCACTTTCTCGTCGAGATTGGGCCGGGTCAGCAGCAGCTCGGTGGCGCCGCGGATCACTGCCAGCGGCGTGCGCAGTTCATGGCTGACGTCGGCATTGAACTCGCGGTCGCGCTGCACCACTTCGGTCAGGCGCGCCGAATAGTCGTCCAGCGCCTCGGCCAGCTGGCCGACCTCGTCGTCGGGGAAGTGCGGCGCCAGCGGCTTGGGGTCGCTGCTGCCGCGATAGGCGCGCAGGCGTGCGGCCAGGTCCGACACCGGCCGCATCACCCGCGACGCCGACCACCAGCCGATCACCAGCGACAACGCGCTGAACACCAGCACCGACAGGATCAGGGTGCGCTTGAGCTGCACCTCGCCCTGCATGGTCTGGGTCATGTCATAGGCGAGGAAGAACCAGACGTTCGGGGTCTTGCGCACCGCCACCTTGTAGGAGAACGGCTTGCCGGTTTCGTCGCGACCGGACACGTTGTGGATGCCGTCGGAGAAGTTGTACCACTCCGGCTGCTCGCGCCGCAGCGCCTCGAAGCGGTCGCTCTTGACCACCCGGCCGACCATCTGCTGCACCGGCAGGTCCGGGTTCTTCGACGGATCGGAGAAGAACCGGTGCGAGTATTCGTCGATGTTGCGGTTCAGCACCACCTCGACCAGCTGGTTCTCCACGCGTGCCCGCGCCCAGTTGGTGGCGAACGCGAACAGCGCCGTCAGGCCGAAGCCCAACAGCACGAACGAGAGGATGATGCGGCTGCGGAGGCGGCGGCGGTAGCGTCCGCGCCGCCGCACCACACGCGGCAACGCAGGCGCTTCAGGCATCGGGTGCGGCGATGCGGTAGCCGATGCCGTGGCGGGTCTGGATCATCGGCACGTCGAACGGCTTGTCCACCACCGCGCGCAGGCCATGGATATGCACGCGGAGGGAATCGGAATCGGGCAGTTCCTCGCCCCAGACGCGGGTTTCCAGTTCCTGCCGGGTCACCACCGCCGGCGCGGCTTCCATCAGCGCCTGCAGGATCTTCAGCGCGGTGGGATTGAGCTGCAGCAGCTTGCCCTGGCGACGCACTTCCAGCGTATCCAGGTTGTATTCCAGATCGCCGGTCTCCAGCACCCGGGTGTGCACGCCCTTGCCGCGGCGCGACAGCGCGTTGAGCCGCACTTCCACTTCCTGCAGCGCGAACGGCTTGATCAGGTAGTCGTCGGCGCCGGAATCGAAGCCGGCGAGCTTGTTGTCCAACGAATCGCGCGCCGTGAGCATCAGCACCGGCGTCTGCTTGCGCGCTTCGTTGCGCAGCTTGCGGCAGACCTCGATGCCGTCCATGCCGGGCAGATTGAGATCGAGCACGATCGCATCGAACTCGTGCACCACCGCCAGGTGCAGACCGGTGACGCCATCGGCGGCGAAATCGACGGTATGACCGCGATCCTCGAGGTAGTCGCCGAGATTGGCAGCGATGTCGCTGTTGTCTTCGATCACTAGAATTCGCACCAACATGTACCCCGTCAGTCGTACTACGTATCAGTAGAGTGCGCCGCGGATGCCGCGCCTCCTCGTCGTCCACGGCGGCACGCCGCCATGGTATTTGCAATGCGTTCCGATGGATGCCCAGGCGAACTTTCGCCCTCGCGATCCACCTGACGATTCGCTGCCTTGGACAGCGCGTCGCCGCTATCAGTTCTCGCTCCAGCCGATCCGCTCGCGAGCTTCAGCGCTCGCAAACGGCGCGGTCTGCCATTCGTTCTTCGGCAACGCCTGCGCCAAGCCAGGCTCGCCTCCTTCTTGAACACGTTCACCCGAGTCAGATCGCTGCCGAATTGTACTGAGTTGCCGCGCGAACACTTTCTTCACGTTCATGGGCGCCTCACCTTGGCGCCATGACCGATCAGGGCTTCCTGCATTCCGCAGTTCCCCCTATTGCGTCGCAATGTAGCCGCCGCGCAAACATGCCCGCAAGCGCGCCCCGGCGTCGGCCGGGGTCTGCGATCGCCAACAAATCGCCCAAGAAAAAGACCCAGGCAGCGGGGCTGCCTGGGCCGAAAGTTTTTCTATCCCGATTACCGTTCCTGCTGAGGAGGGCAGAGCTGCGGTCCGAGGAAGCTTACGCAGGGCGGAATTAAACCGGTGTTAAGCCAGAACGCACGGCCAGTAATGCGACTAAGCCCCTGATTTCTTTCGTTTCAGGCAAGCTTCGAGGTGCTCAATGACCTTACCGGCGATATCCAGCCCGCAGACCGTCTCGATGCCTTCCAGGCCCGGGGTGGAGTTGACCTCCAGCACCAGCGGCCCGCGCTTGGAGCGAATCAGATCGACGCCGGCCACACCCAGGCCCAGCGCCTTGGCCGAGCGTACCGCGACCTCCTGCTCGCCACGGCTGGCCGCGGTCTTCTCGGCGGTGCCGCCCAGATGCAGGTTGGAGCGGAAGTCGCCCTCCGGCGCGGTGCGGCGCATCGCCGCCACCACCTGGTTGCCGACCACGAAGCAGCGCAGGTCGGCGCCCTCGGCCTCGCCGATGAACTCCTGCACCAGGAAATTGGCATACAGCCCGCGCAGCGCCTCGACCACGCCGCGCGAGGCGCTGGCCTTCTCGGTCAGGATCACCCCGGTGCCCTGGGTGCCCTCGTTCAACTTCACCACATGCGGCGGCGGGCCGAGCATGGACAGCAGATCGCCGGTGTCGTCCGGGTTGTCGCCGAACACGGTCATCGGCATGTCGATGCCCTTGGCCGCCAGCAGTTGGTGCGCACGCAGCTTGTCGCGGGCGCGCAGGATCGCGTCGGACGGGTTGGGCGTGCAGACGCCCATCATCTCCAGTTGCCGCAGCACCGCGGTGCCGTAGCGGGTCACCGAATTGCCGATGCGCGGGATCACTGCGTCGTAGCCGGTGATCGGCTTGCCCTTGTAATGCATGGTGAAAGCGCCGGCGGCGATGCGCATGTAGCAGCGCAGCGGGTCGAGCACGCGCACCGTGTGCCCGCGTTCGCGGCCGGCCTCGACCAGGCGCCGGGTCGAGTACAGCTTGGTATTGCGGGACAGGATGGCGAGCTTCATCGAAGGCGGCGGCGGTGGCTGGCCCGGCATCATACGTCGCGCCACCGGCGCCGCGATGCCGCGCGTCGCCGCCGCCCGCGCGGCAAGGCCGGGATCGGCGGTGATCGCCATCACCAACGTTCCGCGTGCTGTCCCACAGCCGACATCGGACCGCCCCGAAACGTTCACAAAACCGTTGCATCTTGGCGGGCGGGCCGCGTACCGGCCCGGTGCCGGCTGCCCGCGCCCCGCGCGGCAGGACCGGAACGTCTCCCCCTCTTGATTGGTGACTTTCGATGACCCCCACTTCCAGATCCTTGCGCCCGCACGCGCTGGTGCTCGCCATCGTGTCCGCCCTGCCGGCCTTCGCCGCGCTGGCCGAGACCGCGCCGGCCGCCGCCACCGCAACCGCCGATGCGGCGGCCAGTGCGAGCGGCAACGATGCCACCATGCTCGACGCGATCACCGTCGTGTCCAGCGGCACCACCCGCCAGGTGCAGCGCATCACCCGTGAGGACATCGGAATCGCCGCCCCCGGCACCAGCGCGCTGAAGGTCCTGGACAAGCTGCCCGGCGTGCAGTTCCAGTCGGCCGACCCGTTCGGCGCCTACGAATGGTCCACCGCGATCAGCCTGCACGGGTTCGACCAGAGCCGCCTCGGCTTCACCCTGGACGGCGTGCCGCTGGGCAACATGAGCTACGGCGTCACCGATGGCCTGCAGGTGACCCGCGCGATCATTTCCGAGAACGTGGCCTCGGTGGAGCTGGCGCAGGGCGCCGGCGGCCTGGGCACGCCGTCGAGCAGCAACCTCGGCGGCACCGTGCGCTACTACTCCGCCGATCCGGATGCCGACGCCGGCTTCCGCTTCAGCCAGACCCTCGGCTCCGACAGCACCCGCCGCACCTACCTGCGCGGCGACACCGGCGACATCCACGGCTTCTCGCTGTACACCTCGCTGGTGCACGGCGAAATGGACAAGTGGAAGGGCTACGGCAACAACGAGTACAACCAGGCCAACGCCAAGGCGCTGTACCAGTGGGGCGACGGCAACCGGGTCAGCCTGTACCTGGACAGCTCGCACCGCAAGGAATACGACATCATGGACCTGTCGCTGACCTCGCAGCGGGTCCTCGGCTGGGACTGGGACTACCTGATGCCGGACTGGAACAGCGCGGTGCAGATCGCCAACGCGCTCAACGGCAAGGGCAGCTACCCGGCCAGCCTCAACGGCCTGCCGGCCGACTACGACAAGGCCGACGCGTCCTACTACTCCGGCGCCGGCCTGCGCCGCGACAACCTGGCCGCGCTCAGCGGCACGTTCAACCTCGGCGGCAGCGCCACGCTGAACCTGACCGGCTACTACCACGACAACAACGGCGAAGGCCAGTGGACCACGCCGTACGTCGCGTCCTCGCCCAGCGTGCCGCTGTCGATGCGCACCACCGACTACCGCCTCAACCGCCATGGCGTCACCGGCTCGCTGAACTTCACCGTGGCCGGCAACGAGATCGAGATCGGCGGCTGGTACCAGAACGCCAAGACCGTGCAGGAGCGCAACTACTTCCTGCTCGACGGCCCGTTCACCGATCTGTACTACTTCAACAAGAACGGCACCCTGTTCGCGCGCGGCTTCGCCCAGCACTACGATACCGACACGACCATGGTCTACGCGCAGGACACGCTGCGCCTGATGGACGAGCGCCTGACCCTGAACTTCGGCGCCAAGAAGCTGATCGTCGACACCACCGCGCAGTCGCAGGTGCCGTCCGCGTCCAATGCCGCCGGCGAGATCAAGGCCGATTCGGACCTGCTGCCGCAGGTCGGCATCAACTACAAGATCGACGATCACCAGGAGGTCTACGCCTCCTACAACAAGAACATGGCCGGCTTCGGCTTCACCCCGTTCCAGGAATCGCAGACCGCGTTCAATGCGATCAAGGGCTCGCTGGAGCCGGAGACCGCGCAGACCTACGAACTGGGTTACCGCGTGCGCAGCGCCGGCGTGGAAGCGTCGCTGGCGCTATACCACACCACCTTCGACGACCGCCTGCTGGTGACCTCGCCGTGCAGCGCGATCCAGACCTGCTCGGCCACGCTCAACAACGTCGGTTCGGTGCGTAGCCAGGGTGCCGACCTGGCGGTGATCTGGCGTCCGATCGAACAGCTGCGCTGGCTGAACTCGCTGTCCTATGACGACTCGACCTACCAGGACGACTACCTCAACGGCGGCGTGGTGGCGACCTCCGGCAAGCGCGTGGTCGGCATCCCCGAGTGGATGTTCTCCAGCAGCCTGGCCTACGAAAACGCCGGCTGGCACGCCTCGCTGGACGGCAAGTACACCGGCCGCCGCTACATCAGCTACCTCAACGACTCGTCGGTGCCCAGCTACTGGCGCTTCGACCTCAGCGCCGGCTACGACTTCGGCCAGGTCGGCATGTTCCAGAACCTGGGGCTGAGCGCGAACGTCACCAACCTGTTCGACAAGCGCTACTTCGCCACCGTCGGCACCAACGGCTACGTCGTCTCCGACCCCAACGGCTACAACCAGACGCTGATGGCCGGTGCGCCGCGCCAGTTCTTCGTCACCTTCAGCGGCAAGTTCTGAGCCGACGCGACACTGCCAGGGAAAGCATCACGCGCCGCCGCTGCTCTTGCAGCGGCGGCGTTTGCGTTTTGGGCGAACATACAGGCGCGGGGATGACCATGCAGCATTGGCCATCGTTTCAGAATCGCATGCGCTCGAAAGGATCGCGACTGAATCTGCCGCCAGAGCCGGCGCATCGCGAGGTGTCATGCGCAGCTGCTGGCGGCGACGTCGAAACCCATGCTCCTTGTGAGAGGGACTTCAGTCCCGACTGCAGCGAGGTCAAGGCGCCGACGGCCTCGCTTGGCGAACCCGGATCACAGCGGCTCCTGCAGCGGCCACATTACCTATAGGTCCTGCTCCAGCAACATCCGTGCTCAGCCAGAAACTGGCCACGCATCGGAGCGCCAGTGCAGCCACTACGCGTCGACCGCGCGGCCGATCGCCGGATCGCTCATGCTCGGCCGGCCGGTCTCGATGTGTCCGGCCAGGCGCCGCCGCCACTGCGGCAAAGTCGCGCTGTCGATGGTCAGGTCATACCAGTGGTGCTGCGCCTGCAACGGCAGACGCAGGACGGTGCGATCACCGGCAGCCAGCGTGATCGCCTGCTCGCCACCATCGCCGCGATACCCGTCGCGCACGCGCAACGCGCAGGGCTGCTCACCGGCATTGACCAGCGTCAGCAGCAAGCATTGCGCGGCAGCATCGTAGTCGGCCTCTGCCTGCAGACCGGCATCGCCGATCCCGTCGCCATGGAACTCGCGCAGGAACCCGTTGGGGCCATGCACGCGCAACGCGTAGCCGGCATCGGCGGCAGCGCCGCGCCAGGGGCGCGCATCCTGCAGCTCGCTGCCGGCGGCCAGCGTGTAGAACCAGGGCCCGGCCACACCCTCGTCGGCATAGGCATTGAGCGCAACGCCGGCCGTGCCGCGGTTGCGCATGCGCAACACGCGCGCATCCGCCTGCACCTCTAGCCGCACATCGAAATCGTAGGGCAGCGCGCGTGCCGGGCGCTGCCCGGGCTCCTGCACCGGCAGCGCCTGCTGGGCAGGGCGCTGTGGCGGCGGCAGCGTCGCGGTGGCATCGATGCGGGCGATGTAATCGCGGGTGTCCGGCAAGGCCACCGGCGCCGAATCGTGGCCGACGAAGTCCAGCGTGGAAGTCAGATCGCCGGCAACCGCACGGCGCCAGGGATTGATGTTCGGCTCCATCACGCCGAAACGCTGCTCCAGGAAGCGCAGCACCGAGGTGTGGTCGAACACCTGCGAGTTCACCCAGCCGCCGCGGCTCCACGGCGACACCACCAGCATCGGCACCCGCGGCCCCAGCCCGACCGGCACGCCGTGATAGTCCTCGCCATGCAGGTCCACGTTGCTGGCGCCCAGCTCCGGCCGGATCGCCGGCAACGCCGGCGGCACGTGGTCGAAGAAGCCGTCGTTCTCGTCGTAGTTGATCAGGAACACCGTCTTCGACCAGACCTCCGGCGAAGCGGCCAGCACCTCCAGCAGCCGCGCGCTCAAGGATTCGCCATAGGCCGGGGTGGCCTCGGGATGCTCGCTGAGCAGGTACGGCGCGACGATCCACGACACCTGCGGCAGCGTACCGGCGCGCACGTCGCGCTCGAACGCGGCCACCAGATGTTCGCCACGCGAGGCCTTGGCGTTGTCGGCGGTGGAACCAGGCACGATGGCGCGGCCGCGGCGGTACAACGGCGAGGCACGGTCCAGCTTGCGAAAGTTGGCGAAGTACGGATGGCTGTTGTCGCCGTAGTTGTCGAACTCCTGATAGACCTGCCAACTGATGCCGGCCTGTTGCAGGCGCTCGGAGTAGGTGCTCCAGGTATAGCCGGGAAAGCGCGGATTGTCGCGCGCCATGTCCGCGGTCCAGTTGCCGTCGTCGCGGTTGTTCACCGCCTGCTCGCCGTCGTTGCCGACGCTCAGGCCGCTGGTGCCGGTGAACATGTACATGCGATTGGGATTGGTCGGGCCGAACAGCGAGGCGTGGTAGCCGTCGCAAAGGGTGAAGGCATCGGCCAGCGCGTAGTAGAACGGCAGGTCCTCGCGTTGGAAGTGGCCCATGCTCATCGCGCTCTTCTGCGCGATCCAGGCATCGTGGTGCTTCCAGGTCTCGTGCGAGCCCTTCCAGTCGTGGTTGAGATCCTTCATCCACTGCGCGCTGCTGGTCTGGCTGTTGAGCCGGAACGGCAATACATAGCGGTCGCTGCCCTTGCGCTCGGGCTGGTACCAGACCGGCTTGCCGCTGGGCAGCCGCAGCGGCCGCGGATCGCCATAGCCGCGCACCCCGCGCAGGCAGCCGAAGTAATGATCGAAGGAGCGGTTCTCCTGCATCAGGATCACCACATGCTGCACGTCCTGCAGCGTGCCGGTGACCCGCGCCGGCGGCACCGCCAGCGCACTGCGGATGACGCCCGGCAACAGCGGCATGGTCGCGCCAGCCCCGAGGACCATGGACGTGCGGGTGAGAAAACGACGACGGCTGTGATCGACCACGAGAAGCAACACCGGCAACGAGCGAACGCTCAGGCGTTTGCCAGCCTAGCGCTGGTCGATGAAGCGGGTTTGACAGCGACGTCCTCGCTGCGACAGACGCAGTCCGGCTCAGGGTCTTCGAACAGAGCTGCGCAGCACGGTGCGACCACATCGACAACGTGTCGAAGCGCGGCCAGGAAAGGGAGAAATTGCGGAGCGAACTCGGTATTGCAGCGCTCAGTAAGCGCGAAAGCGCTTGCACCAGATGGAGCGGACGATGGGAACAGAATCCAACTCACCCCAACCCATTGATTCGCTTAATTTTTAGGCAGCCAAGGGACCCAAAAGGACACCTCAAACGCTACCTGACTCTACAAGGGCGCAAGCAGCCCCTCAAGCGAGCAGGTTTACCGATTAATTGCTGCCTTAGGTGGAACACAGGCCCATACGGGGACTTTCTTACGACGAACCAACGCCGCACGGCACCACAAGGTAAGCCGTCACCCGATTGGGTCTACTGAGGTAGACAATTTGCCAGCGCTCTGCTTCTTGCTTTGCAAGCTACCGGCTCAGTAGAGCAAAGTCTTTGTCGAACCGCAGGGGGGCTGCGGCGGGAACCGCAGAGAACATGAACAGCCTCAGGGTTGCGCTTGATCGGCGCTTATTCAGCGACGACGTGGTCGTTCGAACTGTTCATCGCTACACCGCTCTTTTGGGTGTTGAAATCCTCAGCACTGATACCGCGTTGGGTGTGGTTCTTACACCGCTTGACGGAAATGAGTTGCCACCAGATTTGAAGGCCCGATTCATGAACGATGCGCTCGATGAGCGTCTTCGTGAATCTGTCCGTATCGAGACTGCTCAACTCCAGCGAGACCTCATCCAGGCTGCTCTTCGCGAGGCACAGCCTCTAAAGCCGCTGCTATCCCTATGAAGTTTCGGCCTCCTCACGCATTTACAGGCAAAGCCGCACCCTACCGCCTTTTGCCTCTTCGCTTCCGTCGCTTGCCCTGGGATCCAAAGCGCGTCTTCGTATCTTCCTTGGCAGGAGATTGGATGACGATGGAGCATTCCCTTTTCAGGCGCCTTGTTGAGCACGATCTCCCGCTTGACCATCCGGCCCTACCCGACCTGCAAGCCAGGCACATGGTTGTGCTTGACCAAGATCGAAGCTCTCTCGCGCCGGTCATCAGCCAGTTTCGCACTCGCAAGTCTTATCTCTTTGATGGACCAGCCCTCCACATCTTCGTCGTCTCTTTGCGCTGCCACCACACCTGCAACTATTGCCAAGTGTCTCGCCAGCAAACGAGCGCAACTCAGTTTGACATGAGCGGGCAAGCGGCTGCTTTAGCAGTCGACCGACTCTTCGAGTGGCCAAGCCCCGAATTGACCATCGAGTTCCAAGGCGGCGAGCCTCTGCTTCACTTCGATCAAGTCCGCTCGCTCACTGAACAAATAGTTGCTCGAAATGTACAAGAAAAAAGGGCATTGCGTTTTGTCCTTGCCTCAACACTGCATGATCTCACCGATAGTCAACTGAGCTTCTTCAAGGAGCATCGCTTCAAACTTTCGACATCGTTGGATGGGCCGGAGTGGCTGCACAATGCCAATCGTCCTCGCCCGGAGCGCGATAGCTATCGCCGAACGGTCGACGGGATTGAGCGGGGGCGCGCTGCGCTAGGTGACGATGCGGTTTCTGCACTGACGACCCTGACTAAGCGCAGTCTCGAAGTGCCAAGGGCAATCATCGATGAATACCGCAAGCTTGGCTTTCACTCGATCTCTCTCCGGCCATTGAGCCCATACGGCTTTGCGGTCAAAACGCGCCATCGCAACGGCTATTCGATGAGCGCTTTCTTAGACTTCTACGCTCAAGCCTTGGACTACCTGATCGACATCAATTGCGGCGGTTTTCAGATGGGGGAAACCTATGCCAGCTTGCTGCTATCCCAGCTTCTAGGCTCATTTGCCCATGGCTATGTGGATCTTCGTTCACCCACCGGGGCGGGGTTCGGAGCAGTGATTTACGACTACGATGGACAAGCCTACCCATCCGATGAAGCACGAATGCTTGCTTCCATGGGTGACCCACGCTTTTCGCTTGGCCGAGTCGACCAGAGCGTTACAGATTGGTTGAAGTCGCCTGCCATGATGCAACTTATGGCAGGCGGCGTTGCAGAAGCACTTCCAACTTGTAGCGACTGTGCCTATGTGCCGCTTTGCGGCGCCGACCCTGTCGATCACTTCGCGCGCCAAGGCGATACGATTGGCCACCGCCCGACAAGCGACTTCTGTCAGCGCCAAATCGGCCTGTTTGATCTGCTCTTGAAACGATATGAGCAAGCAAGCCAGGAAGAACGCGCGGTGCTGGAACAATGGGCAATCCAATCAACGCCTTCGGAAGATGCCAAGGGTGGGCTTCATGCTGCCGCTTGACACAAAGGCAACCATCTCGGGTCACGCTCAACCACATCTGCTCAAAGTAGCGGGCTTAGAAGAGATTGCCAATGCGAACCACCCCATCGAGAGGATGGCGCTGGATCTTCGCATGATCCCGCCGCATGCACTATCTTCAAACCTGATCGATCTGCCTTGGGCAGGCTTTGTGACTGAGGCGGGCAAGCCGATAGTGTCCGGGCGAGTTTCGATTGCAATGCATGGGGACCCGGCCATTGTGCGTCCAGGTGATGTCATTGAGCTTGATCCTTTACGACAAAAGGTCGCTATTCGCTATCGTCGAGGTGCCAAAGGAAATGTGCTTTTCACGACTGAGCGGTGCAACAGCTTTTGTCTGATGTGCTCTCAACCTCCTCGACAGGTTCAAGATGACTGGCGGGTTGAACATCTTTGCGAACTCATTGAGTTGATTGACCGTTCTGAGTCATCGCTTGCCATCAGTGGTGGAGAGCCGACGCTGCTTGGCGCCGGCCTTCGACGAGTGATTGAAAAATGCAAGGAGTCTCTTCCTGAAACCCAGCTCCATGTTCTTTCAAATGGCCGCTTACTGAGCAATCAGGCCTTGACCTCCTCATTTGAAGGCCTGACACCGCGTCTGAGCTGGGGCGTACCGCTCTATGGCGATCACTACGCGCTTCATGACTATGTGGTTCAAAGTGAGGGCGCGTTCGCCCAGACCGTTCGAGGTCTCTACGCTTTGGAAGCAGCAAAGCAGCGTGTGGAAGTCAGAGTGGTCTTAGTCAAGCCTTCTTTTGAGCGTTTGCGGCAGATCACGCGCTTCATCTTGCGCAATCTCTCGTTCGTTGAGCATGTCGCTTTGATGGGTATTGAGCCCGTCGGATTTGCCAAGGCTCATTACGAAGCGCTGTGGGCTGATCCGTTTGACTATGCTGATACGCTCACCGCGTCCACCCAAGCGCTGAGTCAGGCAGGCATGGCCGTTTCGCTTTACAACCTTCCACTCTGCACCATTCCAAAAGATCTTTGGCCGTTTGCCAAGCGCAGCATCTCTAACTGGAAGAATGACTACTTGGAAAGTTGCTCCGCTTGCTTTGTCAAAGATCAGTGTGGCGGCTTCTTCTCTTGGGTGACGCCCCAATGGACCAGTCGCGCCGTTAATCCCATCAAGGAAGTCCAATGTCTAATGCATTAGTCCTCGCAGGCTCAACGCTTGGTGCTTTCAGCACAGAGCCGCCCCAAACACCCGTGGGCCTGAACGATCTGGTGGAGATGGACGGCAAATATGCAACGGTGTTGAGTTCGCCCCTGAATGAGGGGCGGCACAACCTGTATGCGGGACATCGATCTCATAGTTCCCACAGTTCACATAGCTCCCATAGCTCCCACTCTTCCGGGTCGGGTAGCTCGTATCGCTCTTACACGCCTGCGCCGACTTACACCGCCCCCTCGACTTACAGCGCACCTGCAACACTTTCGCCAAGTCGTGACACCACGCCGAACAGTTCAGGTTCTCTCAATACTGTCCGACCTTTGCCCTCCACGCTTACACAGACGCCGAAACGGAGCGAGAACGATCTCAAACTTTTGATCATGCGCGTGCAAGCGGCATTGTTTGCCCGTAGTTATGATCCAGGTGCCATCGACGGCGTCATGAACGGTCAAACACAAGCCGCTTTGCGCTCGTTTCAACGAGATCACGGCCTCTCCGCGACCGGAACAATGACCACCGAGACACTTACCGCTCTGAGCGTTCGGATCTGAATCTAGCTCTTTTCGGCAATTCGATGAATCGTCCGCTCTGAGGATCTGTAAGATCCACGAGGTAGACCCCCCGTTTCACGGACTCTGCTTTGGGAGGCCAAACCGTGCCATCTGGCCAATACACCCCGCTTCCCCCACCCCCGTAGCGCCGTTCTTCACCAAGCTCCTTGAAGCTACCCTCACTTACCCCAGCAACGGCCACCACGACAATAGGCGTGCCTAAGGCTTTGGCCCATGCTGATAGGGGTTCAGTCCAATAAGGCTCCCGCAAATCCGCGCCGAAGGTAGGCACGATGATCGGGCAGCCTTTACTCACCCCTAGGTTCAGTGCCTCAGCCATCATCTTGGCTGTTTGACCCTTGGCCTTATTCCAAGGCTCACAGACGTCTGAGCAAATCATTGGGAAAAGGCGGCGGCGCCCCAAGCTCCACATCTTCGCGCGCTCACCAACAATGCCTTCTTTCCGCCAAGGAACGCGCTTGAAATAGAAATCGAGACTGAGCCTGCCTTTAGTCAGAAAAATGCTGTTGCGGCGAATTTCGCCTTCGCTAACATAGCCACCGGCCACAAAGGAGACTCTGGAATTCACTTGCTCAAGAAGAGCCTTTGCTTCTTCAATCGTAAGATCGACTGCCCTTCCTGCGAAGGGGTAGTGCTCTGGAAATACAGCAAGATCGACTTTGGCAGCAAGATCCAGGACACCTAACAGCTTCCCCACTTCTTCGGGAATAGCCTTCCTTGCTTGTGTCATACTTTCAACTTCCCATGCGCACAACTGGAATAGTGCAATCTTCATTGATCACTTCCTTCTGCCTGCCAGAGATCCAGTGGCGGATCATTAAAAAACGGCAGAACGCGGCTAAGACTAATGAGCTGATCGTGCAGTCATGGCTACTGACTGATAGCCAGGTTAGCACTCCAATATATTCAAGCAATGAGGCGCATCTTTCAAGCCATATTTATCCGGCCTCCAAACCAAAAGATCGCCACGAACGGATCCCACATATTTTCTCAAATTTTTTATGCCAAAACACTTGACAAAGCTCTTTTACGCTTCAGGCTGAATGCATCGGCAACAAAACACCGATTGACGTTGTGAGCAGTGATGCCCACTTGCCCCATGCGCGGGGCTTTACATTTAAAATTTCGACAACGTTTAGTCGGCTTAGAAAGCAAAAGCCACTCATCAGAGTGCATTGAATCATTCAGCGCCGTTTGCGCGGATCAAAAAAGTGCTCCGGGAAAAAGGAGCATTTTTTCTTACTCTCTTTATTTTAATCTTGCTGCCTCAGACATAGAAACCACGCACTATCTCGTGCTGGACGCGGGTAAACTTGAAAAGCCCCGTCAACTAGAAAAACTCGAACACCTTGATCACACTCTGCCCGAACAGATCAGTGCCAAGGTCACCGAGCTTGGTCAACGGCACGAGGGCTCAGGCAAAGCAAATGTCAGATGCGCACGCCGGGAAAGCTATCGGATCGAAGATCGCCCTCAACTGGTCGTCGGTGAAGGGCTCGCCCGTGTCGTCGGCGTCAGGCATGGCAATCGCCCGGATACCCGCCAAGGGACTGGTCGTGAGAAGCCCCGCCGACACGGACTACACGAAGAACACAGACAAGCGCTGACGGTGCTTGGCAACCGTCCAGGCGGCAGGCTCGGGAACTTGATTGGCTTGGGCAAGCGCCACCACCTCCATGCCCGCAAATCAACGGGAACCAAGAAGCGCACATAGCGACCTGACGGCCAATGCAGCAAGAGGGGTTTTGGCAAAAACGATACCTGAAACGATACCTTGGGATGTCGTTCGAGGCGGTCTTCAGTCGGGAGGAATAGTCAGCGCGGTCAACAACTTAGCGCTAGCATTTGCGAGACTGGAGCGGGCGATGGGAATCGAACCCACGTCAGTAGCTTGGGAAGCTACAGCTCTACCATTGAGCTACGCCCGCGTTGCCGGTGCAGTCTATGCGCTGGGCCGGGGGTTGCGCAAGAAATCGGCGCAGGGCCGCAGCGGACGGACGAAACCGACACGGCCTAGCAGGGGTGTCGGAGAAATGCAGAAGGGCTTCAGTCCCGACGGCTCGAGCTCAGAGGCGTCGGGGCTGAAGCCCATCCCACAACTGGCATCCAATGCCGTTGGTTTACGTCACCCCATCTGCCCCACCCTGCCCGGCACACAGCCGGGCAAGGCAGGCAACGTCGGGCAGTGCTTAGAAGCTGCCGCCGAAGTTCACGAACAGCGAGGTGTCGTGTGCGCGCGACTGGCCGGTGGTGGTGGCGAGGCCGACGTTGCTCTCGAAGCCCCACAGCTTGGTCCGCGCGCCCAGCACCACCGACGCGTAGTTGCGGTCGAAGTTGATTCCCGGCACCGCGTACTCGCCCAGGTCGGACATGGTCTGCAGCCACGCGGTGGCTTCCTGGTTCTTCTTGAACTCGTGGTCGTAGGTGGCCTGCAGGTACGGCTTCACCGTGCCGGCATCGATGCTGGCCTTCCAGCCGATGCGGCCGACCATCGACTCGACGTCGCGGTCGCTGTAGCCCAGCGCGCTGGAGTTCGGGTTGCTCTCGGTGTAGCCGTCGAGCTTGACCTTCTGCCAGATCGCCGCGGCCACCGGGCCGTGCTTGAAGCTGCCTTCGCCGAACTCGTAGCCGCCCTGCAGCGCCGCGGTCAGGTTGCTGCCGTCCGGCGAGCCCTTGTGCTCGATGGTAGCCGGGCCGAGGTTGACCTTGCGGGTGACGTCGTAGCTCAGCCAGGTGTAGCTGACCTGGGCGTTGACCCAGGCATGCTCGCCGTACCAGCCGGCGAAGCCGCCGAGGGTGCTGTCGTCCTGGGTGTAGTCGCCGCCGCGGTTGCCGAAGTCGGCATCGGTGCGACCGAAGCCGCCGAAGCCGCCGAACACCCACTCGCCACGCGACCAGTCCACGCCGAACAGACCGGCCGGGGCCATGCCGTCGTACAGGTCGCCGTGCTGGTAGCGCTGCATGTCGCCGCGCAGGTTGCCCCACCAGCGCACGCCATCCGCTTCCGGGCGGCCGTCGACGTGCCAGGCGACCTGGTCGGCGCGCGAGCGGCCGACCATCTGCGCCGAGTGCGTCAGGATCTGCTGGGTGCGCGGGCCTTCCAGGATCGACAGCGCGTACTGCGCCAGCAGTTCGTGGGTGCGGCCGGTCGGGTGCACGCCGTCGGCGAACACGTAGGTGTCGGCGGCATCGGCGCTGACGTAGCTGGTCGGGTTGCAGGTCAGCGACTGCGCGGTGATCTGCGGCTGGCAGGCGGTGCCGGTGACGTTGGTGAAGCCGTAGGCGCCCGGGTTGGCCACCACTTCCTGCAGCAGGTGGAAGGTATCGACCGGGATCACCCGCAGGCCAGCGCTCTTGAGGCCGGAGAACAGCGCGGTGTTGTAGGCGGTGGCGAGCGCGGTGCCCTGCGCCATCGCCGCGGCGCCGCCAGCGCGGAAGCGCGGGGTGATGCCGACGTCGGGCAGGTTGTTGACCATGACGTAGCGCGCACCGGCGTTCTGCAGGCTGGCGACGATGCCCACTTCAGCGGTCACGGCATTGCCGATGGTGGCCTGCACCGGCGCACCGCCGGCGATGGCGAACAGGTCGTTGGCACCGCCCCACACCGAGTACAGCGCATTCGGGTCGGCCTTGCCGCCGTTGGCAGCCAGGTAGTTGCTGGCCTGGGTCGCAAGCGACGGCGCCACGCCCAGCGCGCTCGGGTTGGCCACGCCGACACGGGCATTGCCGGCGGCATAGTCGTCGCCGATCTGGCCGTTGCCGTTGGCGGCGGCGTTGGTGCCGTAGTACTCGGCCACGTACTGCGCCCAGACGAAGTCGGGGTTGGTGGTGAACTGGCCGGTCACCGCACGCACCGAGGCCGGCAGCAGCGGACGGTAGTAGCCCGCGTCGGTCAGGCTGTCGCCGAAGAACACGGTGCGGCTGTAGGTGGACTGCGCGAACGCAGGCGCGGCGGCGAGCACGATCGCGGCGGCGAGCAGCGAACGGAGCGGACGGATGGACGAAGTCATGGAAGCCCTCCCGGGCAGAAATGGAACACGAGAAATGCAGCGAAACGGGGGAGCGGCCGCACCATACGTAGCCGCATGGCCGACATCATTCCACCTCTGCCGGACACGCTCACGTTGCACTGCCGCAAGATTGCGACTCGCACGCCCACGGCGCGCATTGCACAATGATGGCATGAACATCGAATTGAACGGCAGACAATGCACGCTGGCGCCGGCCACCACCGTGGCCGCGCTGCTGCAGGCCGAAGGGCTGGGCCAGCGGCGCGTGGCGGTCGAGGTCAACGGCGAGATCGTTCCGCGCGGCGCGCATGCCGAGCACGAACTGCACGCCGGCGACCGGGTCGAGATCGTGCACGCGCTGGGCGGCGGCTGAATCTCACCGCCGTGCGCGGGCTCGGCAGGGCCGGTGCGATGGGCGATAATCCGCCGATGAACGCTCCCGCCCCCCACGATGCGCTGGTGATCGCCGGCAAACCCTACCGTTCGCGCCTGCTCACCGGCACCGGCAAGTTCGCCGATCTCGAACAGACCCGCCTGGCCACCGAGGCCGCCGCCGCGCAGATCGTCACCGTGGCGATCCGCCGCAGCAACATCGGCCAGAACCCGGGCGAGCCCAACCTGCTCGACGTGCTGCCGCCGGAGCAGTACACCATCCTGCCCAACACCGCCGGCTGCTACACCGCCGAGGACGCGGTGCGCACCTGCCGGCTGGCGCGCGAACTGCTCGACGGCCACAACCTGACCAAGCTGGAAGTGCTGGGCGACCAGCGCACCCTGTTCCCGGACGTGGTGCAGACCCTCAAGGCCGCGGAAATCCTGGTCGCCGACGGCTTCGAGGTGATGGTCTATACCAGCGACGACCCGATCCTGGCCAAGCGCCTGGAAGAGATCGGCTGCGTGGCGGTGATGCCGCTGGCCGCGCCGATCGGCTCCGGCCTGGGCATCCAGAACCGCTACAACCTGCTGGAGATCATCGACAACGCCAAGGTGCCGATCATCGTCGACGCCGGCGTCGGCACCGCCTCGGACGCGGCGATCGCGATGGAGCTGGGCTGCGACGGCGTGCTGATGAACACCGCCATCGCCGGCGCGCGCAACCCCGTGCTGATGGCCAGCGCCATGCGCAAGGCGGTGGAGGCCGGCCGCGAGGCGTTCCTGGCCGGGCGCATCCCGCGCAAGCGCTACGCCAGCGCCTCCTCGCCGGTCGACGGACTGATCGGGTGAGGCCGCAGGCATGACCGATCCGTTCTCCAGTGCCGGCGCCAAGACCCCGCCGAAACCCTTCACCGTCGAGGAAGGCCATCGCCAGGTGCGCAGCTTCGTGCTGCGCCAGGGCCGCTTCACTCCCGCCCAGCAGCGCGCGTTCGACGCGCTGTGGCCGCGCTTCGGCCTGGACTACAGCGGCCAGCCGCGCGATCTGGACGCCACTTTCGGCCGCAGCGCGCCCAAGGTGCTGGAGATCGGCTTCGGCAACGGCGCCGCGCTGCGCCATGCCGCGCAGCACGATCCGGGCCGCGACTACATCGGCATCGAGGTGCACGCGCCGGGCGTGGGCCGCCTGCTCAACGCCTTGGCCGAGGACGGCGCCGATCACGTGCGCCTGTACCACCACGATGCGGTGGAGGTGCTGCAGCACGAGATCGCCGACGGCAGCCTGGACGAAGTGCGCATCTACTTCCCCGACCCCTGGCACAAGAAGCGCCACAACAAGCGGCGCCTGCTGCAGCCGGCCTTCGCCGCGCTGCTGGTGCGCAAGCTGCGCGCCGGCGGCCGCCTGCACTGCGCCACCGACTGGGCCGACTACGCCGAGCAGATGTGGGACGTGCTCGACGCCACCCCCGGCCTGGTCAACCGCGCCGGCCCGCGCGGCCACGTGCCGCGACCGGACTGGCGCCCGCAGACCCACTTCGAGACCCGCGGCCAGAATCTGGGGCATGGGGTGTGGGATTTGCTGTACGACCGGGAATCGGGAACGGGGAATGGGGAATCGGAAGAGCCCTCGTCTGCCGCCCCCCGATAGCGACGACCTGCGACGACCGGCCGCTTCTGCCATTCTCCATTCCCGATTCCCCATTCCCGGCCTCGCATGGACACCGCGCTGACGCTGACCACTGATATGAAGCTCGTGCTCGGGCTGGTCGGCTTCACCATGGCGATGTTCGTGTTCGAGCGGATCCGCGCCGACGTGGTGGCGCTGGTGGTGCTGGTGGTGCTCGGGGTGACCGGTCTGATCGCGCCGGAGGAGCTGTTCAGCGGCTTCTCCGGTAACGCGGTGATGAGCATCATCGCCACCACCATCCTCGGCGCCGGGCTGGAGCGCACCGGCGCGCTGAACCGGCTGGCGTCGTGGCTGCTGCGCCGCGCACGCGGGGTGGAGGAGCGGCTGATGCTGCTGACCACCGCCATCGCCGGGCTCAATTCCTCGTTCATGCAGAACCCCTCGGTGATGGCGCTGTACCTGCCGGTGGCCTCGCGCCTGGCCGGGCGCACCGGGCTGACCCTGCAGCGGCTGCTGCTGCCGATCGCCGCGGCCATCGTGATGGGTGGTGCGCTGACCATGGTCGGCAACTCGCCGCTGATCCTGCTCAACGACCTGCTGCAGTCGGCCAACAACAACCTGCCCTCGGGCATGGCCACCATCGAGCCGCTGCGCATGTTCGCGCCGCTGCCGATCGGCGTGGCGCTGCTGGCGGCCTCGCTGATCTACTTCCGCGTGCGCGGCGACAAGGCGCTGGCCGAAGAAGAGCGGCTGATCAACGACGGCGTCACCCCGGCGCGCACCGAGAGCTATTTCGCCCGCACCTACGGCATCGAAGGCGACGTGTTCGAGCTGATCGTCAGTGCCGACAGCCCGCTGGTCGGCATGACCCTGGGCGAGGCCGAGACCGTGCACAACGCGCCGCTGCTGCTCGCCCTGAAGACCGGCAACGACACCCGCCTGGCGCCGCCGGCGGACATGCGCATCTGGGTCGGCAGCGTGCTCGGGGTGATGGGCGCGCGCCAGCAGGTCGCCGATTTCGCGCAGAACCAGTTCCTGCGCCTGTCCTCGCGCCTGCGCAATCTCGGCGATCTGTTCAACCCCAGCCGCGCCGGCATCTCCGAGGCGGTGATCCCGCCGACCTCGCGCTTCATCGGCAAGAGCGCGGCAGAACTGCGGCTGCGCAAGCAGGCCGGGATCAGCCTGCTGGCGATCAACCGCGACAAGCAGGTGATCCGCGAGGACGTGCGCAAGGTGCCGCTGCGCGCCGGCGACATGCTGGTGTTCCACAGCATCTGGCAGGACCTGGCGCAGGCCTCGGAAAGCCGCGACTTCGTGGTGGTCACCGACTACCCCAAGGGCGAGCACCGCCCGCACAAGTTCAAGATCGCGATGACGATCTTCGCCCTCACCATCCTGATCGCGCTGACCTCCAGGCTGCCGGTGGCGCTGACCCTGATGACCGGTGTGGCCGGCATGCTGCTGACCGGCGTGCTGCGCATGGACGAGGCCTACGCGGCGATCAACTGGAAGACCGTGTTCCTGATGGCCGGGCTGATCCCGCTGGGCTGGGCGATGGACAGCAGCGGCGCGGCGGCCTGGGTCGCCGGGCATACCATTGCGCGACTACCCGAGGGCATGCCGGTGTGGGCGCTGGAGATCGCCCTGGGCCTGCTGACCACCGCGTTCTCGCTGGTGATCAGCCATGTCGGCGCGACCATCGTGATGGTGCCGATCGCGGTCAACCTGGCGCTGGCGGCCGGCGGCAATCCCACCGCGTTCGCGCTGATCGTGGCGCTGTCGGCGTCCAACAACCTGATGACCGCGTCCAATCCGGTGATCTCGATGATCACCGGCCCGGCCAATTACCAGCCGCGCGAACTGTGGCGCGTCGGTGGCCCACTGTCGCTGGTCTACACCCTGGTGGTGGTGCTGATGGTCAACCTGATGTCGATGGGCTGGTGGCACGCGCTGTAGCGCGGCTCGTCGCAAGCACCTGCGCTGCGCGCTAAACCAGCACCACCTGCCCGTCGCGCACGTCCACCGGCACCGCATGCAGGCTCTGGCCGCGGCAGGGGCCGGACACGCACTCGCCGCCCTGCAGTTCGAACGCGGCGCCATGCGCGGCGCATACCACGTGGCCCTCGCGGCTCTTCAGGAACTGGCCCGGCGCCCAGTCCAGGCGGCGCCCAGCATGCGGACACACGTTCAACCACGCGCGCACGGTGTCGCCCTCCCGGTACAGCAGCAGCGATTCGGGCTCGCCGCCGATCAGCGTCTCGGCCTCGGCCAGCTCGCCGGAAACGAGGGCGTGCAGCGGCGCCAGCACGGCAGATGATTCGGTCATGGAACGCAGCGCGGGCAGCAAGGGGTGGTCATTCTGGCATGGGCGATCGGCAGACGTGACGCCGCACACCCTTCACCCGGCGAGCACATGCAAGCCCCTGACCGCAAAGTGTTAATTTTTCGCTTAACGAAGTTTTCACTCCGTCACATAAAACAGCGCCGATACTGCGCCCCTTCGGTTCAAACTGAAACAGAGTTCTGCCATGCGTGCTCGCCTCTTCAATTTCGACCAATTCCGGCACGTCTTCGCGCCGCGCAAGCCGCGCCATCCGCTGGTCAAGCTGGCCGTGGGCCTGCTCGGCCTGGCGATCCTGGCCGGGCTGGTGTTCGTCAGCGTGTTCGTGGGCGCGGCGATGATCCTGGGTGGCATCGCGATGAAGCTGCTGAGCCAGCGCGGCAAGCGCCCGGCCACCGCGCGCCGCCATGTGGTCGATGGCGAGTATCGGGTGGTGCGCAAGCCGGCCTTGCCGCTTTAGAGCTGGGAATGGGGAATCGGGATTGGGGAATCGCGAGAGCGACATCCGCTTCCCTGTTGGAATCGGGTTGAACCCGACCCGCTAAACTGCTGCATCCCCTCTCGTTGGATGCATGCTCATGAAAGATCTGTTCGCCGCTGCCGAGGCTCCGCGCGTTCCCGTGCGTGGGCAGGGCCTGTTTCCGGTGCATCGCATCTACTGCGTGGGCCGCAACTTCGCCGACCACGCGCGTGAGATGGGCGCCAGTGCGCCGACCTCGAAGGCCGAGCGCGGCCAGCCGACCTTCTTCATGAAACCGGCCGATGCGCTGGTGATCGGCGACGAGGCCGTCCCCTACCCGTCCGCGACCCAGGACCTGCACCACGAGGTGGAACTGGTGGTGGCATTGGGCCAGGACGCGCCCGTCGGCGTGCTGCCGGTGGACGGCGCCGAGGCGCTGATCGTGGCCTATGGCGTGGGCCTGGACCTGACCCGTCGCGACCTGCAGGCCGCGGCCAAGGCCAAGGGCCTGCCGTGGGACATCGCCAAGGGCTTCGACGCCTCCGCGCCGATCAGCGAGCTGATCCCGGCCGGCGAGGTCGGGGCGCTGGAGGCCTTGAACCTCTCGCTGGAAGTCAACGGCGAGGTGCGCCAGCAGTCGCTGCTGGAGCAGATGATCTGGAACGTGCCGGAGATCCTGCACGAGCTGTCCAAGCTGTTCGCGTTGCGCGCCGGCGATCTGGTGTTCATGGGCACGCCGGCCGGCGTGGCCGCGCTGCGCCCGGGCGATCGCTTCAGCGCGCGCCTGGAGAACGTGGCCGAGCGGCACGGCCGTATCGTCGGCTGAGGGGCACGCCTGTCGCGCGGCATACGCACGCCTGTGATTCGACCACCACGGCGACTGCGCTAGGCTAGCGCCGCGGCGACAGGCCCGCACTGACAAGAGAGGAGTCCCGATGAGCATGATCCGCGAATTCAAGGAATTCGCCATGCGCGGCAACGTGCTGGACCTGGCGGTCGGCGTGGTGCTCGGCGCCGCGTTCGGCAAGATCGTCACCGCGCTGGTCGAGAAGATCATCATGCCGCCGATCGGGCTGCTCGTCGGCGGCGTGGACTTCTCGCGCTGGGCGTGGACGCTCAAGGCGGCCACGGTAGACGCGGCGGGCAAGCCGGTACCGGCCGTGGTGATCGGCATCGGCGATTTCCTCAACACCATCATCCAGTTCGTGATCGTGGCCTTCGCCATCTTCATGCTGGTCAAGGCGATCAACCGCATCGCCCGCAAGGAACCGCCGGCGCCGAAGGCCCCGACCGAGGAAGTGCTGCTGCTGCGCGAGATCCGCGATTCGCTCAAACACGAGCCGCGCCCGGAGTAAGCGCGACGGCACACGCGGCTTCCGCCATGGAGGCCGCGTCGTGCACGGCGGTGAGGCACTGCTAAGCTCGCGGTTCCTGTGTCCGCGGAGTTTTCCATGCGTCGTCTTGCCGTCGTCATCGCTGCTGTGCTGAGTCTGTCCTCTCCTGCGGTTGCCGCCGAGGCCACGCGCATCCCGGAGGCGGCACTCCGCGACGCGGCGGCCTTGCGCGAGCGGGCACTGGCCGACGACACCGGCTGGAAGGTGGTCGAGTCGCTGACCACCGAGATCGGCCCGCGGATGGCGGGCAGCGAGGCCGATGCACGCGCGGTGGCCTGGGCCACGGCGAAATTCAAGGCACTGGGCTTCGACAAGGTGTGGACCGAGCCGGTGACGTTCCCGAAATGGGAGCGTCGCAGCGAACACGCGCAGGTGCTCGGCGCGCATGCGCAACCGCTCACTGTCACCGCGCTGGGCGGCAGCCCAGGCGGCACGGTCGAGGCCGAGGTGGTGCGCTTCGCCGACCTGGCCGCGTTGCAGGCGGCGCCGGCCGATGCGCTGCGCGGCAAGATCGCCTTCGTCGATTACCAGATGCTGCGCACCCGCGATGGCAAGGACTACGGCAACGGCGGCGCGGTGCGCAGCAAGGGGCCGTCGGAAGCGATCCGCAAGGGCGCGATCGGTTTCGTGATGCGCTCGGCCGGCACCGATTCGCACCGCGTGCCGCATACCGGCATCACCCGCTTCGACGAAGGACTGACGCCGGTGCCGGCGGCGGCGCTGTCGGTGCCCGATGCCAACCAGCTGGCGCGCCTGCTCGCGCGCGGCCCGGTACGCCTGCGCCTTGCGCTGGACTGCGGCTGGGACGGCACCGCCACCTCCTACAACGTGATCGGGCAGATCACCGGGCGCACGCTGCCCAACGAGGTGGTGCTGATCGGCGGGCACCTGGATTCCTGGGACCTGGGCACCGGCGCGATCGACGACGGCGCCGGCGTCGCCATCAGCATGGCCGCCGGGCATCTGATCGGCCAGCTCAAGCAGGCGCCCAAGCGCAGCATCCGCGTGGTCGCCTTCGCCAACGAGGAGCAGGGCCTGTACGGCGGCAAGGCCTATGCGCAGGCGCATGCCAAGGACGTGGCGCGGCACCAGATCGCTGCCGAGAGCGACTTCGGCGCCGGCCGCATCTATGCCTTCAACACCGGCTCCGGCGATGCCGCCGGCTCGCGCGCGGCGACCCGGCAGATCGCCGAGGCGCTGGCGCCGCTCGGCATCGCCTATGCGCCGGACGCCGGCGGCCCCGGCCCGGACGTCGGGCCGCTCGCCGCCAAGGGCGGCGCCTGGGCCTGGCTGGCGCAGGACGGCAGCGATTACTTCGATCTGCATCACACTGCCGACGACACCCTGGACAAGATCGACCCGAAGGCGCTGGCGCAGAACGTCGCCGCGTATGCGGTGTTCGCATATCTGGCGGCGCAGGCCGACGGCGGTTTCGGCAGCCAGGCCAAGACAGTGGAACCGCCCAGGGAGTAAAGTAAACCGGACCTGCGCAGGACGCGCGCAGGGGCTTCCCCTCCGCAGCAGCGCCAGGACCTTTGATGGGCATACGGCAACGTCGCGCGGGCTCAGCGGTGACGTTGCTGGATGTAGCCCGCCATGCGGGCGTGTCGCCGATGACTGCTTCGCGCGTGATCAATCGCCACCCGCGCGTGAGCGCTACCATGCGCGAGCGCGTCGAAGCGTCGATCAAGGCGCTCGGCTACCGCCCCAACCTCGCCGGCCGCTCGCTGCGCACCGCAGGACTGGCGCGCATCGGCGTTCTCTACAGCAATCCCAGCGCGGCCTACCTCAACCAGTTCATGCTCGGCATGCTCGAGCAGAGCAGCCTGGAAGGCTGCCAGGTGCTGGTGGAAAAGAGCGACGACAGCGCCAGCCAGCGCGCCGCCACCGAACGCCTGCTCGCGGCCGGTGCCGATGGCCTGATCCTGCCGCCGCCGCTGTGCGATGCGCGGCAGACCATCGCCGAACTGGATGCGCGCGGCATTCCGCTGGTGGCGGTCGCCACGGGCGCCCCGATGCCCGGGGTCAGCTCGGTGCGCATCGACGACTACCAGGCGGCGTGCGCGCTCACCCGACATCTGCTCGACTTGGGCCACCGCGACATCGGCTTCGTCAGCGGCGATCCCGGGCACACGCCCAGCGCGCTGCGCGGCCGCGCGTTCTTCGACACCATGGCCGGGGCCGGGCTGACGGTGGCGCCGGAGCGCGTGGCCGAAGGCCTGTTCACCTACCGCTCCGGCCTGCTCGCGGCCACTGCGTTGCTGCAGGTCGCCCCGCGTCCCAGCGCGATCCTGTGCAGCAACGACGACATGGCCGCGGCAGCGCTGGCGATCGCGCACGGACTGCGCCTGCGCGTGCCCGAGGATCTGTCGATCGCCGGTTTCGACGACACGCCGGTGGCCACCACGATCTGGCCGGAGCTGACCACCATCCACCAGCCGGTCGCGGCGATGGGCAGGGCCGCGGTGACGCTGCTGCTCGGCGAAATTCGCCAACGCCGCGACGGACTGCCCAGCCGCGGTACCCATCAGGTGCTGGACTACACCCTGGTCACGCGCGGGTCCACCGCGCCGCCCGCACCGCGCTGAGCGCCGTCACCGCGTGCGGCAGGCAACGCCTCGAGCGCGCGTGTGCCGGATCACGTCGACCTGGGCCACACCGAGCAGCCCGGTCAACGGCACAGTGGCGCGACGCTGCTGCGGGTCCGCAACCAGGTCCTGACCGCGCAGCAGGTCCAGTAGCCGCTCCGCCAGCGGCATGACCATGTGCCGGCCCCAGCAGCGCTCGGAGGCATGGCCGAACGGCAGGTAGCCGGGCAACGCATCGGGATCCACGCCGTCCCAGCGCTCGGGCCGGAACGCCTCCGGCTCCTCCCACAGCGCCGGATCGCGATGGCTGAGCAAGGGCAGCACCAGCACGTCGTCGGCGGCGCCGATACGCGGATCCAGCGCACCGTACTCGGGCGAGGCATTGCGCAGGATGTTCCAGGACGGCGGCAGCAGGCGCAGGGTTTCGTAGAGGATGTTGCGGTTGCAGACGCGCGCGTCGAACGGCGACCCCAGCCACAGCGCGTTGGCGACCAGCGTGGAAATGGTGAAGCACACCGGCGCGGCGGTGCGCCGGTACAGGCCCATCGCATCGCGGCGCGCGCGGTAGCCATCGGCCGCGGACAGCAGCGTGGCCAACGCCGAGGCCTCCGCGCCAGGCGCCAGCGGTGCGAGCGCGCCGGCGGCGATCACCGCCCAGGTCAGGCGCGGCGTCAGTTCCAGGGTTCGGTCCATCAGCAGGCGCAGCCGCCACGGGTCGCCGCCGAGCAGCAGGTCGCGCAGATAGACATGGCCGATGTGCGGCCATGGACCGGACAGGTCGAGGGTGGGCGGCGGCGGACGCTTCAGCGCCTCGCGCACGTCGCGGCCGATCGCCTGCATCAGTTTCGCCGCTTCGCTGCGCGCGATCGAGCGGCCGTGCAACGGCTTGAAGGTCGGCCGTTCGTGTTCGGTGGCGGGCCTGGCCGCGAGCAGGCGGTCGCTCAGCGCGGCGCCGGCGACACCGACCGTTTCGGCATCCAGGCGGAACGCGTCCTGCCCCACATGCGCGCGCAGCAACGCCTGCAGACGCGGCGCGAAGACCGTGGCGCGCGCATCGCGGTCGACCATGGTGGCGGACATCGCCAGTCTCCTGGAGGAACGACGCCCGGCGCAGTGCATCCGCCGGGCACCGGCCGCACGGCATGCCGCGCGGCATCGCACACGGCGCTCAGTACCAGATGTACCAGGCGTACGACTTCAGCGGCTTCTTCGACGACAGCAGGTGCTTGATGGAGAACAGCAGCTTCATGAGCGACATCTCCGCAGGAGTGACGATGGCCCTTTCGGGCGGGGGACTGCGCGGTTTCGCCGACGCCAGCGCGCGTGGCGCGATCGCATCGGCGAGGCGCGCCTGCACGCTACGCCGCCGGCAGGCCCCTCGCAAACCCGAAACCGGCCGGCGCGCACACTATTGCGTAGCCAAATGCAGCCGCATCTCAGCGCGTGACGCCGTGCTCAGCGCGCCGCACGCCCGTGCGGATGCCGGCTGCGCCAGGTGCCCAGCAACACCGCGGTGGCGGCGGCGACGTTGAGGCTTTCCACCGCGCCGCTGCCGGGGATGGACAGGCGCAGATCGCAGGCCTGCGCGAAGTCGCGGTCCATCCCGTCGCTCTCGGCGCCCATCACGTAGACCAGGCGCTGCGGCAAGGCAGTGGCGAACAGATCGTCGCCGCCGTCCACCAGCGTCGCCGCGAGGGCGAAGCCCGCGCCGCGCAATTGCGTCTGCGCCTGCATCGTGGGCGGCAGCCGCACCAGCGGCACCGCCTCGGCGCCGCCCTCGGCCACGCGCGCGGCGGCACCGGACAGCGCCAGTGCGGCCTGCTCCGGCAACAGGATCGCGCCCACGCCGAAGTGCGCCGCCGAGCGCAGGATCGCGCCGAAATTGTGCGGATTGCCCACGCCATCCAGCCACAGCGCCAGCGCCGGACCCGGCGCCAGCGCCTGCAGCCAGTCGGCCAGGGCCAGCGGCGCGACGCGCAGCACGTCGGCGACCACGCCCTCGTGGTGGCTGCTGGCGGCGAGCTTGTGCAGATCGGCCTCGTCCACCACGCGGTAGCCGACCCGGTTGGCCACGCACCACTTCAGCAGCGGCTGCAATGCCGGGATCCGCGCCTCGCTCAGGTACAGCTTGCGGATCGCCTCCGGCCGCCGCGCGTACACCGCGCGCACCGCGTTGAGGCCGTAGAGGCGCAGTTCGTTGCGGTTGGTCGCCGCCGCACCCTCACCCCCGGCCCCTCTCCCGGGGGGAGAGGGGGGATTCCCACCGCGTGGGCGGTTGCCCCAGGGCGAGGTCATCGGCGCACGCCCGCGGCGCAGGCGCACCGCGCCGACGCGGCACAACGGGAACGAAGGGCATGACGCATGGGACTCTCCTGAAAAACGCACGGGGCGCGCGCCCGGGACGGCGCGCTGCGGGGATTTTCGCTCATCCGCGCCCCACTGGCTGCCCCGGCAGGACGCAGCGCGGCCCCGAGACTTGTCTACGTCATGCACCGCAAAGCGCAACCCGCATTCCGGCCGCACAGTGAAGTGGTTCGCTCCCGCCTTCCACCGTGCGGAATTCGCGGCAGCGCATGCGCAAATCCGACAAGCCTGGCGTGCGCATCGGGTCCATTGTCGCCGCTCCTTCCGCCACCACGCAGGCGCCATCGACCCACCATCACCGTGCCATTCGCTTCGCAGACGGGATACCTGCGATGGCCTGCGCCGCCGCATCGCGCAGCGCCGTGCTCCGCGGGCTCCCGAGAACGCACTCCGCATTCTCACGACAAGGCGATTCCCATGCACTCCGACATCCGTCCGTTTTCCTCGTCCGCACGCCGCTGCGTGCACGCCGCCCTGCTGCTGATGCTGCCCCTGCTCGGCCTGAGCGCCAGCGCACTGGCCCAGACCGCCGCGCCCGACGCCCGCCTGGCGCGGGTCGGCGCCCTGCCTGCCGCGCACAAGCCCACCAACGTCCCCGACGACTACATCCAGACGCCGTTCGGCTACTTCGCGCCGGCCTGCGTGCGTCAGGTCCATCGCAGCGACCGCGTGCTCGCCGACGGCGCCCTGCAGCATGCCGATGGCGCGCGCGAACAGGCGCAGGCCTGCACCCAGGACAACTTCACCCCCAACGGCACCCGCGTCCACCCCGACGGACGTGGCCTGGACGGCCAGCCGATCCGCGCTGGCGCGGCGCTGCGGGCAGCACGCGCGCACGGCGCGGTGCCGCCGCCGATCACCCACGACTGGGTGCAGTCGGCCATCGACGTGACCGGCAACAAGATGGGGCGCATCGTGGCCAGCTGGACGGTGCCGCAGAACCCGACCAACGTGGCGCAGCAGACGGTGTACTTCTTCCCGGGGATGCAGAGCGACGATCCCACGATCCTGCAACCGGTGCTCGGCTACCGCGGCTACAACGACAGCTGGGACCTGAGCAGCTGGAACTGCTGCCAGGACGGCATGGTGTGGCACAGCGACTTCATCGCGGCCAGGGCCGGCGACCGGATCGTCGGCGACACCTACGCCACCTGCAACAACGGCCTGCCCTGCACGAACTGGAACGTGGACACGCGCAACGTCACCACCGGTCAGAGCGTGCGGCTCAGCACCACCTACGACATCAACTCCCGGACGCACCTGGTGGTGGGCGGCGCGCTGGAAGTCTATGCGGTGGACAGCTGCGACCAGTATCCGCCGGACGGGAGCATCACCTTCGATGCGATCGGCGTCTACGACTACCGCATGCAGAAGGTGGCGTCGCCGGCATGGGTGTCGTACAGCGACAGCTCGGGCCTGGACGTGCAATGCAACTACGCGGTGGACACCACCGCGACCTCGGCCACCATTTCCTACTGAAGCCGTGGCCCGCGCGCGTCGCTCGCACGGGCGACGCGCGACTCAGGCCGCCGCCCGGGTCCGCGCGAACAGGCGCAAATCGCGCGGCTGTCCATCGCGCAACGACAGTTCGCGGCGCGTGCCGATCTCAACGAAGCCGTTCTTCTGCAGCACGCGCGCCGAGCCATGGTTGTCTGGTAGCGTCAACGCCTCGATCCGCTGCAGGCGCAACGCCGGCACCGCCCAGTCCAGGTAGGCGGCGACGATGCGGGTCATCCGGCCCTGGCCCCAGTGCGCGCGGCCAAGCCAGTAGCCGAGCTCGGCCCGCTCCGGCGCCGGCTGCGCCGCTGCATGCAGGCCGATCCCGCCACAGGCCTCGCCGCCGATCTCGATCGCCAGCACCGGGTCGTTCAGGTCGATCACCTGCCCGCCCAGGAAGGCCTCGCCGTCGGCGCGCGTGTAGGGATGCGGAAAGCGCCGGCTGAGCCCGCGCGCCACCTGGGCGTCGTCGGCGTGGCGGACCAGCGCATCCAGGTCCTCGGCACGCCAGCGCCGCAGCATGATGCCGTCCAGATGCAGTTGCAGATCGCGCCAGGGGGCGGCAGCGGCGGTCTCGGACATCGGCGGCTCCTGCGGCAAGGGAAGCGCAGCATAGCCGCCGGCCGCAGCCTGCACGGCGGCGCGATCGTCTACGGCTGAGGGTTTTACCCGACAGACCAGCGAAAGCCAGGCCCGGTAGACTCCCGCGCCGCACCTCGCCCTTCCGTCCAAAGAGCCGTTCCCCGATGCCCTCCGACACCGCCGCCACGGCCCGCATTCCGATCTTCATGTACCACAACGTGGCCGAGGCGCCGCGGCACCTGCAGGTGTACCGCAGCCTGTACGTCAGCCCGGGCCGCTTCGCCCGGCAGATGCGCCTGCTGCAGCGGCTGGGCTACCGCGGCGTGTCCATGTCCGACGCCATGCCCTATCTGCGTGGCGAGCGCCAGGGCAAGGTCGCGGTGGTCACCCTGGACGACGGCTATCTGGACAACCTGCACGCGGCGCTGCCGGTGCTGCAGCGGCTGGGTTTCACCGCCACGGTGTACATGGTCAGCGGCTGCATCGGCCGCCACAACGTGTGGGATGCGCAGAAGCTGGGCATCGAGAAGCCGCTGATGAACCTCGCCGAGCTGCGCCAGTGGCGCGCCGGCGGCATGGAGATCGGCGCGCATACCCGCTCGCACCCGCACCTGACCGGCTGCAGCGATGCGGCGCTGCGCGAGGAGATCGGCGGCTGCAAGCGCGAACTGGAGGACCTGCTCGGCGAGGCGGTGCCGCAGTTCTGCTATCCCTACGGCGACGTCGACGACCGCGTCGCCGACGTGGTGCGCGAGGCCGGCTACACCGCCGCCACCAGCACCCGCCGCGGCCGCGCCCCGGCCGGCTCGGACCCGATGCGCTATCCGCGCATCCAGGTCGCGCGTCATCACCTGCTGCCGCAGTTCGCGCTGCGCGCCTTCACCGCCTACGAGGACCGGCGCGGATGAAATTCCTGTTCGTCGGCACCAATCCCGAAAACACCGGCGCGGCCACGCATTTTGTGGCGCTGGCGCAGGCGCTGGCCGGCGTCGGTCACCAGGTCGAGGTCATCGCCTGCGAGGGCGGCCTGATCGCCGACGAATTGCGCCGCAGCGGCATCACCGTGCACGTCGGGCACTTCCGCAACGTGCTGGACCCGGACGGCTACCGGCCGCTGCTGCGCGTGGCGCGGCGCAGCCGGCCGGACTGGCTGGTGGGCAACTTCGGCAAGGAATACTGGCCGCTGCTGCTGGCCGGGCGCGTGCTGGGCATCCCGGTCACGCTGTTCCGCCACCGTACGCCGGCGATGAGTGCGCTGTCCGGCTATGCGATCCCGCGCCTGGCGGCGCGCTTCTTCGCGGTGTCGCACTACGCGCGCCAGGCCTACCTGGAGCGCGGCGTGCCGGAGGCGCTGGTGCAGGTGCTGTACAACCCGGTGACCATGGAACGGCTGCGCCCGGATCCGGAACGCGGCCGCGCCATTCGCGCCGCGCAGGGCCTGCCCGAGGATGCGATCGTGCTTGGCTACAGCGGGCGCATGCATGCCGGCAAGGGCATTTTCCCGTTGCTGGATGCTGCAGGAGCGGCGATGGCGCAGGAACCGCGCCTGCACTGCCTGTGGCTGGGCGACGGCCCGGACGCGGCGCAGTTGCAGGCGCAGGCCGCGGCCCAGCCGCACGGCCAGCGCCACCGTTTCGTCGGCTGGGTCAACGACACCACGCCCTACTACAACGCGATGTCGATGCTGGCGTTCCCGTCGCTGGCGCCGGAAACCTTCGGCCGGGTCTCGGTGGAGGCGCAGGCCAGCGGCGTGCCGGTGCTGGCCAGCCACGTCGGCGGCACCGCGGAGACGCTGGACCCCGGGGTCAGCGGCGAACTGCTCACGCCCGGCGACGTGGACGGCTGGCGCGATGCGATCCTGCGCCTGTGCGACGGCGAACGGCGCCAGCGCATGGGCCAGGCCGGGCGCGACTTCGTGCAGCGCCATTTCGGTGGCGCGGTGATCGCCGCGCAGTTCGTGCACCTGCTGCAGCAGCCGCGCTGCGCGCCGCAGCCGCTGGCGCCGTCGCGCGTCGATCCGGCCTGAGCGCGGCTGCCTGAGCGGCCCGGCTCAGGCGTGGCCGCCGACCGACGGCGTCTGCACTTCCAGTTGCTGCAGGCGCTGCTGCACCGCGTCCGGCGAGCGCGTGTACGGCGCCAGCAGCGCATAGAACGCCGGCACCACGAACAGCGACAGCAGCGTGGACACCGATACGCCGAAGATCACCACGATACCGATGGTGGCGCGGCTGGCCGATCCGGGGCCGCCGGCGAGCACCAGCGGGATCGCGCCGACCACGGTGGCCAGCGAGGTCATCAGGATCGGCCGCAGGCGCACCGCCGAGGCCTCTACAATCGCGTCGCGCACGCTGCGCCCGGCATCGCGCAACTGGTTGGCGAACTCCACGATCAGGATGCCGTTCTTGGCCGCCAGCCCGACCAGCATCACGATACCGATCTGACTGAACAGGTTGAGCGTACCGCCGCTGATCGCCAGGCCGATCAGCGCGCCGAGCACGCCCAGCGGCACGGTCAGCATGATCACCAGCGGGTGGATGAAGCTCTCGAACTGCGCCGCCAGCACCAGATACACGATCAGCAACGCCAGGGCGAAGGTCAGCAGCACCGCGCCGCCGGCCTTCTGGTACTCGCGCGATTCGCCCTTCCAGTCGAGCTGCGCGTAGTCGGGCAGTTCCTCGCGCGCCACCTGCTGCGCCCAGGCGATCGCCTCGCCGAGCGGATAGCCCGGGGCCAGGCCGGCGTTGATGGTGATGGCACGCAGGCGATTGAAGCGGTGCAGGTTGCCCGGCTCGGCGACTTCGCGCAGGGTCACCAGGTTGGACAGCGGGATCAGCTGGCCGCTATCGGCGCGTACCCGGATCGCCGCCAGGTCGGCCGGATCGGCGCGGCCGTCGCGACTGGCCTGCAGCATCACGTCGTACTCCTCGCCATTGTCGACGAAGGTGGTGACCTGGCGCGCGCCCATCAGCGTCTCCAGCGCGCGGCCGATCTCGGTCACCGGCACGCCGAGGTCGGCTGCCCGCTGGCGGTCGATCTCCACGCGCATCTGCGGCCGGGTTTCCTTGTAGTCCGAGTCCGCCCCGACCAGCCCGGGGTTGTCGGCGATGCGCGCGAGCAGGCGGTCGCGCCATTGCGCGATCTCGGCGTAGTCGGGGCCGCCGAGCACGATCTGGAACGGCTGCCCGCGGCTGTTGACCAGGCCGCCGCCGACCTGGGTGCGCGCACGCACGCCGGGCAAGGCGCGCAGTTCCTCCTGCAGCGTCGCGGCGACGTCGGCGGTGGCCACGTCGCGCTCGCTCCAGTCGCGCAGGAACACGCTGACCCGGCCGGTGTGCATCTCCTCGCTGGCGCCGAAGCTGCCGGGCACGCGCGGATTGGCGCGCGCGATCGGCTGGCCGTCGCCGCGGTGGCGGTCGAGGATGGCCTCGACCTGGTGCATCTGCCCCACCGTGTAGTCGAAGCCGGCGCCTTCCGGCGCATCGATCATCACCTGGAACGAGCCGCGGTCCTCGGCCGGCGCCAGTTCCGAGGGAATCATCCGTGCCAGCAGCGCACTGGCCGCCAGTGCCGCCAGCATCAGCGCGCCGAACACCCAGGCACGGCCGACGTGGCGCTCGAGCACGCGCCGATAGCGCGCGCTGAGCCCCTGCAGCCGCGCCTCGACCCAGCCATGCACGCGGTTGGGCTGCTCGCGCGCGTGCGCCTTGAGCAGCTTGGACGACATCATCGGGGTCAGGGTCAGCGCGACGAAGGCGGAGATCGCCACCGCCGCGGCCAGCGCCACCGCCAGTTCGCGAAACAGGCGCCCGGTATTGCCTTCGAGGAAGCCGACCGGCAGGAACACCGCCACCAGCACCGCGGTGGTGGCGATCACCGCGAAGGCGACCTGTGCGGTGCCGCGCCGCGCCGCCACCAGCGCCGGTTCGCCAAGGTCGACGCGACGCTGGATGTTCTCCACCACCACGATCGCATCGTCCACCACCAGGCCGATGCACAGCACCAGGGCGAGCAGGGTCAGCAGATTGATCGAGAAGCCGAACGCATACAGCGCGATGAACGCGGCCACCAGGCACACCGGCACCGTCACCGCCGGGATCAGCGCCGCGCGCACGCTGCCCAGGAACAGCCAGATCACCACCAGCACCAGCACCACCGCTTCGATCAGGGTGTGGTAGACGCGTTCCACCGAGGCATCGATGAACACGGTGGAATCGAAGGCGACGAAGATCTGCGTGCCCTTGGGCAGGGTCTGCTGGATCTGCTGCGCGGCCGCGCGCGCGGCGCGGGCCACATCCAGGCTGTTGGCGGTGGAGGTCTTGACGATGCCCAGGCCGACGTTGGGCACGCCGTTGCTGCGGAAGTAGGCGCGGCGCTCGGCCGAGGCCAGTTCCACCTTGGCCACGTCGCCCAGCCGCACCACGTAGCCGTCGCGGCCCTTGCCGAGCGGAATCGTGGCGAAATCCGCCGGTGCGCGGTAGCTGCGCTCCACGCGCAGGGTGAAGTCGCGGTCGGCCGACTCCAGGCGGCCGGCCGGCAGTTCCACGTTCTCGCGGGCCAGCGCGTTCTCCACGTCGGCCACGGTGAGGTCGCGCGCGGCCAACTGGTCGCGGTCCAGCCAGATCCGCATCGCATAGCGCTGGCGCCCGCCCAGGCGCACCTGGGCCACGCCGTCGATGCTGGACAGGCGATCCACCACGTATCGTTCGGCGTAGTCGGACAGCTGCAGCGCATCCATCGTGCTGGAGCTCATGTTGAGCCACAGGATGGCGTCGGCATCGGCCTCGACCTTGGCGATTTCCGGCGCGTCGGCCTCGTCGGGCAGGCGGTCGAGCACGCGGCTGACCGCGTCGCGCACGTCGTTGGCGGCGGCCTCGATGTCGCGAGTGGCGCGGAACTCGATGCTGATGTCGGCCACGCCGTTGGAACTGCGCGCCTGGATCGTCTCGATGCCTTCGATGCCGGCCAGCGCGTCCTCCAGCACCTGGGTGATGCGGCTCTCCACCACCGCCGCCGAGGCGCCGGGGTAGCGCACCTCCACCGACACGATCGGCGGATCGATCGCCGGCAACTCGCGCAGGGTCAGCCGGCTGTACGCCATCACCCCCAACACCACCAGCAACAGGCTCATCACCGCGGCGAACACCGGCCGGGTGATGGAGACGTCGGACAGCTTCATCGGGCGCGTTCCGCGGCGCCACTACCGGGACTCGGGCCGGTGGTGGCGGGAGCGGCTGCGGCAGTCGACCTCGCATCGACCACCGCCACGCCCGGACGCAGCTTGCCGGTACCCTCGACCACGATGCGCTGGCCGGGCTGCAGGCCGTCGACGATCTCGACCAGGCCGTCGCGGCGCGCGCCGGTGCGCACGTCGGCGCGGGCCACGGTGGCGTCGGCGCCGACGCGATAGACGAAAGCGTCGCGCCCCACCTGCACCACCGCGATCTCCGGGATCACCAGCGCCTGCCGGGCGGGCCGATACAGGCGCACGTCCATCAGCATGCCCGGGCGCAGCGCGCGGTCGGCGTTGTCGAACGCGGCACGCACGGTGACCGCGCGGGTGGCGCTATCCACGCGCGCATCCACGGTGGCGACCTTGCCGTCGAAGGCGCGCCCCGGATAGGCCACGCTGCGGCCGCCGACGGCATCGCCCGCCTTCACCGTCGACAGCGCCGCCTCCGGCACCTGGAAATCCACGTAGACCTGGGCCACGTCGTCGAGCGTGGCGATGGTCGCGTCGGGCGTCAGCAGCGCGCCGGGGCTGACCTGGCGCAGGCCGAGCACGCCGGCGAACGGCGCGCGCACGCTGCGGTCGCCGATCTCCGCGCGCATCTGCAGCACCCGCGCCTGCGCGGCATCGCGCAGCGCGCGTTGCGTGTCCAGTTGCGCGCGCGACACCAGTTGCCGCCCGACCAGTTCGCTCTGCCGCCGATACAGTTGCTCGGCCTCGGTGTAGGTAGCCTCCGCCTCGCGCAACGCCGCCTGCTGGCCCTGCCCGCGAAGCGTCACCAGCGGCGCGCCGGCCGCCACTTCCTGGCCACTCTCGAAATGCACGCGCTCCACGATCTCGCTGACCTTGGCGGTCAGCGTCACCGACTCGCGGGCCTTGACCGTGCCCAGCGCGGCCAGGCTGTCGTTCCACTCACGGGGCTGCACCGTCTGCAGCGTCACCGGAATCGCGGCACTGGCCGCGGCCGGCGCCGGGGCCTTGCCGCAACCGGCGAGCGCGAGCGCGGACAACAGGAGGCACACCAGGCGGACGCCGGCGCGTGGTCGGTGCGGCATGGAGATCCCGGACGCGTGGAGTTCGACCCAGTCTAACGGCCTGGCGTGACGGGCGTTGACACGTCGCGACCATGACCGACGACCCTTGCCGGCCAACGCATGCGCTGCGCGATGAGACGCAGCGCACGCGTGGCGCGGCTTGGGCCGCTCAATCAGTCTTGCCGGTACGACGCCGGGTGAAGTACGGATAGGCCACCACGAAGGCAAGCGCCGATGCAGTCCCAAGCAGCATGCGCACCGCCTGCCCCAGGGTGTGCGGCACATACAGGGCATGCGCCGACGCGTCATACCAGATCGCGTGCAGCATCATCAATCCGAACGAGGCCATTGGCAGCCCGAACACCAACCAGCCGAAAAAGCGCAGCGCCGGCGACGTACGCCCCTCGGCTAATTTGCCGACGACCTCTGTGCTGGCCAGGTGGTACTGGAACGGATCGGAGGTGGCGTATCTGGGCGGCGGCGGCGGCGCTGGCTCCGGCTGCACCGGCTGATGCGTCACCTGTTCGGCGCACGCCGGTTGGACCAGTTCGGCCACATTGGTTCTGGCCAACACGTCATGCAGCTTCGGATCCATGCGTTCCCCCTGAACGTTGCCCGGCAGCGTCGTCCGCCACCCAATCCGCCATCCCTGCGCCTGCCACGCGAGTGCGCGCCGCATAGCATGCGGGCGGCGCAGGAACCTGGCAACTGCAATCAGTGCGGCGAAAAAGCGGCGCGCTGTCGCGCCTGCAGCGCACTGCACAGGCGAATCGTCTCGGCGGTCTGCGCAAGGCCGCGGTCAGCGCCGCTGAGTGCCTTCAGGCGCGGCGTGAAGAACGCCTCCAGCCGGTCCGCTTCGGCGGCATCGCAGCCACCGCTGGCCGCCAGCGCCGGCAAGCGACCGCCGTCGAAGGAACCGGAGCGCGCCACGATGCGATCGAAGTGCGCGGTGTACCAGGGCCACATCGAGGCGTGCGTGGCCGGCTCGGCATGCGCGCCCATCAGCAGGCTGTTCATCTCGCCGACCTTGATCGCATCGGTCAGGGCGAAATCGCGCACCTTCTGCAACTGCTTCGGATCCTGCACGGCGCCGAGCGCTTCGATCATCGCATTGCGCTGGGCCGGTTCGCCGTGACCGCGCAGGGCGGCGATCAATGCGTCCACCGCGGGCGCGCCACGCGCCTGCACCGCCACCGTCAGCGCTGCGCCAAGCAGATCCGGGTTGGCGGCGGCGAAATCCAGCGCACCGCTCTTGCCGGCCAGCACCGCATCGCCCTGGGCCAGCAGCGCCTGCCGCACCGCCGGCACGCCCATGGTCACCCCGAGCAGTTCGGCCAGGGTGGAGCGCAGCGCCACGTCGTCATCGCTGTCGCCGGCGCGGCGCCGATCGCCCAGCGCCCGCAGGCGTGCGCCGAACGCGGCGTCGGTGGCCTGGCGCAGCATGGCGCGCTGCGCCTCGTCGCGCGCCAGCACCCGCCAGATCCAGGCGATGCGGTCGTTCATCGCGGTGGCCACCGCCGTGGCCTTGGCCGGCGCCAGTTGCTGCATCGCCGCGATCACGTCCGCGGTATCGGCCTCGCCGGTGCGGAACGCGCTGTCGATGGCATCGGCATAGGCCAGCTTCTCGGCATCGTCGAGCGCATCGAGATGGCGGCCGAGCGCGGCCAGCTGCGGCTTGGGCAGGGCGAAGCGGTAGTAGCCGGTGCCGCCGGCATTCGGCATCACCCAGCTGTCGGCATCGGCACCAGCGAGCACGAGGCGGCCGTCGCCGGAAGACAGCATCTGGCAGGCACGGCGCACGCCCTGGCGCGTGCCGTACTTGACGCACACCGGCACGCCCCAGGTCTGTGCGGCGTTGCCGCGCGAGCCCAGCGGCAGGAAGCGCTGCTGGTGCAGTTGCAGCACCGCGCCGCCCGCCTCGGGCTGCAACTGCGCTTGCAGATAGGGCACGCCCGGCTGATCGAGGAAGCTGCGGAATGCGGCCTTGACGTCCTCGCCCTTGCCGGCCGCGGCGGCGATGGCATCGACCAGGTCGTCGGCAGTGGCGTTGCCGAAGCGGTGCGCGCGAATGTAGCTGCGCATGCCGCTGCGGAAGGTGTCCTCGCCGACGAACTGCTCGAACATGCCCAGCACTGCGGCGCCCTTGCGGTAGGTGATGCTGTCGAAGGCGGTCTCGATGTCGCCGTTGCCGGTGATCGGCTGGCGGATCTTGCGCGCGCTGACCAGGCTGTCGTTGTCCATCGCCTCCTGCGCGGCACTGATGCGGTCCAGGTCGGCGCGGTACTGCGGACGCAGGCGCATGGTGATCTTCTGCTGCATCCAGGTGGCGAAGGCCTCGTTGAGCCACAGGTCGTCCCACCAGGCCATGGTCACCGTATCGCCGGTCCACTGGTGCGCCAGCTCGTGCGCGGTGACGTTGAACGAGCCCTCGACGTTGTGCCGCGGCGAATGGTCGTCCAGCAGCAACAGCCAGTCGCGGAAGGTGACGAAGCCGGGGTTCTCCATCGCCCCGGCGGAGAAGTCCGGCGCGGCCACCAGGTCCAGCTTGTCGAACGGATAGCCGAAGTCGTAGTAGTCCTCCAGCGCGGCGATGATCTCCGGCGTCTGCTGCAGCGCGCGCCGGATGCGCGGGCCCTGTCCTTGTGCAGCGACGCCGCGCAAGGGGGTGGCCTGCGCGCGCTGCGGCGTGGCCGGCAGCGCCGGCCCGTCGACCACGTCCCACGGCCCGACCGCGTAGGCCACCAGGTAGGTCGGCAGCGGCACGGTCTCGGCGAAGCGCACGGTCTTCCAGCCCTTGCCCGCCGGCTCGGTGGACTCGGCGCGGGTATTGGCCAGCGCCTGCTCGCCCTCGGGCACGGTCAGGCGCAGCGCGAACGGCGTCTTCAGCGCCGGCTCGTCGAAGCCGGGGAAAGCGTAGCGCGCGCTGATCGGCTCCATCTGCGTCAAGGCATAGGCATGCCCCTGCGCCTTGACCTGGTAGAGGCCCTGCAACTGCTGGTTGAACGGCGCGCTGTAGACGATGGTCAGGATCAGTTCCTGCGGCTGCAGCGTGCGCCCGAAGGCGATGCGGGCCACGCCGGCCTGCGCGTCGGCCTGGGTGTAGCGCACCGGGAACGACGCACCATCGGCGGTGCGCAGCGTGGCCTTGCTCACCCGTAGCTCCTTGCCGTGCAGCCACAGATGATCGGAGGCGCGCTCCAGGCGCACGCGGACGGTGGCGGTGCCGTCGAAGCTGGTGCGCTCCGGATCGATCTTCAAGTCCAGCGCATAGTGCTCCGGCACCACCCAATTCGGCAGGCGTCCGGTCGGCACCGCATCGGGGGCCTGCGCGCAGGCCGCGCCGCAGCACAGCGCGAGGACGGAGAACAGCATGCGACGGGACAGAGCTGGCATGGACGGGCCTTCGCCGATGAGGAGGGCGACGACTTAAGCATGCGCGGCCGCGGCTGTCACGTGATGACCGCCCGTGATTTAGCCCGCGGGCACCGCGGAGGTTCTTCACGTCCGGCCCCTACATCTCAAGCAACAGCCAGGGCTTTCGCCTTGCGGCGAGTCACTTTGATCAGCCTTCGGCTGTGGTAAAGCACACCCTGCCTTGCGCCCTCCGCGCTGACGCGCTCCGGGTCCGCGTCCATCCCGGGGATTCGCGAAAGAGGCATCCCGCCCCTGCCGCGAACGGGGCACGTCCATGTGCGCCGTCCCTGCGGGGTTTTCCCCCGCGATGGCCGCCACTGCGGAAGGGAACCCGTTCAATCAAAAGCCAGAGCAACATCAACAGCAAAGGCCGAAGCAACTGCGACTGCTGCACACGCCTGGATCATTGCCGTGTCCGCCAACAAATGCACTGCGCGTGGTGGCGCTTATTGCCTGCTGATCCTGATGGACACACAACAACGCTGATTTCCGCAACAGCGAGCACTATTCGCGTGTGACGGAACAGCTCACGCCGAGACTTGCGACACGTTGGCTGGGTGCACTGTGGGAGGGACTTCAGTCCCGACGCCTCGAGGTCGGGTGCCTGGCGGGCGCTCTTCGGCGCGACTGCATGACAGTTGGCTCCTACAGTGCGGCGGCATCGGGAAGGCGATCGACCCTCGCAACGCCCCGCCCCCGCCTCAGTCCTGCAACCCCAGCGCCGCCAGCACCTGCGCGGCCAGCGCTTCGACGTTGTCGCCATCGGCGTGCAGGTGCAGTTCCGGCCGCTCCGGCGCCTCGTACGGGGAGTCGATGCCGGTGAAGTTGGGAATCAGGCCGGCGCGCGCCTTGGCGTACAGGCCCTTGACGTCGCGCGCCTCGGCCACCGGCAGCGGCACGTCGACGAACACTTCGAGGAACTCGCCCTCGCCGAAGCGCTCGCGCGCCAGTTGCCGCTCGGCGCGGAACGGCGAGATGAAGCTGACCAGCACGATCAGGCCGGCGTCGGTCATCAGCCTGGCCACCTCGGCGACGCGGCGGATGTTTTCCACGCGATCCTCGTCGGTGAAGCCCAGATCGCGGTTCAGGCCATGGCGCACGTTGTCGCCATCGAGAATGAAGGTGTGGTAGCCCAGTGCGTGCAGGCGCTTGTCGACCAGGTTGGCGATGGTCGACTTGCCGGCGCCGGACAGGCCGGTGAACCACAGCACCTTCGGTGTCTGTCCCTTGATCCGCGCGCGCGCGGCCTTGTCCACGTCCAGGTGCTGCCAATGCACGTTGCCGGCGCGGCGCAGCGCGAAATCCAGGGTCCCGGCGGCGACGGTGGCGTTGCTGTGGCGGTCGATCAGGATGAAGCCGCCGAGCGCACGGTCCTGCGCGTACGGGGCGAAGGCGATCGGCTGGTCCAGCGCCAGGTTGCAGTAACCGACCTCGTTGAGTTCCAGGCGCTTGGCCGCCAGCCGCTCCTGCGTGTTGACGTCGATGCGGTGCTTGATCTCGGTGACACTGGCGGCCACGGTGCGCGCACCGATCTTCAGCCAGTACGGGCGACCCGGCAGCAGCGCGGCATCGTCCATCCACAGCACGTGCGCGGCGAACTGGTCGGCCACCTCCGGCGGATCGCCGGCAGCGGCGATCACATCGCCACGGCTGACGTCGATCTCCTCGGTCAGGGTCAGGGTCACTGCCTGCCCGGCGACCGCGCGCGGCACCGGCTCGGCGCCGATCAGCACCTGCGCGACCTGCGCGCGCCGCGCCGACGGCAACACCACCACCGCATCGCCAGGCTGCACCGCGCCGGCCGCCACGGTGCCCGCGAAGCCGCGGAACTGCGCGTGCGGCCGGTTGACCCACTGCACCGGCAGGCGCAGGCCGCCGTCGCCGCCGCGCGCGTCCAGTTGCACGCCTTCCAGATGTTCGAGCAGTGCCGGGCCGGCATACCAGGGCATGCGCGCCGAACGCTGCGACAGGTTGTCGCCCTCCAGCGCCGACAGCGGAATGCACTGCACGTCGGCGATGCCCAACTGCGCGGCGAGCGCGCGGTACTCAGCGGCGATCGCGTCGAACGTCGCCTGCGCGAAGCCGACCAGGTCCATCTTGTTGACCGCCAGCACCACGTGGCGGATGCCCAGCAGCGCGACGATGTAGCTGTGCCGGCGGGTCTGGGTCAGCACGCCCTTGGACGCATCGACCAGCACCACCGCCACATCGGCGGTGGAGGCGCCGGTGGCCATGTTGCGGGTGTACTGCGCATGCCCGGGGCAGTCGGCGACGATGAACTTGCGCCGGTCGGTATCGAAATAGCGGTAGGCCACATCGATGGTGATGCCCTGCTCGCGCTCGGCGGCCAGGCCGTCCAGCAGCAGCGCATAGTCGATGGCTCCGCCGCGGGTGCCGTGGCGCTTGCTGTCGGCACCGAGCGCGGCCAGTTGGTCGTCGAACAGCCGCTTGCTGTCGTACAGCAAGCGACCGATCAGCGTGCTCTTGCCGTCGTCGACGCTGCCGCAGGTGATGAAGCGCAGCAGCGGCTTGTGTTCGTGTTGCTGCAGGTAGGCGGCGACTGCGTCGCCGCCTACGGGAATAGGGAATGGGGAATGGGGAATGGAAACAGCGGTCTCCTGCGACGCGCCAGATGGCGGCGATGCTTGCTTTTGCACTTGCGATTCCCGATTCCCTGTTCCCGATTCCCAGCCCATCAGAAATACCCCTCCACCTTCTTCTGCTCCATCGAGGCACCCGGATCCTGGTCGATGATCCGGCCCTGGCGTTCGGAGGTGGTGGCCTGCAGCATCTCGGCGATGATCTTCTCCAGGGTGTCGGCCTGCGACTCTATCGCGCCGGTCAGCGGGTAGCAGCCGAGGGTGCGGAAGCGCACGCGGCGCAGTTGCGGGGTTTCGCCGGGACGCAGCGGCAGGCGCGCGTCGTCGACCATGATCAGCGCGCCGTCGCGTTCCACCACCGGGCGCTCGGCGGCGAAGTACAGCGGCACCACCGGAATCGCTTCGCGGTAGATGTACAGCCAGATGTCCAGCTCGGTCCAGTTGGACAGCGGGAACACGCGCACGCTCTCGCCGGGATGGATCCGCGGGTTGTACAGATTCCACAGCTCCGGACGCTGCTGCTTGGGATCCCAGCGATGGTGCGCATTGCGGAACGAGAACACCCGCTCCTTGGCGCGCGCCTTCTCCTCGTCGCGGCGCGCGCCGCCGATGGCGGCATCGAACTTCCACAGGTCCAGCGCCTGCTTGAGCGCCTGGGTCTTCATCACGTCGGTATGCACGCTGGCGCCGTGGCTGAACGGGCCGACGTCCTGGGCGACGCCGTCGGGATTGATGTGCACGCGCAGCTCCACGCCGGTCTCGGCGGCGCGGCGGTCGCGGAAGGCGATCATCTCGCGGAACTTCCAGCGCGTGTCCACGTGCAGCAGCGGGATCGGCGGCGGCGCTGGCGCGAACGCCTTGAGCAGCAGGTGCAGCAGAACCGAGCTGTCCTTGCCCACCGAATACAGCAGCACCGGGTTGCGGAACTCGGCAGCGACCTCGCGCAGGATGTGGATGCTCTCGGCCTCTAGGCGGTCGAGGTGGGACAGGGGGAACGCACTCATCGAGACGGCGGCGGCAGGCAGTGGGAGACCGGACCGAAGCGTAGCAGCGGTCGTGGCAGTCGGGGCGGCAGTGTGCGTCGCGCCGGCCGCCCGGCAGAAATAAGCCCCGGGCATGAGCCGATAACCCCTGTTCCTTTCTGCACCGCGCAACGCTTCCCTAACATCGGTCATCCCTTCCCAACACCCGGACCGGCCATGACCGCCGCCTCGCCCGCGTTGCCGCCCAGCCCCTTGCCCGAGGAGCGCAAGGCACTGCTGGCGCGGACCGTGGAGGGCCTGGACGCGGCCGGCCTGTGGTGGCTGTCCGGCTACGCCGCCGGCCTGGCCCAGGCGCAGGGGCCGACAACGCCGGCGCTGGCCGTGGTCGCCGGTGCCGCCGCGTCACCCTCGCCCGCGCCGCAGTTGAGCATCGTCTACGGCAGCCAGACCGGCAACGCGCGCCGCGCCGCCGAACAGGTCGCCGCCGAGGCCGAAGCCGCCGGGCTGGCGGTGCGCCTGCTGCGCGCCGACGTCTATCCCACCCGCGAGCTGGGCAACGAACGCCTGCTGTACGTGGTCATCAGCACCCAGGGCGAGGGCGACCCGCCGGACGATGCGATCGGCTTCGTCGAGTTCCTGCAGAGCCGGCGCGCGCCAAAGCTGCCGCAGCTGCAGTACGCCGTGCTCGGCCTGGGCGATTCCAGCTACGCCGATTTCTGCGGCATCGCCCGGCGTCTGGATGCGCGCCTGGCCGAACTCGGCGCGCAACGGCTGCTGCCGCTGGGCGAGGCCGACCTGGAGATCGAGACGGTCGCGGCGCCATGGCGCGTGCAGGCGCTGGCGCAGGCACGCGACGTGCTGGGCCGCCACACGCCCGCGGCGCCGTCGGCCACGGTGACCCCGCTGCGCGGCACCGCGGCCACGGCTTGGAGCCGCACTCAGCCGTTCGCCGCCGAGGTGCTGGCCAACCAGCCGATCAGCGGCCGCGACTTCAAGGGACCGCGCTACGCCGCGCACGGCCCGGCCGACAAGGACGTGCGCCACCTGGAGCTGTCGCTGGCCGGCAGCGGCCTGCACTACGAACCCGGCGATGCCCTGGGCGTGCGCCATCGCAACCCGCCTGCGCTGGTCGAGGCGGTGTTGACCGCGACGCGACTGGACGGTCACGCCGAACTCACCGCCGATGGGCAGACACTGTCTCTGAACGAGTGGCTCAGCGGCCACCGCGAACTGACCCGGGTCTCGCGCCCGTTGCTCAGCGCGGTCGCCGAACGCGCCGGCGCGACCGCGCTGACCGAGCTGCTCGACCCCACCCAGACCGCCGGCCTGGCGGCGCTGCTCGCCGATCACCAAGTGATCGACGTGTTGCGTCGCTGGCCGGCGGATTGGGACCACGCCGCGCTGCTGCAGGCGCTGCGGCCGATGGTCCCGCGCCTGTACTCGATCGCCTCCAGCCGCAAGCGGGTCGGCGACGAAGCCCACCTCACCGTCGACGTGCTGGCCTACGACGCCCACGGCCATGCGCACGGTGGCGCCGCCAGCGGCTATTTGGCCGCCCTGGCCGAAGGCGACAGCGCCCCGATCTACATCGAGCCCAACGAACGCTTCCGGGTGCCGGCCGACGCCAGCCGCGACATCCTGATGATCGGCCCCGGCACCGGCGTGGCGCCGTTCCGCGGCTTCGTGCAGGAGCGCGCCGAGAGCGGCGCCAGCGGCCGCAACTGGCTGTTCTTCGGCGCCCGCCACTTCAACCGCGACTTCCTCTACCAGGCCGAATGGCAGCAGGCGCTGCGCAGCGGCGAACTGCACCGGCTGGACCTGGCGTTCTCGCGCGACGTGCAACCGCTGCGCGGGAACACCGCTCCTTCCAAGGTCTACGTGCAGCAGCGCCTGCGCGAACACGGCCGTGCCGTCTACGACTGGCTGCAGAACGGCGCGCACCTGTACGTGTGCGGCGCCATCGCCATGGGCAAGGACGTGCACGCCACCCTGCTGGAGCTCGTCGCCGACCACGGCGCCCACAGCCCCGAGGACGCCGCCGCCTACCTCAGCCAACTGCAGCGGGAGGGGCGGTATGCGCGTGATGTCTATTGAGGCGGGGAATCGGGAAACGGGAATGGGGAATGGGCAACAGCCGGCCTCGACGGGCTTTCCGTAATCCGACGCACCCGCTCTTGCAATTCCCTATTCCCTATTCTCGATTCCCTGCCCAATGTCCCACTCCGTCGAAGACATCAAGCACCACAGCCAGCGCTTGCGCGGGTCGCTGCTGCAGAGCCTGGCCGATCCGGTCACCGGGGCGCTGCGCGAGGACGATCAGACCCTGATCAAGTATCACGGCAGCTACCAGCAGGACGACCGCGATCTGCGCGAGGAGCGGCGCCGGCAGAAGCTGGAGCCGGCCTACCAGTTCATGATCCGCACGCGCACCCCGGGCGGGGTGGTCGATCCGGCGCAGTGGCTCAAGCTCGACGCCATCGCCACCACCTACGGCAACCACTCGCTGCGCGTCACCACGCGCCAGGCGTTCCAGTTCCACGGGGTGATCAAGCGCGAGCTGAAAGCAACCATGCAGGCGATCAACGCCGCGCTGATCGACACCCTGGCCGCCTGCGGCGACGTCAATCGCAACGTGCAGGTCGCCGCCAATCCGCTGGCCTCGCAGGCGCACGCCACGCTCTACGCCGACGCCGCGCGCGTGTCCGAACACCTGCTGCCCAACACCCGCGCCTACTACGAGATCTGGCTGGACGAGGAGCAGGTCGCCGGCAGCGGCCAGGAGGACGAGCCGATCTACGGCAACGCCTACCTGCCGCGCAAGTTCAAGATCGGTTTCGCGCTGCCCCCGATCAACGACGTGGACGTGTTCGCCAACGATCTGGGCTTCATCGGCGTACTCGACGCCGACGGCACGCTCGCCGGCTACAACGTCAGCCTCGGCGGCGGCATGGGCGCCAGCCATGGCGATGCGGAGACCTACCCGCGCGTGGCCAACGTGGTCGGCTTCATCGACCGCGCGCACCTGCTGGATGTCGCTACCGCGGTGGTCACCACCCAGCGCGACCTGGGCAACCGCACCGTGCGCAAGCGCGCGCGCTTCAAGTACACCATCGACGACCACGGCCTGGAGACGGTGCTGGCGGAGATCGAGCGCCGTGCCGGCGTGCGCCTGCAGCCCACGCGCGACTTCGCCTTCGAGCACAACGGCGACCGCGCCGGCTGGCAGGCTGGCGAGGACGGCCGCTGGCACCTGACCCTGTCGCTGCCGGCCGGGCGCATCGCCGACCACGCCGACGGCGCACAGCACCTCAGCGGCCTGCGCGCGATCGCCACGCAGCTGCGCGACGCCGGCGACGGCGCGCACTTCCGCATGACCTCGAACCAGAACCTGGTGATCGCCGGCGTTCCCGCCGCGCAACGCGAGGCGATCGACGCGCTGGTGCGCGCGCATGCGCTGGACGCCGGCAACCGCGCACCCACCGCGCTGGCGCGCGCGGCCATGGCCTGCGTGGCGCTGCCCACCTGCGGCCTGGCGATGGCCGAGGCCGAGCGCTACCTGCCGGCCTTCGCCGCGCAGCTGCAGCCATTGCTGGCGCGCCACGGCCTGCAGGACGCGCCGATCCTGCTGCGCCTCTCCGGCTGCCCGAACGGCTGCTCGCGGCCGTACCTGGCCGAGATCGCCCTGGTCGGCAAGGCGCCGGGCCGCTACAACCTGATGCTCGGCGGCGACCACCGCGGGCAGCGCCTCAACACCCTGTACCGCGAGAACATCGCCGAGCCGGAGATCCTCGCCGCGCTGGAACCGCTGTTCGCGCGCTATGCCAACGAGCGGCATGAGGACGAGCGCTTCGGCGATTTCCTGCACCGCACCGGCGTGGTCGAGTTGCCCACCTATCCCACCCACCGTCACCTGATTCCGTCGGAACTGCACGCATGAGCGCTCTGCCCGCCGCCTCCCAAGACGCCTCCGCCAACGCACCGGTGCCGGCCCTGGATCTCGATGCCGCCAATGCGCTGCTGGCGACGCTGTCCGCGCCCGAGCGGGTGGCCTGGGCGTTGCAGCACGGCCCGGCCGAAGCGGCGCTGTCGTCCAGCTTCGGCGCGCAATCGGCCGCCACCCTGCACCTGCTAACCCGGCAGCGCCCGGACATCCCGGTGATCCTGATCGACACCGGCTACCTGTTCGCCGAGACCTACCGCTTCGCCGACGCGCTGACCGAGCGGCTCAAGCTCAACCTCAAGATCTATCGCCCGCTGGTCAGCCGCGCCTGGATGGAAGCGCGCCACGGCCGCCTGTGGGAACAGGGCATGGTCGGTATCGAGCAGTACAACAACCTGCGCAAGGTCGAGCCGATGCGTCGCGCCCTGGACGAACTGAAGGTCGGTACCTGGTTCACAGGCCTGCGCCGCAGCCAGTCCGACAGCCGCGCGCAGACCCCGTTCGTGCAGAAGCGCGGCGATCGCTACAAGATCAATCCGATCGCCGACTGGAGCGATCGCGACCTGTGGCAATACATGCAGCAGCACGACCTGCCCTATCACCCGCTGTGGGAACAGGGCTACGTCTCCATCGGCGATTTCCACACCACCCGCCGCTGGGAACCGGGCATGCGCGAGGAAGACACCCGCTTCTTCGGCCTCAAGCGCGAGTGCGGGATCCACGAGGATCTGTGAGACGCGCCAGCACACGTTCGGGCTTTTTGTAGGCGCGGCGTCAACTGCGACAGGCGTTACCGGCCACACCGCGTCTTTTCCTTAGGAGCGGCTTCAGCCGCGACCGGGTTTCATGGGAACGCCCGGTCGCGGCTGAAGCCGCCTCTACAGAGACAGCCCCTTATCTCCAGTGCAAGGCTGACGGCAACAATGACCGCGGATCGCTCTTTGTGGGAGGGACTTCAGTCCCGACTGCAACAAGTCGGATGCGCCGATGGATCGGCTTATCGCGGCAGCAGCACAGCACATTCCGACCTCGACCCGCTAAGCCCCCACCACCGGCTCCCGCCGCAGCACCAGCACCCAGTCCAGCGCCAGCATCAGCAGCAAGGACACACCCACCAGCGGAAACAGCATCCCGCCCAGCACCAGCAGCGCGACCACGCCGCGCAGCGTGCGCCGGTCCGCGGGCAGCGGCGGCACCCCGAGCCCGCCCTGTGGGCGCCGCTTCCACCACATCACCGCCGCGCTCACGCACAGCAGCACGATGCCCAGGCATGCCACGATCAGCACGATCTGGTTGAGCGCACCGTACTCCTGGCCCAGGTGCACGTTGATGCCCCACTCCAGCGTCTTGGCCAGCGGGCCGTAGTCGGCGTAGCGCATGTCCAGCAGCACCTGGCCGCTGTACTGGTCCAGGTGGATCACCCGCTGCTGCGCCAGGTCCGGCGGATACACCGAAGCGGTATAGACCCCACGTGCGCCGCGCGGCAGCGCCACGCTGTAGCCGGGCGCGATGCCGCGCGCCTGGAACCGCGCCACCGCCGCATCCAGGCCGATCGCGCCCGCCGCCGGCATGGCGTCCGGCATGTCGGCCATGCCGCCGTGTTCGCCATGCTCCTCGTGTCCATCATGCGCGCCGTGCGCCGCGTGCGGGTCCACGGCCGGCGGCGACGACTGCGGCAGGCGCGCCTGGCGTAGCGACCACGCCGGCACCTCGCTGTCGCTCAGCCGCTGCGTCGACATCGGCAGGTCCACCCGCAGCCCGGACGGATAGCCGTAGTGATGACCATTGGCCAGGCGGTTGACCTGCGCGCCCCAGAACCACGACCACGGCATCCCGGTCAGCGCCAGGAACAGCAGCAGCACCCCGACCACGCTGCCGGTGAGCGCATGCAGATCGCGCCAGAACAGCCGCTGCGCCGGCCGCCCGCGCACCGTGGTCACGCCGCCGCGGCGCCCGCGCGGCCACCACAGGTACACGCCGGTGAACACCAGCAGGATCGCCCAGCCGGCCGCCACCTCGATCAGCGCATTGGCGAACCAGCCGACGTAGTCGAGGCTGTGCAGGCGGCGGATGGTCCAGGCCACGGTGCCGTGCTCGGGCAACTGCCCCAGCACCCGCGCCCGGTACGGGTCCACGTACACGACCTCGCGGCGGCCATCGGCGGTGGCGATGGTCACTTCCGCCGAGGCATCGCGCCGCGGCGGTGTGGTGTAGCGCAGTGCCTGGCCCGGTTGCGCGGCCAGCGCCACGTCCAGCAGCCGCTGCGGCGCCAGCGTCTGCGCGTGGGCGGCTACCGGCACGGTCTTCAGCGCGCGGTGGAAGTAGCCGTCGATCGGCTGCTGATAGACGAAGGCCGCACCGGTCAGCGCCAGCCAGACCAGCAGCGGCAGCACCAGCAGGCCGGCATAGAAATGCCAGCGCCACACGGCGCGGTAGAAGCGTGCCGGCGCCACAGCGGACGCGGGAGAGTGCGTCGTCATCACCAGCCCCAGCTCAGCGTGGCGTAGAGCGCGCGGCCGTCGCCGGGCGAGTAACCGGAGGAGCCGCTGTCGTACCAGGCGTAGACGTAGTGCCGATCGGTCAGGTTCTTCAGTTGCAGCGAGACCTCGCGCTGCGCACGCCAGCGCCAGGTCGCGCCGAGATTGGCCAGTGCGTAGCCGCCGTAGCGGCCGAGGGTGTTGCTGCGCTCCACGTAGTAATCGCCCTGTGCGTTTCCCCAGGCCGACAGTGTCAGCCGCGGCGTGACCTGCCAGTCGATGCCGGCGTTGGCCAGGTAGTGCGGCACGTTCTCGATTTCCTTGCCGCGTGTGGCCGGCGCGCTCGGGTCGGGGGTGACGATGACCGCGCGCTGCCGCGAATACGCCAGCCACAGCGTCCAGCGCTCGTCCGGACGCAGGTTCAGTTGCGCATCCCAGCCGCGGCGCAGGGTCTTGCCGACGTTGCCGACCTCGCCGGTGCCGACGCTGCCGTTCACGCCGAGGATGGTCGCCACTTCGTCGGACGCACGCTGCTCCCAGTAAGCCACGCGTGCGTCCCAGCGCTGCTGCGCACCGGCGAACTTCAGGCCGGTCTCCCAGCCATCGTTGTAGGACGGTGCCAGGTTGCGCGCCTGGGTACGGTAGGCGCCGTTGCCGCTGCCGATCTGGAAGGTGCGGCCGATGTTGGCGTACAGGCTGGCCTGCGCAGTCAGGGCGTACACCGCGCTGAACTTGGGTTGGCGGATCGTGCCGTAGGCGTAGGTCGTATAGCGCGCGCCGCTGGCGAGGTCGCGGAACTGCCCGCCGACGCGATCCACCCGGTAGCCCGGCACCAGTTGCAGGCGTTCGGTCGGGCGCAGCACCGCCTGCACGTAGGCGCCTTCGGTGTGCAGATCGAAATCCCAGTCGCGCAGCGGCGCGGTGCGCACGCGCGCCACGGTGCGGTAGCGCTGCGAGAGGTTGTCCTGCCACTGCGCGTCGACCCCACCCTCCAGCGCAAAGGCGTCGGCACGCGCCAGCGCCGGGCGCCAGCTGAACCTGGCCAGCATGCCGCGCTGGCGCTCGTCGGTGTCGCGTTCCTGCTGCGCGCCGGCCGCGGTGAAGCGCACCCAGCGCTGGTTGTCGTAGCGGTTCCAGTACGCCTTGGCGCTGCCCTGCACGGTCTCGGCCAGGCGCGCATCCAGGTGCAGCGACACCTGCGTGGTGTGGCGCTGGCTGCGGTCGTCGCGCGCGTAGTCGGGCGAACTGCGTGGCGCGCGCTGCGCGGTGGCGTAGTCCAGATACCCCGCCTCCAGCGCCGTGTTGCGGTAGTCGCGCGCGCTGAGTCCGGCACGCCAGCGCCCGTCCGGATCGGTGTAGAACCACTTGCCGGCGAACGCATGCTTGCGCGCGTCGGCATGGTCACGGTAGCCGTCGCTGTCGCGCCAGGCGGCGAAGTAGTTCTGGCTCCAGGCGCCGCGCTCGATGCCCTGCGTCGCCTGCACCTCGCGGGTGCCGAAGCTGCCGACGGTGATGCTGGCGCGGCCGTCGTTGCCGCCGCTGCGGGTCAGCACGTCGACGCTGCCGGCGATCGCGTTCAGGCCGTAGCGCGGGTCGTTGGTACCGCGCACGATCTCGATCGCGGCGATGTCCAGCGGGAACACCGCATCCAGGTACGGCATGGCGCCGGCATTGTCGTTGCTGGGCACGCCGTCGATCAGCAACTTGACCGCATTGATCCGGCCTTCGCCGTTGAAGCCGCGGAAGGAGAAGCGCCCGGCGTCGGTGCCCATCTTGAACTGGGTCACCTGCACGCCGGGCGCGCGCATCAGCAACTCCCAGCTGTAGTCCACATGCTGGTCCTGCAGCAGATCGCCGCCGAGGATGTCGACGGAACTGAACACGCTGCGCGCGCTGGATCCGGCGGCGAGCGGCGAGACGGCCTGGACCTTGCCCAGGGTCAGCACGGAATCGCCGGCGGCGCCGGGCGGCGCGTCGGCGGCATGGGCGGGCGCGGCCGCGGCGAGACACACACAACAGCACGCCACCACCGGTGGCATGGCAGGAAAACGGAACATGGCGAAAACTCCATCGGCACGAGGGCGTGCCGCAGCGGCGCCGCGGCACGGGAACGGCAACCCGTGGATCAGGAGAACAGCGGTGGTCCGCGCGGCGGGTGTGCGCGGCGTGCGGCGGCCGTGACGACAAGGCTGTGCCGCGCCGCCACCGGCACTGGCGGACAGCGCCAGGGCAGCAACGCCAGCAACAGCACTACCCACGGCAGCAGCCGCGCGGCGAGCAGGCAGTAATCGCAGGCCGGCGCGTGCGCCAGGCCGGCATCGTCGTGGTGGCCGCCATGCGCCGCCGAGACGGCACCCGCCAGCGCCGCCAGACGCAGGCCGCCGCTGGTGCACAGCGCCTGATCCAGCAGTGTGGCCGCCTCGGCCCGTGCCTGGCGCCACTGGCTGATCGGCGGCGCCAGCAGCAGCAGGCCGAGCGCCAGTGCGGCGAGCGCGGCCCAACACGACGGCAGCTGGCGGAGACGGACCATCGGCGCATTCTAGAGGGTGCGACGGCCATTGAAACGCGTGCGATGCCATGTGCGGCGAAGTGACGCATGCACGTCGTGGCGGTGCCGGACCGGCAGCGTCCTCGGTCGGTAGACCGAAGCCCCGGCCGCCGCTACCGCCCCCGGAGCACGGCCGCATCGCCATCGTCCTGCCGCCGCCCAGGCGCCCGGCAAGGTGGTCCGTCCGTTGCCTGGCCGGACCATGCGCTCTCTGCAGATCGAGGACGGGCCGGCGTTTCCGACGCGGCGGCGACCATCGCGGGCGCCGCGCACCGCCGTGTCCGGCGAGCGCGGCGCTTGCATGGCGCCCCGATTGCGGCACCATCGGCCGCGGCCGCGTGCAGGATTCCGGCACGGCCGCCCCTGTTCCGTCCCACTCAGCGAGCCGCCCATGCCCACGATCACGATCTACCACAACCCCGCCTGCGGTACTTCGCGCAATGTGCTCGGGCTGATCCGCAACAGCGGCGTCGAGCCGACCGTGATCGAATACCTGAAGACCCCGCCCGACCGCGCCACCCTGCAGACGCTGGCGGCGGCCAGCGGGCTGCCGCTGCGGGAGCTGATCCGGCAGAAGGGCACGCCCTACGCCGAACTGGGACTGGACGACCCGACGCTGGACGATGGCGCGCTGCTGGAGGCCATCCTGCAGCACCCGATCCTGCTGAACCGGCCGATCGTGGTCAGCCCGCTGGGCACGCGCCTGTGCCGGCCGTCGGAGACCGTGCTGGAGATCCTGCCGTCGCCGCAGCGCGGCGCCTTCGCCAAGGAGGACGGGACGCCGCTGGTGGATGCGCAGGGCCGCTGGGTGGGCTGACCAGGCGACACCGCCTGCGCAGCCGATTCGCTAAGCGCAGGTGCAGCGCACGCGAGCACCGTGTGAACGCCGCGTCGGCAAAAACCGTGACAGGTACCATAGACTGCGTGCCTTTCCGCCCGAGTCGCGCCGCATGTCTCCCGTCGAACCCGCCGCCGACCCGGTCTATTGCGCGGCCAAGCCCCGCAACGAAGCGCTGCGGCTGGACGCCTTGCACAGCTACGCGATCCTGGACACACCGCGCGAGCCGGCGTTCGACGACATCACCCGGCTGGCCGGGCTGATCTGCCAGGCGCCGATCGCGGTGGTCAACCTGATCGACAGCGAGCGCCAGTGGTTCAAGAGCGAGATCGGGCTGGGCACGCGCGAAACGCCGCTGGCGACCTCGCTGTGCGCGCACGCCCTGCTCGAGGACGACCTGCTGCTGGTGCCGGATACCCGCGAGGACCCGCGCTTCGCCTGCAATCCGCTGGTCACCGGCGAGATGCGCCTGCACTTCTATGCCGGCGCGCTGCTGAAGACCTCCGACGGCCTGGCCCTGGGCACCGTCTGCGTGCTGGACCGGCGCCCGCGCCAGCTCAGCTACGAGCAGATCGAAGCGCTGCGCGCGCTGGCGCGGCAGGCGATGGGCCAACTGGAACTGCGCAAGGCGCTGCATCTGGCGCAGGAATCCAACCATTACCGCAGTCGCCTGATGGCCATCGCCGGCCACGACCTGAAGACCCCGCTGCGCACCGCGTCGTACGCGCTGAGCAAGCTGCAGCGCCAGCAGGACGCGGCGCAGGATGGTTCGCTGGAGACCGCACGTACCGCCTTGAACCAGGTCGCCAGCGGGCTCGACCAGCTCGCCACCAACGCCGCCGCCGGCGAGCTGCGCCTGCCGGCGCTGCAGACCCTGGCCCTGGCCGACGTGCTGGCACCGATCCTGGCCACCTGGCAGCCGCAGGCCGCGGCCAAGGGCGTGCAGCTGCGCAGCGTGCCGACGTCCTTGCGCGTGCGCAGCAGCGCGGCCTTGCTGTCCACGTTGCTCGGCAACCTGCTCGGTAACGCGGTCAAGTACACCGCGCAGGGCAAGGTACTAATCGGCTGCCGGCGCCGCGGCGACCAGGTGGCGGTGGAGATCATCGACCGCGGCATCGGCATGGACGAAGACGGCCTGCGCACGCTGTTCCAGGCCTTCCGCCAGGCCGACCCGCGCAGCGACGGCCTCGGCCTGGGCCTGTGGATCGTGCGCCGCGCCGCCGAGACCCTGGGTTGCACCGTGGAAGTGCGCAGCCAGCCGGGCCACGGCAGCCACTTCACCGTGCTGCTGCCGGCGGCGAGCACGGACGCCTGACGCCCGAGCCACGCTGGCGCAGGTGTACTTGCGCTGGCGCCCGTCCCCTCATCCGCCCCTTCGGGGCACCTTCTCCCGGGGGGGAGAAGGAAGATGTCAAGCGCAGCCGCGCAGCGTTGAGTGACCAGGGCTCGGCAGGGACCAGTGAGGTACCAAGGTCTTCCGGCAGCCTGCAGTCGGGACTGAAGTCCCTCCCACAATGGCCACGGCCGCTCAGTGTGAGACGCCTGAACTGCGCTGCGCTGCGCTGGGCTGAGCGCGGGTACTGGCACTGGCGCCCGTACCCTCATCCGCCCCTTCGGGGCACCTTCTCCCGGGGGAGAAGGAAGATGTCAAGCGCAGCCGCGCAGCGTTGAGTCGCTAAGGCTTGGCAGGGAACAGTGAGGTACTGAGGTCTTCCGGCAGCCTGCAGTCGGGACTGAAGTCCCTCCCACAATGGCCACGGCCGCTCAGTGCGAGGGGCCGGGGAGCCGCCGCCGCGGGAATCCCGCTTTTGCGATTCCCCACTCCCGATTCCCCATTCCCAGCTTCACCGCGATTCCCCATTCCCGGCTTCAAAGTCACTCCTTCAACACCATATCGATGCACAGCACCGCCGCCATGATCAGGATCCTCCGCGGATCCTCGGCCGGCAGGCTCTCGGCGATCGACAGCATGTAGTTGTCGGCGCTGGTGAACAGTTCCTTGCCCAGCCCGGCCCACTTCTTCGAGACCTGCGCCAGTTCGCGCTCGCCCTGCACGAAACGGAAATCCCAGCTGGTCCACTTGCCGCGCAGGGTGCACACCGGCGCGCCCTGGGCATCGAGCACGTCGAACTTGCCGCCGATGGAGAAGAACTTCTGGCTGAAGGAACCGACCAGCCGATCGCGCTCGTCCAGCACCTCAACCTTGGACAGGAACAGCGAGAAGCCGCGCTTGACCGTCAGCACCTTCTGCCCATCCGGAGTACGCACTTCCACCTGGAACGGGGTCATGCGCTTGTAGTCGGTGAACCGGAAGATCTTGGTGAACACGCCCAGGTTCGGCTCGCGGCATTCCAGCAGCTTGCGGTTGCTGTGCGGATCGAACACGTCGTAGTTGTTGGCGGCCTTGAACATGCCGACCTGTTCCTTGACGAAGAACAGGTTGTGCTGGAGAACAGGATGCATCGGGCGTCCTTGCGTTGGGAAAGTCGACGCGCCCTGGGCGACGGCCGCACAGCGGCGGCGCGGTGCCGACAGCCGCCGGCACGTCCAGGGTCGCGGTCTGCCGGGCGGCAGCGCGGGCCGCATGATAGGGGGCGACTGCGGCCGCGGCAACGCGCACGGCAGGCAACCACGCCAGTGCGGGGTCTTCATTCCAGTGCAGGCCGCGACGCCGTTGCCCTTACTTCTTTTGCCAGACGTCTGTCCGAAGCCAATCGACGTATCGATCAAAGGACGCCGCTGTCGCGATTCCCCAGTCCCGACTCCCTATTTCCGGCTTCACCGCCATTCCCCAATCCCGATTCCCCATTCCCGGCTTCAACTGGTAATGGTCTGGGTCAGATCTTCCCAGCTCGGCGGCGCTGGCCAATCCGGCTGCTGGTTGCCTTCCATCACCCGACGCAGGTCGCGGGTGTCGATCTGCGGCGCCAGGACATGCACCAGTTCCAGCGCGTAATCGCGCAGCACCCGGTCGCGCGGCAGCACCGCCCAGGCGATGCAGTCGGGAATCTCCGGCGGCGCCGGCCACGCGCGCAGGTCGGTGTCGTTGGCGCTCACCGCCATTTCCGCCAGCAGGCCCACGCCGAGTCCGGTGCGCACGTAGGTCTTGATCAGGTCCGCGTCGAGCGCGGTCAACGCGATCCGCGGCTCCAGTCCGAGCCGGCCGAAGGCGCGCTGCAGCGAGGAGCCGGCGCGGGTCGAGGATTCGTAGCTGATCAGCGGCTGTGCCGCCAACGCGGCCATGTCCGGCACCCGCCTGGGCACGTCCAACGCATGCCCGCGCGGCACCAGCACCAGCCGCCGCCAGCGGTACAGCGGCACGGCGATGCCCGCCGCCGGCGCGCTACCGGCAGTGCTGACGATGGCGATGTCGGCGTCGCCCTGGCTGAGCAGGTCCAGCGCCGCGCTCTCGGCGGCCTGCTGCAGATGCACGCTGACCTGCGGATAGGCCTGTTTGATCTGCGCCACCGCCGGCGGCAGCACGAAGCGCGCCTGGGTGTGGGTGGTGGTGAGGGTCAGCTGGCCCTGGCTCTCGCGGCGCTGGTTGGCAGCGTAGGTGCGGATGTTGTTGGCCTCGGCCAGCACAGCGCGCGCGCGCTCGATCACCTCGCGCCCGGCCGGGGTCACCGTTTCCAGGCTGCGGCCCTTGCGCACGAACAACAGGAATCCCAGTTCGTCCTCCAGTTGCTTGAGCTGCTTGGACAGCCCGGGCTGGGTGGCGTGCACGCGCGCCGCCGCCAGGGTGATGTTCAGATCGGCATCGGCAATGGCGACGAGGTAGCGGAGTTGGGTCAGCGTCATCGGGACGAGGGCGAGGCGCCGCCAGGCGGGACGCTCGACTGTAGTGGAATTCGGCCTTTCACCTTATAACCGAAAGCTATCTGCCTTGGGCATGAAGTCATTTCCTGGGGCTATGAGCCGGCGCTACGGTCGTCGCTCCCTCCTGCCCTGCGTCGCGAGCCGTCCTTGTGAGTCCAGCCCCGATTGCCCTGTATCCGGACCTGCGCGACCGGGCCGTGCTGGTGATCGGCGGCGGCGCGGCCGCCGAGCGCCAGCTGCAGGCACTTCTCGCCGCCGGCGCCCTGCCACGGGTAGCCGCGCCGACCCTGACCCCGGGCTTGCATGCGCTGGCCGCGCAGGGACGGCTGGTCTGGCTGCCAGGCACCTTCAACAGCGCCTGGCTGGACAGCGTCTGGTACCTGATCGCCGCGAGCGAGGACGCCATGGCCAACCGCCAGGCGCTGCAGGCCGCGGCCGCGCGGCGGGTGCTGGCGCAAGCCGTGCCGGCCGAGCCGGCGTCCGCAGCCAATGCCGCTGCCGCCGAGACCGCCGCACAGCATGCGCTGCCGCTGCGCCCAGGCAGCGTGACCCTGGTCGGCGCCGGGCCCGGCGATCCCGGCCTGCTCACCGGCAACGCGCTGCACGCCCTGCGCCAGGCCGACGTGGTCCTGCACGACCGCCTGGTCAGCGCCGCGATCCTGCAGCTCATACCGACAGGTACCGAACGCATCGCCGTCGGCAAGTCGGCCGATGGCCACAGCGTCGCCCAGGAGCAGATCCATGCCTTGCTGCTGGAACACGCGCGGCGCGGACGCCGGGTGGTGCGGCTGAAGGGCGGCGACCCGTTCGTGTTCGGCCGCGGCGGCGAGGAACTGGAATACCTGCGCGCGCACGGCGTGGACTACGCGGTGGTACCCGGCATCACCGCCGCGCTGGCCTGCGCCGCCTACGCCGGCATCCCGCTGACCCATCGCGACCACGCGCAATCGCTGCGCCTGGTCACCGCGCACTGCAAGGCCTCGCTGGACACCCTGGACTGGACCGCACTGGCACAGGAACGGCAGACCCTGGCGGTGTACATGGGCGTGGCCGGCCTGGACACGGTGCGCACGCGCCTGCTCGCCGCCGGCCGCGCCGCCGGCACGCCGTTTGCGCTGGTGGAAAACGGCTCGCGTGCCGAGCAGCGGGTGGTGCGCGGCACCCTCGCCGACCTGCCCGATACCGCCCGCGCGCATGCCGTGCGTGCGCCGGCGCTGCTGATCCTGGGCGAGGTGGCCGCGCTGGCCGACACCCTGCACTGGTTCGGCGCCGCACCGCTGCACGCGCTGCCCTCACCTTCCCCGAAGCAGGCGGCGCCTACCCTGGCCCACGCCGCCTGACCCGCCCCCCATTCCCGGAGACCTTGCCCATGGCCATCTACGACAACATCCTCGACACCATCGGCCACACCCCGATCGTCAAGCTGCAGCGGCTGGCGCCGGCGCACGTGGACCTGTACGTCAAGGTCGAGGCCTTCAATCCCGGCGGTTCGGTCAAGGACCGCCTGGCCCTGGCGATCGTGCTCGACGCCGAGGCGCGCGGCCTGCTCAAGCCCGGCGACACCATCGTCGAAGCGACCTCCGGCAATACCGGCGTGGCGCTGGCGATGGTCGCCGCCGCACGCGGCTACAAGTTCGTGGCGACGATGGTGGAGACCTTCTCGATCGAGCGCCGCAAGCTGATGCGCGCCTACGGCGCCAAGGTGATCCTGACCCCCGCCGCCGAGCGCGGCAGCGGCATGGTGCGCAAGGCCGAGGAACTGGCCAGGCAGCACGGCTGGTTCCTGGCCCGGCAGTTCGCCAACCCGGCCAATCCGGCCTACCACCGCAGCACCACCGCCGCGGAAATCCTGCGCGACTTCGCAGGCCGCCGGCTCGACCATTTCGTCAGCGGCTGGGGCACTGGCGGCACCCTCACCGGCGTCGGCGAAGTGCTGCGGCTCGCGCGTCCGGAAGTACACATCACCGCCACCGAACCGGCCGGCGCGGCCCTGCTGCAGGGCCAGGAGTGGAAGCCGCACAAGATCCAGGGCTGGACGCCGGATTTCGTGCCCGAGGTCCTCAACCGCGAGGTCTACGACGAGGTGCTGAGCGTGGAAGACACCGACGCCATCACGGTGTCGCGCCGCCTCGCCGCCGAGGAAGGCATCTTCACCGGCATCTCCGGCGGTGGCACGGTGGCCACCGCGCTGCGCGTGGCCGAGACCGCGGCGCCCGGCGCGGTGATCCTGGCGATGCTGCCGGATACCGGCGAACGCTACTTCTCCACGCCACTGTTCGCCGACATCAACGAAGGCAGCGACGACGACTGGCTGGCCGGTCTGCCGTAAACGCGCAGCGGCAGGCATGCGCCCTGGCAATGCCGCACCGGCGCGGCATCGCTATTGTGCGTGCGGATCGAAGTACGCCGTCCACGATATCGGTGCGGCGCGCAGGCTGGCCGCGTGTTGGAACGCGGCCATGGCTTCGGCCTGCTGGCCCACGTTGAGCAAGGCCACGCCCAGATTGAAGTAGGTACTGCGATCGTCGGACTGCAGGCGCACCGCGCGGCGCAGTGCCGCGGCTGCCCGCCGGTAGTGCCCGCGATCGCACAGCACCGCGCCCAGACAGGTGAGCGGGCGTGGATCGGCGGGTGCCGTTCTAGCCGCGGCGCGCACAAGTGCCTCGGCCTCGGCCAGCAGCGCATCGGCACGCTGCGGCTCCCGGAACGCTGCCATGACCAAGGCCTTCGCCTGCGCGAGGCGGTCGTCGGGCACGGATGCGCTCATGCCGGCACACCGCAGGCCGGCGTCCCGCCTGCACCGCACGCGAGCGGCAGGACGCCGTGGCGTGCAGCGGACTGCAGATCCGCGTGCGCCATGCCTCAGACCGGCAGCGGCGCGCCCAGCGCCGGCGGCTGCGGCGCGGTCAGCCGCTCCACCAGCAACTGCTCGATGGCGGCCACGTCGACCTCGCGCACCACCTGTTGCGCCTGCTCGCCCAGGCCCGGCTGATAGCCCGGCGCCCACGACAGGATGTCGCCATAGCCGGCGCCGAACTCGGTGTTGGTGTCCACGTACAGCGTCTCGCTGACGGTGGCCAGCTCCGGGCGCAGCCACACCGCGGTGGCCAGTTCGTCCCACATCGGGAAGCCAGGCTCGCGCCGGCGCAGCGCATGGCCGATCGGCGTGTCGGCGGCGCCCATCCGCGCCAGCAGCTGCGGGGTCAGTTCGGTGGCGGTGGACGGATCCACCGGCACCATCACCATGCGCCGCCACGGCGCGCGCATCACGATGCTGGCCGCTTCCGGGTCCCAGCGGATGTTGAATTCGCGCCGCGGCGAATTGACGAACTCGCGCGCGAACTGCGCCGCCGACACGCTGTCGCGGCGCTGCCGCGGATTGAGGCTGCCGCCCATGTAGACCAGTTCCTTGGCCAGCGTGGCGAAGTCGGGATCGAGCCGTTGCGCCAAGGCCAGATTGGTGAGCGGCCCGGTGGCGACGATGCTGACCTCGCCGGGGAACTCGCGCACCTTGCGGATCATGAACAAGGCGGCCGGCTCGCTGGCTGCCTGCACCACGGTGGGATTGCCCAGCGGCAGGTCCGGGACCACGTCGTGCGCGTGGTAGCGCGGTGCGCTCTGCACGGTGTCGTGCTCGACCCACTGCCGGGTCCAGGCGCCCTTCCACAGCAACTTGCCGTACAGCGCTTCCCAGCGTTCGGTGGCCACCTCGCTGTTGAGCAGCGGGAACACCGGGCCGGGCAGCACCGGCACTTCGCCACGCCCGGCGATCTCGAGCAGGCGCCGGGTATGCGCCAGCGCTTCGTCGCGCCAGATGTTGCCGCTGACCACCGAGATGCCCAGCACCTCCACCTCGGGCGATTGCAGCAGCAACAGCTGCGCAGGAGTGAAGCCGTCGATGTCGTCTTCGAGGATGACCCGGCGGCGCGGGGCGGCGGTGCTGCTGGCGGAAGCGATTGGCATGAGGCGGGACAATGGTGGCGGAAGGGGAACGACCGGCGCGTCGGGTGCGATCGACGCGGAACGACGCGACACGTCGAACGCAAGCGTCTGCGACGTGCCGCACGGGCGCTAGGGTAATCGGGTTTGCGCGCACTGCCACGCACGACGAGGCACTGCCGGGTCGCGCCCGTGCCCATTCGTGACGCGCGCGCGCGGACGCCGTGGGCAGCCGCGTAAACTTGCGCGGCCGCAACCGAACCAGGGAAGGACTGCATGCACGACCGAACCGACCGCACCGATCCACCGCCCGCACGTGCGCAGGTGCGCGTACCGTTGCTGGTGCGCACGACCTCGCCGGCGCATTTCCTGCTGGCGCTGCTGCTCGGCGCCAGCCTGCAGCACGCGCTGCCGTTGCCGTTGCCGCAGGGCACCGCGCTGGCCTGGCTGCAACTGGGCGGTGGCGCCGTCGCGCTCGCCGGCCTGCTGCTGGCATGCTGGTGCTTCGTGCTGTTCGCGCGCGACCGCACCACCCTGCTGCCCGAGCGCGCGCCCTCGCACCTGGTCTGCCACGGGCCCTACCGGCTGACCCGCAACCCGATGTACGTCAGCCTGACCCTGAGTTACCTCGGCCTGAGCGTGCAGATCGGCTGGCCGTGGTCGGCGCTGTTGTTGCCCTTGCCGCTGCTGGCCTTGCAGCGGGTGGTGATCCCCTACGAGGAAGCGCGCCTGCGCGAGCGCTTCGGCAGCGCCTATGCGCGCTACTGCGCGCAGGTCGCGCGCTGGCTGTAGCCACTGGCCGCGTCGGCATGCCTCAGCGCGCCAGCCACCAGGCCGCCGCCGCAGCCAGCAACAGCGCCAGCAGCACCCAACGCCATGCCCCGCCACGGTCGCCGGCGGCCACGGTCGAGGCGGCACCCAGCGTCGGCGCCGAGCGCAGATGCCGCTGCACCATCTCCAGTGCCTCGCGCAGCGACATGTCCGGATAGTGCTCGAACACCAGCTTGGCGGCCGTGCGCCGCTCGCCGCGGCGCAGCGCCAGTTCCGCCGCCGGCGGCAGGCGCCGTTCCTCGGCCGCCACCGGCGCCTGCGCCCCGGTCGCCGACGTCGACCCCGCTGCCGCACCGGAGGCGTGGCGGTCGAGCATCTCCGTCACCGTGCGCGCCGCGCCGGCCAGCAGCCAGGCATCGACCTGCTCCTTCGCACTGCGCAGGTCCATGCCACTGTGCGCGCGCAGCAGCTTGATCGCCTTGATGATCTGGCCCTGCGCGAGGGCATCGGCGACCTGTGGCGGCGGCGGGTTCGGGTTCATGTCGCAGGTGCTGAGATGGGGGCGCGTCAGTCTTGCCGCTGGCCGGTTAAGCGGCCGTGGCAGCGCGCGGCGGCGGGTGGCGACACCCTCACGCATCCATCATTCGGCTCCCCTAAAGATCGGCGCATGAAGATCGAAATCTGGCAAGGCGACATCACCCAGCTCGACGTGGACGCGATCGTCAACGCCGCCAACGAGTCCCTGCTCGGTGGTGGCGGCGTGGACGGCGCCATCCACCGTGCCGCCGGCCCGGAATTGCTGGAAGAATGCCGGCGCCTGCCGGAACTCAAGCCGGGCGTACGCTGCCCGGTCGGCGAGGTGCGCGCCACTGCGGGCCACCAGCTCAAGGCGCGGCATGTGCTGCATACCGTCGGTCCGGTGTGGCGCGACGGCGCCCACAACGAACCGGCCCTGCTGGCCAACTGCTACTGGCGCGCCCTGCGCATGGCCGAACAGATGGGCCTGCACTCGGTGGCGTTCCCGGCGATCAGCTGCGGCGTCTACGGCTACCCGCTGCACCAGGCCGCGCGTATCGCGGTGGCCGAGACCGACGCATGGCAGCGCGCGCATGCGGTGCCCAAGCGGATCATCCTGGTGGCCTACAACGACGCCACCGCCAAGGCGTACCGGCAGGCACTGCGCGACGCGCAGTGCGCCACTGCAGCCTGAGCGGCCGACCCGGACGCTGGCAGCCCCGGCGGATATACCCGCGACGAATCACCACAGGGCCTACGCTCCACCCGGGCGCAGGCACGCCCTGATTCACTGAGATGGCGGCCGCCCAGCGCCCGGCGCTGGCACAGCGTGCTGTGGGGATTATCCCGACACCGTGTCGGGGGACCGCGCAAAGAGTGATCGCGCGCTCAGATTCGCTCAGATTGATCGGCGGTGGGAAGGCTACATTGCGCGAGCCTCAACCCTAACGCCACCTTAACATCATGACGATTTCTTGCCGTCCGCGTCCGAGTACGCTGGCGAATGCCCTGTTCGTGCTTCCGTGGGCCGCCGGCCTGGCCTTGACGCTGACCTGCGCGACGGCACTGGCCCAGGAGGCCGCCCCGGCCACCGGCACCAGCACCACCGACGCCGCGGCGCCGATCGCGGTACAGGCGATCCGCGTCACCGGGGTCGGCGACCATCCGCGCGAGCAGATCGATCCGGCGCGCCTGCAGGCGCTGGCCGACGCGCGCCTGCGCGCACTCGGCGGCGGCACGGTGCCGGCCCAGCTCAGCTTCGCGCAACTGCAGCAGATCGCCGACACGCTGACCCAGGCCTACCGCCAGGCCGGCTTCCTGGTCGCCCGGGCATATCTGCCGGTGCAGACCCTGGGGCCGGACCAGGTGGTCGAGATCCGCGTGGTCGAAGGCCGGGTCGGCAAGATCACCGTCGAGGGCACGCGCCGCTACGACGACCGCCTGATCGCCAGCCCTGCCCTGGCCCTGCAGGGCCAGATCCTGCGCCAGCAGGATCTGCAGTCGGCGCTGCTGTATGCCCGCGACCTGCCGGGCGTGTCCGCCACCTCCGTGCTCAAGCCCGGCGCCAACCCCGGCGAGACCGACGTGGTGATCCAGGCCAGCGAGGAGCGCCCGCTGCAGGTCAGCGTCGGCGCCAGCAACTACGGCACCCCGAGCATCGGCCGCTACCGCGCGCAGCTCGGCGTGGACTGGAACAACCCGCTCGGTCTGGGCGACCACCTGTCGGCCAGCTATGCCTATGCGCTGGATCCGGCCAATACCTGGCAGGGCAGCCTCGCCTACCAGGTGCCGATCGCCGGCGTCGACGGCCTCAGCGCCAGCGCGTCCTACACGCGCAGCGTGGTCAACCTCGACAACGGCGCGTTCGCCGCGCTCGACATCCAGGGCCCGACCCAGCAGAGCGCGCTGGGCCTGGACTGGAAGTTCGTCAATTCCGATGCCTGGCGCGTGCAGAGCTGGCTGCACCTGGTCAAGGAAAGCTCGCGCCTGCAGGGCCTGGGCGTGCTGCTGTCCAAGCAGAAATTCGATGTGGCCGAACTCGGCACCAGCGTGCGCCACGACGACCGCCGGCTCCACGCCATTGACCTGCTGCAGCTCAGCGTGCGCGGCGCGCTCGACGACGATTCGCCGCAGACCGATTACCTGTACGCCCGCCACGACCGCCACTTCACCGTCGCGCGCCTGAGCTACACCCGGCTGCAGGGGCTGACCGCCACGCAGCGGCTGCAGCTGCGCGTCAACGGCCAGTACAGCGACGACACCCTGACCCCGCTGGAGCAGTTCTCGCTGGGCGGACCGACCAGCGTGCGCGCCTTCCCGCTCGGCGCCGCGCTCGGCGACCGCGGCTTCGACTCCGGCCTGGAGTACCAGGTGGACGCACCAGGCTTCGCCAGCGCCGCCTCGCCGTTCGGCGGCCGCGCCTGGGGTCAGCTGCTGACCGCCAGCGTGTTCTACGACTACGGCCGGGTCTACCCGAACGGCGCCAACCGCGCGGTGTACGACAGCGTCACCACCTTCGAGGGTGCCGGCGTCGGCCTCAGCTTCCGGCTGCCCGACTGGCACGGACTCTCGTTCGATCTGGCCGCGGCCAAGCCCACCGGCACCACCAAGCCGGGCGACGGCAAGGATGTGCGCTACTGGGCGCGCTTCGGCCTGACCTTCTGACCTGGGGATCTCCATGAACCGCATCTACCGCCTCGTCTTCAACCGCCACCTCGGCGTGCTCCAGGTCGCCTCCGAAGTCGCCACCGGCCACGCCGGCGCCACCGGCACCGGCGCGGCGCGCCTGGCCGCGCCGCTGCTGCCCTTCGCCCTGGCCTGTGCGTTGGCCGCGCCGGCCCACGCCAGCGGCGTGCCGTCGCTGTCCAGCGCCACCGGCGCCACCGTGTCGCAGAACGGCGGCACGCTGCAGATCGACCAGAACGCGGCCAAGGCGGTGCTGAACTGGAACAGCTTCAATGTCGGCAAGGACGCCAGCGTGGTGTTCGTGCAGCCGTCCAGCTCGGCGGTGGCGCTCAACCTGATCGACGCCAGCCGCGGCGCCAGCGTCATCGACGGCAGCCTGCGCGCCAACGGCAATGTGTTCCTGATCAACTCCGCCGGCATCCTGTTCGGCAACCACGCGCAGGTGAACGTCGGCGGCCTGGTCGCCAGTTCGCTGGGCCTGGCCGGCGACGACGACATCGGCTACCTGCTCGCGCGGGGCGACCATGGCGCCGCCAGCGTGGTCAACCAGGGCAGCATCCGCGCCGGCAACGGCGGCTCGGTCAATCTCGTCGGCAACCATGTCGCCAACCGCGGCAGCATCAGCGCCGACGGCGGCGCCATCCGCCTGCTCTCCGCCGATCAGGTCAAGGTGACCATGGACGCGGCCGGCGCGATCGGCATGCAGATGGTCGCGGCGGCCAGCCAGTCGGTGGACGGCGCGGCGGCGGCGGTGGAGAACAGCGGCACGCTACGCGCCAATGGCGGGCAGATCCTGCTGCAGGCCGGCAGCACCGGGCTGTCGCAGTTGCTGGTCAACAACACCGGCGCGCTCGAAGCCACCGGCATCGACACCTCCGGCGGCAGCGTGCGCCTGGTCGGCAGCGGCGGCGACGTGGCCAGCAGCGGCCGCATCGATGTCTCTGGCACCCACGGCGGCAGCGTGCAGCTGCTGTCCGATGGCGCGGTGAGCGTCGCTGGCCGCATCGACGCCAGCGGCACCGCGGCCGGCGGCAGCGTGCGCATCGGCGGCGGCTATCAGGGCGGCGAACAGTTGCAACACGCCAGTGCGGCCACGGTCGCCGACGGCGCGCTGCTCGATGCCAGCGCGACCGGCCAGGGCAACGGCGGCTCCATCGTGGTCTGGTCCGACGGCCACACCGCGGTGCATGGCGCGCTGCGCGCCAACGCGGCCGGCAGCGGCAGCGGCGGCCTGCTCGAAACCAGCGGCCACACCGTCGACTTCTCCGGCATCGCCGTCGGCGCCAAGGGCGCCGGCCCCGGCAGCGCCGGCACCTGGCTGGTCGACCCGGAAGACCTGACCGTGGACAGCGCGGCCGCCAGCACCATCAGCGGCGCGTTGAACGGCGGCACCAACGTCACCCTGCTCACCTCCAGCACCAACGCCAGCGGCCCGGGCACCGTGAGCAACGGCAGCGGCGACATCAACGTCAATGCGGCGATCGGCTGGAGCGGCAACTCCACGCTGACCCTGGACGCCTACCACAGCATCTATCTCAATGCCGCCGTCACCGCCACCGGCAACACGGCCGGCCTGGTGCTGAACTACGGCGGCTACACCGACAACGGCACCGTCGGCGGCACGGGCGACTACTACGTCAACACCCCCGTCTCGCTCGGCGGCGCGTACGCCAGCCTGGCGATCAACGGGCAGGCGTACACGCTGATCCACTCGCTGGCCGACGCGGCCACCTATTTCAACAGCCCGGGCGCCTATGCGTTGGCCCAGGACATCGACCTGGCCGGCGTCACCCGCAGCAGCGCCCTGGTGTCCTCCTTCCAGAGCAAGCTGGCCGGCCTTGGCCACAGCATCAACAACCTGACCATCTCCGGCGCCAGCGGCTACGTCGGCCTGTTCGGCACCACCAGCAGCAACAGCCTCATCCGCGATGTGCATCTGGGCAACGTCTCCATCTCCGGCGGCTATTACGTCGGTGGCCTGGTCGGCTACGGCCAGGGCGCGATCAAGAACGTCACCGTCGACGGCAGTGTGACCGGGAGCTCCGGCGGCGTCGGCGGATTGGCCGGCTACAACCTGGGCTTGATCGACAACAGCGCGTTCGCCGGCAGCGTCAACGGGCAGAGCGCCGTCGGCGGCGTGGCGGGCAACAACGTCAGCGGCACGATCCGCAACACCCACAGCACCGGCAGCGTGACCGGCAGTTCCTCCAACACCGGCGGCCTGGTCGGCTACAACGACGGCGGCAGCCTGACCAACACGTATTCCACCAGCAACGTGAGCGGCACCGACTATGTCGGCGGCCTGGTCGGAACCAACCAGAACGCCGGCTCGATCAAGAACAGCTACGCCAGCGGCAGCGTGATCGGCACCAGCTCCACGGTCGGCGGGCTGGTCGGCATGAACTACCAGAGCACCATCGCCAACACCTACGCCACCGGCAGCGTCACCGCAACGGCCTCGGTGGGCGGGCTCGTGGGCGTCAATAACGCGGGTGGTGCCAGCGTCAGCTCCAGCAGCGTCAGCAACAGCTACGCCACGGGTGCCGTCATCAGCACCAACAACAACAACGTGGGCGGACTGATCGGCGCCAATTCGGGCAGCGTCAGCAATGCGTCGTGGGACGTCGACAGCACCGGCCAGGCCAATGCCATCAGCAGCGGGGGCGGCGGCAGCGCCACCAATCTGACCAGCTTCGGCAGCAACAACCGTTACAGCCACAGCACCTACGGCAATCTCGGTACCTGGGCGTTGCTCGCCGGCACCAGCAACGTCTACGTCGCCAGCGATGGCGTCGGCAGTCCGGCCTGGATCATGATCGAGGGGCAGACGCGCCCGTTCCTGGCCAGCGAGTACAGCACCACCATCGGCAACGCGCACCAGTTGCAACTGATGGCGTACAACATGGCGGCCAACTACAGCCTGTCGGCCGACATCGACGCCAGCCAGACCGCCGGCAGCAACGCCAGCGGCATGTGGAGCAGCGCCGGCTTCAGCCCGGTCGGCGACAGCAACAACGCCTTCACCGGCAGCCTCGACGGCGCGAACCGCGCGATCTCCGGGCTGACCATCGCCCGTGGCGGCACGTCCTACGTCGGCCTGTTCGGCAACACCGGCGCTGCCAGCCGGATCGTCAACCTCGCCCTGACCGGCGCCACCGTCACCGGCACTGCCTACGTGGGCGGCGTCGCCGGCTTCAATGCCGGCACGCTCAGCGGCATCCGCGTCACCGGCACCATGAGCGGCACCGGCAACTTCATCGGCGGCCTCACCGGCTACAACAATGCCGGGACGATCACCGGCGCGCAGACCAGCGGCAGCGTGGTCGGCAGCGGCGGCCCCTACAGCGGCAACTACGTCGGCGGACTGATCGGCAGCAACGCCAGCGGCACGATCAACGCGTCGTCCTCGTCGAGCACGGTCTCCGGCGGCAGCAGTGTCGGCGGCCTGGTCGGCAACGACTACCAGGGCAACTACAGCAACGTGCAGGCCAGCGGCAGCGCGACCAGCACCAGCACCGCCAGCGGCGACCATGTCGGCGGGCTGATCGGCAACGCCAATCAGAGCCAGATCCAGAACGCCTCGGCCAGCGGCAACGTCACCGCGACCACCACGCATGCGGGCGGTCTGCTAGGCCAGGCGTCCACCGCTACCCTCACCAATGTGCAGGCCAGCGGGAGCGTCTCCGGCTCGAACTACGTCGGCGGGCTGATCGGAGTGGCGAACAGGGGGACCATCACGAACGCGCACGCGACCGGTGGCGCATCGGGAGTCAACTATGTCGGCGGACTGGTCGGTAACCTCTTCAGCACAAGCCTCAGCGACGCTTACGCCGTCGGCGATGTTTCCGGCACGTCGTACATCGGCGGGCTGGTCGGGTACAACTCTCGAGGCAGCCTGGCCCGTGTCTATGCCACTGGTTTCATCGCCGCCACCGAGTATGCGGGCGGCCTGGTCGGTTACAACCTGACCGGCACCATCAACGCGGCCTATGCCGGCGGCCGTGGCGTGATCGGCACCCAGTATCTCGGCGGTCTGGTCGGCTATAACGATGGCGGCATCATCAACGCCAGCTACGCCATCGGCGACATAGGCGGCAGCAACGCCGTCGGCGGCCTGGTCGGCACCAACAGTGGCACGATCAACGCCAGCTTCTTCGCCACCGACATCGGCGGTAATCCGATCAACGCCGGCCTGCGCTTGGCGGGCAGCAACACCGGCAGCATCGATGCGATCAGCGGCGGCAGGTCCTGGAGCGCGTTGAACACGCTGTCCACCTTCACCGATGCCGGCTGGGCGATCGACAACCGCGGCGGCACCGGCCAGACCTGGCGCCTGTACGAACACATGGGCACGCCGCTGCTGCGCAGCTTCCTGACCCCGTTGACGATCAGCACCAGCCTCTCCGGGCTCGACAAGACCTACGACGGCAACGGTGTCAGCGGCACGATCTCGTCCTACACGGCCGGCGGCGCCTTCGACCCGAGCCTGCTGTTCGGATCGTCGCTGCGCTACGCGACCGCAGGCAATGGCGTCGGCAGCTACACCACCGGCAACGGCATGCTGCAGATCGGTGGCCTGGCGTCCTCGCAGCAGGGCTACGACATCGGCTACGTGGTCTCCGGCGGCATCGCCATCACCCCGGCGACGCTGACGGTGACGGCGACCTCGGGCTCCAAGACCTACGGCAGCACCCTCAACCTCAGCGGCTACCGCGTTTCCGGCCTGATCGGCAGCGACAGCGTCTCCGGGGTCGCGCTGAGCAGCGCGGGCGCCGGTAGCGGCGCCGCAGTGGGCAACTATGCCGTCACCGCCTCCGGCGCGACCGGCGCAGGGTTGTCCAACTATGTCGTCAACTACGTCGACGGCAGCCTGCGCGTCGATCCGGCGACGCTGCGCATCGTCGCCAACGACGCCAACAAGACCTACGGCGGCACCGTCAACCTCAGCGGCTACAGCGTTTCGGGCCTGCTCAACGGCGACACCGTCTCCGGCGTCGCCCTGGGCAGCGCCGGCGCCGGTGCCGGCGCCGCGGTCGGCAACTACGCCATCACCGCCTCCGGCGCGACCGGCGCCGGGCTGTCCAATTACGTCGTGACCTATGTCGATGGCAGCCTCCGCGTCGATCCGGCCACCCTGCGCATCGTCGCCAACGACGCCAACAAGATCTATGGCGGCACCGTCAACCTCAGCGGCTACAGCGTTTCGGGCCTGCTCAACGGCGACACCGTCTCCGGCGTCGCCCTGGGTAGCGCCGGCGCCGGTGCCGGCGCCGCGGTCGGCAACTACGCCATCACCGCCTCCGGCGCGACCGGCGCAGGGCTGTCCAATTACGTCGTCAACTACGTCGACGGCAGCCTGCGCGTCGATCCGGCCACCTTGCGCATCGTCGCCAGCGATGCCAGCAAGACCGTCGGCAGCACCGCCACCCTCACCGGCTACCGTGTCTCCGGCCTGCTCAACCGCGACACCGTCTCCGGCGTCGCCCTGAACAGTGCCGGTGCAGGCAGCGGCGCTGCGGTCGGCAACTACGCCATCACCGCATCCGGCGCCACCGGCGCAGGGCTGTCCAACTACACCATCAGCTACGTCGATGGCCTGTTGAACGTGGTCGCCGGCAGCGGCGATGGCGGCGGCGCCGCTGTCCAGTTGCCCACCACCACCGTGCAGGCGATCAACACCTCGGTCGCCGCCGCCACGGTGACCAGCGATGCCGGCAGCACGACAGAGACCAGTCCGCAAAAGGCCGACGAGACGGCCAGGCAACTGGCGGCCGCGGCACACGGCGGCAGCAGCGGCACCGTGACGGCCGCCACCGACTCGATCCTGATCGTCGACGGCGGCATCCGCGCCCCGGCGGTCGCCTGCAGCCCGGGCGCGTCCAACGCCTCCGCGGACAGCTGCATCATCCGGCAGTAGCCGGGAATGACCTGACGACACCGCGCGGCGGTGTCGTCGGGTCATGGCACCGCTTTCGTCACGGCCCTCGCCGGCACACGAATCGGCACCGGGCTCTCTGCACGAACGCGCGGCGATCGGTCGCCGCCGCGCCCGATTGTTTTTGCTGTTGGCGCAGAGCGTGCGTCGGGATACGCACAGCCGCCTGCGATCAGGCCTCCGTCGCCGGCGGCACGCGCGACACTGCGAGCTGTGCATCCGGGCGGCGCGGCAGCAGCAATACGAAGCAGACCGACTCGTCGGGTGCCTGCCTGGCCAGGCCTACCCATCCCCCGAGACGCTCGGCGATGCGCCGGACCAAGTACAGACCGAGCCCCGCGCCCGGCGCATGCCGCGCGCTTTCGCCGCGGTAGTACTTCTGGAACAGCCGCTCGCGTTCGGCAGGCGCGATGCGTTCGCCCGGATTGGCGACCTCCAGCCGCAGCCCTCCGGCACTGCCGCGGACGCGCACGCGGATGGCCATGCCCGCCGGGCAATGGCGGTCGGCATTGGCGAGCAGGTTGCGCACGGCCACCCGCAGCAGTCCGGTATCGGTGAGCAGACCATCGTCGTCGGTGAGAACCTCGCAGACCACGCGCTGCGGCGGGAAGTCACCGCACAGGTCGTCGAGCAGGACGCGCAGGGCGCACGGCTGCAGCCGCAGTTCCGAGGCCGCCTCGCCCATGCGGTCGTCGGCGAGATACTCGTCCACCAGCGCCAGCAGCCGTTGCGCCGCGTCGCGGATGTTGCCGCAGCGCACGCGATTGCGTTCCGGTGGCGCATCCAGCTTGCGCGCCAGCTGTTGCGCCGAGGTCATGATGACGGCCAGCGGCGTGCGGAACTCGTGCGACACCATCGCCACGAAATCGCGTTGCTCCTGCATGACCTTGCGCTCGGTCTGCAGCAAGCCGCGCAGGTCGTTCTCCAGCGCCTGCCGCCTGCCGATTTCGTTGCGCAGCTCTGCGGTGCGCAAGGCCACGTCACGCTCCAGCGCCAGACCGTGCCTGCGCGCGAGTGCCACCGCGGCCTCGGCATGCCGCCGTTCGCGCAATCGGCGCTGCCGCTCGTAACGACCGATGAGGAACACGCTCAGCAGCGTCATGTGCAGCATGGTGCCGAACGTGGTGGCGTACTGGGTCCACGCATTGACCGGGACGAATCCGAGATTGCGCAGGAAGCCCAGCATCACCCCCAGATAGAACGGAAAGAACGCGAGCACGAAGAACAGCGCCGGCCGATAGCGGCGCCACAGCAGGTGCAGCCCCAGCCCCGCCAGCAGCAGGATCTCCAGCAGACCCAGCGACTGCACCGGCTGCATGCCCCAGGCGTAGTGGCCGGCGAGCACGAACACGGCGCACCCCAACGCGACCGCCCACAGCAGACGTGTGCCCCAGCGCACCAGCCGCGGATGAAAGGCGCGCAGGTTCAGTTGCCGGCTGGCGACCTGGAATCCCACCGGCAGACTGCAGGCGATGCTGATGCCCAACAGCGTGTCGCTCCACGCCATCGGCATGCCGGTGACCTGCTGCACCAGGCCGATGGACATCGCCTCGTTGAACACGCAGCCGCCGAGATAGGCCACGAACAGGCCACTCATGCGCGCGCGCGTGGCGAGCCAGAACAGCACGTGCAGGCACAGCAGCAACAGGTAGAAGCCGAAATACAGGCCGAACTGCAGCCCCTCGCGCCGCGAGTGGTTATCGAAGGGCAGCCGTTGCCAGACGTCCAGACGGGTGACCATCGCGTTCTTGCTGCGCAACCGCAGCAGCACCTCGTAATCGCCCGCATGCGTTGGCGCGAACTGGAAGACCGGGCTGCGGTAGTCCACCGGCCAATCGCGCCGCGGCACGCGCTCGCCGCTGTCCCCCAGCGCGCGCCAGGCACCGCCCTCGGGCCGCACGTAGGCCTGCACGTCGTCGAGCAAGGCATTGCTCAATCGCAACATCCAGCCGCCGGGCGGTACACTCTGGACATGAACAGGCAGGCGCAGCCACACGGCACCGTCGGCGAATCCCGCGTTGAGGCCGTCGGGCAGCCGGGTCCAGCCGGTCGCGGCGGCGGCCTGCACCACGTCCAGTCGGCCGTGCGGATCGTCCAGGCGCTGCAGATACCCGCTCGCATCCTGGTGCGCGCTGGTCAGCGGCAGCGCCGCGACCGCGGATGGCGCCGCGTCGGCGGCCACGGCCACGCCCACCACGAGCCATGCGCCCACCAGCCAGCGCCACCATTGCGCCATCATTCGCCATACCGCACCCTTGCCAGCCGATGACGTTACAGCAAACCGCACTGCGCGAGGACGCGACTCCATGTCCGAGGTGATCCTGCTCGAGGACGAGCCGGTGCTGTGCGAGGAACTCGGCGAGTTCCTGCAGGATCTGGGCTACGTCGTCCTCTGCGTGGACAGCATCGCCGGCTTCCGGACGCGGTTCGATCCGGCGCGCCACACCATGGCCGTGATCGACGTCGGTCTTCCCGACGGCAGCGGCCTGGAACTGGTCAGTGAACTGCGGCGTGCCGGCCATCGGCTGGGCATCGTGGTGTTCAGCGCGCGCAACACCGCCAGCGACCGCATCGCGGGACTGGAACTCGGCGCGGACCACTACCTGGGCAAGGGCGTCGATCTGGACGAACTCGCTGCCACCCTGGCGTCGCTGGGCCGGCGCCTGGCCCTGCCGCCACCGGCGGCGCGCTGGGTCCTGGAACTGGCCGCCGCACGCCTGAACGTTCCCAACGCGCCGCCGGTGCCGCTGTCGCGCCAGGATCTGCTGGTGCTGGCCTGCCTGATGCGCCATGCCGGCGAGAGCGTGGGCCACCGCGAGATCGCCGAGGCGCTGGGGGTGAACTTCCTCGAGTACGACCGGCGGCGGCTGGACACGCAGATGTACCGCCTGCGGCGCCGCGTGGAGGAGATCAGCGGACGCCCGCTGCCGGTGAAGACCTTGCGCAACAGCGGCTATCGCTTCCACGCGCCAGCGGCGATCGCCCCCTGAGCGCCGCGGCGTGCCTCGCCGACGCGCCCTGCGGCCTGGCCACCAGTGCGCAAGCTCCGCTGCCGGCTCCCGCAACACGATGGCCCCGAAACGAAAAACGCCGGCGATGCCGGCGTTTTTCTTTCCTCGCAGGCATTGCGGGGCCGATCAGCCCTGCCACTTGCCCAGCGCGGCCAGGCCGTTTTCCTTGGCGCGCTCGTACACCACCTGCTGCGCCTTGGCGAAATTGCCCTTCATGTCCTGCGCCCACAGCTTCAGCGCGGCCTGCTGCATGGCGCGGCCGTAGGAGAAGCTCAGCGGCCACGGCAGGTTGCCGAGCTGGTTCATCGCGTTGAGGTGCGCGGTGGACTGCTCGTCGGTCTGACCGCCGGACAGGAACACGATGCCCGGCAGGATCGCCGGCACAGTGCTCTTGAGGCACATCACGGTGGACTCGGCCACTTCCTCGACACTGGCCTGCTCGTCGCAGTCCTTGCCGGCAATGACCATCGAGGCCTTGAGGATGGTGCCTTCCAGGACCACGTTCTGCTCGTACAGCGCGCCGAACAGCGAACGCAACGTGGCTTCGGTGACCTCGTAGCAGGTCTCGATGTCGTGGTCGCCGTCCATCAGCACTTCCGGCTCCACCATCGGCACCAGGCCCTGCTCCTGGCACAGCGCGGCATAACGGGCCAGCGCATGCGCATTGGTCTCGATGCACACGCCCGACGGGATGTCCTCGCCGATGGTGATGACCGCACGCCACTTGGCGAAGCGCGCGCCGAGCTTGTAGTACTCCTCCAGGCGCGCGCGCAGACCGTCCAGGCCTTCGGTGATCAGCTCGCCCGGCATGCCGGCCAGCGGATGCGTGCCCTTGTCGACCTTGATGCCGGGGATGATGCCGTGCTCGGCCATGTACTTGGCGAACGGCACGCCGTCCTTGGTCTTCTGGCGGATCGTCTCGTCGTACAGGATCGCGCCGGAGATGTGGTCGCTCAGCTTGGGCGTGGTCAGCAGCAGCTCGCGGTAGGCACGGCGATTCTCTTCGACATTCTCGATGCCCACGCCGGCGAAGCGCTTGGCGATGGTGCTGGTGGATTCGTCGATCGCGATGATGCCCTTGCCCGGGGCGACCATTGCCTGTGCGGTTTCGGCAAGCTGTTCGATGCTCATACGGTTCCTGATGGCTGCAGCGGGGGAACGCCCATTATACCGGGCCGGCCTGCATGCATTCCGTTACCGCGGGAATTGCAAGCGGTTACAGGCGTAGACCGTGCATGTTCCCGGCACTTCAGCCAAGTGCATCCGTCATTGCGTCACACTGCGCCTCTTGTTCGGCCTGCGCGGTCTGCAGCGGCGCAGTGTCCAGGGCCGGCACCGGCGCAGGCGCGCCCTGCGCTGTCGGCAAGGCGATGTCGAGCGCATCGAGCAAGGGCTGCCAGTCGTCGGCACTGCGCGCGCGGCGGTGCGCAAGCAACGCGGCGTGGCGGCGCAGCCCCGGCAGCTGCCAGCGCAGTTCGCAGCAGACGCGATCGACTTCCTCGGCCGCTTCCGGCGCGGCGATCAGCCACGGCAGTTGCTCGACCATCTTGCCGGCGCCGGAATCGTGGATGGCCATGATGTAGCCCACGATCAACAGCAGCAGATGCTGCAAGGCCGCGCGCTCGTCCTCGCGCAGGTCGCCGCCGCGCTGCAGCCGCAACGCCTCGTCGCGCGCCCGTTCCAGGCCGTCGAGCAGGGCGGCCACCACCTCGCGCAGGTGCTGCGGATCGTGCGCCGGCGCCTGTTCCAGCGCGCAGTCGCGCAGGCGCTCGGTCAGCAGGTCGACCACGTCGCGCGGGAACTGTCCGGGCACCACGCGCAGCGCGATGCGCATCCGCGCCAGCGCCTGCGCATGGCCCTGCTCGCGTTCGAACAACCCATCCAGCGCTTCGGCACAGGAGATCAACCGGCCCAACGGCGACAGCGCCGACGCGCCGACCGGATAGCCGGAGCCGTCGATGCGTTCGTGGTGCTCGCGTGCAGCCGCGGCCTGCTGCGCCGAGTACACGCCGGATTCGCCCAGCAGCGCGGCGCTGATCACCGGGTGCACGCAGCGCATGCGCCACTGCGCGAAGTCCTGCTGCGCCTCCGGAATCTCCAGCACCACCGGATCCACGTACATCTCGCCGAGATCGTGCAGCAGGCCGACTTCCGCGGCCTCGCGCATCGCCGCATCCGAGCGCGACAGCAGCGCCGCCAGCCAGGACACCAGCATCGCCACCCGCACCGCGTGCGAGAACGCGGCCGGCCGGGTCTGGCCGAGGGTGGTCAGCAAGGTGCCCGGCGCGCCCAGCGTGCGGGCGCGGGCCAGCATGGCCATCACCGGCTGCGCCTGCTCGCCCAGCAATTGCCGCAGGTGCGGGTGTTCGTCCAGTTCGCGCTGCGCGGCCAACTGCACTTCGCTCGGGCGCAGTTCCTCGCAGAACGCCAGCGAGGATTCCAGCGGACGCAGCAGGCGCCGCGCGATCAGGCGCTCGCGCAGGCCGGCGTTGATGCGCTGGCCCTTGGCGACGAGCAGGATGCCGCGGCGGTCGCGGATATCCTCGGTGACCACCAGCTCGCGCGTGGCCGAGGCCTGGATCAGGTGTTCAAGGCAATGCGTGCCGGGGCGCTCGGGCAGGTCCAGCCCGAGTTCGGCGTGCGCGCTTGGGGACGTCATGGGGGTGTCGCACGATCAGGGAACGGGAGGGCGCCGCGCCGTTCCATGCGCGATCGAACAGGTATTGCCGACGGCGCGGCGGCCGGAGCCGCCGCGCCGCGTCCTTCAGAGTTCGCCCAGGCCGCTGGCACGGCCGTCCGGGCCGACCTCGAGCAGGCGCAGGGTGTTGGTCGCGCCGTGGGTTTCCATGTGCTCGCCGCTGGTGAACACCACGCGGTCGCCCGGCGCCAGCAGGCCGGCTTCGACCAGCACGCGGATCGCGCCGCGCGCGGCCTCGCGCGGGGTCAGGCCGCGACTGTCGAAGTTGATCGGGAACACGTCGCGCATCATCGCCATGTGCCGGCGCGCGCCGTCGTGGCGGGTCACCGCGAAGATCGGCGCCTTGGCGCGGAAGCGCGACAGGTAACGCGGGGTGCCGCCGGATTCGGTCATCGCCACGATCGCGCGCACGCCCACATGCTGGGACAGGAACATCGTGGCCATGGCGATGGCCTGGTCGGCGCGCTCGAGGTTGCGCGGGGCCATGCCGAAGTCGGTTTCTGTCTCGAACTGGCGCTCGGCGCCCAGGCAGATGCGCGCCATCGCCTCGACCGCGCGGATCGGATAGGCGCCGGCGGCGCTCTCGGCCGACAGCATCACCGCGTCGGTGCCGTCGATCACCGAGTTGGCCACGTCCAGCACTTCGGCGCGGGTCGGGATCGGGCTTTCCACCATCGACTGCAGCATCTGCGTGGCGGTGATCACCACTTTGTTCTGCGCCAGCGATTCCTTGATGATCTTCTTCTGCAGGCCCGGCAGCTCGGCGTCGCCGATTTCCACGCCCAGGTCGCCACGCGCGACCATCACCACGTCCGAGGCCTCGACGATCTCGCTCAGGTTCTCGATCGCCTCGGTGCGCTCGATCTTGGACACCAGCGCCGCATCGCAGCCGTGCGCGCGGGCGATGCGCCGCGCCTCGTTCATGTCCTCGGCGTTGCGGCAGAACGACACCGCGATGAAGTCCACGCCGATCTTGGCGACGATGCCGATCAGTTCCTTGTCGCGCTCGGTCAGTGCGCCCAGCGACAGGCCGCCACCCTGCTTGTTGAGCCCCTTGCGATCGGACAGCACGCCGTCGTTGAGCACGCTGGTGACGATGCGCTCGCCCTGCACCTCGACCACCTTCAGCTGCATCAGGCCATCGTCCAGCAGCAGCACGTCGCCCGGCGCCACGTCCTGCGGCAGACCCAGGTAGCTGACGCCCACCTGGCTGGCGTCGCCCGGCGCGGCATTGGGGTCGGCGATGAGGTCGAAGCGGTCGCCGAGCTTGAGCGAGACCTTGCCCTGGGCGAAGCGCTCGATGCGGATCTTCGGACCGGGCAGGTCGGCGAGGATGCCGATCTCGGCGCCGACGCGGGCCGCGGCGGCGCGCACTTCGGCGGCGCGCTTGGCCTGGCCGGACGGATCGCCGTGGCTGAAGTTCAACCGCACCACGTTGACGCCGGCGCGGAACAGATCCTCGAGCACGCCGGGCGGGTCGGTGGCCGGACCGAGGGTGGCGAGAATCTTGGTGCGGCGCTGGCGTTCGATCATGATGGCATCCTTGGAAAAAGCGCTCAAAGCTAGCACACGCGTCCATCACACAGCATGGCATTTCGGCATAGACGCACGCGCGGTCCGGCATAGCGAGCGGACAATGCGGGACAGTATGTGGTCATGCCACGCCAACAGCCGCCGGCCCGCGGCCACCGCGCGGGCAGGCGACGCAGCATGCGCAGCCAGCGCCCTGTGCGCCGGACGCACCGGCGCACGTGCCCATTCAGGCCGCGACGAGCGCCGGCAACTGCGCCGGCGACTGCGCCAGCACATCGGCACCGGCCTGGCGCAGCTCCTCGGCATCGCCGAAGCCCCACAGCACGCCGATGCTGCGCATGCCGTGATGGCGCGCGCCGTCGATGTCCATGCGCCGGTCGCCGATCATGCGGCACTGCGCCGGCACGACAGAGAGCCGGCGCAGCGCCTCGGCGATCAGGTCCGGCTTGGCCCGCCGCGCGCCGTCGTCGCTGGCACCGACGATCTCCTCGAAGCGAGCGCCGAACGGCAACTGCTCGACGATGCGCCGCGCGAAGCGCTCGTTCTTCGAGGTCACCACCGCCAGGCGATGCCCGGCTGCGGCGATCGCCTCCACCGCCGCGCCGATGTCCGGGAACACCGTGTGCTCGCGCCAGCCATGGCTGTCGTAGCGGCTGCGGTACAGCGTCAAGGCCTTCTCCACCAACGCCGCATCGCCGCCGAAGTGCTGCTGGAAGCTGTCGCGCAGCGGCGGGCCGATCCAGGCGCGCAACTGCGCCGGGGTCGGCAGCGGCTGGCCCAGTTCGGCGAAGGCATGGCGCAGGCTGCCGACGATGCCGACCTCCGAATCGACCAGGGTGCCGTCCAGGTCGAAGAACAGGACGTCGGCGGCGCTCACGCGCCGCGCGCCTGCAATGCGGCCACCGCCGGCAGGGTCTTGCCTTCCAGGAACTCCAGGAACGCGCCGCCGCCGGTGGAGATGTAGCTGACCTGCTCGGCGATGCCGTACTTGTCGACCGCGGCCAGGGTGTCGCCACCGCCGGCGATGGAGAACGCCGACGAGGCGGCGATCGCCCGCGCCAGGGTCTCGGTGCCCTTGCCGAAGGCGTCGAACTCGAACACGCCGACCGGGCCGTTCCAGACCACGGTGCCGGCCTTGGCGATCAGCTCGGCGTAGTGCGCGGCGGTCTGCGGGCCGATGTCCAGGATCAGGTCGTCGTCGGCGACGTCGGTGACCGCCTTCACCGTGGCCTCGGCGTCGGGCATGAACTGCTTGGCCACTACCACGTCGCTGGGCAGCGGGATCGCCGCACCGCGCGCGTTGGCGTCGGCCACGATCTTGCGCGCGGTGTCGAGCAGGTCCGGCTCGCACAGCGACTTGCCGACCGCATGCCCGGCCGCGGCGATGAAGGTGTTGGCGATGCCGCCGCCGACGATCAACTGATCGACCTTGTCCACCAGGTTGGACAGCAGTTCCAACTTGGTCGAGACCTTGCTGCCGGCGACGATGGCCAGCAGCGGCTTGGCCGGTTGCTCCAGCGCCTTGGCCAGCGCATCCAGCTCCGCCATCAGCAGCGGACCGCCGGCGGCGACCGGGGCGAACCTGATCACGCCATGGGTGGACGCCTGCGCACGGTGCGCGGTACCGAACGCGTCCATCACGAACACGTCGCACAGCGCCGCGTACTTCTTCGCCAGGGCCTCGTCGTCCTTGCCCTCGCCGACGTTCATGCGGCAGTTCTCCAGCAGCACGATCTGCCCGGGCCGCACGTCCACGCCATCGACCCAGTCGCGGATCAGCGGCACGTCGACGCCGAGCAGCGCAGCCAGGCGGATGGCCACCGGCTCCAGCGAATCCTCCTGGGTCCACACGCCTTCCTTGGGCCGGCCCAGATGCGAGGTCACCATCACCGCCGCGCCCTGTTCCAGCGCGTGCTTGAGCGTCGGCACCGAGGCCAGGATGCGCTGCTCGGAGGTGATCAGGCCATTGTCGATCGGCACATTCAGATCTTGCCGGATCAGCACGCGCTTGCCGGACAGGTCGAGATCGGTCATTCGCAGGATGGACATGTGATTGCTCGCTTTCGTGGGGTTGCAAAGGGAAAACCGCGCCATCGGTGCAGTATCGGCGTCGGCATCGGAACGTCGGGTGCACGCCGTTCGGCCGATCGCCGCGCAGCGGCGAAACCGCCATTGTCCGGCGTCGGCCGCACAGCGGCAAATCGGTGGGGGACGGTGCGCTGCCCCGCGCGCGCGGCGCGGCGTGCGCGCCGTCGCCGCGGGATCGATCAGCCCGTGCCCTCGCCGGCGCCGGGTTTGCGCAGCAGGCTGAGCGCGAAACCGACCACCAGCAGCGCACCGCCGACCAGCAGCGCCCACAGCAGCCAGGTCTTCCAGTCGCGCGGCGGCGGTGGCACCTGCAGCGCCGCGGCACCGGCCAGTGGCTGCGCCGCGCCGAGGCTGGCAGTGGCCGGCGCCCATTGCGGCCCACGCTGGGTGTGCAAGGCCTGCAACGCCGCGGCCAGCGGCGCCTGTGCACGCTGGGTGCGCGCACTGCCGGCGGCCAGCGCATAAGGCGGCGCCCCCTGCGCCAGGAACACCAGCGTCTCCGGCTGGTAGCCCAGGCGCAGCGCCGGCCGCTGCCGGCCCGGGTCCTGCGCCGCCAGCAATCGCCAGTAGCGGTCGCGCACCGGCGCGGTCAGCGCCTGCGGCGGCGAGCGGCTGCCGCCGCCCACCTGGTAGGCCAGCCATGGACCGGCGCGGTCCTGCCACGGCGCCTCGGCGCTGTCGCGGCTCTGCACGCGCCATTCGATGGCGTTGTTGCCGGGCAAGGCGATGTCGACGCGCGTCACCGGGTAGCGCCCGGGCGACACGAAGGCATAGCCGTGCTGCGCGGGATCGGTGCTCGCCGCGTCCAGTTGTTGCCAATGCCAGTCGGCGACGACCGGCGTCGGTGCCAGTTCGGCCTCCACCCCGGTCAGCGGCGGCGCGCCGGCGCCGGCCAGCGGCAGCAGGCGCAGATAGCGCACTTCGCGGCCGATGGGGATGCGCAGTTGCTGCAGCCGGTGCCCCTGGTTGCTGAGGTCGACCAGGGTCGCATCGGCCACCAGCACCTCCCAGTCGCGCAGATCGTCGCTGCCCTCGACGCGGTAGCGCGCCTGCTGTGGCTGCGCAGCGGCGGCCCATTGCAGCGACAGCGCGCGCAGCGGCGCATGCAGCGCGCTGGCATCGACCAGCCAGCCGGCAGCGCCCGCGTCGGAGCCAGCGCCGGCCACGCGGGTCTGGATGCGGCGCACACTGCCGTCGCTGTCGCGCTCGGCGATCAGCTCCAGATCCGGCGTCCGCCCGTCGGGCGCCGCCGGCAGCGGAAACCACGGCAACGGCTGCCGGCGCAGCGCCGTCTCGGCCTGCTCGGCGGCGAACAGGGCCGCCGGCAGCGGGTCGCCGGCCGCGTTGAACACCTCCACGTCGCCCAGCGAGGCGCGCTGCGCGCTGCGGTAGACCGCATCGTCGAGCTGCACGCGATAGGCGCCGGCATCGGCGTCCTGCAAGGTCAGCGGCCACTGCTGGGCGTAGTCGTCGCGCTGGCTGGCGGCGAACGCGCACAGCGGCAACCCGGCCAGCAACAACGGAAACAGCGCACGTCGGATCATGGGATGGCCTCCTCGGCCGGTTCGGCAGCGCGCGGCGGCGCCGGCGCCAGATAGCCGACCACCGTACACAACAACCCGTACGCGATGAACGAGGCGATGCCGGCGACGTTGCCGAGGTTGCCGCGGTCCACCAGCAGCAGCTTGGCCAGCACCACCGCCATCAATACCGCGCCGGCCAGCCACAGGCCGCGCTGGCCGCGCCGCGAGCCCAGCACCCAGCCGAGCACGCCCAGCACGCTCCAGACCACGGTCAGGCTGGTCTGCGCCACGCCATTGCCGAGCACGCCGGGCCACGGCACCGCCGCCCAGTAATGCACCGCATGCAGGGTGACGCTGGTGATCCACAGGAAGCCGGCACCGGCCAACAGCTGGGTGCGCCAGGGCCGCAGCAGCGCCGGCAGCTCCGCGGTGCGGGTCCAGCGCACGCCCAGGACCAGCAGCGCCAGTTGGGTCAGTTCCAGCGGATTGAGCACCGGCACCCAGGGCAGCGGCGCGCTGCTGCCGGGCAGGCCCAGGCTGTACAGCCATGCCACCGCCAGCAGGCCGAAATAGGTGCTCTGCAGCGCGCTGCGGCACGGCGCGAATGCCGCACCCAGCGGGGCCGCCAGCCAATTCCAGCGCCACAGCGACAGCGCCGTCGCCAGCAACCAGGGCGCCAGCAACAGCATCCAGCGCCAGCCGGCGGCGAGCTCGCTGTGCAGCGCGATCCAAGTGCACAGCAGCCCGACCACGCTGGGCCACACCAGCCACCACACGAACTGCGCCGCACGCGCGACGCCGCCACCGCTATCGCGCAGGCACAGCAGGCTGCGCACGCCGAGCACCGCGAACAGCGCCCAGGCCCAGGCGCCATGCCCGGCGAACGGCTGCCCGTGCACATCGGCCTGCCAGACCGCCAGCGGCAAGGCCAGGGCCAGGCCACCCAGCGTGGTCGCGGCCAGCGCCAGTGCCGGCCAGCGCCGCTGCGCCTCGGCGGCGAGCCAGCCGCTGACCGCGACCCAGGCGAGCAGCACGTCGGCACGCGCGTCGGCGTCGACGAATCGCACGATCTCGGTGACCCCGATCCCGCACCACCAGAACAGCCCCCACACGTAGTAGCCCAGCGCCGGCACGGCGGCCCGCCCACGGCGGTAGCACCAGGCGCTGGCGAAGCCGGCCAGCGCCAGCAGCAGCCCGCTCATGAAGGTGGCGTTGGCCACCGCCTGGGTGTCCTGGGCGATGTCCTCCACGCCCACCAGGAAACCGAACGACGCCGCCAGTTGCAGGCCGGCGCCGCTGAACTGCGGCAGCCAGCGCCGCTGGCGCAGGCCCAGCCACGCCAACGCCGCCCCCTCCAGCGCGAACATGCTGGCGGTCGCGCGCGCGGACAGCGCCAGCGGCACCGCCAAGGTGGCGAACCCCACCGCCAGCACCGCATACGCCTGCCCCAGCACCGCGAAGCTCGCGCGCCGGATCAGCGCCGCCGCCAGCAGGGCATAGATCGCCGCCAGTCCCAGCGCACACAGCGCCAACGGCAGGCCGTCGCCGCGCAGCAGCCCCGCCTGCAGCGAAAACGCGATCAGCGGCGTGCCGAACACCAGGCTGCCGTCGATCAGCGTGCTGCGCGCTGCCTGGCGCCGCGCGTACAGGATCGGGATCAGCAGGTAGAAGGCGAAGAACAGCAGCAGGAACGGCTCGGTGCTGGCGAACTTCTCGGGCCGGTACTGCAACACGCCCCACAGCGTGCCGATGCCGAAGGTGAAGCCGAACCCGAGCAGGTTCAGCACCCGCCACGGCCGGTACCAGGCGATCGCGAACACCGCCGCATTGAGCAGCGCGTAGTAGGAGAACAGCGCCACATGGTTGCCGCTGCCGGTGGACAGCCACAGCGGCGCGAGGAAGCCGGCCAGCGTGCCCAGCACCGCCAGCGTGCGCGATTCCTGCGCCACCGCCAGCACGCACATGCCCGCGACCAGGGCGATGCTCAGCGCCAGCGCCGCGCCGGAGGGGATCAGCCCGGACAGCTTGAAGGCGGCGAACACGGTCAGCAGCAGCACACCGATCGCCCCGCCCTGCAGCGCCAGCGCAAAGCTGCGCTTGCGCGTGCGCTGGCGCCAGCCGAAGGCCAGGCCGGCCAGCGACGCGGCGGCGATGCCGGCGTAGCGCAGCTCGATCGGCATGCGCAGCCAGCCCTGGTCGCCGGCGTACTTCAGCAGCGCGGCGACGCCGGCCAGCAGCACCAGCATGCCGATCTTGACCGGGACATTGCCCTCGGTGAACCAGCGTTTGATCCCGCCCAACAGCCGTTCGATCGGATCCGGCCCACGCGGCGCGGCGGGCTGGGCCGTCGCGGCGGTACGCGCCTGGGCTTGCTGCTGCTCGGCGCGTTCGACCGCGGCGGCCAGCGTCGCGAAATCGTCGTCCCCGGGAGGCACCGGCAAGGGCGGCGGCAGCGGCGGTGGCGCCGCGGCGCGCTCGGCGAACGGGTCTGGACGCGGAAGGTCGAGGCCTGCAGCGAACGGCATGTCCTCCGCCTCGGGCTCAGGTTCGGCGACGGCAGCCTGAACCTCTGCGGCAGCGGCCGCGGAATCGGCGCGATCCGTTGCGGCGGCAGGCGTGGCGGCGGCCATCCGCGCCACCTGCGCCTCCAGTGCGGCGAGCCGCTGGCGCAGGCGCGACTGCCCGACCAGCGCCACGATCGACAGCAGTGGCAACGCCAGCACCACCAGCGCCGCAAACACCACCAGCACGACCAACTTGTCCATTCGTCTCACATCTCCAAAGGCGGTGGCGCGGCGCCCGTGGCGCGCACCGGGAGCCCGGCGGCGCCGGACCTGGCGCAGATGGTAGACGAGTTCGGCGCCGACATCGGCCCACGGACGGGGCCGCAGCCCAGTCAGCGCAAGGCCCGGCGTTCCGACAAACGGTCTTCACACCGCCCTCAAGCCCAGTGCACCGGCGGCCGCTACACCCCTTATCGCGTCGTCCGCCTGCTGTTTTCTCCCACCCCACCGGCAGCATGAATGAACCTACCCGCCCACCCCGCCGACGCGGGGATCGATGACCATATTCGCGCCGTCGTCGGCTTGTCCGACCAGTTGCTCGGCCAGTTGCGCCGCTCGCTGCAGGGGATCGACGCGATCAACCGCACCACCCACATGATCTCCATGAACGCGCGTATCGAGTCGGCGCGGATCGGCGCCGCCGGACGCGGCTTCAGCGTGATCGCGCAGGAAATGGACGGGCTGTCGCGACGCGTGGCCGAGGCCACCCAGGACCTGGACAAGGTCGCCGCGCGCACCAGCACGGAGATGCGGCAGACACTGGGCCGCCTGCAGGACGACGTGCGTCGCACGCGGCTCAGCGAGCTGGCCCTGAGCAACATCGACCTGATCGACCGCAACCTCTACGAGCGCAGTTGCGACGTGCGCTGGTGGGCCACCGACGCGGCGGTGGTCGCCGCGGCGCGTGCCGACAGCGATGCCGAGGCGCTGGCCTACGCCTCGCGGCGCATGGGCCAGATCCTGGATTCGTACACGGTCTACTTCGACCTGATCCTGGCCGGAAGCGATGGCCGCATCCGCGCCAACGGCCGGCCGCGGCAGTTCGGCTCGGTCGGCAGCGACGTCTCCGCGCAGCCATGGTTCGAACACGCGATGCGCACGCGCAGCGGCGAGGAATTCGGCTTTCAGGACGTGCATGCCAGTGCGCTGGCCGACGGCGAGCGCGTGCTGGTGTACGCATGCACGGTGCGCGACGGCGGTCGCGTCGATGGGCGCGTGCTGGGCGTGCTGGGCATCGTGTTCCGCTGGGACGCGCTGGCGCAGACGATCGTGCAGCGCACGCCGCTGTCCGAATCCGAATGGGGCCGCAGCCGCGTCTGCATCGTCGATGCGCAGGGCCGGGTGCTGGCCGACTCGGCCGGGCGCATGCTGCAGGACCGGATCGACTTCGACGGCCGCGACGCCTTGTTCAAGCAGCCGCGCGGCGCCGTGCTGATCGACCTAGACGGCCGGCCGCACTGCATCGCGCACGCCGCCTCTCCCGGCTACGAAACCTACCGCACCGGCTGGCACTCGCTGATCCTGCAGGCGCTGTAGGCCGCACGCACTGGCGCCCACCGCAAAAGCGGCAGCGGATCACAGGCTGCCGCGCGCGGTGTCGGCACAGCCGCCTGTGCGGTACCCTCAGACCGTGTGCCGACGACTGCGACGACCTCATCGGCAGGGCGTCGTCTCTGCCTGAACGCCCGTGCGTGCTGTATTGACGGCGTCATTTCGCCATGCCTAAGCTCGTCGCGCCGCGTTGATGCCGCGCCGACGCATCGCCTCGACGCGACCGGTGCACTCTGGATTGCAGACGCCACTTCCCAGGTAAACGGACATGACCATGAAACCCTTTCGCACCCTGCTGATCTCGGCCCTGCTGGCCGGGTCTTTCGCCGCTCCCGCCCTGGCCGAAAAGGTCGACAATCCGGATCTCTACACCGCCGATGCGGTGAAGAAGAACATCGTCATCGGCAAGACCACCAAGGAGCAGGTGCGCGCGATCTATGGCGAGCCCAATTACGTCTCCAGGACGTCTGGAAAGGAAGGCGGCTACGAGAAGTCCTGGAGCTATCGCCCCGGCGAATCTCACGGCGAGAAGGCGCGCAAGACCGCGACCGGCCTGCTGAAGCGGATGCTGCCCGGTTACTATACCGGCCCGGCGATCAACGAAGCGCAGGAGCATGGCGTCGGCGCGCGCAACGTCAAGTCGTACGACCTGGAAGTGGAATTCGACGCCAAGGGCGTGGTCACCGATTACCAGCAGACCGAAAGCAACCAATCGCGCGACGCGCTGTAATCGCGAGGCCGAGCCAGCCTGCGGCAGCCGACGCGCCGCGGCAGGGCCAGCGGCTCGCCACAACGCAAAAGGAGCGCGTGAGCGCTCCTTTTGCGTTGTGGCCTCGACCTGTGTACGCGACAGCGCCAGAACGGGCCGAGCGCTGCACGGGAACAGACGCATCCCGCCAATCGCATGGCCGAGACCACTCCAGCACCTGGACAAGGTCGCCGCACGCACCTCAGCGAACCGGCCCTGGTCAGTGTCGACCCCACGAGCACAGTGACGACATGCGCTGGTGGGCCTGAAACACGGCGCAAGGACTCCATCGACTCTCGCAGAACAGCTCCGGCCATGAAGAGTGGATAGCGCATTGGGCCAATGCCATCATCGTGGATGCGGCAAGCGACCATCCCGGCTTGCGTGCGAAAGTCGAGGATAGCAATAAAGACGCAACGAAAACGGCGGAAAACAGGCCGCGCAAGGCCGATGCGCAGCTAATGGCCGTCCACCCCCCCTCCATTTGCAACTCAAAAAACGAGCAGATATGGATTTCCTTACGCTACAGGACAAGTACCCGGACCTCTATTTCTTTTGGCTGGAAGAGCTTGGACTGTATTACGCAGCTGGCGAAGAGAACAAGACATACTTGATCGAAAGAAATGGAAACATCGTCTACCAAACGGCGGAAAAGACGTTCGCCGACTTGAATGGAAGCCACTTCCCCTACAACTGGGACAAGTGGGAAACGGATTTCAACCGTCAGATCGATTACTGGACGGAAATCCAGTTCTCAGGGGAATTCATTACCAACTCGATTTTCTCCTTTCGGAACGGCAACCTTGTTCGCTTGCTTGAAGACGAGCTCATCCTGTATGCAGCTCCCATAACGCCGCAACGACTGTTGCTGCAAGTGGCCAAGGACAAGGACAATCCCTTGTCCCGTGTCACCATCCACCTCTACGACACGCTTAGAAACGAACTCAGGGAACTATGGGAAGGCCCTTACCGGGAAGAACCATTTTCTGTTCATCGCGTGCGCGGCGCGGAGCACTTTTTTTCGATCTGGATTCGCGACGACGAAAACCCCATCGATCACTACACACGCAAAGTATTCCAGCTATATACCGCCGAGGGAGAACCGCTGGTAGATTTTGAAACGGCCTGGGGACATGGCGGCGGAGACACCTGTTTCGATCTCTCCCAACGAGGCATGGGAATCACTCACAGAATTCTGGATAAACCCATTTTTATATCTTCGCACTGGTATTTCAACCGCTATGAGGCATGCGATGTACTGATCGACAGGAAAGGCAATAACTACGGGGAATTTTATTACATTGCAGGACAGAAACCCTCGTATTTCGGCAAGTCCTCGACCAGACACCCGAAGTACATCGACAAGAAAATTCTGTGCCTTGCGCTGCCGGTACGCGATCATCAGCCGCCGTGCCTGACGATCCTCAACGAGGACGGCAGCAGGATCGTGACGGAATTCGAGTGTCCGTGGCTTTTTTTCAACCTATCCGCAACGCTCGTCAAAGACAAATCCATCTTCGGCAAGACCTGCCTTGTGGTGATCGACAAGGAATGTCACGCAAGGCTTATCGGCCTCGATGGAAAGGAAATCGAAAACACCACGCCCATTCCCCTGAAAAGCATCGATCCCAGAATGAACTATCCGAAGCTTTTCGCGAAGCAATGCCCGCAATAGCAGTGCATCGAATTGGCTTCAAGCCAGGCAGGTCTTGAGTCCATCCGGATCCCCAGCCTGAACAGTGCCGCCGCGACCGCACGAACATCGACCCGGGACAGGAAGCACCTGCACGATCTGTCCGGCAAGCCGGCGTGCGACACCTGGAGCTTGTCATGTCCCCTGAAACAGGCAGGCATAGGACCTGCGCCATTCCATCCGGGCACGTCATCGCCCACAAAAAAAGCGCCGCAAGGCGCTTTCTTTGTGGACGACGCCAGGCGGCTTACTTCGCCACCACCTTGACCATTTCCAGGCACTTGTTGGAGTAGCCCCACTCGTTGTCGTACCAGGACACCAGTTTGACGAAAGTGCCGTCCAGGGCGATGCCGGCATCGGCATCGAAGATCGAGGTGCGCGCGTCGCCGCGGAAATCGGTGGCCACCACCTTGTCTTCGGTGTAGCCGAGGATGCCCTTCAGCGCGCCTTCGCTCTGCGCCTTCACCTCGGCGCAGATCTCGGCGTAGGTGGCGGGCTTTTCCAGTTCCACGGTCAGGTCGACCACCGACACGTCCGAGGTCGGCACGCGGAAGCTCATGCCGGTGAGCTTCTTGTTCAACTCCGGGATCACCACGCCGACCGCCTTGGCCGCACCGGTGCTGGACGGAATGATGTTCTCCAGGATGCCGCGGCCGCCGCGCCAATCCTTGTTGCTCGGCCCGTCCACGGTCTTCTGGGTGGCGGTGGCCGCGTGCACGGTGGTCATCAGGCCGCGCTTGATGCCCCACTTGTCGTTGATCACCTTGGCCAGCGGCGCCAGGCAGTTGGTGGTGCAGCTGGCGTTGGAGACGATGGCCTGGCCGGCGTAGGTGCTGTCGTTGACGCCATACACGAACATCGGCGTGTCGTCCTTCGACGGCGCCGACAGGATCACCTTCTTGGCGCCGGCATTCAGGTGCTTCTGCGCGGTTTCCTTGGTCAGGAACAGGCCGGTGGACTCGATCACCACGTCCACGCCGACCTCGCCCCACTTCAGCGCCGCCGGATCGCGTTCCTGAGTCAGGCGGATCTTCTTGCCGTTGACCAGCAGATGATTGCCGTCGACCGACACCTCCGCCTGGAAGCGGCCGTGCACGGAGTCGTACTGCAGCATGTAAGCCAGATAATCCGGCTCGAGCAGGTCGTTGATGGCGACGATCTCGATGTCGCTGCCGAAATTCTGCACCGCCGAGCGCAGCACGTTGCGCCCGATGCGACCGAAACCGTTGATGCCGACCTTGATTGCCATTTCAGTAGCTCCTGCGGCCGCGCCTGGCGCGGCGGATGGAAGGGGAAATCCCATTCTAGCAGGCCGGCCGCGCCACGCCGGACACGCCGGTTTGATCAGGATCAAGGCGGCATCGGGCGGCGCGCCGGACACTGCGCCCACACCCAACCGAGACTCCACCATGCGCACCACCTCCCCCCTCCTGCTCGCCGGCCTGGCCGCCGCCCTGACCCTGTGCGCCCTGCCGGCGCTGGCGCAGTCGCAAGGCGACTGGACCATCGGCATCGGCGCCCACCAGGTCAACCCGAAGTCCGACAATGGCACGCTCGCCGGCGGCACCCTGCCGCTGCGCATCGACAGCAACATCCGGCCGACGGTGACCTTCGAGTACTTCGTGCACCAGGACCTGGGCGTGGAAGTGCTGGCCGCGCTGCCGTTCGAGCACGACATCAGCGTCAAGGGCGTGGGCAAGGTCGGCAGCACCAAGCACCTGCCGCCGGTGGTGTCGCTGCAGTACCACTTCAACAGCGCCGGCAAGGTCTCGCCGTTCGTCGGCGCCGGCCTCAACTACACCACCTTCTTCAGCGAGAAGACCACCGGCGCGCTGGCCGGCAGCAAGCTCAAGCTGGACGACTCCTGGGGCCTGGCCGCGCATGCCGGCGTGGACATCGCGCTCACCGACAAGTCGGCGCTGCGCGTGGACATGCGCTGGATCGACATTGACAGCAAGGTCAAGGTCAACGGCAGCGACCTGGGCACCGCGCACATCGATCCGCTGGTGTACGGCCTGGCCTACGTGATGAAGTTCTGAGACGGGCGCCGGCGCCGCTGCGACCTGCGGCGCCGGCGGCAACAGGATCGGCGCCGCTCGCGGCAGCGGCGCCATTCCGGCGCATGGCCGTACCGGATCGACGCGCGGGCCGCACACGCGGCCTCGCCGGAGCGCAGCGCGTCCGCCCCGCTTCTCTGGCAGACTACGCGCCACACGGATGTGGATCGGTGCCCGCCGGGCCGACACGGGGTTCGCATCCGCCCACTCGTCGTCCACCGGGGTCTCCCATGCCGCCACGCCTGTTCCGTCGCCTTGCCGTCGCCGCCCTCGCCGCCCTCGCCAGCATCGCCCTGCCCGCCGCGGCGCAGTCGGCCGGCCACTTCACCACCAGCTACGGCCTGCACGGCATGGTGCCGGGGTCGTCCAACGGCACGCTGCGCGGCAGCGATCAGCGCTTCGACGCCGACGTCGCGCCGGCCGTGTCGTTCAGTTACGAATACTTCTTCCGCGGCAACCTCGGCGTGGAGATCCAGGGCCTGGTCGGCCAGCAGAAGATCGGCCTGGACCGCGGCGGCGATATCGGCAGCGCCTGGATGCTGTCGCCGACCATCTCCCTGCAGTACCACTTCAACGGCAACGGCGACATCTCCCCGTTCGTCGGCGCCGGCCTCAACTACACCGCCTTCCTCGGCAGCGACGGCAAGGGCGCGTTTTCGTCCAACGACGTGAAGTTCAAGGACAGCATTGGCCCGGCGCTGCATGCCGGCGTGGATTTCGCCGTCGGCGAGCGCAGCGCGATCCGCGTGGATGCGCGCTGGACCGGCATGCGCAGCGACGTAGAGGTGGACGGCAGCACGCTCGGCAAGGCCAAGCTCGATCCGGTCACCTACGGCGTCGCCTATCTGATGTATTTCTGAGCCTGCAGCCGGGTCGTGTCCTCGGACGCGGCTCGGCGCGGTCGGCGACGCCGTCTGGCAGCGGCGTCCGCCGTGCTGAGCGGCAACGCAACAGACCTGACGCGCGTCATGGCCGCGTCGTCGGCGCCGGCTAGAATCGGCGCATGAAAATCTCTCCCTTCGTTCGCACCGCGCTCGCCGCGGCCCTCGCCGCCGCACCGTCCGCCGCCTTCGCCTGGGGTCCGCTGGGCCACCGCCTGGTCGCCGATCTCGCCGACACCCAGCTCACCCCGCAAGCCCGCGCGCAGGTCCGCACTCTGCTGCAGGGCGAACCCGACCCGACCCTGGCCGGCGTCGCCAACTGGGCCGACCAGCTCCGCGAACACGATCCCGACCTGGGCAAGCGCAGCGCGCGCTGGCATTACGTCAACCTGGCCGAGAACGACTGCCACTACGAACAGACCCGCGACTGCCCGGACGGCAACTGCGCGGTCGAAGCGCTGCGCCGCCAGGCCGCGATCCTCGCCGACCGCAGCCAGCCGCAGGCCGCGCGTGCGCAGGCTTTGAAGTTCGTGGTGCATTTCGCCGGCGACGTGCAGCAGCCGCTGCATGCCGGCTACGCCCGCGACAAGGGCGCCAACACCGTGCAGATCCAGTTCGAGGGCAAGGGCAGCAATCTGCATTCGCTGTGGGACAGCGGCCTGCTGCGCAGCCGCGGGCTGGACGAACAGGCCTACCTGGCCGAGCTGGAAAAGCAGCCGTTGCCGGCGCCCTCGCCGGCGGGCAGCGCGCTGCCGCCGCCGGCCGCGGCGTGGGCCGAGGCCTCCTGCAAGATCATGCTGCGTCCGGGCTTCTATCCGCCCGGCGCCACGCTGCCGGCCGATTACGTGACGACTTGGCGCCCGGTCGCCGAAGCGCAGTTGCGCCAGGCCGGTGCCGACCTGGCGGCAACCTTAAACGCGGCGCTGGGCAAGTAAGCCAGGCGCACCGTATAGGAGCGGCTTCAGCCGCGATGGGCTTTCCTGAGCAAACCCATCGCGGCTGAAGCCGCTGCTACGAGAGCGTTACGCAGAATTCAACTGTGCCCGCGTCCAGCGCACGATCTCCGCGGTGCCGATGGCGCCGCTGTGTCGGCCGAGCTCGCGGCCCTGGCGCAGCAGAAGCAGCGTCGGGATGCTGCGGATGCCGAAGCGCCCAGCCAGCGCCGGCTGCGCGTCGCTGTCCAGCTTGCCCAGGCGCAGCCGCGGCTCGAGGTGTGCGGCCGCGGCCGCGAAGTGCGGGGCCATGGTCCGGCATGGGCCGCACCATGGCGCCCAGACGTCCACCAGCAACGGCAGCTCGCTGCGTTCGGCGTGCGCGGCAAACGTCTCGGCGGTCAGCGTGACCGGTGTGGCGTCGAACAAGCCGCGATGGCAGCGTCCGCATTGCGGCGCGTCCGCCAGTTTCGCCTCCGGCACCCGGTTGAGCGCGGCGCAGTGCGGGCAGGCGACATGCAGCGGCGCGGTCACGCGCCGGCCTCGATGCTCTTGTCGCCCAGCAGCACGGTGCCTTGCGCATCCTTGACCGTGACCTGCACGTCGATGCCCTGGCGCACGCTCTGGGTGACCACGCAGAACTGCTCGAACTGGGCCAGGATCCGTTCCATCTGCGCGTAGTCCTGGTTGGCGCCGGGCAGTTGCAGTTCCACCGAGGCCTGCGGAATGCGCCAGAACCCTTCCGGATTGCGCATCGGCGTGGCGGTGATGTGCGCGACCACGCCGGCCGGATCGTTCTTGTATTTGCGCATCGCGAACAGCAGGCTGGCCGCCAGGCAATTGGCGATGCCGGCCAGCAGGATGCGCGTGGGATTGGGGCCGCGCTCCTGGCCCAGTGGCGCGGTTTCGTCGCTCAGCCAGGGCTCCAGCGCGGTTTCGTCGAAGCGAATGCGGAACGCGAAGTCCGTGTCCTGCTCCAGGGTGACGCGGATCGGATCGCCGATGGGCATCGTGGAAACTCCACTTCGCAGAAAAGGATTTCCGACTCTACGCCGGCACCGGTAACGGCGTGTGGACGCAGCGTCGTGCTCACGCCGCCGCTTCGCGCCGTGCCAGCGGGTAGTACAACAGCGGGATGACCAGCAGGGTCAGCGCCGTGCTGACCAGGATGCCGAACAGCAGCGCCACCGCCAGGCCGTTGAAGATCGGATCGTCGAGGATGAACAGCGCACCCAGCATCGCCGCCAGGCCGGTCAGCACGATCGGCGGTGCGCGCACCGCACAGGCCTCGATCACCGCCTGTTCGGCGCTGTGTCCCTGCGCCAGGGCATGACGGATGAAGTCCACCAGCAGGATCGAATTGCGCACGATGATGCCGGCCAGGGCGATCATGCCGATCATGCTGGTCGCGGTGAACTGCGCGCCGAGCAGGGCATGACCCGGCATCACCCCGATCACCGTCAGCGGAATCGGCGCCATGATCACCAGCGGCAGCAGATAGCTGCGGAACTGCGCCACCACCAGCAGATAGATCAGCAACAGGCCCACCGCGTAGGCGATGCCCATGTCGCGGAAGGTCTCGTAGGTGATCTGCCATTCGCCGTCCCATTTCACCGCGAAGTCGGCGGTGTCGGTCGGCGGTGCGATGAAATACTGCTGCAGCGTCTGCCCATCGAGCCGGTGGCTGCGCAGTTGCCCGACCAGGTCGAACATGCCGTACAGCGGGCTGTCCAGGCGTCCTGCTTCGTCGCCGGTGACGTACACCACCGGCCGCAGGTCCTTGTGCGCGATGCTGTCGTCCCAGGGCAGGCGCTGCACCGCGACCAGTTCCGACAGCGGCACCAGTTGCCCATCGCCGCCGCGCACGCGCAGCGCCAGCAGGCGTGCGCTGGCGGCCTGTGCGGCGCCCGGCAGGCGCAGCCGCACCGGCTGCGCCACCTTGGACGTGCCATCGTGCAGCCAGGTGACGTCCAGCCCCTGCACCGCCGTGGCCAGGGCATCTGCGATGGATGCCTGGCTCACGCCCAGGCGCGCGGCACGTACGCGGTCGACCACCAGCGTTTCGCGGGTAGCGGCACTCTCCACGCTGGTGTCGACATCGACCACGTTCGGCGTGCGCAGGAAGCGCCGCTCCAGCGCCAGGGCGAGCTGGCGGCTGCGCGGATAGTCCGGCCCGTACACCTCGGCCACCAACGGTGACAGCACCGGCGGCCCCGGCGGCACCTCCACCACCTTCAGCGACGCGCCATGCCGGCGTGCGATCGCCGCCAGCGGCGGCCGCAGCGCGCGGGCGATGGCATGGCTGTGGCGCGTGCGCTGGCGCTTGTCGATCAGATTCACCTGCAGGTCGCCGACGTTGTTGCCGCTGCGCAGGAAGTACTGCCGCACCAGGCCATTGAAGTTGACCGGCGCCGAGGTACCGGCATAGCCCTGGTAGTCGTGCACCTCGGGCGTGCGGTCGAGCACCCCGGCCAACTCCACCAGCAACGCATCGGTGTCCTGCAGGGTGCTGCCTTCGGGCAGGTCGACCACGATCTGCAGCTCGGACTTGTCGTCGAACGGCAGCATCTTCAGCACCACCCACTGCAGTCCGACCAGGCCCACCGCGGCCAGCAGCAGTGCGGCGATGCCGGCGAACAGCCAGCCGCGCCGGCGCGCGCCGCGGCCCGGATCCAGGAACGGGTGCAGCAAGCGCGCGAACAGGCGCTGCAGGCGCGGTGGCGCGTCGCCCCGCGCGTGTGCCTGCGCGGCTTGCGCCGGCACGTGCCGCTTCAGCAGTTTCAGCGCCAGCCACGGCGTCACCACCAGCGCGATCGCCAGCGACAGCAGCATGCCGACCGAGGCGTTGATCGGGATCGGCCGCATGTACGGCCCCATCAGGCCGCTGACGAAGGCCATCGGCATCAGCGCCGCGATCACGGTGAAGGTGGCGAGGATGGTCGGGCCGCCGACCTCGTCCACCGCCGGCGGAATCGCCTCGCGCAAGGTCTTGCCGCCGGCGCGCAGATGGCGGTGGATGTTCTCCACCACCACGATGGCATCGTCGACCAGGATGCCGATGGAGAAGATCAGCGCGAACAGCGACACGCGATTGAGGGTGAAGCCCATCGCCCACGAGGCGAACAGCGTCAGCGCCAGGGTCAGCACCACTGCGCTGCCGACCACGATGGCCTCGCGCCAACCCAGCGCGAACAGCACCAGCAGCACCACCGAGGCGCTGGCGAACACCAGCTTGTGGATCAGCTTGGCGGCCTTGGCCGCCGCGCTGGCGCCGTAGTCGCGGGTGACCTCGGCATGCACGCCCTGCGGCAGCAGTTCGCCGCGCAGGGCCTGCAGGCGCGCGCTCACCGCGCGGGTGAGCGCCGAGGCGTCGGTGCCCGGCTTCTTGGCGATGGCCAGGGTCACCGCCGGCGCGCGCCCCTGCGCCGGGCCGCCGCGCGTGGGTGGCGTGCCGTACCACACGTAGGCCGTGGGCAGGTCGGCACCGGCCTGGATCTGTGCCACATCGCGCAACTGCAGCGGCCGGCCGTCGTGCACGCCGATCACCAGCTCGCGCACGGCGTCGGCATCGGCCAGGAACCGCCCGGCACTGAGCGGCACCGCACGGCCGCCACCGATGCGGTCGCCGAGCGGACGCACCACGTTCGCCCCCTGCAGCGCCGGGCCGAGGTCGGCCACGGTGAGGTCGTAGGCGGCCAGCCGCGCCGGATCCAGCGTCACCGTGACCACCCGCGGCGGCGCGCCGATGCTGTAGATGTCGCGCGTTCCCGGCAGGCGCTTGAGGTCGGTCTCCAGGGTGCGCGCGATCGCGCCCAGATCGGCGGCGCTGCGCTGCGGATCGTCGCTCCACAGGGTCACGCTCATCACCGGCACGTCGTCGATGCCCTTGGGCTTGACCAGCGGCGCGCTGGCGCCCATCTGCGTCGGCAGCACGTCCAGATTGGAATACACCTGGTTGTACAGGCGCACCAGCGCGGTCTGCCGCGGCACCCCGACCTGGAATTCGACGGTCAACACCGCCTGCCCGGGGCGGCTCACCGAGTACACGTGCTTGATGCCCTCGATCTCGTCGAGCTTCTGTTCCAGCGGCGTGCTCAGCAGTTGTTCGACCTCGCGCGCATCGGCGCCCGGCAGCGACACGAATACGTTGGCCATGGTCACGTCGATCTGCGGTTCTTCCTCGCGCGGGGTGATCGCCACCGCCGCCAGGCCGAGCAGCAGGCCGAGCAGGGCCATTACCGGCGTCAGCGGATTGGCCTGGAAGAACGCCGCCAGGCGGCCGGACATCCCGAAACGGGCAGCCATCTCAACGCTCCGCCAGCGCACGCCGCTGCGCGGCCAGCGCCTGCCCGGCAGCGACCGGATCGCGCACCACCCGCTCGCCCGTGCGCAGCCCGGCCAGCACTTCCACGCGCTGCACATCGCGCTGGCCGATCCGCAGCTGCCGCAGGCTGAGCCGACCGTCGGCCAGCACATAGGCCGCGCTGAGTTCGCCCCGCTGCAGCAGCGCCGACAGCGGAATGCGCAACGGCGCCGCCTCCGCGGCATCGCCGGCAGCCAGCGGAAAACCGACCTTGGCCGTGGTGCCCGGCACCGGGGCCGGCTGCAGCGCGGGCAGCGGCACCCGCACCGTCACGCTGTGGCTGCGCGGATCGGCGGTGGGGAACACCGTCACCTGCGGAACCTGCAGGCTGCGCCCATCGTCCAGCCGTACCTGCGCGCGCGGCACGGCACGGATGGCGTCGGCATCGGACTGCGGCACCTGCACCTCGATGCGCTGCGCGCCGGGCACGTACAGCGACAGCAAGGCCTGCCCGGCCGCCACCGCCTCGCCCGGCTGCACCTGGCGCGCACTGATGACGCCCGCGAACGGCGCGCGCACCACGGTGTAGTCGGCCGGCTGCTGCGCCTGCGCCAGTTGCGCGACGGCGGCAGCACGTGCGGCATTCGCCGCATCGCGGGTGGCGCGGGCCTGGTCAAGTTGCGCGCGCGACACGTATTGCGCCGCGGCCAGGGACGCATAGCGGCGATAGCTGGCCTCGGCCTCGTCGGCGCTGGCCGTCGCGGCACGCACTTGCGCCTGCGCACTGGCCACACCGGCGCGCTGTTCCACTGCGCTGAGTTGCAGCAGCACCTGGCCTGCGGCGACCCGGTCGCCCACGTCCACCGCGACGCTGCGCACGCGCCCGCCGGTCTGCGCGCTCAGATCGGCGTACTCCACCGCGGCCACGACGCCGTCCCAGGAGCGCGACGCCATCGCCGCGGGCTCCACCGGCACGGTCGCCAGCGCCGGCAACGGCGGCGGCGCGACCGTGGCGGCGTCATGCCGACAGCCTGCGAACGCCAGCAGCGCCAGCGTCGCGAACGCGCCCGCCAGGGGCGCACGACTGCTGCCGCGGGCCGGTGCAGCGGCGGGTGCGGTAAGCGTCCCGCGCAGCCGTCCGGCACGCCAGACACCCCGGATCGGCCAACGAAGCACACGCATGATCGAACTCCAGAAGAAAGGGCGCATCCGCGCCGTCGGTGGGCCCCCCACCGCGGCAGATCGGGCGCGGCCGCCCGAGGCTGGCCGCGAGATAAATTAGAATTTTCTTATATTAGAGTCAACTGATATGATGGCCGCACTTTCCCGCCGAGCACCCCCAATGCCCGCCTCCTCCGCCCAAGTCCTGGTCGACCGCGCACGCGCGCAGATCCACGAAACCCCTGCCCACACCGATGCCGCCGCCACGCCGCTGCCCGGCGAGTGGATCATCGACGTGCGCGAACCCGGCGAGTTCGCCATGGGCCATCTGCCCAACGCCATCAACATCCCGCGCGGCATCCTCGAGTTCCGCCTCGATGCCGATCCGGCGCTGGCCCGGCGCGACCAGCCGATCCTGCTGTACTGCGCCAGCGGTGGCCGCTCCACGTTGGCGGCACTGAGCCTGCAGCACCTGGGCTACACCGCGGTGCGCTCGCTGACCGGCGGCTTCCTGGGCTGGACCGCGGCCGGTGGCCCGGTCGATTTCTGAGCCCATGCCGCGCCGCGCCGCAACCGCGCTGGACCCTGCCGCGATGCGCGCGCACGCCAGCGAGGCGGCGCGTTTGCTGAAAGCGCTCGGCAACGAGAAGCGGCTGCTGCTGCTGTGCCTGCTGGTGGACCACGAGCAATCGGTCGGCGAGCTCAACGCACGTGTGGAGCTGAGCCAGTCGGCGCTGTCGCAACACCTGGCGCTGCTGCGCGAGGATGGACTGGTGCAGACCCGCCGCGAGGGTCAGACCATCTATTATTCGCTGGTGCCCGGCCCGGTGCAGCGCATCCTTGAGGTGTTGCACGGCATTTACTGCAGCGCCGCGCCACCTGCTGCCACCCGGAGCGATCGATGAGCCAGCATCCGCACGTCCACGCCTTCCACCATGCCGGTTCCGGCACCTGGAGCTACGTGGTCGAGGATGGCAACGACGCCGCGGTGATCGACCCGGTGGTGGGCTACGACCCGCAGACCGGCGCACTGGACGACGCACCGGCGCAGGCGTTGGCCGCGTGCCTGGACGCGCGCGGACTGCACCTGCGCTGGATCCTCGAGACCCACGCCCACGCCGATCATGTCTCCGCCGCGCAGTGGTTCAAGCAGCGATGGCCGCAGGCGACGCTGGCGATCGGCGACGGCATCCGCGAGGTGCGCGCCCGTTTCGCGCCGCAGTTCGGACTGGACGCGGACGCGCAGGCGCGCTGCGGCTTCGATCACCTGTTCGCCGATGGCGAGCGTTTCGCGATAGGTGATGTGCAGGCGCAGGTGATCGCCGTGCCCGGCCACACCGGCGACAGCGTCGCCTACCTGATCGGCGATGCGCTGTTCCCGGGCGATTCGCTGTTCATGCCCGACAGCGGCACCGCGCGCTGCGACTTCCCCGGCGGCGACGCGGCCACGCTGTACCGTTCGATCCGGCGGCTGTACGCGCTGCCGGAGGCGACGCGCGTGTTCGTGTGCCACGACTACGGCGCAGGCGGCCGCGCGGTGGCCTGCCAGACCAGCATCGGCGAACAGCGCCGCAGCAACATCCATGTGCGCGATGGCATCGACGAAGCGGCCTTCGTGGCCTTGCGCCAGGCGCGCGATGCGACGCTGGCCGAGCCGCGGCTGATGCAGCCGTCGGTGCGCGCCAACATCCAGGCCGGCCGCACCGACGACCTGGCGCCGCCGGCGGCGTGAGCAGGCAGCGCGCCGCCGGCGCGCTAGGATGCGGAGTTGCGACAGCGCTGCGCGACCGTACGCGCGCGCCGCCGCGCCCTGCCGCATCGCCTACCTGCCCCCCGCTGGAGTGACCCATGACCCGACCGCTGCGCCGCCTGCTGTGCCTGTGCACCTTGATCGTCGCCACCGCGATCGCGCCGGTCTCGGCGCAGACGCCGCTGACCGTGTTTGCCGCCGCCAGCCTCAAGGAATCGCTGGACGAGGCCGCCAGCGCCTACCAGCGCGCCAGCGGCACCCCCGTACAGGTGTCCTACGCCGCCAGCTCCACGCTGGCCCGGCAGGTGGAACAGGGCGCGCCGGCGGACGTGTTCCTCTCCGCCGACCAGGAGTGGATGGACTACCTGCAGCAGCGCAAGCTGATCGATCCGGCGCTGCGCCGCGACCTGCTCGGCAACACCCTGGTGCTGGTGGCGCCGGCCGCCAGCACGGCGCAGGTCGACCTGCGCAAACACGGCGCGCTGCTCGCCGCGCTCGGCGCGCAGGGGCGCCTGGCGGTCGGCCAGACCGCCAGCGTGCCGGCCGGCAAGTACGCGCGCGCCGCACTGCAGGCGCTGGGTCAGTGGGACGCGGTGCAGCCGCGCCTGGCCGAAAGCGAGAGCGTGCGCAGCGCGCTGATGCTGGTGGCGCGCGGCGAGGCGCCGCTGGGCATCGTCTACGGGTCCGACGCCCAGGCCGAACCGAAGGTGCGGGTGGTGGCGACCTTCCCCGCCGACAGCCACGCGCCGATCGTGTATCCGGTGGCGCCGCTGCGGGCGAGCGCGCAGGCGAAGAGCGCCGCCGAGTTCGTGCGCTGGCTGGGCACGCCGCCGGCGCAGGCGATCTTCCGTCGCCACGGTTTCTCGCTCGCCCGTTGAGGCCTGGCGTTGTTCGACTTCACCGCGCAGGAACTGACCGCGATCGCGCTGAGCGTCAAGGTCGCGCTGGTCGCGGCGCTGGCCAGCCTGCCGTTCGCCGTGGCCTGCGGCTGGCTGCTGGCGCGGCGCCGCTTCTTCGGCAAATCGTTGCTGGACGCGCTGCTGCACCTGCCGCTGGTGATGCCGCCGATCGTCACCGGCTACGCGCTGCTGCAGCTGTTCGGCCTGCAGGGGCCGATCGGCGGCTGGCTGTTCGAACATCTCGGCGTGCAGTTCGCGTTCCGCTGGACCGGCGCGGCGCTGGCCAGCGCGGTGATGGGCTTTCCGCTGATGGTGCGGGCGATCCGCCTGGCCCTGGAGTCCACCGACCGTCGCCTGGAAGCGGCGGCCGCCACGCTCGGCGCCGGCCCATGGCGCGTGTTCTTCACCATCACCCTGCCGCTGGCATGGCCGGGCGTGGTCGCCGGCGGCGTGCTCGGCTTCGCCAAGGCGCTGGGCGAGTTCGGCGCCACCATCACCTTCGTTTCCAACATCCCCGGACAGACCCAGACCCTGGCCTCGGCGATCTACAGCCTGCTGCAGGTGCCCGGCGCCGAGGCCGGCATCTGGCGGCTGGCGGCGGTGGCGCTGGCGATCTCGCTGGGCGCCTTGCTGGCCTCCGAGTGGCTGGTCCGGCGCCAGCGCGGCTTGGAGGCGGATGTATGAGCAGCGCGTGCGCCCGGAGCCTGCACCGATGCTGAGCATCGACCTGCAGCTGCAGCGCGGCCGTTTCGCCCGCCACGTGCGCATCGAGGAACAGGCGCGCGTGGTCGCGCTGGTCGGTCCGTCCGGTGCGGGCAAGACCAGCCTGCTCAACGCCATCGCCGGCGTGCTGCCGCCGCGCAGCGGGCGCATCGCCATCGATGGCCGCGTGCTGTACGACAGCGCTGCCGGCATCGACCTGCCGGCGCATCGCCGCGGCATCGGCTACGTGTTCCAGGACGCGCGCCTGTTCCCGCACATGGACGTGCGCCGCAACCTCGGCTATGGCAGCCACGGCCGCGGCCGGCCGGCGCGCTTCGCACTGGATGCGGTGGTCGACCTGCTCGGTATCGGCGCCCTGCTCGGGCGGCGCCCCGACACGCTCTCCGGCGGCGAAGCGCAACGCGTGGCGATCGGCCGCGCACTGCTGTCGCAGCCGTCGCTGCTGCTGTTCGACGAACCGCTGTCGGCGCTGGACGCCGACCGCCGCAGCGACCTGATCCCCTACCTGCAGCGCGTGCGCGACGACGTGCGCCTGCCGATGCTCTACGTCAGCCACCAGGCCGAGGAAGTGGCGCGCATCGCCGACGCGGTGCATCGGCTGGACTGACGCAGACGTCGCGTTCACCGGGACTGGGGAGACTGAAGGTCCCGCACGACAGACTTTGCATGCGCCGCTACCGCAAGCTCGACTTCCCCACCCAGGACGTCCGCCGCTTCCTCGAGCCGGGCCCGGTGGTGCTGGTCAGTTCGGCCTGGAAGCAGCAGCGCGACATCATGACCCTTGGCTGGCACATGGTGCTGGAGTTCTCGCCCTCGCTGCTGGCCTGCTGCATCTCCAGCGCCAACCACAGCTTCGCGCTGCTCCGGCGCAGCAAGCAATGCGTGATCAACCTTCCCACCGCCGACCTGGTCGACACCGTGGTCGGCATCGGCAATACCAGCGGCGCGGACCTGGACAAGTTCGCGCACTTCGGCCTCACCGCGGTGCCCGCCACGCACGTGGCGGCGCCGCTGATCGCCGAGTGCTACGCCAGCTTCGAATGTCGCCTGCACGACGGCAGCCAGATCGGCAAACATAGCCTGTTCGTATGGGAGGTGGTCAAGGCGCACGTCGCCGCCTCGCCGAAGCGGCCGCGCACCCTGCACTACCGGGGCGACGGCCGCTTCATGCTGTCAGGCGCGGAGATCTCGCGGCGGCGCCTGTTCAAGCCGGAGATGCTGTAGTTCCCGGCAACGGGCAAGGCAGACCGCACGCGGCGATCGCGGCGCTCAGCGCGCGCCGCCGACGCGCCCCGACTGCACGCTGGCCTTGCCCTGTCGGACCTCGAAGGTGAACGCATAGGCCAGCGTCACCGGCACTTCCTGCACCGACTGCGCATCGTCGCAGCGCCCGTCCTGCACCGGCCGCTGCGCCGGATCGGCATAGGTGCAGATCGCCGCCGGCACGAAGCGCCACTGCGCGACCGCGTCCTGCACCGCCTGCAGCAGATCGGCCATCTCCGGCTGCGCGCCCGCGCTGCAGTCCGGGCGATCGTTCAACAGGGCGCTGCGCTCCACCATGCCTTGCGCGGACAGGATCACCCGCACGCAGACCGTGGTCGGGGCCAACGTGCGGCGCGGCGACGCGCTCGGCAACTGCGGCGTCGGCGCCTGCAGCGGTTGCGGCATGCGGAACACTTCCTGCGGCTGCATCCGATACGACTGCACCGCCGCTGCACCGGGCGCCGCGCCGAATCCTGTTTCCAGCATGCGCTGATCCACCGAGTCGATGCGCTGGGTCGGTTGCGGCGCCTCTTTCGGCACGTGGCTGACGCAGCCGGAAAGGACCAGTGCCAGCAGCATGCCGGTCCGCAAGTGCGCACTCATCGCACGGTCCGCGCCATGCCGCACAGCGGCGCGGCGCCGCTGGTACCCGCGAACGTCTTGTCGCACAGGCTCGCCACCGCATCGCCGGCGCCCTCGTCCAGGCGGTACCAACGGTAGTCCGCAGCCTCGGCGACGCCCGCCGGTGCCGCCACGGGATCCATTTCCACGTCGAACGCCACCGGTATCTTCATGCGGCTGGGCACCGGCCGGCCGTGTTCGGTCGCCGGAGAGAAGCGCCACTTCCAGGCGGCGGACACCGCCGCCGCATCCAATACCGCACTACCGCTGCCATGGTCGAGCACGCGCACATCGCTCGGCCTCCCGTGTGCGTCAAGTTCGACCAGCAGCATAACCTTCCCTGAGATGCCAGCACGCACTGCCTCCTCTGGATACTTCGGCGGGGTCAGGTCGATCATCTTGGCCGGCCGCGTCGCCCGCGCGTTGGCAGCTCCGCGCTGCGGCGCGGGCGCACTCTCCATCTCGCTCGCCACCAAGTCGCGCGCCATCCCGCCGACCGGCGCAGCGGTTGGCAGCGCCAAGACCACCGCACTCCCGCTCAACGCGGCCAGCGTCACCGCCGCGAGGCCCAGACGACGCCGCCAACCACGCACCGCCGGGCGCCGCAGCAAGGCAATGCGCTGGCACAGAACGCTGCCCGCCTGCCAATGGCACCCCACCGGCAAGGCAAGCGCGTCCAACTGGGTCTGCAGCATCGCCTCGGCGTAATGCCGGCGCGTGCCGGGATGGCGAACCAGCACCGCGGCATCGCAAGCCAGTTCCTGATCCAGGCGGAAGCGCGTGGCCGCCCAGTGCAGCAGCGGATTGAACCAGTACACGCAGCGCAGCACGGCGAGCAGCAGATTGCTGCGGGTGTCGCCGCGGGCGATATGCATGCGTTCGTGCGCCAGCACCAGTTGCGCCTGCGGCGGCGGATAGCGCGCGGCGAAGTCCATCGGCACCACCACTTGCGGCCGCCACGCACCCAGCACCAGCGGCCCATGCAGCGCATGCTCGGCGACCAGCACGCCATCCTCGCCAGGTTGCAAGCGACCCAGGCTGCGTCGGTAGCGGCGCTGCTGCCGCCACAGCACGGTCGCCGAGGCCAGCGCACCCGCCAGCCACAACGACAGCAACCAGACCGTGGCCTGTCCGCTCGCCGACACGCCGTCGCCTACCGACATCTGCGCCCGTGTCACGCCGACCAGCACCGCCGGCATGTCCAGCGCCAAGCTCGCCGGCAACGCTGGACGCCAGCCGCTCGGCAACAGTGCCGCCAGCAGCGCCAATGGCACCGCGATCCATAGCGCGTAGGCGATGCCGGCGCCGAACGCGCGCCGCATCGGCACGCGCAACGCCAGCACCGCCGCGATGGCCACGCTGACGACCAGCGCGGTACTCCCGAGGTCCCTCACGATCCCGTCAATGCTCATCGTCCAACTCCTGGATCAGTCGTTTGAGTTCGGCGATATCGGCATCGCTGAGCTTGCCGCGTTCGCTGAAGTGCGCCACCAACGGCGCGATACGGCCGCCGAACAGGCGGTCGAGCAGGCCTTCGCTCTGTTGCTGCACCCACTGCGCGCGCTGCAGCAGGGGCGTGTACAGATAGCGGCGGCCTTGTTTGTCGGCGCGGATCGCGCCCTTGTTGAGCAAGCGGTTGAGCAGGGTCTTGACCGTGGGTTCGGCCCAGCCGCCATGCCCGGACAAGGCGGCGAACACCTCCTCGGCGCTGAGCGGGTGCCGCTCCCACAGCACCTCCATGACCACGGCTTCCGCATCGCTGATCGACATTACGTTTACGCCCGTAAATTTTCAATGATTACGCGCGTAAACAAAACGCATGTCAAGCGTTTTTTGCGCAGCGACCGATGCCCTGGCGATCGGCATGCCCCCATGCCCGGAGGTCGTCGCTGCCAATCGCGTACGCCGCGGCACCGCGCGTATCGCTCGCACCACGATCCACGCAATCGCCGGCACACCCTCTAAGCTATGCCGATGACCGATCACCTCGACGACCTCGACGCCGCTGCCGACCTGATCCTGCAGCGCATCGCCGGCCCGCTGCGCGTGGGCGCACCGCTGGGCCTGGGCAAGCCGCATCGTTTGCTCAACGCGCTGTACGAGCGCATCGAACACGATCCGACGCGGCCGCTGCAGATCTACACCGCGCTGTCGCTCAATCCGCCGGCGCCCGGTGGCGGGATGCAGGGACGTTTCGCGCGACCGTTCGTGCAACGCCATTTCGGCGAGGACTTCCCGCGCCTGCGCTATGTGCAGGCGATGCAGCGCGATGCGCTGCCGGCGCACATCCAGGTCGAAGAGTTCTACATGCAGTCCGGCGCGCTGCTGCGCTCGACCCAGGCGCAGCGCAGCTACACCAGCCTCAACTACACCCATGCCGCCGATGCGGTGGCGCAGCGCGCGCCGAACCTGATCGTGCAGAAGGTGGCGCGCGAACCCGACGGCACCCGGCTGTCGTTCTCGTGTAACAACGACATCACCCAGGACACCCTGGCCGCGGTGCAGCGGCGCGGCCTGCCGCGGCCGTTGCTGGTGGCCGAAGTCGATCCGCAGTTGCCGTGGATCGGCGGCTGCGCGGCGGTGGAACCGAGCTTCTTCGACGTGGTGGTGACGCCGCCGGGGCCGTATCCGCGCCTGTTCGGGCTGCCACGGCAGCCGGTCGCCGATGCCGATTACGCCATCGGCCTGTACGCCAGCACGCTGGTGCGCGACGGCGGCACCCTGCAGATCGGCATCGGCACCCTGGCCGATGCGCTGTGCCACGCGCTGGTGCTGCGGCATACCGACAACGCGCGCTACCGGCAGGTGCTGGCGGCGCTGGATCCGGAATTGGAACGGCATCCGGCGGTACGCGAATGCGGCGGCCTGGATCCGTTCGCGGTCGGCCTGTTCGGCTGCAGCGAGATGCTCAACGAGGGCTTCCGGCAGCTGGTCCAGTGCGGGGTGATCCGGCGCAAGGTGCTCGACGACGCGCCGCTGCTGCAGCGCGTGGCCGACGGCAGCGCCGATGCGCAAGACCTGCAGCGCCTGGAGCGCGAGGGCGAATACCTGCAGGGCGCGTTCTACTTGGGCTCGCCGGAGTTCTACGCCTGGCTGCGCGACATGGACCCGGCGGCGCGCGCGGCGATCGGCATGCGCCGCATCAGCGAGATCAACCAGCTCTACGGCGGCGAGGCGCTGCGCCGGGTACAGCGGCGCGAGGCGCGCTTCTTCAACTCGTGCATGATGGCCACCGCGCTCGGCGCGGCGGTGTCCGATGCGCTGGACGACGGCCGCGTGGTGTCCGGCGTCGGCGGCCAGTACAACTTCGTGTCCATGGCGCACGCGCTGGACGACGCGCGCAGCGTGCTGATGTTCCGCGCCGTCCGCAGCGATGCCGGCGCAACGCAGTCGAACGTGCGCTGGAACTACGGCCACACCACCATTCCGCGGCACCTGCGCGACCTCTACGTCAACGAGTACGGCATCGCCGACCTGCGCGGCCTGACCGACGAGGACTGCATCGCAGCGATGGTCGGGATCGCCGACGTGCAGGCCCAACTTGCGTTGCTGGAGACGGCAAAGGCCAACGGCAAGCTGGCCGCCGATTTCGCAGCACCCACGCACTGGCAACGCAATCAGGCTGCGCGCGTGCGCGACGCGCTGGCGCCGTTCCGCCGCGACGGCACCCTGCCCGACTATCCGCTGGGCAGCGATTTCACCGAGGTCGAGCAGCGCCTGCTGCGCGCCCTGTCCTGGCTTCAGCAGCACACTGCCAGCACCGGCGCCAAGCTGAAGACGGTGGCCAGCGCGGTGCTGGCGCGTCCCGCGGCGGATGCCGCCTGCATGCAGCGCATGGGGCTGGACGCGCCGCGCAACCTCGGCGAACGGCTGGACGCGACGTTGCTGGCATTCGCCCTGCAGCGCACGCGCACGCCGCAATGACGCACGCGCGGCAACGGCAGGGAGCCACCCGGCGACGCAGGGTTTACGTGTAGAAGCGGCTAGACGTGCCCTGGGCCTACAGCCGCAACGCGCGCGATCGGGAATGCCCGTCGCGGCTAAGCCGCTCTCGCAACAACGACAACGCTTCGCACTGAGTTGCGGCAAAACCGCATCGCCGGCGGTGCTTGTCCAAACCAGCCGCAACAACGTGACGACGGTCATGCGTGCATAGGACACCGCGCACGATCGTGGCACAGCGCGGGCCATGACACGATTTGGCAACACCCGCGTCAACTCCACTCGGGATGCTGTCGAGATATCGTTACCAAACGTGGCCACGATGTTCCCCCAACGTTCTGTCCCGATGTCGTCGAAACTCCGCAGCGCGCCAGCTGCGCTGCGCGCCCTGCTGGCGGTGTTGGCGCTGTTGCCATCTGCGCTGTGCGCCGCACCCAGGCTTAGCGACCTGCAGTACATCGGCAGCCACAACAGCTACCACGCCGGCTTCGCGCCCAGCGAAGTGGCGCTGTGGAAACGCCTGGATCCAGCGACGTTCGCGGTGCTGGACTATCGGCATCCGCCGTTGACGCAGCAACTGGACGACGGCGTGCGCCAGATCGAACTGGACATCTACGCCGACGCCAAGGGCGGACGCTACGCACACCCGGCGATGATCGACCAGCTCGCCAAGGCCGGGCTGCCGCCGGCCCCGCCGATCGCCGCGCCGGGCGTGATGCAGCGACCGGGCTTCAAGGTCATGCACATCCAGGACCTCGACCAGCGCAGCACCTGCCAGCCATTGCAGGCCTGCCTGCGCGAGGTGCGGGCGTGGTCGCAACGGCACCCCGGGCATCTGCCGATCTTCATCCTGCTGGAAACCAAGCAATCCACCGTGCCGGCGGCCTTCCCCACGGTGCAGCCGGAGCCGTTCGACGGCAAGGCGCTGGACGCGCTGGACGCCGAACTGCGCTCGGTGTTCGCCGCGAACGACTACATCAGCCCCGACCAGGTACGCGGCAGCGCGGCCACGCTCAACGCCGCCGTGCTCGCGCAGGGCTGGCCTGCGCTCTCCGCGGCGCGCGGCAAGGTGGTGTTCCTGCTCGACCAGCGTGCGGTCGGCCCGGCCTACCTGGCCGGCCATCCGTCCTTGCGCGGCCGCGTGTGCTTCACCAATGCCGATCCCGGCGCCGACGACGCCGCCTTCGTCGAGCGCAACGACGGCAGCGCCGACGAGATCGCGACGCTGGTGAAGGCCGGCTACCTGGTGCGCACCCGCACCGACGCGGACCTCAAGGAAGCCCTGCGCAACGACACCGCGCGACGCGACGCCATGCTCGCCAGCGGCGCGCAACTGCTCAGCACCGACTTTCACGAGCCTGCAGCCTCCGGCTACGTGGTGCGCTTCCCCGGCGATGCCGTCGCCCGCTGCAATCCGCAGCGTCCGCAGGCCGACTGCCACGGCGTCGACCTGGGCCACTGAATGCCATTGGCCGCGCGACGTCGCGGCCACGCCCCACACGTACGCAATGGAAGGCCTGGGCGATCCGCGCGCCGGCATCGGCGTGTCCGGACTTCGGATCGCAACCGCTGTTTCCCCCAACGAGCCACCCCCATGCTCCCGATCCATCGCCCCCGCCCCCTGTGCTGTGCCATCGCCCTCGCGCTTGCGCTCTCGCCAACCGCCCGCGCCAGCGACGCCGCTGACGCCAGCGCGCGCACCACCACCCTGGATTCGGTGAACGTCCAGGCCACGCAGGCCACCGCTCCGGGTTCGCTGGACGAACAGCGCCTGTCCAACGGCGTCAACAGCGTGATGAGCAAGCAGCAGATCGACGCGATTCCCTCGGCCGGCATCGCCGACGTGGTCGCGCACCTGCCCGGCCTGTCGGCCTACAGCGACATGCACCTGGGCCAGGCCACCACCGGCGAGAACGCCTACGTCAGCATCCGCGGCCTGGATGCCAGCTACAACAGCTACCGCCTCAACGGCTTCGGCATGCCCGAGACCGATTCGTCCACGCGCGCGATCTCGCTGAACATGCTGGCGCCGTTCGGCATCCAGTCGGTCAAGGTCTCCAAGTCGCCGACCCCGGACCTGCCGGGCGACGCGATCGGCGGCGCGATCGACATGCGCACACCCAGCGCGTTCGACTTCGACGGCGACTTCCACGGCAAGACCACCGCGCAAGGCCAGTTCAACGCGCTCGCTTCCAACCTCGGCGGCAAGCACACCGGCGGCACGCTGCAACAGGAGCTGGCCTGGAAGTTCGGCGACGAACACGCATTCGGCGTCTACGCCTCGGCCTACTACGGCAAGAACAACAAAATGGCGCAGGCGCCGGCGCCCAACAGCGCGTACTTCCCGGCGGACCCCGCGCAGGCCAAGGCAGTGGATCTGCGCAATGTCGGCCCGCTGCTCAGCGCCCGCTACAAATACAGCATCTACACCAGCCAGATCGAGCGCTACGGCGGCAACCTCGCCTTCGACTGGCAGGGCGAGCACACCACCCTTTTCGCGCGCGCCATCTACGGCAGCTACAACGTCACCGGCCAGCAGGACCAATCCAGCGCACGCCTGGAAACCGTCAACAGTCAGCCGACCGCGGTGCGTGGCGGCTACTTCAACACCCACGACATCAAGGAAACCCTGGCCACGCTGCAACTGGGCGGGCAGACCACGCTGGATCGTCTGCGCTTCGATTACGGCAGTTCCTTCGGACGCGGCACGCGCAGCCGCCCGGACTACGTCGCGGCGAGCCTGTACGGTTTCACCCCGGGCAGCTTCGCGTTCGACCTGAGCGACCCGACCTATCCGAGCATCGGCCCGAGCTCGCCGGCCCTGAAGAATTTCTTCTACAGCCTGGATTCGGCGCTGTTCTGGAAGACCCAGGGCCACGATGCCGGCAGCCACGACAACCGCGCCAGCGCGCATGCCGACATCAGCTACCGCGTGGACGGCAACGTGCTCGACGAGGTCAAGACCGGCCTGTCGCTCGATCACGCCGACCGCGGCTCCTACGATCACCCGTTCTTCCACAAGGACGGCAATTTCGTCTACAACGGCCCCTACTTCGGCGGCAGCAACTACGTGTTCCCCAACGCCGGCGGCCCGCCGCTGAGCGCGCTGCCCGGCCGCCTCACCTATGCGGCGTTCGATGGACACTACGCCGGCCCGTTCAAGATCCTCGACCGCGACTGGGTGCGTGCGCAGGCGGTGCCGTACAAGTACGTCAACGATCCCAATGGCGCCGGCATCTATACCGCCAACGACTACAACGCCAACACCACCTCCAGTACCGAGGCGATCTACGCCGGCTACGCCATGGCAACGCTGCATGTCGGCGCGGTCACCGTGCTGCCCGGGGTGCGCTACGAACTGACCCGTTATTCCGCCGACGCGTGGCAATCGAACGGCGACGGCATCAACGGCCGTTTCGTCGGCAGCGGCCGCAGCTACGGCGAGGTGTTGCCGGGCATCAGCGTCAACTACCGCCCGGACGAGCTGACCGTCTACCGCGCCTCGCTGCGGCGCAGCTTCAGCCGCCCGGCGTTCGGGCTGATCTCCGGCGAGACCGTGTACACGGTCGACCCCACCCAGAAGGTCATCGGCATCTCCAAACCCAATCCCGACCTGCAGCCGAGCAAGGCCGACAACGCCGACCTGTCCGCGGAGTTCTACGACCGCAACGGCGGCGTGCTCAGCGCCTCGACCTACTACAAGCGCATCACCGGCTTCATCTACACCTCGCAGTCGGCGACCAGCAACGACAACACGCTCGGCGGCCTGGTGCCGACCGGTACCACCTTCGAGGACGGCGTGCCGGTGACCATGCCGCAGAACGGCGGCACCGCGACGCTGTACGGCGTGGAACTGGCCGGCAGCAAGCGCCTGCAGGATCTGCCTGGGTTCTGGAGCAACGTCGGCGTTGCCGCCAACCTGACCCTGCAACACAGTTCCGCCGACAGCAAGCGCGCCGACCAGCCCGAAAAGACCTGGCTGCCGCGTGCGCCCGAGCGCATCTACAACCTGGACCTGTTCTACGACGACAGCCGCCTGCGCGCCGACCTGAGCTACAACTACACTGGCCTGCAACTGCTCGGGCTGACCAGCGACCGGCTCAACTACTACCTGCAGCCGGTCAAGTCGCTGGACTTCACCGCCACCTACCACCTGCCGCACGGCATCGACGTCGGCATCGCCGCCAAGAACCTGCTGAACTCGGCCACGTTCTACGAGACCCAGGGCAAGTCCACCCGCTACATGGCCTACGACCCCGGTGCCGATGGCGCCTACGTGGAAACGGGGCGCGTGTACATGCTCACGCTGAGCTACACCTACTGACGCTGCCCTGCCTCCGCCGCTGCGGCGGGTGCCTTGCGTGCAGACCGCACGCAAGGCATTGGGCAGGATGCACCAGCGCCGCGCCCCGCCCTCAGAGACCACTCCTGGCGCCGAAGCATCGAGAGACGCGGCAATCCTCCGCAAGCTGCATCGCGCTTCCTCGGGCTGAAGGCCCGGGCATCTACGGACATTTCCCGATCCCGCACATATCGGCACGCAGCGAAAGTGGCTGCGCGACGACCATGTCTGCATGGCGCGCAAGCCGACCATCCATCCCATTGCGACCAAGGATTCCCTTCGATGAACATGCGCCCATCATTCCGCGCTCTTCTGCTCGTGCTGTCGACACTCCTGCCCTTTGCTGCGCTGGCCGCTCCGCCCGCCACCGTCGCCAGTTGCGCAGGCATCGTCGCTGCCTATCCGACGGACCTCGGTCCGCGTTGCAACAGCAACTACGCGAAGATCAATCACCAACCGCAAGACGCCGCACAGCGCCTGCAGACCTACTATGCGCGCGTGGAAGTACTGAAGATCTTCAGGAAAGCCCTGCTGTGCAATGGCCTGTATGGCGCCAAGGCTTCGGAACAGCAGCGTTTCGGCAGCGGCGAAGACGGCCATCTGCAGGCACTGGCCAATCTCTACCAGAACATGCAGAACGACCCGAACCGCCCCGCGGCGCTGTATACGGCTGCCGATCTGAAAGACATCAAGATGAACAAGCCGCAATGCAAATGAGGCAACGCATTCGCACCGAACGCCAGGCGCGCTGAGGTCGCTGGCGTCCCCTTGCGGGTCGGCATCGGCCGCCTGCGGCAGCCGATGTCATTCGCGTGTAAAATTGCGGGTTTTTGACCACTCACATGGCGAAAGCCCCTCCACGGGCGCCCGTCCCGGGCCCGGCCTTCATTCGCCTGCTGGCGCGCCTGAGCGATGCGTCGATGCCCGCGTCCAGCCCTGCGCTGGCCGACCGGCTCGGCCAATGGATCGACTGGAACCGCGCGGTGGCGGTGTCGCGGGCGCTGGACGGCAAACTGCCCGAGCCTGCCGAGGACGCCCCCGGGGCGCCGGAACCGTCGGCCCTGGAGGCCGAATGCGGCCGCGTGCGCGCTGCGCTGGAAGAGAGCATCGCGCTGGACATCGCCAAGGAGACCGGCAAGCCCGTGGGCAAGCGCCAGCACGACCCCGACGCACCGATCGACTACGCGCCGTTCCGCCAGCGCTACCTGGCGCTGCAGCGCGCGATGCTCACCGCCACCGGGCGCCTACGCGGCCTGCTGCGCGATGCCCTGGTTCCGCTCTCGCCGGAGATGGCGCGGCTGGCCGAGGTCGATGCGGTGATGGAACTGACCCTCAGCCCGCGCGAGCAGACCCTGCTGGCGACGGTGCCCAACCTGCTGGAAGCGCATTTCCAGCGCCTGCGCGCCGCCGCGGCGCCCGCCCCCGATCCATCCCTCACCGACGTTCCGCCGGCGCCTGCCGACACGGCCTGGCTGGACCTGTTCCGCCAGGACCTGCACAGCGTGTTGCGCGCCGAACTGGACGTCCGTTTCCATCCCATCGAAGCGCTGCTCGCCGCGCTTCGCAGCCGTTGATCCGATCCTCATGCCCAAGACCCTGCTCAATTCCGTCCTGTTCCTCGCCGGCCTTGCCGTGGTCTGCTGGATCGGCGTCGGCTATCTCGGCTCCAACCCGCTGGGCGCAAGCTTCGCCGCGCTGATCGGCCTGTGCTACCTGGCCGGCATCGCCGAGCTGTACCGCTACCGCCAGGCCACGGCGACCCTGCACACCGCGCTGAGCGACGCCGAGGCCGCGCGCAGCGATCTGGGCGGCTGGCTGCAACGGCTGCACCCGAGCCTGCGCAACGCGGTGCGCCTGCGCATCGAAGGCGAACGCGCGGCCCTGCCGGTGCCGGCGCTGACCCCGTACCTGGTCGGCCTGCTGGTGCTGCTGGGCATGCTCGGCACCTTCCTGGGCATGATGGCCACCCTGCGCGGCACCGGCCTGGCACTGGACAGCGCCACCGATCTGAATGCCATCCGCGCCTCGCTGGCGGCGCCGCTGAAGGGCCTGGGCTTCGCCTTCGGCACCTCCATCGCCGGCGTCGCCGCCTCGGCGATGCTCGGCCTGCTCGCCGCGCTGTGCCGGCGCGAGCGCCTGCAGGCGGTGCAGCACCTGGACCTGCACGCCGCGACCGCGCTGCGCACGCATTCGCTGGCCTACCAGCGCAACGAGGCCTTCAAGCTGCTGCAGACCCAGGCCACGCTGATGCCCGGCCTGATCGAGCGCATGCAGACGATGATGGCGGCGCTGGAACAGCACAGCGCGGTCAGCGGCGAACGCCTGGCCAGCAGCCAGGACGCCTTCCACAGCCGCACCGAGGCCGCCTACATGCGCCTGGCCGGGGCGGTCGAACACGCCCTGCAGGCCGGCGTGGCCGCGCATGCGCGGGCGTTCGGCGATGCGCTGGAACCGGTGGTGCAACGCACGCTGGACGGCGTGGCGCGCGAGACCGCCGCGCTGCAGGACAGCGTCGGCCAGGCGGTGCAGCGGCAGCTGGACGGCCTGGCCAATGGCTTCGCCCAGGCCGCCGAACAGGCCACGCAGCGCTGGGACAGCGCGCTGGCCGAGCAGCAACGCGTCAACGGCGCGCTGCTGCAGGAACTGGGCAGCGCGCTGCAGCGCGCCGGCGACGGCCTGGAACAGCGCGCCACCAGTTTGGTGGAGGCGACCGCGGCACGCCTGCAAGCCGCCAGCGACGACGCCAGGCAGGCCTGGAGCGAGGCGATGGCGCAGCAACGCGAGGCGAACGACGGCCTCGCCGCGCGCCAGGCACAGGCACTGGACGCAGTGGCCAGCCGCCTGGATGCCACCGCCGAAGTTGCCCAGCAAGCCTGGAGCACGGCGCTGGAACAGCAGCGCGAGGCCAACGCCGCACTGGTCGCACGCAACGCGCAGGCACTGGACACCGTGGCGACGCGGCTGGATGCCACCGCCGAGACCGCACAGCAGGGCTGGGACGCTGCGCTGGCCCAGCAGCGCGCAATCAACGACACCCTCGCCACGCACACGACGCAGGCGCTGGAGACCGTGGCGACCCGCCTGGACGCCACCGTCGAGGCCGTGCAACAGGCGTGGAGCGCGGCGCTGGCGCAGCAACGCGAGGTCAACGAGGCCCTGGCCACGCGCAACGCGCAGGCGTTGGACACCGCTGCGGCCAGCCTGGAACAGCGTGCCGCCGCCCTCGCCGAGACGCTGCAGCAGGCCCATGCCGACCTGCAGGAGGCACTGGAAGCGCGCGACCAGGCGCGCCTGCGTGCCTGGACCGACAGCTTCGCCAGCATGGCCGCGACCCTCGGCGGACAGTGGGAGCACCATGGCGAGCGCATCGCGCAGCGCCAGCAGGAGATCTGCAGCACGCTGCAGGAGACCGCGGCGGCGATGTCCGAGCAGGGCCAGGCACAGGCGCGCGACACCATCGCCGAGATCGAGCGGCTGGTGCAGGTGGCCTCGGAAGCGCCGAAGGCCGCGGCCGACGTGGTCGCGGAACTGCGCCAGAAGCTCTCCGACAGCATGGTCCGCGACACCGCCATGCTCGACGAGCGCAATCGCCTGCTGGCCACGCTGCAGACCCTGCTGGAGGCGGTCAACCACGCGTCCACCGAACAGCGCAGCGCGGTGGACGCCCTAGTCGCGACGTCGGCCGATCTACTGGAGCGCGTCGGCAGCCGCTTCACCGAGCAGATCGACGCGCAGACCGGCAAGCTCGACGACGCCGCCGCGCAGGTCGTCGCCGGCGCCACCGAGGTGGCCAGCCTGGGCGACGCGTTCTCCGGCGCGGTGCAGGCCTTCGGCGAATCCAACGCCGCCCTTCTGGAACGCCTGCAGGGCATCGAGCAGGCGCTGGACAAGTCGCTGACGCGCAGCGACGAGCAACTGGCCTACTACGTGGCGCAGGCGCGTGAGGTGATCGACCTGAGCATGCTCTCGCAGCAGCAGATCACCGAGGAATTGCGTCAGCTCGCCGCGCGCCAGGCGCCCGACCAGGCCGACGCGGCATGAGCGACGAGCTGGAACTCGAGGCCGACAACGGCGCGCCGGTCTGGGCGGTGTTCGGCGACCTGATGTCGGTGCTGCTCGGCGCCTTCGTGCTGATCCTGATCGGGGTGATCGGCGTGCAGTTGCAGCTGTCGAACAAGCTGGATGCGGAAATGCGCCAACGCCAGCGTGAAGCGCAGCAGCGCAAGACCCTGGAACAGGCGCTGGCGGCGCCGCTGGCGGCCGGCCGGGTGACCCTGGTCGACGGCCGCATCGGCATCCGCGGCAACGTGCTGTTCGCACTGAACTCCGACCAGTTGCAGCCGGAGGGCCGCGACCTGCTGAAGAGCCTGGCCGCGCCGCTGGCCGGCTACCTCAAGGCGCGCGACGAGATCCTGATGGTCAGCGGCTTCACCGACGATCGCCAGGTGCGCGAGAGCAATCGCCAGTTCGCCGACAACTGGGAACTGTCGGCCGAGCGCGCGTTGACCGTGACCCGCGCGCTGATCGAGGCCGGCGTACCGGCCGATGCAGTCTTCGCCGCCGCCTTCGGCGCGCAGCAGCCGGTGGCGCCGAACGTGGACGAGGCCGGACGCGCCAGCAACCGCCGCGTGGAGATGGCGCCGCTGCCGCGCATGCGCAAGAGCACAGCGACACCGCATGCGCCCTGATCGGATCGCCGCCGCCGATCGCCTCGCCGCCTGGCGTGCTGAGCATGCCGAGCGGCTGGACCCGCTGCGCTTCCGCTTCCTCGAAGCGCTGGCGCGCCGCACCGAGGCGCAGCAGGGCAAGGCGCGGGAACTGCTGGAGCAGAAACTGTCCGCGTTGCTCGACGCGTACGCCGCGGCACTGGACGCGGCGCCGCAAAGCGCTGGCGATGCCGAGGCCGCAGTGCGAGCGATGCAACCCGGCCCGCTCGGCGCCTTGCTGGCGCAGTTCCGCGCCGCGGCGGTTGCGATCCGCGCCGGCAACGACCACGGCGCCAACCTGGAGGCCAACGACGAAGCCCCCACGGCGACCGATGCCATCGACACAGAACTCCCCGCACCATCGCCCTTGCCCACCGCAGCGGCGCGACTCACCGCACCGCAACTGCCCGCGGTCGAAGACGCGCGCCGGCTGTGGACAGAACTGCGCAGCCGCAGCCAATTGCGGCAGTCGCTGCAACCGGCCCCCGCCGACGCCGGCCCGCTCAACTCCGGCGTGCTGGTGCATCGCGCATTGGCGCTGATGCGCACGCTCTCGCCAGGCTACCTGCAGCACTTCCTGTCCTATGTCGACGCGCTGTCCTGGTTGCAGCAACTGCAGGAGGCGGGCGCACTGGCGACGCCGCAGAAATCCGGCAGCGCCGCCGGCAAGCCTGCGACGCCGCGCAGCAAGCCGCGCAAGCGCGGTTGATCGCATCACCGATGCGCATCGCGCCGATTGCGTGGTCGTAGAAGCGTCCCTTTCCTCATCCGACACACCCACACAGGCAAGAAAAAGGCCGGCATGCGCCGGCCTTTTTCATCACCATCGTGGCTCTCGGCTTACAGCGCCTTCGCCGCCGCCACCACGTGCTCGGCGGTGATCTGGAAGTGTTTGTACAGCACGTTCGCCGGCGCCGAGGCGCCGAAGCTGTCGATGCCGACCACGGCGCCGTCCAGGCCCACGTAGGCGCGCCAGAACGCGGTGACACCGGCTTCCACCGCCACACGCTTGCGCACCGCCAACGGCAGCACCGACTCGCGGTAGGCGGCGTCCTGGCGATCGAACACGTCGGTGCACGGCATCGACACCACGCGGGTCTTCAGGCCCGCGGCATCCAGCGCCTGCTTGGCTTCCACCGCCAGGCCCACCTCCGAACCGGTGCCGATCAGGATCACGTCGGGCGTGCCGCCCTCGGCATCGGCCAGCACGTAACCGCCGCGCTCGATCAGCTTGATCTGCGCCTCAGTGCGAGCCTGGAACGGCAGGTTCTGGCGGCTGAACACCAGGCAGCTCGGGCCGTCCTTGCGGGTGATCGCGGCCTTCCAGCTCACCGCCGACTCCACCGTGTCGCAGGGGCGCCACACGTCGTTGTTGGGGATGTAGCGCAGCGACGCCAGATGCTCCACCGGCTGGTGGGTCGGGCCGTCCTCGCCCAGGCCGATCGAGTCGTGGGTGTAGACGTGAATCGCGTGCGCCGGGATCAGCGCGCTCATGCGTACGCCGTTGCGTGCGTAGTCGCTGAACACCAGGAAGGTGGCGTCGAACGGAATGAAGCCGCCGTGCAACGCCAGGCCGTTGGCGATGGCGGTCATGCCGAACTCGCGCACGCCGTAGTACACGTAGTTGGCGTTCGGGTCGTCGCTAGCGACCGACTTGCTGGCCTTCCACAGGGTCAGGTTGGAATGCGCCAGGTCGGCCGAACCGCCGACCAGTTCCGGCAGCAGCGGCGCGAACGCCTCGATCGCCATCTGCGAGGCCTTGCGCGAGGCGATGGTCTGGCCTTCGGCGGCCTGCTTGGCGATGTAGGCGTCGGCCTGGGCGAGGAAGTCTTCCGGCAGCTCGCCGTGCGAACGGCGGGTCAGTTCCGCGGCTTCGGCCGGGTACTGCTTGGCGTACTTGTCGAAGGCCTGCTCCCACTCGGCCTGGCGCAGCGTGCCGGCACCACCGGCGCGCCAGCCGTCGTAGATCGCCTGCGGGATCTCGAACGGCGCATACGGCCAGTTCAGCGCCTTGCGCGCGCCTTCCAGTTCTTCCTTACCCAGCGCGGCGCCGTGCGAGGATTCCTTGCCGGCCTTGGTCGGCGCACCGAAGCCGATGGTGGTGCGGCAGCAGATCAGGGTCGGCTTCTCGCTCTCGGCGATCGCCGCCTCGATCGCGGCCTTGACCGCGGCGGCGTCCTGGCCGTCGACGTCGCGGATCACGTGCCAGTGATAGGCCTCGAACCGGGCCGGGGTGTCGTCGCTGAACCAGCCGGCGGTGTTACCGTCGATGGAGATATGGTTGTTGTCCCAGAACGCCACCAGCTTGCCCAGGCCCCAGGTGCCGGCCAGCGAGGCGGCTTCGTGGGACACGCCTTCCATCATGCAGCCGTCGCCCATGAACACCCAGGTGCGGTGGTCGACGATCTGGTGCTCGGGGCGGTTGTAGCGCTGCGCCAGCAACTTCTCGGCCAGCGCGAAACCGACCGCGTTGGCGAAGCCCTGGCCGAGCGGACCGGTGGTGGTCTCCACCCCGGGGGTCTCGCTGCGCTCCGGGTGGCCGGCGGTCTTGCTGTGCAGCTGGCGGAAGCGCTTGAGCTCCTCGATCGGCAGGTCGTAGCCGGACAGGTGCAGCAGCGCGTACTGCAGCATCGAGCCATGGCCATTGGACAGCACGAAGCGGTCGCGGTTGAACCAGTGCGGGTTGTTCGGGTTGTGGCTGAGGAAGTCGTTCCACAGCACTTCGGCGATGTCGGCCATGCCCATCGGCATGCCGGGATGGCCGGAATTGGCGGCCTCGACCGCGTCGGCGGCAAGGAAACGGATCGCGTTGGCGAGTTCGCGGCGGGTAGGCGTCGTCATGAGGGATCTGTCGGAAGCGGGCGCGTGGCGTCGGGCCCACTATTGTCCCACAGGCGGGGATTGGGGATTGGGGATTGGGGATTGGGGATTGGGGATTGGGGATTGGGGATTGGGGATTGGGGATTGGGGATTGGGGATTGGTAGCGTCACCGGCTGGACGCCTGAGATGG
>NZ_JAXGGI010000009.1:0-177806 GCF_034105445.1 Xanthomonas sp. LF07-6
ACGCACATCCATGTGCGCCGCCCTTCGGGTTTTTCCCCGGTCCATCCGCCGCTGCGGAAGGGAACCCGGTAAATCAAGAGCCGAAGCCAAGCAACAGCAACAGCAACAGCAGAGCAAGAGCGGTGTGACGGCGCTGGGTGCAGTTGAAAAGCGACTACATCAAGTGCGACATCGGGCGCTTGCGCAATGTGTGGCACACCGGTGTGGGCTACTGCGCAGCGGCCTCCGCCGTCTTCACCTGCATGCCGGCACGCAAGGCCTCTGGCGGATCCAGCACCACCGTGTCGCCGGCGGCCAGGCCGGACAGCACTTGGCGGTCGTCGCCCAGGGCGATGCCGGTCTTCAGCGCGCGCTGCTCGACCGTGTTGTCCTCCTTGACCGCGAACGCCACGTCCTGGCCGGCGCGCTTGACGATCGCCGCGCCCGGCACCCGCACGCCCTGCGGCGTGTGCTGCGCCTGCGGCTGCGGCGCCTCCAGGAAACTGACCCGCACGCCCATCTCCGGCACGATCCGCGCGTCCTTCTGCTTCAGCGCCACGCGCACCTTCACCGTCGCCTTGCCGCGGTCGGCGGAGGGGATGATCGCGATCACCTCGGCCGGGATCTTCCAGTCCGGATACGCGTTGAGCGTGGCCTCCACCGGCATGCCCGGCTTGACCCGGCCGATGTAGGACTCGCCCACCTCGACCTCGATCTCCAGCGAATCCATGTCGACGATGGTGCCGATGCCGGTGCGGGTGAAGCCGCCGCCGGCCGACAGCGGCGAGACGATCTCGCCCGGCTGCGCCGCCTTGGCGGTGACCACGCCGGAGAACGGCGCACGCACGATGGTGTTGTCCACGTTGAGATCGGAGATCGACAACTGGTTGCCGGCCACCGCCACGTTGCGCTGCGCATTCTGCAACTGCGCACGCAGGGCATCGCGCTGCGCCACCGCCTGCTCGTACTGCGAGCGCGAGACCAGTTGCTGGCCGGCCAGGGTCTGCAGCCGCTGCGCGTCGGCATCGGCTTGGCGCACCTGCGCCTGCATGTTGGCGACCAGGCTGCGCGCCGCCTCCAGCTGCGAGGCCGACAGCACCCGTTGCGCGTTGGCGTCGATCGGATCCAGCGTCGCCATCACCTGGCCTTCCTCCACGCGCATGCCTTCCTCGATGCGCACCTCGCGGACCTTGCCGGTGATCTTGGCCGAGACCGTGGCCATGCGCCGCGCCACCACGTAGCCGCTGGCGTCCAGCACCGAGGCGCTGCTGCTGCCGGGGGCGATCGCCACCACCGCAGCGGTGCGCACCTCCAGCGGCTTGCTGCGGCCGAACAGCCACCAGCCGCCGGCGCCCAGGGCGAGCAGCACCACCAGCAGCACCACGGCGATCCACAGCCCGCGCCGCGACGGCGGCTCGCTCGGCGGCGCCTTGCGGTCGATACGGAGTTCCTTGAGCAGGTCGGAGGAAGTACTCATCGTGTCCTTGAACGAAACGGTCGGCGCGCTGCAGTGTGCGAGCCACCGGCCGCTGTGGGCATGGCCGGAAGTCACTTTCTGCGATGCGCTGTAGCGGGAGAACGCCGCCCCTCGGCGTGGATCGCAGCATGCGGCAATCGTGCGGGGGCTGCCAGTGACAGATGTCATCCACTGCAGCTGACGCGCCGCACTGGGCGGCGACTCCGCCGCGGCGCAGCCTAGGCACTCCCTGCCACCACCGGAGTGTCCCATGCCCGATCACGATGCGTTGCCGCTGGCGCAGCTCAGCGGCGTCCACAAGCGCTACGGGACGCTGGTCGCGCTCGACGGCGTCGACCTGCAGCTGCGGCCCGGCCAGTTGCTGGCGCTGCTGGGCGCCAACGGCGCCGGCAAGAGCACCGCGGTGAGCCTGCTGCTCGGGCTGCAGACGCCCGACGCCGGCAGCGTGCGCCTGTGCGGGCAGGATCCGCGGGCGCTGGCCGCACGCCGCCAGGCCGGGGCGATGCTGCAGACCGCCGGGCTGCCGGACACCCTGCGCGTGGGCGAACTGCTGCTGCAGGCGCGCGGTTATTACCCGCAGCCGCGCAGCGTCGCCGACTGCGTGGCGCTGGCCGGGTTGGACGGGTTGATGGCACGCCGCTACGGCCAACTGTCCGGCGGCCAGCAGCGCCGCGTGCAATTCGCGATGGCGATCTGCGGGCGGCCGCGGGTGCTGTTCCTGGACGAGCCCAGCACCGGCCTGGACATCGAGGCGCGGCAGGGCCTGTGGCGGGCGATCCGCGAGCTGGTCGCCGACGGCTGCGCGGTGCTGCTGACCACGCACTATCTGGAAGAGGCCGAGGCGCTGGCCGACCGGGTGGCGGTGCTGCAGCGCGGCACGCTGATCGCCGAGGGCAGCGTCGCCGAACTGCGTGCGCGCTTCGAACAATGCACCATCCGCTGCCGCAGCGCGCTGCCGGCGGCGCAGGTGGCGCAGTGGCCGCAGGTGCGTCGCGCCGAGAGCCGCGACGGGGTGCTGGAGGTGGTCGCCGAGCCGGCCGAGCCGGTGGTGGCGCGGCTGCTCGCCGGCGATCCGGCGCTGACGGCGCTGGAAGTGCGCCGTGCCGGCCTCGCCGACGCCTTTCTCGCCATCACCCGTGCGGAGGCCGCATGAATCCGATCGATCTGTCCGTTGCTTCCCCGGCGGCCGCCTGGTCGTTGCGCGACCAGGGCGCGCTGCTGTTGCGCGAGATCCGCTACGAGGTGCTGCGCTGGCTGCGCACGCCGTCGTTCGCCTTGCCGACGCTGCTGTTCCCGCCGTTGTTCTACCTGCTGTTCGGCGTGCTGCTCAATCATGGGCGCCACGACGCGGCGGTGTACCTGATGGCCAGCTACAGCGTGTTCGGGGTGATGGCGCCGGCCCTGTTCGGGTTCGGCGTAGGCCTGGCCCTGGACCGCGATCGCGGCCTGCTCGCGCTGAAGCGGGCGATGCCGGTGCCGCCGCTGGCCCTGCTGCTGGCGCGCACCGCGCTGGCGATGGCGTTCGCGCTGGCGATCGGCATATTGCTGCAGGCGCTGGCCGCGCTGCTCGGCGGGGTGATGCTGACGCCGGCGCAGCGGATCGGGCTGCTGCTGGTGGACGTGCTGGGCACGCTGCCGTTCTGCGCGATCGGGCTGGCGCTGGGCGCCTATGCCGGCGGCAGCGGCGCACCGGCGTTGGTCAACCTGATCTACCTGCCGATGGCGTTCCTGTCGGGGCTGTGGATCCCGCTGCAACTGCTGCCGGCGTGGCTGACCACGCTGGCGCCGCTGTGGCCGTCGTATCACCTGGGCCAGCTGGCGCTGCGCGTGGTCGGGCAGGGCGACGGCCACGGCAGTGCCGGCCATGTCATCGCGCTGCTGGCGGTGACGGTGGTGTTCTACGCACTGGCGCAGCGGCGCTTGCGTCGCGGCTGATGGTGCGCCGTGCCGATCCCGGCGTCGCCGCGCGGTTTCGCGCGCCGGCGCCTTCGCTAAGCTATGCGCCGCGGCGGCCGTGCCGCCCTGGGAGCCCGACGTGATCGCCTTGCTGCACGCCTCGCCCGACTCGCTGATCGCCCGCCGCATCGGCTGGAGCTCGGCCAAGCCCAGCACCCACTGGTTCGTGTGGCTGTCGCTGGTGTGGTCGATCTGGCTGTTCGTCACTCCGCTGTACGAGCCGTACTACTTCCGCAACTGGTTCCCGCCGACGCTGGCCAGCTATCTGATGTTCCTGGCCCTGTACTACGTGGCCTACTACCGCCACCGGCGCTACCTGCCCTGGTGCGTGGCCGGCATGGCGGCGCTGGCGTTCGTGGTGCTGCCGTACAACCCCGGCGCGCAGTGCTACATCATCTATGCCTGCGCCTTCCTGGCGTTCTGCTTCGAGCCGAAGCGGGCGGTGGCGGCGATGCTGCTGGTGCTGGCCTCGTTCGCATTGGCCTGGACGATGCGCGGCTGGTCGCCGCTGTACATGGTCAGCGCGGTGGTGGTCGGCCTGTCGGTGGGGCTGATGAACATCAGCTTCGAGCGCCGTGCGCGCGGCGAGGCGCAGCTGCGCCTGAGCCACGAGGAAGTGCGGCGCCTGGCGGCGGTGGCCGAGCGCGAGCGCATCGGCCGCGACCTGCACGATCTGCTCGGCCACACCCTGTCGCTGGTGGCGCTGAAGTCGGACCTGGCCACGCGCCTGCTCGCCCACGACGCCGCCGCGGCGCAGCGCGAGATGGAAGAGGTGGGCCAGGTCGCGCGCGAGGCACTGGGCCAGGTGCGGCGCGCGGTCAGCGGCATCCGCGCGGCGCAGCTGGCGGCGGAGATCGCCTCGGCCAAGCTGCTGCTGGAGTCGTCGGGAGTGACCTTCCGCTACCAGGTCGAGGCCTTGCCGCCGTGCCCGCAACTGGAGACGGTGTTCGCGCTGGTGCTGCGCGAGGCCGCCACCAACATCCAGCGCCACGCGCGTGCCAGCCACGCGCAGTTGCGGCTGTGGTGCGAGCGCGGCCAGGCCCTGCTGGAACTGCGCGACGACGGCCGCGGCGGCGCGCTGCAGCCGGGCACCGGGCTGAGCAGCATGCGCGAGCGGCTGGAGGCGGTGGGCGGCAGCCTGCGCATCGCCTCCGAGCGCGGCTTGGGCACCTGCCTGGTCGCCGCCGCGCCGTTGCCGCGGGTCGAGGCGGCGATGGCGGACGCCGCGCCGGCGGCGCGGATGCAGTCCCCGGTGGACCAGGACGCCGCGCTCGGCTGAGCGCCGGCCCGGCCCGGGCACTACAATGGGCCGACAAGGACCGGGGGGTGCCGTGATTCGTTTAGTGCTGGCGGAGGACCAGGCAATGGTGCGCGGTGCGCTGGGCGCACTGCTGGGCCTGGAAGCGGATCTCGACCTGGTCGCCAGCGCGGCCGACGGCGAAGCCGCCTGGCGCGCGCTGCAGGCGCATGCGCCGGACCTGCTGGTCACCGACATCGAGATGCCCGGCCTCAGCGGCCTGGAGCTGGCCCAGCGCATCCAGCGCCAGCAACTGCCGGTGCGCGTCATCATCGTCACCACCTTCGCCCGCCCCGGCTTCCTGCGCCGCGCCCTGGACGCCGGGGTCGGCGGTTACCTGCTCAAGGATGCGCCGCCGCAGCGGCTGATCGAGGCGATCCGCCAGGTGCACCGCGGCGGCCGTGCGATCGACCCGGAACTGGCGCTGGAAGCCTGGTCCGAGGCCGACCCGCTCAACGACCGCGAGCGCCAGGTGCTGCGCCTGGCCGGCGAGGGCGCCTCGGCCGGCGACATCGCCACGCAGTTGGGGCTGTCGTCGGGCACGGTGCGCAACTACCTGTCCGAGGCGATCGGCAAGCTCGGGGTCGGCAACCGCATCGAGGCGGCGCGGCTGGCCCGGCAGAAGGGCTGGCTGTGACGCGGCGCGCGGTTCGGCCTGAAACTTGCATGGCTCCCTGCGCTTGACTGCGCGGCGCAGTGCAGGGCGCGCGCGGCCTTCCTTCCTCCCATTGGCCAACGCCATGCCCTCCACCACGATCAACCGCTATGGCGTGCCGCTGGCCCTGCTGCTGCTGTTGGGCATCAGTGGCGGCGTGCTGGTGGGCAGCGAGCGCTTTCTCGCCGATGCGGCCGCGGTGCAGCGCAGCCACCGGGTCATTGCCGAGATCAACGGCCTGCAGCTGAACCTCGCCGACTGCGATGCCTCGCTGCGCGGCTTCCTGCTGCTGGACAGCCGCGAACACCTGGCCGATTTCCGGGCGTGCCAGCGCGCGCTGCCGCCGCGGCTGCAGCAACTGGCCACGCTGCTGCAGGGCAACCCCGCGCAGCAGCAGCGGCTGCAGGAGGTCCAGGCGCAGATCGAGGCGCGCATACGCGACAGCGCGCTCGCCGTGGCCCGCTTCCAGGGCAGGGCGGCAGGCATGCGCAAGCCGGACCCGGAGCGCGCCCGCCAGGGCCGTCTGATGTCGCAGGCGATCCGGCGCAACACCGACAGCCTGGTGCGCAGCGAGCGCGCGGCGCTGGCCAGCAGCGCCCGCTCCACCGCCGCCAACGCCGACCTGCTGCGCCGGCTGGCGGTGATCGGCATCCCCACGGTGTGTGCGCTGACCCTGGGCCTGTACCTGCTGCTGCGCCGCGAGATCGGCCGCCGCAGTCAGGCCGAGCAGCGCGGTCACCATGCCAATGCGCTGCTGGTGGGCACCGTGCAGCAGATGCAGCGCACCGAACAGGATCTGCGCACGCTCAACCGCTGCAGCCGCGGACTGCAGAGCTGCGTGCAGCAGGACGAGGCGGTGGAGGTCGCGCGGCAGGCGCTGGAGCGCCTGCTCGGCGACGCCGGCTGCAGCGTGTACTGCACCGACGCGGCGGGCGAGCAGGCGGTCTGCGTCGCGCACTGGGGCGAGGATGCGGTGTGCGCGCCGTCGCTGTCGCTGAGCGGCTGCGAAGGCCTGCGCAGCCGCGCCACCCAGATCCAGCGGCCCGGTGCCGCGCCGGCCTGCGCGCACGCCGCCGGCGTGGCGCGCCATGGCACCTGCGTGCCGATGATGGTGCAGGGCGAGCCGCAGGGGCTGATCCATCTGTCCAGCCGCGATCCGGCCCTGCTCGAACGCCTGCCCCTGGTCGAGGTGGTGGCCGAACAGCTGGCGATGGCGCTGCACAACCTGCAGTTGCGCCAGCGCCTGCGCACGCAGTCGATCCGCGATCCGTTGACCGGGCTGTACAACCGCCGCTACTTGGAAGAGTCGCTGGTGCGCGAACTGGCGCGCTGCGAGCGACGCGACCAGCCGCTGGCGCTGATGATGCTGGACCTGGACCACTTCAAGGCGCTCAACGACCGCCTTGGCCACGCCGGCGGCGATGCCTTGTTGGCGGCGTTCGGTCAGTTGCTGGCCGGGCTGGTGCGGCCGGAGGACATCGCCTGCCGCTACGGCGGCGAGGAGTTCACGGTGATCCTGCCGGGCGCCGCCGCCGACGTGGCGCAGCGCCGCGCCGAGCAGATCCGCGCCGCGGTGGCGAACCTGCAGGTGCAGCACCAGGGTCAGGCGCTGCCGCCGGTGACCGTGTCGATCGGCGTGGCCGCCTATCCGGACCACGGCCGCAGCACCGAGGAGCTGCTGCGCTGCGCCGATGCGGCGCTGTACCGCGGCAAGCGCAGCGGCCGCAACCGGGTCGCTGCCGCTGGCGACGCACCGCTGCGCATCGCCGAGGCCTAGGCCGCCTCCATCCCGTGCATGCAGTGCCGCGGTCGCGCGCCTGCGCCGCGGCCGTGCCAGCGTCAGCACCCGCGCGCGGCCTGCCGGCTCAGAACGACCAGCTGAAGCTCAGCGTGCCGTTGCGCGGTTCGCCCCAGGCACCGTAGCCGTAGATCTGCGCGTAGTAACGCTTGTCCAGCAGGTTGTTGAGGTTGAGCTGCACCGAGAAGGCCGGCGACAGGCGGTAGCGCGCGAAAGCGCTGACCAGCGCGCCCGTCCGCCGACAAGTGTAACGGCGGCCCGGGGCCGGGACCATGTCGGGAGCGACACAAACGCGTGGCGTCGCCCGTGAGACAGGCCGTACCGCACTGGCCGATCGACGTGCGCGTGCCGGCGCTAGCGTGCGCAGCGCGGGACGCACGCGCTGCGCCCCGCGTGTCGCGTCGTCGGGTGGACTACGCCTTGTCGCGTGGCGCTGCAGGCGTCGCCGCGCCGCGCGCCATGCTCGAGAACACGCCATCGCGGCGTACCCAGGCATGGAACAGCGCCGCGCACAGGTGCGCCAGCACCGTGGCGAACAGCAGGTAGGCCAGCCAGCCGTGCGCGCTGCGCAGCCAGGCATACAGCGCCGGGCTGTGCGGGGCGATCGGCGGCAACTGCACGCCCGGCCACAGCACGATCGGATAGCCGCCGGCCGAGAGCATCGACCAGCCCAGCAGCGGCATCGCCAGCATCAGCGCGTACAGCAGCCAGTGCGAGGCATGCGCGGCGGCCTTTTGCCAGCGTGGCAGGTCGGCCGGCAGCGGCGGCGGCCGGTGCCGCAGGCGGTTGCCCAGGCGCACCAGCACCAGCAGCAGAATGGCGATGCCGAGCGGGCGATGCAGGTTCAGCAGCCAGGGCCGCTGCGACACCGAGGCGACCATGCCCACGCCGACGAACAGCATGGTCAGGATCATCGCCGCCATCAGCCAGTGCAGCACGCGCGCGAGCGGGTTGAAGTGCGCGGAGCGATCGTCGCGGTTCATTGCGCACCTCCGTGCGGCGTGCCGGTGGCGTCGGGCGCCTGGCCGCGGGCGATCTCGCGCTCGCGGCGGTTGAAGGACTGCGAATACACCGCCGAGCGCGCGGCCAGGATCGGATCGTCGGAGCCGGCGATGCCGTGCGGCAGGATCAGCGGATCGTAGTTGAGGTCGCGGCACGGCCCGGTGGCCTGCGGCTCGGCATGGTCCAGCACCAGGGTGCCGGCGACCACCTGCTGGCGGTCCTGCGGCCACGGCTGCGACGGATCGTCGACCGGGTCGCCGGGCGCGGCCACGGTCAGTACCAGATCCCAGCGCAGCGGACCGCGCGCCAGCCGCGCCTGCAGGTCTTCGCTGAGGAAGTCGGCGTCGGCCTTGGCGCGTTGCTCGGCCGACAGCGGCGCGAACGGGGTCTGCGGGCGCATCGACCAGCGCACCGCATGCGTGCTGCCGTCGGCGGCGGTGAAGCGGAACGCGTTGACGCCGTTGTACTGGGTGTTGGCCCAGCTGTTGGACCATGGTGCGGTCTTGGCCCACTCCTGGAACTTCTTCGCTTCCGGATAGCGCTGCAGGAACGCCGCCATCTTCGCCGGGTCCGGCTTGCCGGTGGCCGGATCCGGCCGCGCGGCCAGCGTCTGCGCCATGAAGCCCTCGGTGCTGGCGACCACGAAGAACGGGAAGCTGTTCATCGCCGTGCGCCATTCCTGGCCGTCGTCGCTGCGCAACTGCAGCGCCATGCTGCGCACGCGGGCGGCGCCGTCGGCGCCATGCGGGTCGCCGCCGCCGATCGACAGGCGGCCCAGCACCGGCACCGAGGATTGCGCGAACACCCGCGCCGAGGATAGCGCGCTGCCCTGGCCGTTGCCCTCGAAATGGCCGCTGACGCACACGCCCTTGCTGTGCGCACGGCGGAAGCCCGGATGCGGCGGGCCGCCGGCTTCGATGGCGTCGGTCATGCGCTGCGCGGTCAGCCGTTGCGGGCCGCCGAGCCAGCCGGCGCTCCAGGCGAAGGCGGCGACGAGTGCCGCGGCGATCGCGGCGATGCCGGCCAGCGCCAGCCAGGGCCGCCGCGGCGGCGGCGTGGGATCGGGACGGGACATGGGCGGCTCCTGTGGCGAAGGCGAGGGGAGGAACGCGGTTGGGCGCGCGGCAGGCGCTAGCAGACACGGTCGGGCATGAACGCAGTGCAGTGGCGGCGGGTTGTGCGCGGGACTGGCCGCCGCAGCCTGCCATGGCCGGGCAGGCACGACCACGGCGGCGTCATCGGCGCTGCGCATAGAATCGCCGCATCTTGCGGGCAGGGAGTCGGCGATGGCCGGTGCGATCGGATTGGTGCTGTTGGGGCTGGCGTTCCTGGCGCTGGGCGGGGACTCGATCGTGAAGGCGGCCTCTGGCCTGGCGCAGCGTTGCGGCGCCTCGCCGTTCGTGGCCGGCTTGCTGCTGGTGGCCTTCGGCACCTCGCTGCCGGAACTGGCGGTCAACGCGCGCGCCTACGCCGCCGGCGCGCAGGACCTGGCGTTGGGCAACGCGATCGGCAGCAACCTGGCCAATCTCGGCCTGACCCTGGGCCTGGCCGCGCTGGCGGCGCCGCTGCTGCTGCGCACGCGCCTGCTGCCGCCACTGCTGGTGCTGCTGACCCTGGCGACGCTGGCGCTGATCGGCTTCGGCCTGGATGGCGCGATCTCGCGCGCTGAGGGCGTGGCGCTGCTGCTGGCCTTCGTCGGCGTGGTCGCCTTCCTGCTGCTGCGCGCGCGGCATGAACCGGCCGCGCGCCAGCTCGGCGTGTCCGGCTACGCGGTGACCCGCACCGGGCTGGTGCTGAATCTGCTGCGCCTGCTGATCGCCCTCGTGCTGTTGAACGCCGGCGCCAACCTGGTGGTGGAACACGCGCCGCGGCTGGGTGCGGCCTGGGGTCTGTCGCCGCTGCTGGTCGGCCTGCTGCCGGTGGCGATCGGCACCGCGCTGCCGGAAGCCGCCGCCGCGGTGGCCGCCGCGCGCCGGGGCCAGGGCGACATGGTGGTCGGCCATGTGCTGGGCTCGAGCCTGTTCAACCTGCTGGTGGTGATCGGCGGCATGGCGGCGCTGCGGCCGCTGCCGTTGCCGGCCTCGTTCGTGCGCCTGGAACTGCCGGCAGCGATCGCGCTGGCGGCGGTGTTGTACCCGATGCTGCGCGGCGACATGCGGTTGAGTCGCGGCGAGGGCGCGGTGCTGCTGGTGGCGTTCCTGGCGTGGGTGGGACTGGAGTTGGCGTTGGTGGCGTGAGTGCCGAGAGTGGGGAATCGGGAATCGGGAATCGGAAAAGCCGCTTCTACGCAGACCCGCGCGCTCAGCGCTCCTCCGGCTGCTCCGGCGGCGGCAGCCCTTCCTGCTCGGCGTGGTCGCTGCCCGGCACCTGCGGGCGCTGTTCCAGCATCAGCGACAGCGCCGCCTTGGCCATCATGTGCGCACTGATCGGCGCGGTGATGAACAGGAATGCGGTGATCAGCAACTCGCGCGGCTGCGGGTCCTGGCCCAGGAACAGGTGGTAGCCGACCGAGGCCAGCAGCACGCAGCCCACGCCCAGCGTGCTGGCCTTGGTCGGCGCGTGCAGGCGCTTGAAGAAGTCCGACAGCTTCACCAGGCCCAGCGCGCCGACCAGGATGAAGAAGCAGCCGACGATCAGCAGCAGCGACAGCCCGACCTGCAGCACGCCGATCATTCGACGATGTCCCGGCGCAGCACGAACTTGCTCAGCACCACGGTGCTGCCGAAGCCGAGCATGGCGATGATCAGCGCCGCCTCGAAATACACCGGCGAATCCAGGTACATGCCGAACAGCATCAATTCGGCGATCGCGGTCACCGACAGCGTGTCCAGCGCCAGGATGCGGTCGGGCACGGCCGGCCCGCGCAGCAACCGCCACAGCGCCAGCAGCATCGCCAGCGCCACCACGTGCATGCACACGACGATCGTGGTCTCGATGAACATGTGGCTGGTCATGGGAAGATCTCCATCAGCGGCGCTTCGTAGCGCGTCTTGATCTGCCGGATCACGGTCTCGGCATCGTCCAGGTGCAGCACGTGCACCAGCAGGTACTTGCGGTCGTCCGACAGCGCCGCCGACACCGTGCCCGGGGTCAGGGTGATCATGCTGGTCAGCGCGGCGATGCCGTGGATGTTCGCGATGTCCAGCGGCACCCAGATGAAGCCGGGGTGGATGCGTTTCTCCGGACCGAGCACCTGCAGCGCCACCACCACGTTGGAGCGCACGATGTCCCAGGCCGCCACGCACAGCATCTTCGGCACCGGGCGCAGCGAGCCGATGCGCGCGAACTCGCGGTCCAGGCGCGCGGCGAACAGCGGCACCGCCACGCCCAGCACCGCGCCCAGCAGCACCTGGCCGAGACTGAAGCTGTCGCTCATCAGCAGCCAGAACGCGGTGACCGTCAGGCTCAGCGGCCAGGACGGGAACAGACGGCGCGACCAGGGACGGGCGGACATGTCAGGGCTCCCGCAGGATCGGCGCGGTGCCGCGCAGCTGGGTGGTGTAGTCGGCCGGGTGCAGCAGTTGTGCGGCGGCGGCCTCGCTGTAGCGCAGCAGCGGCCCGGCCGCCACGGTCATCGCCACGCCGTAGCCGAGCAGCAGCACGGTGGCGGCGGTTTCCAGCGGCCGTGCCGGCGCCTTGCGCGGCGCCGGGCGCGGCAATTCCACGGTGCCGTCCTCGGCCGTGTCCTGGTCGCCGGGCACGCGCCAGAACAGGCGCACGCCGCCGCGGGTCAGGCCCATGATCACCATCAGGCTGCTGAGCAGCACCGCGGCCCACACCGGCGCGGTCAGCCCGCCCGGCGTCGCGCTCAGGATCGCCACCTTGGCCAGGAAGCCGGACAGCGGCGGCAGCCCGGCCACCGAGATCGCCGCGATCAGGAACAGCACGCCGGGCACGGTCTTGCCCGGCAGCGGCGCGATGATCTCCTTGCGGTCGCTGGCGCCGCCGCGGCGACGCCGGATCAGGTCGGCGATCATGAACAGCGCCGCGGCGACGAAGCTGCTGTGCGCCAGGTAATACAGCCCGGCGCCGAGCGTGCCGGCTGAGTCCAGCGCGAAGGCCACGAACAGCGTCGCCGCCGACACGATCACCAGGTAGCCGATCAGCACCCGCAGGCGCACCGCCGCCAGCACCCCCAGCGCGGCCAGCAGCAGCGTCGCCAGGCCCAGCCACAGCAGCCAGTCGCGGCCATAGCCGTCCAGCGCCTGCGCCTGGCTGCCGAGGATCAGCGTGCTCACCCGCAGCACCGCGTACAGGCCGACCTTGGTCATGATCACGAACAGCGCCGCCACCGCCGCCGGCGCGCGCGCATAGGTTTCCGGCAGCCACAGGTACAGCGGCAGCAGCGCGGCCTTGGCGCAGAACACCAGCAGCAACAGGCCGAACGCGGCCTTGATCAGCGCCACGTTCTGCGGCGGCGCCTGCGCCACGCGCTGCGACAGCTCGGCCATGTTCAACGAACCGAGCAGCGCGTACAGCAGGCCCAGCGCAATCAGGAACACGGTGGAGGAGGTGACGTTGAACACCACGTAGTGGAAGCCCACGCGCAGGCGCAGGCCACGCCCGCCGCTGAGCAGCAGGCCGTAGGAGGCGATCAGCATCACCTCGAAGAACACGAACAGGTTGAACACGTCGCCGGTCAGGAACGCGCCGTTGAGACCGACCAGCTGGAACTGGAACAGCGCATGGAAATGCGGCGCGCGCCGGTCCCAGCCGGCGCAGGCGTGCAGCAGGCAGGCGCCGGCGAGCAGGGTGGTGGTCGCCAGCATCCATGCTGACAGGCGGTCGGCCATCAGCACGATGCCCAGCCGCGAGGGCCAGTCGCCGAGCAGGTAGGCATGGACCTGGCCGTCGCTCACCTGCACGCACAGCGCCAGCACCGCCGCGGCCAGCGCCGTCATCGCGGTCCACGCCACCGCGCGGCGCACCTTGCGGCCGTAGCGGCGGTGCTCGGCGAACAGCGACAGCGCCGCGCCGAGCAAGGGGATCAGGATCGGCAGGATCAGCAGATGGGTCATGGCGCCTCCCCGTCGGTGGGGTCGGGGTCCGGGCGCGCATCGACGTGGTCGCTGTGGTTGTCGCCGCGGCTGCGCATCGCCAGCACGATGCTCACCGCGGTCATCGCGAAGGCGATCACGATCGCGGTCAGCACCAGCGCCTGCGGCAGCGGATCGGCGTGCTCGGCCAGGGTCGGGGCGATGCCGTCGCGCAGCACCGGCGCCTTGCCCTGCACCAGCCGGCCGCCGGCGAAGATCAGCAGGTTGGTGGCGTAGGACAGCACGGTCATGCCCAGGATCACGTCGAAGCTGCGCGCGCGCAGCAGCAGGTACACGCCCACCGCGGTCAGCACCCCGATCGCGCTCGCCAGTGCCAATTCCATCAGTGCATCTCCCCGGTGATGGCCGAGCGGCGCGCCGGATCGATCTGCCCGCGCTGCGAGTCGCGGGTGCGCGAGGGCTTGATCGTGCCCATCATCGACAGGGTCAGCATGGTCCCGCCGAACACCACCAGGTACACGCCGGTATCGAAGACCAGCGCACTGGCCAGCGGGACGCTGCCGATCAGCGGCAACTGCAGATCCAGATGGCCGCTGGTCAGGAACGGCACCCCGAACAGCATCGAGGCCATGCCGCCGAACGTGGCCAGCAGCAGGCCCAGGCCGATGCAGCGGATGTAGTCGAAGCCGAAGCGCGACTCCACCGAGGCCGCGCCCTGGATCACGTACTGCATCAGCAGCGGCACCGCCAGCACCAGCCCGGCGATGAAGCCGCCGCCGGGCGCGTTGTGGCCGCGCAGGAACAGGAAGATCGACACGGTCAGGGTCAGCGGGAACATCAGCTGCGCCAGATCGGCCGGCACCGGCAGCTTGATCGGCGGCCCCGGCATCACCTTCTCCGGCGCCATCCGCGCGCGCCGCAGCAGCGCGTGCACCACCAGCGCGGCGATGCCGAACACGGTGATCTCGCCGAAGGTATCGAAGCCGCGGAAGTCCACCAGGATCACATTGACCACGTTGCGGCCGTAGGCTTCGGGCAGCGCGCGCTGCAGCAGCTCGCCGGCCATGGTCGTCGCCGGCCGGGTCATCACCGAATACGCCAGCAGCGCCATGCCGCCGCCGGCGACAATGGCCAGGGCCGCATCGCGCCAGCGGCGCCAGCGCCGCGGCTCCGGCGGCGAGGCCTTGGGCAGGTAGTTCATGCCCAGCAGCATCAGCACCAGGGTCACCATCTCCACCAGCAACTGGGTCAGCGCCAGGTCCGGCGCCGACAGGAACACGAACACCAGGCTCACGCCCAGCCCGCTGCCGCCCAGCACCAGCACCGCCAGCAGCCGCTGCCGGTACAGGAACAGCGTGGACAGTGCGCAACTCAGGATCAGCAGCCACAGCCCCCAGCCCAACAGCGGCATGCCCTGCGGCGCCGGCCACTGCTGCCACAGCGGCGGCGCCCGCAGCAGCGGTGCGGCCACTACCACCACCGCGGCCAGCACCAGCCAGCGCAGGCTGCGTTGCAGGCGGCCGTTGGCGAGTACGCGGGTGAAGCGCGCGGCCAGGCCGAACAGGGTCTGCACGTGCCAGTGGAACACGCGCTTGCCCAGCGAACGGCGCACTTCGGTATACAGCGCGGTCAGCCGGCGCAGGCCGAAATACAGCGCCACGCCGCCGACCACGCCGGCGATGCTCATCGCCAGCGGTGCGTTCCAGCCATGCCACACCGCCAGGCTGTAGTCGGGCAGGGCGTCGCCGAGGATCGCGCCGGCGGCGGCGCGCAGCACCGGCGCCACGGTCAGCGCCGGCACGATGCCGACCGCCACGCACACCAGCACCAGGATCTCCACCGGAATCTTCATCCAGCGCGGCGGCTCGTGCGGCATCGTGTCCAGGTCGCGCGGGCCGCGGCCGAAGAAGGTCTCATAGACGAAGCGCAGGCTGTAGGCCACGCCGAACACGCCGGCCAGCAACGCCGAAGTCGCGGTGAACACCCGCATCGCGGCCGGGCCGTCGGCGCCCAGCGCTTCGGCGAAGAACATCTCCTTGGACAGAAAACCGTTGAGCAGCGGGATGCCGGCCATCGACAGCGAGGCGGTGATCGCCAGCGCGCTGGTGATCGGCATCCAGCGGCGCAGGTTGCCGAGCCGGCGCATGTCGCGGGTGTGGGTCTCGTGGTCGATGATGCCGGCGGCCATGAACAGCGAGGCCTTGAACACCGCGTGGTTGAGGATGTGGAACACGCCGGCCACCACCGCCATCGGCGTGGACAGCCCGAACAGCATGGTGATCAGGCCCAGGTGCGAGATCGTCGAATACGCCAGCAGGCCCTTCAGGTCGTGCTGGAAGATCGCGAACCAGGCACCGGTGACCAGCGTGACCGCACCGATGCCGCTGACCGTGTAGAAGAACAGGTCGCTGCCGGCCAGCGCCGGATGCAGCCGCACCAGCAGGAATACGCCGGCCTTCACCATCGTCGCCGAGTGCAGGTACGCCGACACCGGGGTGGGCGCGGCCATCGCGTGCGGCAGCCAGAAGTGGAACGGAAACTGCGCGCTCTTGGTGAAGATGCCGAGCAGGATCAGCCCCAGCGCCCACGGATACAGCGCGCTGGCGCGGATGAAATCGCCAGCGGCGAGCACCGCGTCGAGCTGGTAGCTGCCGACGATGCGCCCGAGCAGCAGCACGCCGCCCAGCAATGCCAGGCCGCCGCCGCCGGTGATCACCAGCGCCATGCGCGCGCCGTCGCGCGCGTCCTGCCGGTGCGACCAGAAGCCGATCAGCAGGAACGAGCTGATGCTGGTCAGTTCCCAGAACACCATCAGCAGCAACAGGTTGCCGGCGATGACCATGCCCAGCATCGCGCCCATGAACAGCAGCAGGTAGGCGTAGAAGCGCGCCGCGTTCTCGCGCGCGCTGAGGTAGTAGTGCGCGTACATCACCACCAGCGCACCGATCGCCAGCACCAGGCCGGCGAACATCCAGGCCAGCCCGTCCAGGCGCAGCGAGAACTGCAGGCCGATCTGCGGCAGCCAGGCGTGGTCGGCGCGGACGATGCCGCCCTCCAGCACGGTAGGCGTCAGCGCACCGAGGACCGCCAGGCCCGCCAACGGCGCCAGCGCCGCGGCCCAGGCCAGGGTGGCGCGCGAGCGGTGGCGCAGGGCCACCACGGCCGCCGCCATCAGAAACGGCAGGGCCAGCAGGATGTCGAGGGCGGGGATCATGCAGGGAATACGAGATTCGCGAGCAGGAGCCCGAGTGTAACAGGCGCATCACGGCGGTGGCCGGCGCGGGAACGGAAGGCGTGCACGGTCATGCCGACAGCGTAGCGGCGGGCAGGTGATGCGCTTGCGAGTGCGGGTGGGAGGGGAGCGATCGAACGCTGGTGCTGCGCGATACGCCACACGCCATGCGCGCCATGCGGCGTGCGCTTTGCGTGCGGCGCAAGCATCGCCGTGGGTGAGCGGGTTCTGCAGCGCGTCGCTCTCCATCCGGGTGCTGGTGCGTGCGGCCCGTGCCAGGTCGCCGGTGCGCTTGGCGATCGTTGGCGGCTACGTGTGTCCGCGCCACGCGTCGCCTTGTCCGCCGCCACCGGCCGTTGCGTGCCGTGCAGCGTGCGGATGCCGCGTGATTCCAGACGCAAACGGCGGCGTACGCACTATCCTGTGCCGATGACCGATTCGCTTGCCGCTGCCTCCGCTTCTCCGACGACCGTCGCGCCACCGCGCATCGCACTGGTGTTCGGCGGCAGCGGCCAGATCGGCGAGCGCCTGCTGCACCGCCTGCTGGCCGACGGGTGGGAGGTGCACGCCTACTCCCGGCAGGCGCGCGCGGCGCACCCCGGCCTGCACTGGCATGCCGGCGAACTCAGCGCGCTGCAGGCGCCGCCGGTGGTGGCGGAGGTGGTGTTCAGTTGCGGGCCGCTGGACGCTTTCGCCGACTGGTATCGGCGTGCGCCCGTCGCCGCTTCGCGCGTGGTCGCCTTCGGCTCCACCAGCCTGGAGGTCAAGCGCGACTCGCTGGACGCCGCCGAACGCGACGTCGCCCGGCGCCTGCGCGAGGCCGAAGCCATCGTGTTCGCGGTGGCCGCCGAACGCGGCGCGGCGGCGACGGTCTTGCGGCCGACCCTGGTTTACGGCGCCGGCCGCGACCGCACCCTCAGCGCGATCGCGGCACTGGCGCGGCGCACCGGCTGGTTCGTGCTGCCGCGCAGCGCCAGCGGCCTGCGCCAGCCGGTGCACGTGCAGGACCTGGCCGACGCGGCGCTGGCGGTGCTGGCGCACCCGGCCACGCACGGGCGCAGCTATGCCCTCGGTGGCGGCGAGACGCTCAGCTACCGTGAGATGGTGCGGCGGGTGCTGGCCGCGCTGCGGCCGCCGGCGCGGCTGCTATCGCTGCCACATGCGGCGTTCGCGTTGGCGCTGACGCTGGCCCACGCCTGCGGGCGCCTGCAGGGCATGAACCGCGCCGCGCTGCAGCGCATGCGCGAGGACCTGGCATTCGATCTGCAACCGGCGCAGCAGGATTTCGGCTACGCGCCGCGCGCCTTCGCCCCGGATGCGGCGATGTTGGGCCTGGAGGCCGGGGGCACGGCGCAGTAGGGCTGACACGGCGTCGAGTCCCCGCTGGCGCGATGCGGGCAGCGCGTAGGCGCGGCGGGTGGAGGAATCCCGGCAGCGCCTGCGTCCGCCTGGCGATGCGCGGTGGTGTTGCTGGCCGCGCTCAGTAGCGCCAGTGCATGCGCCGGTACAGCTTGGCCAGCACCCAGGCCGGGCCGATCAGCAGATAGGTCAGATCGGTGAGGAAGCTGGGTCGGTGGCCTTCCAGCGCATGTCCGATGAACTGCGCGATCCAGGCCACCACGAACACGCCGATCGCCAGCCACAGCAGCCCCTGCAGGCCCAGGTGCGCTTCCAGCAGCCGGCACAGGCAGCCGCAGAAGAAGAACGCCGCCAGCATGCCGTAGCCCAGCGGGCGCGACAGGCGGTTGTAATACATCCATGCCGCGAACATGCCCAGCGCCGCCCACAGCCCGCTCTGGAACCAGGTGCCGCCGACCGGGATGCACCACAGCAGGGCCACCACCGACCACAGGATCGCCGGCACCGCGACCACGTGGATGCGCTGGTTGGCGGCATTGCGGTGATCGTCGGAATAGCTGGCGAAATAGCGGTCGATCGGGCGCGCGTAGGCGGTGGTATCCATCTTCCCTCCCAGGAACCGGCCCAGCATAGCGCCATCGCCGGCGCGATGCGGAGACACCGGTGTGCGTGGGGCGAGGGACGTCGTGCGGTGCGGTTGCCGGCCACGCGCTCCGGCGGCGACCTGCGATGGCGTTTGGCGGTGCCTGCTGCTGGCGTCCTCGCTGCGCAGAGGGCGGCGAGATGCCGCAATGCTGGGGAACGCAGTGCCGGGGAAAAGAGCGATCGCGCCACACCGGCGCGATCGCTCCATCACGCCTGCACTCAGGCGCGCGCCATGCTCCTGTTCGTCTCCTGCTGCTGCTCGCGCTGCACCGTTTCCTGCTGCTGCGCGGACTGGCGGGCCAGCTGCGCGCTGGTCTGCTCCAGCGGCGGTGCCGGCTGCTGCAGGTCCACCACCGCACGGAAGCCCGGCGTGGTCCCGGCGACGAAGGCCTTGTCGTTGGCTACATTGACCTCCTTCAGCTTGTCGGGACTGTCGATCCCGGCCTGCTTGGCCTGCAGCGTGAGGTTGGCCACCGCCTCGTTCGAGAGCTTGGCGTGCGGCGGATTGGCCTTCTCGGCACCGCGATCGGCTTCCGTGCGCATCTTGTCGTACAGCGGCGTATCCGGATGCCCCGGCTCGCCCAGCTGCAGGCCTTTCGCCGGCTTGGCCTGGGCCTGCTCGGCGGCGGCCAGCCCGGCCCGGGTGTCGCGGCCGACGATGCCGTCCTGGGTGAGGCCGCGCTGTTTCTGGAAGGCGATGACCGCCTCGCGGGTGTGCTCGCCAAAGCGTCCATCCTCGGCCAACGCCTTGCCTTGCGCGTCTCGCACGCCCATGCGGTTGAGCTGACGCTGCAACGCTTCCACTTCATTGCCGCGCTCGCCCTGCTTGAGCAGACCATCGGCCATGGCGACACTCTTGGCGCCGTGGGTTTCTGCAGGTGCGGCGGATGCTTGCCGTGCAGGAACTTCGCCATTGCCATGCAATGGTGCACGAACCTGGAACTCCGGCTTGGGGGTCAACGCGCCCACGATGCGGGTGCCGCCTCCATCCCAGTAGCCGCCTGGGCTAATCGTGACCTCCGCCGGTCCGGTCCTGCCTTGCGAGCCGATGAACTGGATGTTTCCCGCCTCGTCGTACCCCTTGAAGATGCCGATGTGTTGCCCCTTCGGCGAAGAAAACAGCAGCAGATCGCCCTGGTGCAATGAGCCATTGGGTTTGCGTGCTTCCGCCGCGGAGGTGACATCGAAATGCTCGCGCGCATACGGTGTGACCTGCGAGCCATTGAAGAGCTTGGCGGTGGTGAATCCTGCGGCATTCTCGCCCGGTACGTCGTAGCCGGCGTTCTTGAGTCCGCGCCACACGAAGGCCGAACAATCCACGCCAAGGCGACCGTCGCCATCGCCATCGCGCTCCAGGCGGCTGCTGTCGCGCCCGGGCCTGGGATGGTCCGGACGACCGTATTCGTAGTGCCGGCCTTCGTTGAAGAAGTGCTGGTACGCCTCGTTGTAGACCGCCGCGCTGGGTCTATCGGATGTCGCGGGGGCAGGACTCGATGCAGCGGGCGTAGCTGGGGACGTCGGTTGCGCCACGGTCTGTGCCGTGGTCTGAGCGGGTGTTTGGACTGTGACCTCGCCCGCTCGCCAACCCTCAAAGCGCCTGATGCCGTCGGCCAGCGCTTCGCGCTCGCGCTCGCTCATCTGCGCAACCGTTTTATTACGCAGGTCCACGCCTTGGCGGTCGCCCTCCGTGAAAATGGTGGCGGCCTGTTCGCGATGATGCGTGGTGCCGCTGTAATCGGCCTTCGAGTAGCGCGGCAGCATCTGTTCGACCGTGTCGTTGCCGAAGCGTCGCTCCAGCAGTTGTATCTTGGCAGCACGGCCCGCCTCGTAGCTTTCAAAAACAGCATTGCCCCATTGGTCGAGACCCACGACGCCGCGATAGGTGCTCTGCGCTGACTGCAATGCCTCCTCGCGTGTACGCTGGCTGTTGGCTGTTTTGTCTGCGCTGCCAGCGAACTCGAACTTGAGGTTGCCGGGGTTGTTGTTACGCCACGACACCGATCCACCTGATCGGCTGACGGTACTTCCATCGTCCATCTCTACCGTGCGCGTGGTGCCGACGCTGCTGACGAGTCGAGTGATTTTGGGGTCCGACATACCTTGCTCTCCTTGCGAATGGACAAGCACGCGTGCTTGTGGGGACGGTTGCTACATTCCGTTTGAAAACACGTCCAGCGCGCTGGCGCTGACCCAGCCTTGCGCGCAGTTGCCAGCATAGCGACCCGGCGCGGCGACATGGCAGGCATCGCCGCTTGCACGGGAGGACCACTGGATCGGGCGGTCCCCATACTGCTGGCATAGCGCATTGCCCTTGCATTGCGCCACGCTGTCTGCCGGAATCGCGACGACGTAGTAGTACATAGGATTTTGGCCGGCGCGGGCGATGCCTTGGACACAAACGAGTTGCCCTTGCGAGAAAGTGGCCCTCGGTGCGGCATGGCTCCCCGTGGTCGGCACGACATTCAGCGCAGGCGTGCCCTTGGCGTTGGCAACGCCTGCGAAGAATCCCTGCGCGCCACAGTCTGCGGTCAGTTCGACGTCGTAGTAGTCGCCCGCGTCCAGATTGCCTGCCGTGCAGTTCCGTGCCGTCTTGCTGTCTTCGCATTGCACGCCGCTCGACTGCAGCAGTTGCTGTACTTCGTCGTTCGACGTGGCGTCCGCAACTGGGGCTGCGGCGGGAGGAGCTTTGGCGGGCGCGGGGTCGGTTGCGGCCACGGCGGCAGGGGCAGCGGATTGGCCGTTGCTGCATGCGCTCAGCGCGAGTAGCAACACCGAAACGGCAGGCCACACAACGCGATTGCTGAGGCGGCGGGAAGGACGGGACGAACGCATCTTTACCTCACGTGCGAGCAGGATCGCGGAAATGTAACGCTGGAGGGATACAGCTTGGTGAAGGAAATGAGGGCTGAGGGAGTGCCCGCGCCATGCGGCCAGAGCGCGTCGGTTACACGGCCTGATCGTCTACGCGAACCAGCGTCCAGCACGGCTTCTGCGCGAACTGGTAGACCTGCTGGTCGCTGGTATCGGGCGTGCGCACCAGGACCTGCCGGCCCTCGGCGTTCTGCGTCACCACGACCTCGCGCCCGCCCTTGCGGGCTGCCTCCAGGTTCGGGATCACCGGCCATTCGACCTCGGCCAGGGGCACGTTGCGGGTCACCGGCGCCGGTTCCGGCTGCGCGTCCGGGTCGATGTGGATCATCGTCAACGGGTTGGCGGTCGCCTTCTCCTGGACCGCGATGTCGGCGCTGAAGCGCTTGAGGAAGGCATCGAAATCGGCGTCCTGGCAACGCGGGGCGGCTGCGGCGGCTGCGGCGGGTGCGGTCTGCGCGGGCGCGCCAGCCGCCGCAGTGACCGTGGAGCCAGCCGGTTGCGCCTTGCACGCAACCAGGGCCGCGGCCAATGCCAGGGACATCAGAATGGGGCGTGCGGTAGCCAACGGATCTTTCTGATCGGGTCGGGCGGGCAATCGCCCCGCGGGCGGATGAGTTTAGTTCACCAGGATCATCATGTCGTGAAGTCGGGGCGGGGCATTGCCGCCATCGCTACAACTGACAATGCAAGGGCGGAAAGTAGCCCGAGCAACCCGCTATCAAACACCAGCACATCGCGACGGATCACAGCTGGTTCGCGAGGAACATCCATGACCATCTGCTCGTGAAGCGGGAGCGATTACCTCACGGGCCGCAAGGCGGCCGCCTTCCGCGACCACCCTCACGCGCCGGCGCCCGGCGCACGATCCACTCAGTCGACCGAAATCCCCGCCAGCCGCTGCAGCGCTTCGGCGTACTTGGCGCGGGTGCGGTCGATCACCTCCTGCGGCAGGCGCGGGCCGGGCGCGGTCTTGCCCCAGTCCAGCGTCTCCAGGTAGTCGCGCACGAACTGCTTGTCGTAGCTCGGCGGGCTGGTCCCGACTTCGTACTGGTCGGCCGGCCAGTAGCGCGAGGAGTCCGGGGTCAGCATCTCGTCCATGATGTACAGGCGCCCGTCGGCGTCGGTGCCGAACTCGAACTTGGTGTCGGCCAGCAGGATGCCGCGCTCGGCGGCGAAGTCGGCGGCGAAGCGGTAGATGCGCAGGGTGGCGTCGCGCACGCGCTCGGCCAGTTCGGCGCCCACGGTCTTGACCATGGCGTCGAAGTCGATGTTCTCGTCGTGATCGCCCACCGCGGCCTTGGTCGACGGGGTGAAGATCGGTTCGGCCAGCTTCTCGGCCTGGCGCAGGCCGTCGGGCAGTTCGATGCCGCTGACCTTGCCGGTGCGCTGGTAGTCCTTCCAGCCGCTGCCGATCAGGTAGCCGCGGGCGATGGCTTCCACCGGCACCGGCTTGAGCTTGCGGGTCACCACCGCGCGCTTGGCGTACAGGGCCTTGTCCACGCCCTCGGGCAGCACCGCGGCCACGTCGATGCCGGTGAGGTGGTTGGGCATCAGGTGCTCGGTCTTCTTGAACCAGAAGTTGGAGACCTGGCACAGCATCTCGCCCTTGCCCGGGATCGGGTCGGGCAGCACCACGTCGAAGGCGGAGAGGCGGTCGGTGGCCACCATCAGCAGGTAGTCGCCGGGCGGCGCGTCGGCCGGCAGGCGCTCGCGGGGAATATCGAACACGTCGCGGACTTTGCCGCGGTGGCGCAAGGGCAGGCCGGGCAGATCGGATTGCAACAGCGTGGTGGACACAGGCACTCCTACGGACTTCGCAATGGCGACCGTCCCGGGACCCGGCGGGCCCGCGGCGGACGGCGGGCCGCGTAGTGTACGGCCGGAATGCCCCGCTGTGCCGTAAAATGGCCGGCCCTGACGCCGCGCCCGCCCTTGCCCCATGCCCTGGTACGGAAAACTGCTCGGCGCCATCGCCGGGGCCCTGCTGCTGCGGCCCACGCCGGTGCTGGGCGCGTTGATCGGGCTGCTGATCGGGCACGCCTTCGACGCCGACTGGTTCAAGCTGTCCCAGCGCGAGGATCCCTACCGGGAACTCGGCCTGACCCGCGACGCCACCGACGCCGAGATCGAACTGGCCTATCGCCGGCTGATGTCCCAGTACCACCCCGACAAGGTCGCCAGCGCCAGCCCCGAGCTGCGCGCCCGCGCCGAGAAGAAGGCCAGCCAGCTCAACACCGCCTACGACCGTATCCGCACCCTGCGCAAGCGCTGAGATCCCGCCATGTCCGACTGCATCATCTCCCCGTCCATCCTGTCCGCCGATTTCGCCCGCCTCGGCGAGGAAGTGGATGCCGTGCTGCGCGCCGGCGCCGACTGGATCCACTTCGACGTGATGGACAACCATTACGTGCCGAACCTGACCATCGGCCCGATGGTCTGCCAGGCGCTGCGCAAGCACGGCGTCACCGCGCCGATCGACGTGCACCTGATGGTGGAACCGGTGGACCGGCTGATCCCGGATTTCGCCGAGGCCGGCGCCAGCATCATCAGCTTCCATCCCGAGGCCAGCCGCCACGTGCACCGCAGCATCCAGCTGATCAAGTCGCACGGCTGCAAGGCCGGCCTGGTGCTCAACCCGGCCACCCCGGTGGACATCCTCGACTGGGTGCTGGACGAGCTGGACCTGGTGCTGGTGATGTCGGTCAACCCGGGTTTCGGCGGCCAGGCCTTCATTCCCTCGGCGCTGGACAAGCTGCGCGCGATCCGCGCCCGCATCGACGCCAGCGGCAAGCCGATCCGGCTGGAGATCGACGGCGGGGTCAAGCCGGACAACATCGCCGCGATCGCCGCCGCCGGCGCCGACACCTTCGTCGCCGGCTCGGCCATCTTCAACGCGCCGGACTACGCCGAGGTGATCACGCAGATGCGCGCCGCGGTGGCGGGGCGCTGAGATGGCGGCGCTGCACATCCGCCCGGCGGTGGCCGACGATGCGGCGCTGATCCTGCGCCTGATCCGCGACCTGGCCCGCTACGAGCGCGCCGAGGACGCGGTGCAGACCGACGAGGCCGGCCTGCGCGCGACCCTGTTCGGCGCTGATGCCCGCGCGCAGGCGCTGATCTGCGAGGCCGACGGCCAGCCGATCGGCTACGCGGTGTATTTCTATAACTACTCCACCTGGCTCGGCCGCAACGGCCTGTACCTGGAAGACCTGTACGTGGACCCGGCGCACCGCGGCGTGGGCGCCGGCAAGGCGCTGCTGCAGCACCTGGCGCGGCAGGCGGTGGCCGAGGGCTGCGGCCGCTTCGAATGGTCGGTGCTGGACTGGAACCAGCCGGCGATCGACTTCTACGAAGCGGTCGGCGCCCGCGCGCAGGACGAGTGGACCGTCTACCGCCTGCAGGGCGAGGCGCTGGCCAGGTTCGCGGCCGGCTGAGCGGCGCCGGACGGCCAAAAGAAAAGAACCGCACCGTCGCCGGTGCGGCCCCTGGGAGAGAAATCGGAGGCTGATCCTGCCTCCATCCGTCTTCCTTGCTATGGTCTTCCATGTTCCGGACGCACGGTGACGTGCGTATGACAGCGCACCCGCCTGGATTCACGCATCGCGCATGCCGCGCCCGTTAGCCTGGGCGCCTCACCCCGGGATGGTTCGCATGGCTGCAGCGCATTGGCGTCTGATCCTCAACGGCAAATCGGCCGGCGACGAGGCGTTGCGCGAGGCGGTCATGGCCATGCGTACGCGCGGCGTGGCGCTGCAGGTGCGGGTGACCTGGGAGCAGGGCGATGCCGAGCGCTACGTGGCCGAAGCGGTGGCCGATGGTGCTGCGTGCATCGTCGCCGCCGGCGGCGACGGCACCCTCAGCGAGGTCGCCACGGCGCTGGCGCATCGCCAGGAACCGGGCGACGCGCTGCCGGCCCTGGGGCTGGTGGCGCTGGGCACGGCCAACGATTTCGCCACCGCGACCGGTATCCCGCTGCCACCGCTGGAGGCACTGGAGCTGATCGCCCGCACGCCGGCGCTGCCGATCGACCTGTTGCGCATCGAGGCCGAGCACGGCCCGCACTGGTGCGCCAACGTCGCCAGCGGCGGCTTCGGCACCCAGGTCACGGTGGAGACCGACGAAGGCCTGAAGAAGATGCTCGGCGGGCTGGCCTACCTGGTCACCGGCATGAGCCGGCTGGGCCGGATCGATCCGATCCGGGCCCGCTTCGAAGGGCCGGACTTTGCCTGGGAAGGCGATTTCATCGCGCTCGGCCTGGGCAACGGCCGCCAGGCCGGTGGCGGCCAGGTGCTGTGCCCGGACGCGCTGCTCGACGACGGCCTGCTCGACCTGACCCTGGTGCCGGAGCTGACCGGCGAGGTCGCCGCGACCCTGGGCACCCTGGTCACGTCCGGCAAGCAGGCCGCGCTGGAGCGGGTGGCGGTGCGCGCGCGCCTGCCGTGGCTGCGGATCGAAGCGGCGCAGCCGCTGACCCTGAACCTGGACGGCGAGCCGGAAACCTCGCGCCACTTCCGCATCGATTGCGTGCCCGGGCGCCTGCGCATGCATCTGCCGCCGGACTCGCCGCTGCTGCAGGCGCCAGAGCGCTAACCGCAGGTCGAGGGCCAGCCCGAAGGCCGGCGCCCATGTGGAAGGGACTTCAGTCCCGACGCGACGCCCTCGCCGACCGCTTCCACAGCGCGATCGATTGGTCGCGCCTGCAACCGTTGCCAGTCGCCGCAGTTGCGGTAAAGTAGCCGCCGTGTCCAGCCTGACGACCCCGCTTTCCTTCACTTCCGCTCGCCGTGCGTGGCGATGGTGGCCTGTAGCCGTCGTCCGCCCTGTCACCGAGTCCCGGAAGGAAAGCCGTCTTGATTACCCGCGAGCAGTTCCAGCGCTACGCCGCTGAAGGTCACACCCGCATCCCCGTCGTCCGCGAAGTGCTGTCCGACCTGGACACGCCGCTGTCGGTCTATCTCAAGCTCGCCGACGCCCCGCATACCTACCTGTTCGAATCGGTCGAAGGCGGCGAACGCTTCGGGCGCTACTCGATCATCGGCCTGCCGGTGCGCCGCGTGTACACCTTCCGCGGGCACACCCTGGAGGTGCGCGACCATGGCGAGCTGATCGAGCGCCGCGAGGTCGCCGATCCCTTCGCCGAGGTCGAGGCGCTGCGCGCCCAGCATGTGGTGCCCAAGCTGGCGGGCGTGCCCGGCTTCACCGGCGGCTTGGTCGGCTGGTTCGGCTTCGAATGCATCGGTTATATCGAGCCGCGCCTGGCCGGCGCTGTGGCACGCGACGAACTGGACACGCCTGACATCCTGCTGATGCTGTCCGAGGAAGTGGCGGTCTTCGACAACCTCAAGGGCCGGCTGTACCTGATCGTGCACGCCGACCCGGCCGAAGCCGACGCCTGGGAGCGCGCGCAGGCGCGCCTGGATACGCTCACCACGACGTTGCGCCAGCCCGGCGCCGGCTACCCCGCGCCGCTGGCGCGCGACGTGCTGGACGAGAGCGACTTCGTCTCCGGGTTCACCCGCGAGGGCTTCATCGCCGCGGTGGAGAAGTCCAAGGACTACATCCGCGCCGGCGACATCTTCCAGGTGGTGCTGAGCCAGCGCCTGAGCGTGCCGTTCACCGCGCGCCCGGTGGACGTGTACCGCGCGCTGCGTGCGCTGAACCCGTCGCCCTACATGTATTTCCTCGATGTCGGCGACACCCAGGTGGTCGGTTCCTCGCCGGAGATCCTGGTGCGGCTGGAGAACGGCCAGGTCACCGTGCGTCCGATCGCCGGCACCCGCCCGCGCGGCAAGACCCCGGAAGAGGACCAGGCGCTGGAGGCGGAACTGCTGGCCGATCCGAAGGAGCGCGCCGAACACCTGATGCTGATCGACCTGGGCCGCAACGATGCCGGCCGGGTCTCGCAGGCCGGCAGCGTCGCGGTCGGCGAGCGCTTCGTGATCGAGCGCTACAGCCACGTCATGCATATCGTCAGCGAAGTCACCGGCACCCTGCTGCCCGGCCTCAGCTACGCCGACGTGCTGCGCGCCACCTTCCCTGCCGGCACCGTCAGCGGCGCGCCGAAGATCCGCGCGCTGGAAGTCATCCGCGAGCTGGAGCCGATCAAGCGCAACGTCTACGCCGGCAGCATCGGCTACCTCGGCTGGCACGGCGACGCCGATACCGCCATCGCCATCCGCACCGCGGTGATCAAGCACGGCCGCCTGCACGTGCAGGCCGGCGCCGGCATCGTCTACGACTCCGATCCGCAGACCGAATGGGACGAGACGATGAACAAGGGCCGCGCGCTGTTCCGTGCGGTCGCCGAAGCGGCGAAGGGGCTGTGAACGCCGCCGCATCGCCGCGGATCGGCTTCCGCAACGACTACAGCGAAGGCGCGCATCCGCGCCTGCTCGCCGCGCTGGCCGCCGCCAGTGTCGAGCAGAACGCCGGCTATGGCCTGGACCGGCACAGCGCGCGCGCCGCGCAGCTGATCCGTGCCGAGATCGGCTGCGCCGACGCCGACGTACACCTGCTGGTCGGCGGCACCCAGACCAACCTCACCGCCATCGCCGCGTTCCTGCGTCCGCACCAGGCGGTGATCGCCGCGGCCTGCGGCCACATCGCCACCCACGAGACCGGCGCGATCGAGGCCACCGGCCACAAGGTGCTCACCGTGGACGCGGCCGACGGCCGGCTCACGCCGGAGCGAATCGCGCCGCTGCTGGCCGAGCACGGCAACGAGCACATGGTGGAGCCGCGGTTGGTCTACGTGTCCAACACCACCGAGGTCGGCACGATTTACCGCAAGCACGAACTGCAGGCCTTGCGCGCGTTCTGCGACGCGCATAGCCTGCTGCTGTTCCTGGACGGCGCGCGCATCGGCAGCGCGCTTACCGCCGAGGGCAATGATCTGCGCATGGCCGACGTCGCCGCGCTGACCGACGCGTTCTACATCGGCGGCACCAAGAATGGTGCGCTGCTCGGCGAGGCGCTGGTGATCCTCAACCCGGTGTTGAAAGCGGATTTTCGCTACCTGCTCAAGCAGCGCGGCGCGCTGCTGGCCAAGGGCATGGTGCTGGGCACGCAGTTCGCCGCGCTGTTCGAGGACGGGCTGTTCTACGAACTGGCCGCGCATGCCAACCGCATGGCCGCGCGGCTGCGTGACGGATTGACCGCCGCCGGTGCGCAGTTCGCCTCGGATTCGCCGACCAACCAGCTGTTCGTGATCCTGCCTGCCGCCGCGGTCGAGACCCTGGCACAGCGCTACGACTTCGAGCGCTGGCAGGTACTGGGCGACGGCCGTTGGGTGATCCGCTTCGTGACCTCGTGGGCGACGCAGGCCGATGCGGTCGACACGTTGATCGCGGATTTCGCCGCGCTGATCCACTCCGGCACGCCGCGTGCGGCCGGCTGACATTCCGCCAAGGAGAGGAAGATGAAAATCCGTACGCTCGTTGCCTGGGCCTTTGCCGCGGTGCTGGTCTTGCCGGCCGTCGCCAGCGCGCAGGTCAACAGCCTGCCGTCGCAGCCGCATTTGTTGGTGAAGGGGGAGGCGCAGCGCGAGGTGGTGCCGGACAGGTTCTCGCTACGCATCAACCTGCGCGCTGTGGATATGCAGCCCGACCTTGCTCGCAAGCGAATCCAGGCATCGGCGGAGCAGATTCTTTCAGCACTCAAAAGGAATCGTGCCTTGCAGGACAGCATCATGGCCTCCTCTTTGCAGATCCAACCCTCGTATCGCTTCTCGCCGCAAGGAGGAACTCAGGAGTTCGAGGGTACCGAGGTCAAGCGCAGCATTGGTGCCACGTTCCGGTCGCTCGACGATGCGCGCCAGTTCCTAAGCGGATTCAAGACCAGCCGTGAGGTCGAATTGTCTGGAATCCAGACTTCGTACAGCAAGGAGGACGAGATACGTATGCAGCTCAAGCGGGAAGCCGCCGAGCAGACCCGTGTTTCGGCAGAGGGGCTTGCCAAGGCCTATGGCGTTCGTATCCAGGGGCTTTACACCATCTCCGATGTCGCGCCTAGCTTTTCCTATGGCATCCAGGCTGGCACCTGGCCAGCCGCGCGCAACGTCCGCGCCGGCTTTGTGTCCTCTCCAGAGCCGCCTGCGCCAGCCAGCGACGTTGGCGCGATCGTCGACTCACTCGAAGCCGGCACCCTCACCCTCTCCGAAAACGTCTATGCGGTCTTCCTGATCGCGCAATGAGTCCTTCGCCATGCTGCTGATGCTGGATAACTACGACAGCTTTACCTACAACCTCGTGCAGTACCTGCAGGCGCTCGGCGCCGAGGTCAAGGTGGTGCGCAACGACGCGCTCAGCGTGGACGAAATCGAGCGCCTGGCGCCCGAGCGCATCGTCATCTCGCCGGGGCCGTGCACGCCGAACGAGGCGGGCGTGTCGCTGCAACTGATCGAGCGGCTTGGCCAGCGCACGCCGATCCTGGGCGTGTGCCTGGGCCACCAGAGCATCGGCCAGGTCTATGGCGGGCAGGTGGTGCGTGCCGGCACCATCATGCACGGCAAGACTTCGCGCATCCGTCACGAAGGCCGCGGCGTGTTCGCCGGCCTGCCGGACCGCTACGAGGCCACCCGCTACCACTCGCTGGTGGTGGAGAAGACCACGCTGCCCGACTGCCTGGAAGTGACGGCCTGGACCGAACACGACGACGGCACGGTGGAGGAGATCATGGGCCTGCGCCATCGTCAGTTCCCGGTCGAGGGCGTGCAGTTCCATCCCGAGTCCATCCTCACCGAGCATGGCCACGCCTTGCTGAAGAACTTCCTGGAGCGCTGAGCGCGCCGCGCCGGCGTCGCCCACTTCCCGTCACTGCCGGACCCTGCCGATGCACGAGCGCACCGACGCCTTCCATTTCTACGAACCGGCCAACGGCCACGGCTTGCCGCACGACCCGTTCAACGCCATCGTCGGGCCGCGGCCGATCGGCTGGATCGGTTCGCGCGGCGCCGACGGCGTCGCCAACCTGGCGCCCTACAGCTTCTTCAACGCCTTCAACTACGTCCCGCCGATCGTCGGCTTCGCCAGCATCGGCTGGAAGGACAGCGTGCGCAACATCGAGGCCACGGGCGAGTTCACCTGGAACCTGGCCACGCGGCCGCTGGCCGAGGCGATGAACGCCAGTTCCGCCGCGGTGGCGCCGGAGGTGGACGAGTTCGCGCTGGCCGGCCTGACCGCCGCGCCCTCGCGCCTGATCGGTGCGCCGCGGGTGGCCGCCAGCCCGGTCAGCTTCGAATGCCGGCTCAGCCAGTTGCTGCCGCTGCAGAGCGCACGCGGCGAGCCGATCCAGACCTGGCTGGTGCTGGGCGAGGTGGTCGGCGTGCACATCGCCGAGCACGCCCTGCACGACGGCATCTACGACCCGGCCGCGGTCGCCACCCTGCTGCGCGCCGGCGGCCCGGCCGACTACTTCGAGGTGCTGGCGCAAGGGCGCCTGCGCATGTCGCGGCCGACGCAGGCGCGCTGAGCCCATCACATGCAAAACAGAAAAACAAAAAAACACATCCAGTACTGGAATTCATTGTCCATGCTTGTCGCCTGCATCTCATTAAGTGGTTGCGGCAATGATCGCTTGCCCGCATCTGTGACTGGCTACAATCACATGAGCGATTGGAGCATCGAGAGATTTACAGTCGACGGCGCAAGTGGACCCAACCTTTCGCCTGAGGAAGGGGGTGGTGGGGGGTCATGTTGTGCGTCCATTCCAAGGCATTGGCATCCGGGAATGAAGGTCAAGATCCAATGGGCCTATGACACCACGCAAAATGGCCCGCAGCCCCCATCGCCGCAAGAAGCAATTGTTGATCTACCCCAATATCCAAGCCAAGGCGGGGATATTCAAGTGCATTTTTATCCAGGCCATAAAGTCAAGGTAGTAATTTCGGAATATGGCATTGGACACCCTCTTTACCCCATGAGCGAAGAAGATAAACGCCCCTGGGAAACCCGAAAAGATCTACTTCTTCCCCAGCTACGAGCAGCTCCTCTCCCATGACCATCACCCCCCAGCAAGCCCTGCAACGCACCATCGAGCACCGCGAGATCTTCCACGACGAGATGGTGGGGCTGATGCGGCAGATCATGCGCGGGGAGGTGTCGCCGATGATGACCGCGGCCATCCTCACCGGGCTGCGGGTCAAGAAGGAAACGGTCGGCGAGATCGCCGGTGCGGCGGTGGTGATGCGCGAGTTCTCGCGCACCGTGCCGGTCGTCGACCGCACCCACATGGTCGACATCGTCGGTACCGGCGGCGACGGCTCGCACACCTTCAACATCTCCACCTGCGCGATGTTCGTGGCCGCGGCGGCCGGCGCCAAGGTCGCCAAGCACGGCAACCGCAGCGTCTCCTCCAAGTCCGGCAGCGCCGATGCGCTGGAGGCGCTGGGCGCGGCGATCGAACTGCAGCCCGAGCAGGTGGCGCAGGCATTGGCGGCGACCGGCATCGGCTTCATGTACGCCCCGGTGCACCACCCGGCGATGAAGGTGGTGGCGCCGGTGCGGCGCGAGATGGGCGTGCGCACCATCTTCAACATCCTCGGCCCGCTGACCAACCCGGCCGGCGCGCCGAACATCCTGATGGGCGTGTTCCACCCCGACCTGGTCGGCATCCAGGCGCGCGTGCTGCAGGAACTGGGCGCCGAACGCGCGCTGGTGGTGTGGGGCCGCGACGACATGGACGAACTCTCCCTCGGCGCCGGCACCCTGGTCGGCGAGCTGCGCGACGGCCAGGTCCGCGAGTACGAGGTGCACCCGGAGGATTTCGGCATCGCCATGTCGGCCAGCCGCAACCTCAAGGTCGCCGACGCCGCCGAATCGATGGCGATGCTGCGCGCCGTGCTCGACAACGTGCCCGGCCCGGCCCTGGACATCGTCGCCTTCAACGCCGGCGCGGCACTGTATGTGGCCGGCCTGGCCGAAGACATCGGCGCCGGCATCGCCCTGGCGCGTGCGGCCATCGCCGATGGGCGTGCGCGGGCGAAGCTGGAGGCGTATGTGGCGTGTACGCAGGGTCTGGTGGGGGCCCGGGACCCGGGACCCGGGGCCCGGTAGGAGCGCAGTTCGCCGATCTGCGGCGATTGGCGTCCGGCCATCCCGTCGTCAGTTGCAACGCGTGCATGGCGGCTTAGGCTGTTGCGGGTCCCGGGTCCCGGGTCCCGGGTCCCTTCTTTACCCCACATCGCCGATAATCCGGCCATCCCCCAGGATTCCCACCGCATGAGCAGCGACATTCTCCGCACCATCCTCGCGCGCAAGGCCGACGAGATCGCCGAGCGCAGCGCGCGCGTGCCGCTGGCCGAGCTGGTCGCCCGCGCGGAGGCCATGCCGCCCACCCGCGGCTTCGCCCGCGCGCTGCAGGCGGCCATCGCCAACGGCGACCCGGCGGTGATCGCCGAGGTCAAGAAGGCCAGCCCGTCCAAGGGTGTGATCCGCCCGGACTTCCACCCGGCCGACATCGCGGTCAGCTACGAATTCGGCGGCGCCGCCTGCCTGTCGGTGCTGACCGACGAGGACTTCTTCCAGGGCCACGACCGCTATCTGCAGCAGGCGCGCGATGCCTGCACGCTGCCGGTGCTGCGCAAGGATTTCACCATCGATCCATACCAGGTGTACGAGGCGCGCACGCTCGGCGCCGACTGCATCCTGCTGATCGTGGCCGCGCTGGACGACCTGCAACTGGCCGAGCTGTCGTCGCTGGCCCTGCAGCTGGGCATGGACGTGCTGGTGGAAGTGCACGACATCGACGAACTGGAGCGCGCGCTGCAGGTGCCGGCGCCGCTGATCGGCATCAACAACCGCAATCTGCGCACCTTCGAGGTGTCGCTGCAGACCACCCTGTCGATGCAGGACGCGGTGCCGCGCGACCGCCTGCTGGTCACCGAAAGCGGCATCCTCGGCCCCGACGACGTGGCGCTGATGCGCGGCGCCGGCGTGCACGCGTTCCTGGTCGGCGAGGCGTTCATGCGCGCCGAGGAGCCGGGCGAAGCGCTGCGCCAGCTGTTCTTCGCGGCATGAGCGGGCAGGACGCCAGTCCGTACCCGCTGCCGCGCGCCGATGCGCCGCTGGTGGTGTTCGATTTCGACCACACCCTGTACGACGGCGACTCCGGCAGCCACCTGTTCGCCTGGCTGATCAAGCGCAATCCGCTGCGCCTGGCCGCCGCGGTGCTGGCCACCCCGTTGCTGGGGCCGCTGGTGGCGATGCTGCCGACCCGCCGCACCGGCATCTCCGGCTACGTCTGGATCGCCAGCTTCGGCCTGCGCCGCGCGCGCGCGTTCAACCGCATCATCGACCAGTACGTGCTGCAGCATCAGGCGCAGATCCGCCAGCGGCTGCTGCCGCAGGCGCTGGAGGTGTTCGCCCGGCACCGCGCCGCCGGCGATCGCGTGGTGGTCGCCACCGGCGCGCCGCCGGAACTGGCGCGCGCCATCCTCGGCTTCGTCGCGCACCAGGACGTGCCGGTGGTCGGCAGCCTGATCGGCCCGCGCCTGGGCGCGGTCACCGCCACCCGCCACTGCCACAACGAGGAAAAGATGCGCATGCTGCGCGAACTGGGCTACGGCGAGATCGCCATGGCCTATTCCGACAGCACCGCCGATCTGCCGCTGCTGCAGGCCGCGGCCGCGCCGGTGGTGGTCAATCCCAAGCACGGCGCGGTGGCGGTGTTCCGCCGGCTGTTGCCGTCCGGCACGCCGATCCTCAACTGGGGCTGCCGCGACCGCGCCGGCGACGCTGGCGGTTCCCGCTAGCGCGCGCCGCGGCGGGGAAGGCCGGCGTCAGCCGCCGGCAGCCCCGCGGTAAGCGCTGTCGCTGCCCACCAGCGCATGGTGCAGCGGCGCGATCCATTGCCCGCGGTCGATGTCGTAGGCGCCGAAGCTGCCCTCGAACTCCCAATACGCCCAGGCGAAATGGCGTTTCTCGGCGGCGTTGACCACCGCCACCGTCCAGGCCAGGCGATCGGCCGGCGGCGCCTGCTCGTAGGCACCGAACTCGCCCAGCAGTACCTGCCGGTGATGCGCCTTGGCCCAGGCCGCGATGCGGTCGAACTCGCCGTAGAGCTTGGTCCGGTCGGCTGCGCTGCCCCAGCTCACGCCGGTGTGGTCGCGGATGTCCGCCGGGGCCCACGGCGCGCCCTGGTGGGTGAAGCGGAACGGGTTGTAGTAGTGCACGGTGACCAGCAGGTGCGCATCGTCGTCGGGCAGGCGCAGGCTGTCGAGCGCGGTGAAGGAATTGCTGCTGGCCGGGCCCACCACCACCGTGCGGGTCGGGTTGTCGCGGCGGATGATCTGCAGCGCATCGCGCAGCAGGTCGTTCCACACCGCGCTGGTCATCTGGCCGTTGGGCTCGTTGAGGATCTCGAACAGCACCGACGGCGGCGCATGGCGGTAGCGCGGGGCGACCTGGCTCCAGAACGCCAGCAGCCTGGTCCGGCACACCGCCGCGTCGGCCGCGCAGGGGTGGAAGTCGTGTTCGTCCAGGATCACGTTCAGGCCCGCGGCGGTGGCTTGGTCGACCACCGTGTCCAGCGTCTTCAGCCAGGTCGGGTCGAGCCGGTTGTCCGCGTCCATGTGTGCGAACGCCTGCAGGTTGACCCGCACCGTGCGGAAGCCACCGTCGCGGATCGTGCGGTACAGCGGCGGACGGAAGCGCGCCTTCGCCGGATCGTTCCACAGCGGGTCGTAGCCGAGGATGTTGACCCCGCGCCCGAGCCGGGCGAAGGCGTCGTCGGCCTGCGCGCGCGGCGCCGGCAGCACCAGGCACAGCAAGGCCAGGAACAGCGGAAGGGCACGGCGCATGGCGGTCTCGCGGGGCAGGGAGGGGCGAGACGCGCAGCCATCTGCGGCGGCATCCCGGCCGCGATCATCGCGCGGCCCACCCCGGCAAAAGCGAACGCGGCCTGACCGCAGATCGGGTCACCAGCGCAACGGCTTCAGGCGCCGCGGAGACCGCCTTTGCGAATCCCCAATCCCGACTCCCAAATCCCGGGCCTCACCCCAACCACCGATACAGCGCCCCGCCCACCTGATACAGGCTGATGCCCAGCACCAGCAGGCCCACCGCCACCAGCACCCAGCGCTCGCGCACGCGCTTGACCAGCAGCGCCGCCAGCGGCGCGGCGAGCATGCCGCCGACCAGCAGGCCGAGCACGATGTCCAGGTGCTGCACGCCCATGGTCAGCAGGAAGGTCAGCGAGATCGACAGCGTCACCAGGAACTCGGCGGCGTTGACCGTGCCGATGGTGGTGCGGGCCTGGCCGCCGTGGGCGAGCAGGGTCGAGGTCGCCACCGGGCCCCAGCCGCCACCGCCGCTGGCGTCCAGCAGGCCGGCGACGAAACCCAGCAGCGGCACCCGCCGCACCTCGCGGCGCGGCAGCGCACGGCCGGCCGCGCGCAGCAGGATCAGCACCGCCAGGGCCAGCAGATACAGATAGACGAAGGGGCGGATCAGCTCGCCCGGCAACTGGGTCAGCACGTAGGCGCCGGCGACCCCGCCGACCATGCCCGGCAGCGCCAGGCGCAGGAACAGCCGCTTGTCGACGTTGCCCAGGGCCAGGTGCGACAGGCCCGAGGCGCCGGTGGTGAACACCTCGGCGCTGTGCACGCTGGCGCTGACCACCGCCGGCGGCAGGCCCAGGCTCAGCAGGACCGAGGACGAAACCAGGCCGAAAGCCATGCCCAGCGCGCCGTCCACCAGCTGGGCGGCCAGGCCGACCAGCACGAACCAGTAGAAGGTCTCGCTCAGCACCATCGTGCCGGGCCTATCGACCCATGGCGGTCAGCGCGCGCCGTACAGCACCACGGTCTTGCCGCGGGCGTGCAGGATGCCGTCGACCTGCAGCTTCTTCAGCACGCGGCCGGCCATCTCGCGCGAGCAGCCGACCAGTCGCGCCAGTTCCTGCCGCGACACGCGCAACTGCATGCCCTGCGGGTGGCTCATCGCCTCCGGCTCCTGGGCCAGGTCGTGCAGGGTGCGCACGATGCGGTCGGTCACGTCCAGGAACGCCAGGCGGCTGGCCTTGCGCGAGGTGTCCAGCAGGCGCTTGGACAGCTGCACGCCGATCGCGTACAGCACCCGTGGCGCATCGGACGACAGCGAGCCCAGGAACAGCTGGTGCAGGCGCTCGTAGCTGATCTCGGCCAGTTCGCAGGGCGTGCGGGTGCGCAGGATCACCTCGCGCTGGTCGGACTCGATGAACAGGCCCATCTCGCCGACGAACTCGCCGCTGCCGAAATAGCCCAGCACCAACTCGCGGTCGTCATCTTCCTCGGCGATGATGCTGACCGAGCCGCTGACCACGTAGTACAGGGTGCCGGCCGGATCGCCTGGCCTGAACACGTCCGTCCGCGCCGGATAGCGGCGACGGTGGCTGTGGGCCAGGAAGCGGTCGATGGTGGCGGTGTCCAACGTCAAAGGACTTGGAGCGATGCGCACAGGTGCTGCAGTGGATGTGTTTCCGGGGCTCATGGCGGCTTCGCTACGGCGTAATTCCCGAAGCTTAACGGGACGCGTTCGCGGCGGCAAACAAGAGACGGACGCCACGTTTCGCAGCGCGGCCATTTGGCTCATAATTGATTGGCTTTCCCCCCGACCCACTTCCAGAGGATCCACGCCGTGGTCAAACCGTTGCCTCGCCTGAGGCTGCAAGGTTTCAACAACCTCACCAAGGCGTTGAGCTTCAACATCTACGACGTCTGCTACGCGATCTCCGAAGAGGAGCGCCAGCGCTACATCGAGTACATCGACGAGCAGTACGACGCCGATCGCCTGACCCAGATCCTCACCGATGTGGCCGAGATCATCGGCGCCAACATCCTGAACATCGCGCGCCAGGACTACGATCCGCAGGGCGCTTCGGTGACGATCCTGATCTCCGAGGAGCCGGTCATCGACAAGAAGGCGGCGGGCAAGGAGATCATTTCCGACGCCGTGGTCGCGCACATGGACAAGAGCCACATCACCGTCCATACCTACCCGGAAACCCATCCGCAGCACGGTATCGCCACGTTCCGCGCCGACATCGATGTCGCCACCTGCGGCGTGATTTCGCCGCTGAAGGCCCTCAATTACCTGATCGAGAGCCTGGAATCGGACATCGTGATCATGGATTACCGCGTGCGCGGCTTCACCCGCGACGTGAAGGGCAAGAAGCACTACATCGACCACAAGATCAACTCGATCCAGAACTTCCTGGCCAAGAACGTCAAGTCGCGCTACGAGATGTTCGACGTCAACGTCTATCAGGAGAACATCTTCCACACCAAGATGCACCTGAAGGACTTCGACCTGGACCAGTACCTGTTCGAGGAAAAGGCCAAGAATCTCTCGTTCAAGGAGCGCATGCGCATCGAGGCGCTGCTCAAGCGCGAGATCGAGGAGCTGTTCCACGGGCGCAACCTGTCCGAGTAAGCGCTCCACACCGGCGGGACGGCCCGCCCGCAGCACGCGCTGCGACCCCTGCCGACGGCGGCCCGATGTGCAGACATCGGGCCGTTTTCGTTTTCATTTGTCTACGGAGAAAGACAATGCCCTGGATCTACCTGCTGCTCGCCGGTCTGTTCGAGATCGGCTTCGCCCTCGGCCTGAAGTACAGCGAAGGCTTCACCCGGCCGTGGCCGACCGTGGCCACCCTGGCCGGTGCGGGCCTGAGCCTGTGGCTGCTGACCCAGGCGCTCAAGCACATCCCGCTGGGCACCGCCTATGCGATCTGGACCGGGATCGGTGCGCTGGGCACGGCGGTGCTCGGCATCGCCCTGTTCGGCGACAGCGCCTCGCCGGCGCGGTTGGCCTGCATCGGCCTGATCGTGGTCGGGGTGATCGGCCTGAAGCTGGTCGGGCACTGAGCGCAGCCCGCGCGCGCGTGGGCCTCAGGCGGCGGCGATGCGGCGCCGGGTCAGCACCCGGCCGATCAGCAGCCGGTGCGCGACCACCGCCAGCAGGGCGGCGATCGACAGCGCGATCAGCGCGCGGGTGAACACGCTGCCGAGGTTGCCGGCGTGCTGCAGCTGGTCCAGGCGCCCGAAGCGTGCGGGATCGGCATTGGCGTAGGCGATCTCGACCGTGGCGCCGTCCAGCAGCAACGGCGCGGCCTCCGCGCCGCTGGCCTCGAAGGCGCCGCTGTGCAGGCGGCCCTTGCTCTCGAACACATAGTGGAAGCGGTAGCGCACCAGTGGCTCGGTCTGCACGCCGAAGGCGCCGTCGGCGATCACCGGGACGGTGGCGACGGAATGGTCGCGCAGGATCGCGCTGGCCTGGCGGTAGTCGCCGAGCAGGTGATGCAGCAGGGCGCCGCCGCCGATCGCGAACAGGGTCGCGAACAGCAGGCGCGACAACCAGCGGGTCCGGGGCGATGGCAGATGGGGCGAGGATGCGGGCATGACAGTCTGCAGGCGGAGCGCACACGGGCGCGACTCGGCACGGGTACATCGGTGGCTGCGGCACATGGCGATACCGCAGCCGGAACGGCGGGCGCCGACGTGGAATCAGTCAGCGTTCGTTCACTTTAACGCGATCGGGCCGGCAATGCCAGCCGGGGCGGCATCGGCCCGACCGGCGGGCGGCTACAGCCGATAGGCGACGGCCTTCATCAGCCGCGAGGCGGCGGCCATGACCGTGGGGATCGGCGGCGGCAGGCGCCGCGCCCCGGCCTGTTCGGCATGCTCGGCGTGGCGGGCCTCGTCGGCCTTCATCACTGTCAGCACGTCGCGGCTGCGCAGGTCCGCCGGCGGCAGGGTCTGCAGGTGCTCGTCCAGGTGCGCCTCGACCTGGCGCTCGGTCTCGACCACGAAGCCCAGGTTCCAGCCGTCGCCGCGCAGCCCGGCCAGGGTGCCGATCGCGTAGCTGCCGGCGTACCACAGCGGGTTGAACAGGCTGGGGCGGCTGTCCAGCTCGCGCAGCCGCGCCGCGCACCAGGCCAGGTGGTCGGTCTCTTCCTGCGCCGCCTCCAGCAGGTGCGCACGGGTGGCCGGATCGCGCGCGACCGCGGCCTGGCCGAAATACAGGCCCTGTGCGCAGACCTCGCCGACGTGGTTGATGCGCATCAGGCCGGCGGCATGGCGGCGCTCGTCCGGCGCCAGCACCTCATCGGCGGTGGCCGCGGCCGGGTAGGGGCGCTGCGCCGGCGGGTCGCCGAATACGGTCTCCAGCGCGCGCTGGGCCTCGACCAGGGCGCGATCGAGCGGGGAGTGCTGGCGGCTGGTCGTCATGGGGGAAGCCCGGAAGCAGTGGGGATCCCGATTTTCGCCGCCGGCCGGTGTGCTGCCAAGCGCGCCACCGACCCTGGCACCGCAGGTCTAGGGCGCACTTGCGCGCGGCGGCCGGGCCACGTAGAATTCCGCCTCTTGCGTTTTTGCAATTCACAACGCGTGGCAAAGTTCCGGCCGTTCGCTGCAGGAATCCGCCCGACCAACCGAGTCTGATCATGAGCACCTTCACTGCTAAGTCCGAGACCGTCCAGCGCGACTGGTATCTCGTCGACGCCGCCGGCAAAACGCTGGGCCGGCTTTCCACCGAACTGGCCCGCCGCCTGCGCGGCAAGCACAAGCCGGTCTACACCCCGCACGTCGATACCGGCGATTACCTGGTGGTGATCAACGCCGAGAAGATCGTCGTCACCGGCAACAAGCTCAAGGACAAGAAGTACCACCGCTTCACCGGCTACATCGGCAACCTGAAGACCGAGAGCCTGGAGCAGGCGCTGGAGCGCCACCCGGAGCGCGTGATCGAAATCGCGGTCAAGGGCATGCTGCCCAAGGGCCCGCTGGGCCGCGCGATGTACCGCAAGCTCAAGGTCTATTCCGGTGCGGAGCATCCGCACGCCGCTCAGCAGCCGCAGGTTCTGGATATCTAATCATGGCGATTTCGCAAAACTACGGCACTGGCCGCCGCAAGTCCTCCACCGCCCGCGTGTTCCTGCGCAAGGGCACCGGCAACATCTCCGTCAACGGCCGTCCGCTGGACGAGTTCTTCGGTCGCGAGACCGCGCGCATGATCGTGCGCCAGCCGCTGGAACTGACCAAGAACACCGAGAGCTTCGACATCCTGGTCACCGCCACCGGCGGCGGCACCACCGGCCAGGCCGGTGCGATCCGCCTGGGCATCGCCCGTGCGCTGGTCGAGTACGACGAAACCCTGAAGACCGAGCTGCGCAAGGCCGGCTTCATGACCCGCGACGCCCGCGAAGTCGAGCGTAAGAAGGTCGGTCTGCACAAGGCCCGTCGCGCCACCCAGTTCTCCAAGCGCTGATCCATCGCGCCTGGCGTGGGCTCCCTCGGGAGCCTGCTGGGGACCAAGCAAGAGCCCGGCTTCGGCCGGGCTTTTGTCGTTCTAGGGTTGTGGTTTGTGCTGGCAAGTGCAGTGGTGGTCGTCGAGGCTCTGCCTCGTTGGATCTACTCACGGGCTTGGGCGGTCGCCGGCCTGATTGGAGGTCCGGGGTCGCTGGGAGGTTTCCTGCCTCACGCTCGAGGTCGCGCGCCCTGCTGCCGAAATGCTTCCGATGAAGTTCATAGGCTCGCGCCTGCTTCCAACGATCCGCATTCCATCTGGTGGAGTAGCCCCCTTGGAGTCCAAGGGCGCGCGCCGACAGGCGCGGGGATGTGGAAGCGGAAGGGCTGGGGCCCACATCTTGCGCAGCAAGATGTGGGGCGTAGGCGCGAAGCGCCTGCGCAAACCCCGCGCCAAACAAAAAAAGAAGGCCGATCTTTCGATCGGCCTTCTTTTTTGTTTGGCTGCCCCGGATGGATTCGAACCACCGAATGCCTGAGTCAGAGTCAGGTGCCTTACCGCTTGGCGACGGGGCAATGTGGACTGCAAGTATCGCACGCCTTGGGCGTACACACCATGGTGGCTATGGGTGGACTCGAACCACCGACCCCAGCATTATGAGTGCTGTGCTCTAACCGGCTGAGCTACATAGCCCTGGTGAACCGCCAATTCTTATGGAGAAGCGGGCGGCTGTCAACGGGTTTCTGCGCTGCTTGTGGCCCGGCCGCAGCCATGGCAGAGTCGGAGCCAGTAGATTTTTCAGGAGTCCGCATCGTGATCGATCCGGACGGCTATCGACCGAACGTAGGCATCGTGCTGATGCGGCCGGATGGTCAGGTGTTCTGGGCACGCCGTGTGCGCCGGGACGGCTGGCAGTTCCCGCAAGGCGGCATGAACACCGACGAGACCCCGGTGGAGGCCATGTACCGCGAGTTGCGCGAAGAAACCGGGCTGTTGCCCGAGCATGTGGAAGTGCTCGGCGCCACCCCCGGTTGGCTGCGCTATCGCCTGCCCAGCCGGGCTATCCGCCGCAACGAGCGCCAGGTCTGCATCGGCCAGAAGCAGGTCTGGTTCCTGCTGCGGATGCAGTGCGACGAGAGCCAGCTGAATCTGGAACTGACCGAGACGCCGGAGTTCGACCACTGGCGCTGGGTCGATTTCTGGTACCCGGTGGAGCACGTGGTGCTGTTCAAGCGCGGGGTCTATGCGCGGGCGCTGCGCCACCTGGCGCCGCTGGCGCAGACCATCGCCGGCGCCGGCATCCGCGCCATGCCGACCCTGGCCCAGGAGGCCTGGCTGCCGGGCAATACGGCGGGCCACGAGCGGCCGCGCAAGCGTCCACGCAAGCGCGGCGGACCGTGGGCGGCGCGGATTAATAACGATTAACGGGCGGAATTGACAACCATTCTCACTTTGGTTTGAATGGGCGCCAGGCGCAGTCCGCGCCGTCCGCCGCCAAGCCCGCCGTGTACGTCTGCATCTGCAATGGGGTCACCGATCGCCAGATCCGCGAAGCCGCCGAAGCCGGCTGCCGCAGCGTGTCCGAACTGACCATGCGCACGGGCTGCGGGGCCACCTGCGGCTCCTGCTTGGACATGGCCGGCGACCTGCTGGAGCGCGCGCTGAGCCGCGAGCTGCCCCTGCCGGTGCTCGGCGGCCTGGCCCGCGCCGCCTGAGGCCGTCGCCGCGCTGCAGCGCGGGATGATCACGATTCGCGTTCCTTCACGTCGCAGCGCGATTCGCTAGAGTCTGCGCTTTCCGGCTTACGCGAGCGATGCAATGAAGGGCGACAGCAAAGTCATCGAGTTCCTCAACAAGGTCCTCTACAACGAGCTGACTGCGATCAACCAGTACTTCCTGCACGCCAAGATGCTGAAGAACTGGGGCCTGAAGGAACTGGCCGAGCACGAGTACAAGGAATCCATCGACGAGATGAAGCACGCCGACAAGCTGGCGGACCGCATCCTGTTCCTCGAGGGGCTCCCCAACTTCCAGGCGCTGGGCAAGCTGCGCATCGGCGAGAACCCCAAGGAAATCCTCGAGTGCGACCTGGCGCTGGAGCAGGACGGCACGGTCACCCTGCGCGAAGGCATCGCCTACGCCGAATCGATCCAGGACTACGTCAGCCGCCAGCTCCTGGCCGACATCCTGGAATCGGAAGAAGAGCACATCGACTGGCTGGAAACCCAGCTCGACCTGATCGACCGGATCGGCGAGCCGAACTACCTGCTGACCAAGCTCGACGACTGAATCGTCGGCGCATGAGGCCGCGACGCGTGGCTGGCGCAAGGACGCCGCTGATCCAGCGCAGCGGCACACGCTGCTTCTGCGCGAATCCATGGTGACGACATGGCACCCGCATCGTGCGGCGTTGCCCTTTCTGTTGGAACGGCTTCCGCCACGACGCGTTGCAGGGCCGAAAGTCGCCGCTGATCCCGAACAGCAGCACGTGCCGCTCCTGCGCGAATCCATGCGGCCGACATGGCATCGGCATCGCACCACCTCGCTCTCCTGTGTGAGCGGCTTCAGCCGCGACGCGTTGATGGTGATCGTCGCGGCTGAAGCCGTTTCCGCACGCACCGGGCAGGCGGCGACTGCGGCGGTACGGCGCAAGCGCAGCGAGACCTTCCTGTGCGGACCGCCGCAACACGTCGCTGTTGAATCTCGCGGCGTCCTCTGCGCGTGATCGCGGGCGGAGCATGCGGCTTGGCGAAGATCATGCAGGTGCACCACGACAGCCATGCATACACAGCGCCACTGTTCCTGTAAGAGCGGCTTCAGCCGCGATGGCGTTACCGGTAGCGTCTTGTCGCGCTGAAGCGGGCCTACAAGAAAGGCAGTAGGCCGTGCGTCGATGTCTTCGATGCACTGTGGCCGGGTCTTGCGGGCGATCGTGTGCCTGCAGACGCGCCGTAGCGCGATACCGCGCTAGGGTTCGGCGGGTTCGGCGGTGTCGCGGACGCTGGCGCGGTAGCCGTTCAGCGCCAGGCGCGCACGCGCGAACTCGGCGATCACCAGGGCGACCGCGACCACGGGGCGATCCAGCGTGCCGGTGCGCACGCCCGACTCGATGCGCAGCGCCGCCGCCGACAGCGCCAGCGCGCCGAGGTTGGCGGCCGAGGACTTCAGCGTGTGCGCGGCCTCGCGCAGCACGTCGCTCTGCGCCGTCGCCGCAGCCTGCTCCAGGCGCTGGATCAGCAGCGGCGCATCGGCCAGGAACAGCTCGACGATCTGCGCCACGCTGGCCGAGCCGATGACCTCGCGCAACTCGTCGAGCACGGCGATCTCCAGCACCGGCGCCGGTACCGCTGATGGCGGTTCCGGATCGTCTGCCTCCGGCGCGGCGAGCGGCGGCGTCGACGTTGCGGTGGCGCCGCGCGATGCCAGGTCCTGTTCCAACGCAGGCGCTGCCGGGGGGGAGTCGAGCGTGGCGTGATCGGGCGATGGCAGCGAGGCGGTCGACGTGGTGGTGGGGCTGGACGCCGTGGCGGCGTCCGTCGTGTGCAGGGTGGTGTGGCGAGTGTCCTGCGCTTCGACGTGCACCACGTCGGCGAGCGCGCCCGCCGCTGGCCCGCTGGCGATCGCCGCGGATCCGTCCGCGGCTGCATCCGCCTCCGGCGCGAACGCCGCGCTGGCCGGCGCGGCCGCCGGCTGCAGCGGCAGCCAGCGCTGCAGGCAGTCCTCCAGCCGCGCGCGGTCGAGCGGCTTGGACAGGTAATCGTCCATGCCGGCATCGAGGCAGCGCTGGCGGTCGCCGGCCATCGCATTGGCGGTCATCGCCACGATCGGCAGGCGCGGGCGCGACGCATCGGCCTCGCGCTGGCGCCACTGCCGGGTAGCGGCGTAGCCGTCCAGCACCGGCATCTGGCAGTCCATCATCACCAGGTCGTACGGCTGCCGCGACAACTGCGCCAATGCGGCGGCGCCGTCCTCGACGCTGTCGGCGTGGTGGCCGAGCGATTCCAGCAGCCGCCGCGCCACCATCAGATTGACCGGATTGTCCTCGACCAGCAGCAGGCGGTAGCCGCTGCGCGGCGGCGGCGCTTCGGCCACGACGGTCGTCGGTTCCGCGGCGCGGGCCGGCGCGGGGGCGTCCATGAGGTCCGTCGCGAAGGCGTCGTGGTAGAACGCGTCGGCGGTGTCGGCGCCATCGCCAGCGGTCTCGCTGGCCAGGCTCGGCGTCGCCGGGGCCAGCGCCAGCATGCTGCGCAGGTCGATGTCCGCCGCCTGCCGCGACAGCAGCGCGCCGTGCGCGCGGATTTCCTCGGGAATGTCGGCCTCGCCGTACAGCCAGATCAGCCGTGCGGTCTGTGGCGCCGGCAGGCGCGCCACCGCCCGTTGCAAGGCGCGCGCGCTCTGCCGCAGCCCGTCCAGGTCGCCGATCACCAGATCGTAGGTCGGGCGCACGCTACCGCCACTGCCGTTGCCGCGCAGCCGCTCCAGCGCCTCCTGGGTCGAATCGACCTTGCTCACCTGCACGCCCCAGTTCGGCAGCAGCACGCTCAGGCGCTGCTGCAGGCGCTGGTCGGCGCCGACCAGCAGCGCATGCAGCCGCGGCAGGCCGCCTGGATTCTGCGGCAGGTCGCCGATCACCTTCAGCAGCGGGATCTCGAACCAGAACGTGGCGCCCTGGCCCTGCCGCGACGCCACGCCGATGCGCCCGCCCATCAGTTCGACGATGCGCTTGCAGATGGTCAGGCCCAGCCCGGTGCCGCCGTACAGGCGGGTGGTGGAGGCGTCGGCCTGGGTGAAGGCCTGGAACAGGTGCTCCTGGCGCTCGGCGCTGATGCCGATGCCGGTGTCGCGCACCTCGAAGCGCAGCAGGTGCTGTGCCGGGGTCTCGCCGAGCCGGCGCACGCCCAGGTCGATGCCGCCGCGCGCGGTGAACTTGACCGCGTTGCCGAGCAGGTTGCTCAGCACCTGGCGCAGGCGCACCGGGTCGCCGCGCACCGGCAGGCGTACCGCCGCGTCCAGTTGCAGCGCCATGCGCAGGCCCTTGGCCTCGGCCGCGCGCTGCATCAGCTCCAGCACGCCGTCGAGCAGTTCGCGCAGGTTGAAGGTGGTGATCTCCAGCTCCAGCCGGTTCGCTTCCAGCTTGGAGTAGTCCAGGATGTCGTCGACGATGCGCAGCAGTTGCAGCGAGGAGGTGTTGGCCGCGCGCAGCATCTCGCGCTGGTCCAGGCCGAGTGGGCCGCGCCCGATCAGTTCCAGCATCGGGATGATGCCGTTGAGCGGGGTGCGGATTTCGTGGCTCATCGTCGCCAGGAACTCGCCCTTGGCCAGCACGGCGGCCTCGGCGGCCTGCTTGGCCTGCAGCAGTTCCTGTTCCAGCCGCTCGCGCACGTGCACGTCGTGCTGCAGGGCGTTGCGCTCGGACTCGGCCAGCGCGGCACGCGCCAGCGCCGCATCCAGGCGTTCGATCTGCTGGCGCGCGCGGCAGCCAGCCAGGGTGGCCAGCGCGGCGGCGGCGGCCATGCACAGCGGCGCCAGCCAATGCCACAGCGGCGGCAACGGCAGCGCCAGCGGCGGCAGCGCCAGCAAGGTGCCGGCGACGGCGAGCGCCGCGGCGAAGGTCGCCGGCCGCGGAACGGGCCGACGTCTGCGGACGGACATGGCTAGAGCACCGCGTTCTGGAAGTCGAAGTTCAGCTGGTCGCCGACCGACTGCACCAGGTTGCCCTGGATGAAGTCGACCCCGCCCATCCACATCGCGGCCGCGGCCTGCGCCTGTTCGATCTGCTGGCCGATGATCAGCAGGCCGGCGCGGTGTGCCAGGTCGATGGTGGCGCGCAGCTGGTCGCGCAGTTCGGGATCGGCATGCGCGCCGGCGAAGCGTGCCGACAGGCGCAGATAGCCCAGCGGCAGATGCGCCAGTAGCGCTTCGGCCTCGGCGCCCGGTTCGAACTGGCTGATGCAGAACTGCACGCCCAGCGGCATCAGCCGTGCGCAGAACTGCTGCAGCGTGGCGGTGTGGACCAGCGCATCGTCCAGGCGCAGGTCGATCACCAGCGAGGTGCCGGTGACGCCACGCCGGCCGATGGTGTCGATCAGCCATTCGGCGAAGGCGGTGCGCGCCAGCGTGCGCGTGGACTGCGAGACGAACAGGCGCAGCGGCGGAGTGGCGTGCTGGTACAGGTGCAGCAGGCCCAGCGCGTGGTCCAGCACCTGCTGGTCGAGGTCGGCGAGGCGTCCGCCGGCCTCGGCGGCCGGCAGCACCTGGCCGGCCGAGAGCAGGCTGCCGTCGCGCTGGCGCAGGCGCAGCAGGACCTGGTACTGGGCGATGTCGCCGCCGGCGACGGCGACGATCGGCTGGTAGGCCGGTTCCAGTTGTCCCTCCAGCATTGCGATGCGCTGCAGGTCCTCGTCCGTGCGCGGCGGCACGTAGGCGGCGATGCTCTGCGGATGCAGCCGCGCCTGCAGCGCGGTGCGTTCGACCGCTTCGAGCGCGCTGCCAGCGTCCTCGAAGCCATGGCCGAAGTCGGCGTAGCCGATCGCGCAGCGCAGGTGCAGCGCCTCGTCCTCGCGCAACGGGAAGGCGTGGCCGGACAGGGTGTCGCGCAGGCTCTGCGCGCGTTGCCGCTGCGCGTCGGCATCGGCGTCGTCGGCCAGCAACAGGAAGCTGTTGTCGTTGAGCCGCGCCAGCGGCTGCGGCGCGGTGATGCCGGCCAGGCGGCGCCCGGCCTGCACCATCAGCCGCTCGAACGCAGCGTAGCCATAGCGTTCGCGCAGGCCGAGCGCGCTGGCGATCTCGATGAAGTACAGGCTGCCGGGGCGGCGCGCGCGCAGCGTCGTGTCCAGCAACTGCAGCACGTGGGCGCGGGTCGGCAGGCCGGTCTCGGGGTTGTTCAGCGGCACCGCCTCGGCGTGGCCTTGCTGGGCCTGCTGGCGGGCGCGGCGGATGCGGTTGGAGACCGCGGCGATCAGGTGCCGCGGCCGGATCGGCTTGGTCAGGAAGTCGTCGGCGCCGCTGTCGAGCACTTCGTATTCCAGTTCCGGATCGGCGTCGCCGGACAGGAACACGATCGGCAGCAGCTGGTGCTGCGGCTGCTGGCGGATCAGCGCGGTCAGGCGCATGCCGTCCAGTCCCGGCATGTGCAGGTCCATCAGGATCAGGTCCGGCCGGTAGTCGACGATGGCCTGCTGCACGCCTTCGGCCTGCATCTGCACCTGCGCATGCATGCCGGCGCCATGCAGCACGCTCTGCGCGAACAGCGCCTGCGCGCGGTCGTCCTCGACGATCAGCACGCGGTACGGCGCGGCCGCGGCCGGTGCGGCGGGATCGGGGGCGGCGTCGGCGACGACGAAGGCGGCCGCGTTGGCGTCGGCGGTGCCGTCGTCGTGCTCGCTTGCGGCCAGTGGCGTGGCGGCTGCCGCCAGTTCGGTGGGCACCGGAGCGGCCAGGCCGTCACCGGCGACAGGGTCGGCGGGCGCCGCGCGCTCCGCATCGCCGACCCAGCGCCGCCAGTAGTGCGGCGGCGGGGTCTCGGCGCGGACATGGCGCGCGCGCGCGTCCTCGCGATGGGAAAGCGGAGCGGTGTCGTTGGCGGGCATCGCGTCTGGTTCCTGGGGCGCGTCCAATTATGCGACGAAGTTCACGATGGCTGTGCGCCGGGCTGCGAGGGGTTGCCGGTCGGTGCCGTCGGCGAGGCCAGCAGGCGGCGCATGCCCCGCCACAGCAGGCGCCATGTCCACCACACCAGCAACGCGCCGAGCGCGCTCGCCGCCAGCACGACGGTCAGTGCCAGCCACGGGTGCGCGAGGGCCAGGGCCAGCGTGGCGATCACCACCGAATCTTCGGCCAGCGAGGCGATCCAGTTGCTGGCCGGTTCCGGCGAGGTGTTGAGCAGGGCGCGGGTGCCGGCCTTGAGCGCGTGGCTGGTCAGCGCCACGCCCGCGCCGGTGGCCAGCGCGCCGGCGCTCAGCTGGCCGTCGGGCGAAAGCGTGGCCGCGGCCAGGAAGGCGCCGGCCGGAATCCGGGTCAGGGTCTGCAGCAGGTCCCACACCGAATCCACGCCGGGGATCTTGTCGGCGAAGAACTCGGCCAGCGCCAGCGCGCCGGAGGTGCCGAGCACCCACCACGACTGCGTCGCCTGCAGTGCCGGCGGCAGCTCCAGCCAGCCGAGCAGGCCGGCCAGGCCGATGCCGAACACGGTCAGGTAGACGCGGATGCCGGCCAGCCAGGCCAGCAGGATGCCGATTACGAAGAGATGGGCGTCGGTCATGGCAGGCGCTCCTGCAACTGCACGGATGCCGGCCACTATCGGCCAAGCCCGCCACGAAGGCCAGCCCGCGGCGCGGGCCGGCCGCGCAGTCCGGCGCCGCTCAGGAGGGTGGCTTACACTAGGTGGCCCAGCAGGCCGACCCGCGAGGATCGACGCCGGCGCCGCCTCGGTGGCGCGGCAGCGCGCATGAACCGACCCGTTCCCCGTTTCCAGATCGTGGCCAATGGCGCCGCGCCCCGCCGCGGCCGCGGGCTGTGGTTGCTGCTGGCCGGGCTGTGGCTGCTGTCGCTGGCGCTGACCTGGTGGCTGGCCAGCCGCCAGGCCGCGCCGCGGCTCGGTGCGGTCAGCGCGCAGTTGCGCGAGGCCGAACGCAACCTGCAGGCGCAGCAGCGGCAGATCGAGACGCTCAACCAGCGCCAGGCGACCCTGGCCCGTTCCGACCAGATCAGCCGCGCCGCCAACAACGAGGTGCAGAGTTCGCTGGCCGAGCGCGACGAGGAGATCGCCGGGCTGCGTGCCGACGTGGCGTTCTACGAGCGCCTGGTCGGCGCGACCAGCCAGCGCAAGGGCCTGAGCGTGCATTCGGTGGAGTTCTCCGCCGAGGCCGGCGGCACCTGGCGCTACAACGTGGTGCTGACCCAGAACCTCAACCGCGGCGCGATCAGCCAGGGGCAGCTGCGGCTGACCGTGGAAGGCGTGCGCGGCGGCAAACTGACCAGCGTCGGCTGGGACGAACTGCACCAGAAGACCGGTGTGCCCGGGCAGGACTACTCGTTCCGCTACTTCCAGCAACTGGACGGCAGCGTGATCCTGCCCAAGGGCTTCACCCCGCAGCGGGTGCGGGTGGCATTGAGCGGCGGCGGGGCGCCGGTCAGCCAGACCTTCGATTGGACATTGGCCGGTAACGGCAAAGGGGAATAATCAGCCTATGTTTGGGAACAAGAACAGCCGCAACAGCGGCCAGACCGTGGTCGATACGCTGATCGGCGCGCAGGTGGTGATCCGCGGCGACCTGGTGTTCAGCGGTGGCCTCTACGTGGAAGGGCGCATCCTCGGCAAGGTCGTCGCCGAAGACGGCGCGCCGGCCACGTTGACCCTGTCCGAGCACGGCAGCATCGAGGGCGAGGTGCGCGCACCGGTGGTGATCATCAACGGCCAGCTGATCGGCGACGTGCATGCCGCCGAGCGCGTGGAACTGGCGTCGAAGGCGCGGGTGCAGGGCAACGTGCACTACCAGGTGGTGGAGATGAACGCCGGCGCGCAGCTGACCGGGCGCCTGATCCACGCCGGCAGCCTGGCCGCACTGGCGCCGCCGGAAGCGCACCGCGAGGCCGCCGGCGACGCCGAGCCGCCGCGCGCGCTCACCGCCGAGGCTTGATTCGGCCGTCCGCCGTCCCCATTCTCCCGCCATGAGCACTCTCGTCTCCCTGCCCGGCGCCGCGCCCACGCCCGACTACCAGTCCCTGGACCGGCCGTTGAACTTCACCGCGGCCGCCGCGGCCAAGGTGCGCGAGCTGATCCGCGAGGAAGGCAACGACGCGCTGGCGCTGCGCGTCTACATCCAGGGCGGCGGCTGTTCCGGCTTCCAGTACGGCTTCGAGTTCGACGAGAACCGCGCCGAGGACGACCTGGCGGTGCAGACCGACCAGGTCACCCTGCTGGTCGACCCGCTCAGCCTGCAATACCTGATGGGCGCGGAAGTGGATTACAGCGAAGGCCTGCACGGGGCGCAGTTCGTGATCCGCAATCCCAACGCCAAGACCACCTGCGGGTGCGGCAGCAGCTTCAGCGTGTAGACACGCTGCGGCTTGCGGGACGCACGGTTTGCCTGCACCCTGCGGCGCATGTCCGATCCGACGCCTGCCTCTTTCGCCTTCGCCGGTCCTGCGATCGACCGTGCCGATGCCGTACGCAACGACCCGGCCGCGCTGCGCCAGGCCTGGGAACAGGCCAGGGTGCTGGTGCTGGAAGCCGATGGCCAGGCGCATGCCGATGCCGACGGACGCCCGCTGATCGCCAGCGCCGCCGCCCTGGGCGCGCTGGCAGAGCAGGCCATCTTCCTTGGCCTGGACCAGGATCAGGCCTGGTTCGCGCTGGCCGCCGACGCGCTGCCGCAGGCGCTGGCGCCGCCGCAGCGCATCGACCTGCGCCGCGCCGCGGCCGAGTGGCCGGCGCCGGAGGCGGGCCTGTTCGCCTACGCCCGCGCGATGCTGCACTGGCAATCGCGCACCCGCTTCTGCGGCGTGTGCGGCGGCACCATCGCGTTGCAGCGCGGCGGCTTCCTCGGCGTCTGCACGCAGTGCGCCAGCGAACACTATCCGCGGGTGGATCCGGCGGTGATCGTCGCGGTCAGCGATGGCCGGCGCCTGCTGCTGGGGCGCCAGGCGAGCTGGCCGGCGCGGCGCTACTCGGTGATCGCCGGCTTCGTCGAGCCGGGCGAATCGCTGGAGCAGACGGTGGCGCGCGAGGTGGCCGAAGAGACCCAGGTGCGGGTACGGCCCGGCAGTTGCCGCTACTTCGGCGCGCAGCCGTGGCCGTTTCCGGGCGCGCTGATGCTCGGCTTTACCGCACAGGCGGAGGCGGACACGCCGCAGGTGGACGGCGAGCTGGAAGACGCGCGCTGGTTCGAGCGCGAGGAAGTCGGCGCCGCGCTGGCGCGCCTGGCCGCGCACGGCGACAGCGCCGACGACGGCCACGGCCTGCGCCTGCCGCCGCGCATCTCCATCGCCCGCGCGCTGATCGAGGACTGGTACCGGCACGGCGCGCCGGCCTGACCGCGCCGGCGCGTTGCGCGCATCCGCTTCAGAACGGTCCCGGAGGACCTGCATGTTCACGACCCTCGTCGCTGTGATCGTCGCCTTGGTGCTGGGCCATGTCGCGCCTGGCATGGTGGCCTCGTTGCGCCGCTTCGACGCCTTCGGCGACTGGCTGAGCTGGCTGGACACGCATGCCGGCGAGGGCGGCGCCTGGCGCGGCCGCTACGGCATCGCGCTGGCGCTGCTGCCGCCGCTGCTGCTGGTCGGCCTGCTGCAGTGGCTGCTGGCCGCGCCGCACCTGGGCCTGCTGACCCTCCTGTTCGGGATCGTGGTGCTGGCCTTCAGCTGGGGCCCGCGCGACCTGGACACCGACGTCGAGGCGATCATCGACGCCGATGACGCCAGCGCGCGGCGCCTGGCGGTGGCGCAACTGCAGGCCGATGGCGGGCCGCTGCGTGAGGATCCGGCCGGGCTGGTCGAGGCGGTGGCGGTCAGCGCGCTGCGCCGCTGGTTCGCGGTGCTGTTCTGTTTCCTGTTGCTGGGGCCGTTCGGTGCGCTGGGTTATCGGCTGCTGGCGCTGGCCGCGGTCGGCCCCTATGCCGCGCGGCTGCCGCCGGCGACCGCCGCCGGCGCGCGCGCATTGCTGGCGGCGCTGGAATGGCCGGTGGCGCACCTGATGACCTTCTCGCTGGCCCTGGTCGGCAATTTCGAAGCGGTGTTCGGCGCCTGGCGCGCCGCCGGCGGCAAGCGGTGGCAACTGGACACCGGCTTTCTCGGGCCGGTGGCCTGCGCCAGCGTGCGCGGCGAACTCGATGCCGAGGCGCACGACTACAGCGACGCGGGCATGGTGGTGCCGGCGCTGCGGCGCCTGCCCGAACTGCGCGATGCGATGAGCCAGGTGTGGAGGGTGCTGCTGCTGTGGCTGGTGCTGCTGGCGCTGCTGGTGATCGCCGGCTGGGTCAGCTGAGCCAGGCGCCGAGATCGCCTATGCGCAGGCGCTTGCTCGTGCCAGGTGCGAATCGCAAGGTGTTGCGTCCGGCTAGTGCGGCGCCAGCAGGGTGAACGGGAACCACGGCAGGTTGCGCGCGATCCAGTAGCCCGGCAGCGCGACCAGCCAGAAATTCGGCCGCGAGACCACGCTCACGACTGGCGCAAACCAGGCCGCGCGCCAGCCGGCCTTCCAGGCGATCAGGCCCGGCAACAGGGCCAGGCCCAGCATAGCGCCGGGATTCATCGCGAACGCGCCGACCGGGTCCAGGTGCACCAGCGCATGCAGGGCGCGGGTCATGCCGCAGCCCGGGCAGTAATAGCCGGTGAGCGCATGGAACATGCACGGTGCGAACGGGTTGTTCGCGGCATTGGGATCGAAGCGGTACAGCAGCGTGGCGCCGCCGGCCGCGAATGCGGCGGCGGCGCCAAGGCACGCCCGTTGTTGCCAGGCGCGCACGCCGATCAGCTCGCGTGCTGGATCTGCTGCATGTAGTCCATGTAGCTCTGCATGCCGCCGGTGGCGACCATGACGGCATTGATCAGCAGGCCGATGATGGCCAGTGCGGTGGTCACCCAGCACCAGGTCTTGGCGGTGTTGGAGGCGCGGCGCGCGCCTTCCAGGTCGCCCTGGTTGAGCAGGCCGTTGACCTTGCTGGAGAACACGATGGCGACGATGCCGGTGATCAGCGCCGGGCAGCACAGGCAGAAGCCGAGCACCGTCGAGATGATCGCCCAGGCCAGGTGGTTGGGAACCGGACCGGGGACGCCGGAGGCGGGAGGCGGCGGGGGCGCGACGGGGCTGACGGTACTCATGTGGATCTCCTGGATGGGTGGTGCACGGCAGTCGGTGAGTCTAGACGAGTCGCTGCGGTGCGGAGGTGGCGGGCCGTCAGTGCGGCGCGAGCAGTGTGAAGGGATACCAGGGCAGATTGCGCAGCAGCGCATAGCCGAGCAGCACCCATAGCCATAATCGCGGGTCGGCGAGGATCTTCAGCAGCGGCGCGAGCGGGCGCAGGCGCAGGCCGGCGGCGTTGAGCGCCATGATCGCCAGCAGCGGCAGTGCCACCACCAGCAGGGGATTGCTGGTCCAGGCATGGGCCAGGTCCAGGTGCACCAGCGCGTGCAGGCAGCGGGTACTGCCGCAGCCGGGGCAATACAGGCCGGTAAGGGCGCGGAACGGGCAGCCCGGCAGCGGATTGCCGGGGACATTCGGATCGATCCGACGCAGCACCACGGTGGCCACCACCGCGGCGCCGCTCAGTGCGACCAGCGGCAACCAGCGGGGCAGGGACTGCAGGCGCTGAAGGGACATGGCAGGCGGACGATCGCGTGGTCGGCCGCCGTCGCAGGCGACGGCGGCCGCGGCGCTCAGGACATGGACGACTGCTGCATCATGCCCAGGCCGCCCAGGGCGAAGATGAAGATCAGGTACAGCACGATCAGCACCACCGAGGTCGCCGCCGAGTAGATCGCCCACTTCTTGGCCTTGTCCGACGAATCGCGCGCACCGGCCACATCGCCCGCGGCGAGCTTGGTGTTGACCTGCGAGGCGTAGACGATGGACACGATGCCCAGCGGCAGACAGCAGAACAGCGTGGTCAGGATCGCCCAGACGAGGTTGTTGGACACTTGCGGTGCGGTGGTATTCATCCGTGTTACTCCGGTGGTTGGGTGGTGGAACGGGAAACGGTGGGGGTCAGTTGCCGGCCAGGCTGCCGATCGCCTCCAGCAGGACGGCCACGAAGATCCACACGACGACCAGGATCGGCGACGCGAGCGCCCACCAGCCGGCCTTGCGTGCGGCGGCGCGCGCGCCCTCGATGTCGCCGGCAGCGCGGCGGCCATCCACCTGCGCGGCGTAGACGATGGACACGATGCCCAGCGGCAGGCAGCAGAACAGCGTGGAGAGGATCGCCCAGACCATGTTGTTGGGCACATAGACGCCCGCGTTGGGCGCTGTTGGTGGTTCGGGCTGGTTCACTGTCCGCTCGGTCCTTCGCACTGGACGCCACGGCCTGTGGCGTCTCCCCTGCGGTTAATTTACCCGAAGCGCGTGCCCAGGGCACCTGCGCCGCACTCAGGCGGCATCGCCACGCAGCCTTCTCACCTGCGCCTCCAACGTCTCGGCGGTGGCCTGGGCCCCGGCTACCGGCGCATCGGCGATCACCTCGATGTGGGCGCGGAAGCGCCGTGGCACGCGCATGCGCCGCAGCCGCGAATCGCGCTTGCTCCACATGCTGGTCCACATGTTGCGCAGCGCCATCGGTACCACCGGCACCGCGCGCCGGGCCAGGATCTTCTCCACGCCGGACTTGAACGCGGCGATCTCGCCGTCCTTGGTCAGCGCGCCTTCGGGGAAGATGCACACCAGCTCGCCCTCGGCCAGCGCGGCGTCGATGGCGTCGAACGCGCGCTGCATCAGCTCGGGATCCTCGCGCGCCCCGGCGATCGGAATCGCCTTGGCGGTGCGGAAGATCCAGCGCATCACCGGAATGTTGAAGATGCGGTAGTACATGACGAAGCGCACCGGTCGCGGGATCGCCGCGGCCAGCACCAGCGCGTCCATGTAGCTGACGTGGTTGCACACGATCAGCGCCGCGCCCTCGTCGGGCACGTGGCGTTCGACACCGTGCAGACGCAGCCGGTACAGGGTGCGCACCATCACCCAGCTGAGGAAGCGCATCAGGAACTCGGGCACGATGCTGAAGATCCAGATCGCCACCACCGCGTTGGCGATGGCCAGCGCCAGGAGCACCTGCGGGATGCTCAGCCCGGGCATCGGGATGCGCACGCCGAACAGGTGCAACTGCTGCATCTGCAGGGCGATGCCGATCATCGCGGCCAGCACGATGAACAGCGAGTTCTGGATGTTGAGCCCGGCGATGACGCGCGACAGTTCCGCCTTCGGCGTGCGGCTCTGGATCAGCGCGAACAGCGGCACCACGAACAGTCCGGTGCACAGGCCGATGCCGACCAGGTCGAGCATGATCCGCCAGCTGCCGGCCTGGTGGACGAACTGGCCGATGCCCAGGCCGGTCTGCAGCGCGGCGCCAGGGCGGGCGAAGTACAGGTCGAGCATGAAGGCGCTGATGCCGAACGCGCCCAGCGGCACCAGGCCGATCTCGACGGTGCGCCCGGACAGCTTCTCGCACAGCAACGAGCCGGTGCCGGTGCCGATCGAGAACAGCGCCAGGGCGAAGATGTACAGGTCCTGCGCGCCGCCGAGGTTGAGTTCGGCGTAGGTCGGCAACTGCGCGGTGAGCACGGTGCCGACGAACCAGAACCAGGACACGCCGAGCACGGCGTTGCGCACCGCCAGCTGGCGCCGGGTCAGGCGCATGATCGCCAGCGATTCCGGCAGCGGGTTCCAGTTGATCTTCAGCTCGGGTGCGCCGGCGTCGACCTTGGGGATGCAGCGCGCCATCAGGTTGCCGGTGACCGCCAGCGCGACCACCGCGGTGGCCGCGGCCACCGGTCCGTGGCTGCCGGCGATCTGGAAGATCAGCCCACCCAGGATCATGCCGCACAGGATCGAGATCGAGGTGCCCATCTCGACCAGGCCGTTGCCGCCGGTCAGTTCCTCCGGCTTGAGCACCGACGGCAGGATCGAATACTTCACCGGGCCGAACAGGGTCGACTGCAGGCCGGTGCAGAACAGCGCCACCAGCAGCACCGCCATGTTCTCGGTCAGGAAGCCGACCGCGGCCAGCGACATGATGCCGATCTCCATCGTGGTGGTGATGACCACCAGCCGCGACTTTTCCAGCTTCTCGGCGATCTGCCCGGCCAGCGAGGAGAACAGGAAGTACGGCAGGATGAACAGTGCCGGCGCCAGGTTGGTGTACAGCGTGCGCTGCTCCGGGGTCACGCCCAGATAGAACAGCAGGCCGATGATCGCCTGCCGGTACACGTTGTCGTTGAACGCGCCCAGCGACTGGACCGCGAAGAACGGCAGAAAGCGGCGTTGCCGCAACAGGGCGAACTGGCTGTGGGCGGACATGCAGGCTCCTTTGCGAACGCGCGCAGCCTAGCAGGTTCGCCGCGCGCTCAGGCGCGGCGCGCGGCGGCCGGTGCTGGCGCTGTCGGTTGCGGCCTGCAGGGCGTCGCGCTGGGCGCGCAGCAGGGCGATGAAGGCGCGTGCGGCCGGGGTCGGATCCGGCCGCCACACGGCGTAGGTGAGGAAGCGGAAGCGCTCGCGCAATGCCACCGTCGCCACACCGTGCATGCCGGTGGCCATGGTCTGCGGCACCACCGCCAGGCCCAGGTCCTCGGCCACCAGTTGCCGCTGCAGGTCGGCATGGGTGACCTCGTACTGCAGTCGCTGGCGCAGGCCGGCGGCGGCGAAGGCGCGGTCGATGATGCCGCGCACGCCGGCGCCGGGGATCAGCCCGGCCATCGGCGCGTCTTCCAGGTCGCGCAGGGAGACCTGGCGGCGCGCGGCGAAGCGGTTGCCGGGTGCGGCGATCAGCGCCAGCGGTTCCTCGTGCAGCAGAAGGTGTTGCGGCGGCAGCGCCACGTGCGGGCCGACCCCGACCAGGGCCACGTCGAGCCGGCCTTCGCCCAGTTCCAGCAGCAGCTCATCGCTCATGCCGGTGCGCAGGTGCACGTCCACCGCGCTGTGTGCCTCGCGGAAGCGGCGCAGCACCGCCGGCACCTGCACCGCGTTCAACGAGGAGATCTGCCCGATCTGCAGGCGGCCGCGCACCGTGCCCAGGGTCTGCGCCATTTCCTCGTGCAGGCGTTCGGCGGCGCGCAGGGTGGCGCGCGCGTTGTGCAGGAACACCTCGCCGGCGGCGGTGGCGCGCACGTGGCGCGCCCCGCGTTCGAACAGGCGCGCGCCCAGCGCCTGCTCGATCTTGGCGATCTGGTGGCTCAGCGCCGACTGCACGGTGTGGCAGCGGCGCGCGGCCGCGGTGAAGCTGCCTTCCTCGGCGACGGCGACGGCGAATTCGAGCTGGCGCAGGGTCAGCATGGCGCTGCCTGGCGCGCACGGTGGCAATGCCGCAGCCGATCCGCGCCGGGGCTGCATGCGCCACGCGGCGTCTGTCGCAGTGCACGCCTCATGCTGTGCGCCCGAGCCGCTTGCGCCATTGCTGACGCAGCCACAGGCGGATGTTGTAGCGGCGCTTGCGGCTCATGAACGGGTAGCGCAGGGTGATGCCGAGCAGGCCGCGCAGCGTGTCCAGCCGCGGCGCCTGCGCGGGCAGGGCGTCGCAGCGCACCGAGATGCGGTCACAGCCGGCGTCGTGGGTGCGGTGGATGACGTCGGCACGCATGATCAGCAGGTCGCCGACCGCGAGGTGCGGCACCACCTTGTGCGCTTCCAGGTCGAAGCCGATCTTCCAGCCGGGGCTGGCGTCGTACAGATCCTCGATCGCGTACCAGTCGCCGATGGCCAGGGCCTCGCCAGGAAAGCGCAGCCGGAACCAGTCCAGCGTGTCGGCCTCCACGCAGCGGAAGCGCAGCGCGCCGCGGCCCTGGATGCGCTGGTGCAGCTGCGGATCCAGCCGCGCGACCACGTCGTCGGCGACGATGGCCACGTTGGCCAGGCCGGCATCGGGCTTGCGCACCGGCATGTAGCAGATCAGGTAGTTGCGGTGGTCGCCATGCAGGAAATAGCTGAAGTGGTCCAGGTGCCAGTTGAGCGCGCCGCCCGGCGCGGCCTTCGGATCGCGGTGCTGGTCGAACGGCAGACGCAGGCTTGGCGCGGCATGGCTTTCGCGGATGCGGATGGCGCAGTAGCCGAAGCGGTCGACGGCGATCGCCAGGCCCATGGCCGCGGCCACCGCCGGCACGGTGGCGGCGATGCGGGCCTGGATGCGCTGCATGTCCGCCGCCGGCAGGTCGCCGATCACGCCGTCGTGGAACTTCTCGGCGCCTTCCAGGAAGCGCAGCAGGCTGTCGGGAATGTCGCCGTCGCCCAGGAAGCCGCGGACCACCGCATACCCGTGCTGCTGCAGCGCCTCGGCGATGTCGGTGCTGGGCATGGTGCGGGTTCCTTCGGCGCGGGGGCGGTGGTGGGGCGGCGCTCCAGTCCGGACGCCGCCTGCGTTCGAAGCGGCGGCCCCGGGGAACCGGCCGGCCTGTCGGCGCGGGAATCACACTATCTCGAAAACAGATGGCAGTGGTGAAAAAAATGCGTTTGAAAGATCGCTGCCACCGCCACAGACTGCGCCCCTCCCCACGATCCGGTGTCCGTCCATGGAAACGACTTCGCATCCGCCGATGCGCCGCGGCCTGGTGCTGCTGATGGCCACCGCCACCGGCCTGGCGGTGGCCAGCAACTACTACGCGCAGCCGCTGCTGGAGGTGCTGGCGCAGACCTTCGCCATCGACGTGCGCCGCGCCGGTGCGGTGGTCACCACCGCGCAGTTGGCCTACGCCGCCGGCCTGCTGTTCCTGGTACCGCTGGGCGATCGTTTCGAGCGCCGCAGCCTGATCGTCGGCCTGTACGCGCTCAGCGCGGTCGGCCTGCTGGTCAGCGCGATGGCGCACAGCTTCGCGCTGCTGCTGCTGGGTACGCTGATCACCGGCCTGAGTTCGGTGGCGGCGCAGATCCTGGTGCCGTTCGCCGCGACCCTGGCCGCGCCGCACGAGCGCGGCCGAGTCATCGGCACGGTGATGAGCGGCTTGCTGCTGGGCATCCTGCTGGCGCGCACGGCCTCCGGCCTGCTGGCCGGGATCGGCGGCTGGCACACCGTGTACTGGGTCGCGGCGGCGCTGATCCTGGTGGCCTCGGGGCTGCTGTGGCGCGGCCTGCCACGGCACCCGGGCAACCCGCACCTGTCCTATCCGCACCTGATCGGTTCGGTGCTGGCGCTGCTGCGCGACGAGCCGGTGCTGCGCGCGCGCTCGGTGCTGGGCGGGCTGCTGTTCGCCGGCTTCAGCATGTTCTGGACCACCCTGGCGTTCCTGCTGTCCGGCCCGGACTACCGCTACGGCACCGCCACCATCGGCCTGTTCGGGCTGATCGGCGCGGCCGGCGCGTTCGCCGCCAACCTGTCCGGCAAGCTGTCCGACCGCGGCGCCGGCCATCTGGTCGGCTGGGGCGGCCTGGTCATGCTGCTGCTGTCGTGGTTGCTGTTGCTCGGCGCGCCGCACTCGCTGTGGCTGCTGATCGCCGGCGTGGTGCTGCTGGACGTGGCGGTGCAGGGCGTGCACATCGGCAACCAGAGCGTGATCTACCAACTGGATCCGGCCGCGCGCAACCGCATCACCTCGGCCTACGTCACCTGCTATTTCATCGGCGGTGCGATCGGGTCCAGCCTCGGCACCGCGGCCTATGCCTACGCCGGCTGGCGCGGGGTGGCGCTCGGCGGTGCGGCGCTGGCGGTGGTGGCGCTGCTGTGGATGGGCCTCAGCGTGCGGCCGGGGCGGCAAGCGCCGGCGCCGGCGCCGGCGGCACCGTCGCGGCAGTGACCGCCTGCGCGGCGTCGCGCAGCTTGGGCAGCAGGCGCAGGGTCAGCGCGAGCTGGTTGCGCACCAGCCGGCGCTTGGCCTCGTCGATGCCGTCCTCGCGCTCCAGCGCCTCGGCCAGTGCGATCTCGGCCGGCTCGTCGGCGGCCGGCAGCGCACGTCGTTCCGCAAGCGCGTCGGCCAGCGCGCCCAGCGCCTGCGGCAGGTAGTCGCCGGCGCGGGCGATGTCCGGATCAGTCTCGCCGGCCAGCGCCGCCCGATGCGCGCCCAGCGCCGACAGATAGCCGAGCAAGGTGTTGGACAAAGCCAGGAAGCGGAAGCCGGCATCCAGGTTGCGGCGGTAGCGGCCGGGCTCGCGCAGCATGTTCGACAGCGCCACCGACAGCGCGGCGTCGGCGTTGTGCATGTCGCGGCGGGCGATGCGGTAGGGCAGGTCGTCGCGCATGCCGCTGCGGTACTGCTCCAGCACCTGCGCCAGGTAGCGCGCGCTGCTGGACAGCACCGTCGCCAGCACCTGGTTGAGGCGACGGCCCTGCCAGTCCGGCAGGATCAGGAACGAGGCGGCGGCGGCGATCGCGCAACCGATCAGGGTGTCGAGCAGGCGCGGCCAGATCAGCATGAAGCCGTCGCCGATCAGGTTGAAGCAAAACAGCGCCATCACCGTGATCGCCGCGGTGGCGAGCATGTAGCGGTCGGTGCGGGTGACGAAGAACACCAGCGTGCCGAGCAGGGCGAACAGCAACTGCAGCTCGGTGCCCGGGAACAGTTGCATCAGCGCCCACGCCGCGCCCAGGCCGATCAGGGTGCCGGCGATGCGCTGGGCCAGGCGCAGGCGGGTGGCGCCGTAGTTGGGCCGGCACACGAAGGCGGTGGTCAGCAGGATCCAGTAGCCGTTGCTGGCGTGGATCGACTGCATGATGGCGTAGCCCACCACCAGCGCAATCGCCATGCGCAGGCCGTGCCGGAACAGCACCGAGCCGGGCGTGAGCTGCTGGCCCAGGCGCCGCAGCATCTCGCGCAGGGTGTGCGGCGACGAGTCGCGCAGGCGGGTGTCGAGGGTGTCGCTGGTGGTGTCCGATTGCGCGGCCTCGGCCAGGCGCCGCTCGATGCTGTGCAGGTTGGTCACCAGCAATTCCAGCGAGCCGAGCAGCCGCGCCTGCCGTGGGTCGCCACGGGCGTGCAGGAAATCCAGCGACTGGCGCAGGTCGGTGGTGGCCTGCTGGGTCTGCTCGCCGTAGTCGAACGGCTGGCGCAGCCGGATCGCCTCGCCCAGCGCCGCGCAGGCCTTGCCCTGCAGGGCCAGCAGGCGCTGGCAGCGGTACAGCACGTCGCTGTGGAAGAACGCGTCGGTCAGCGCCTCGTACGGGTAGTGCGAGGAACTGGCGCGCTCGTGGAAGTCCTGCGCCATGTAGTACAGGCGGAAATACAGGCCCGACTGCACGCCGGGCCGGCCGGAGCGGCCGAAGCGGCTGATGATCGCGGTCTTGGCCGCGTTGAGTGCGGCCACCACCTGCGCGTTCTGCTCGGCCAGCGCCAGCCGCCGCGCGTGCAGGTCGCTCTGCCGCACCGGCTCGAACAGGGCCGCCTTGAGCCGCAGGTAGCGGCCCAGCTCCAGGTACAGCCGCGACAACCGCTCGCGCACCGGCCGGTTGGCGAACAGCACCGTCCACAGCACCGACAGCACCGCGTACCAGCCGGCGCCGAGCAGCAGCAAGGCCACGCCGTGCCAGGCGTTGCCGCCGACGTGGCCGTTCTGGGTGCCGTGGTCCAGGCCGATCATCGCGTAGATCGCCAGCGCCACCGTGGCCTGGGCGATGGAGGCGTAGCGTTCGCCGAGCGCGCCGAGCAGGGTCAGGGCGAAGGTGGACAGCGCCAGGCCGGCCGCGAACGGCCACGGATACGGGAACAACAGCACCACCGCGGCCGCGGCGGCGGCGAAACACAGCAGCGACAGCAGCACCGACTTGATCCGGCCCAGCCAGTTGTCGTCGGTTTCGGCGATGGCGCTGGCGATGGTGCCCAGGAAAATCGCCGGCACCGCCTCCAGTTGCTGCAGGTGCCAGCACACGCCCATCGCCACCGCCAGCGCGATGAAGACGCGCAGCCCGTAGCTGGCCTTTTCGTGGGCCCACAGGCGGCTGAGGCGGGTTTCGATCGAGGGGGTCGGCACGGCAACACGATAGCGCACCGTCGCTGTATGCGATCCCCTTTTAGAGGCCGGCTCAGACCGCGAGTTGTCGCAGGCGTGCGTCCAGCAGCGCCGGGAAGCGTTTGTACCAGGTCTGGTTGAGCGGCGAGGGATGCGGCAGCGGGTACAGCGTCACGCGGCGGCTGCGGCGGCCGTCCTCGCTGCGCAGCTCCACCTCGGTCTGCGCCTGGAAGCGGTCCTCACGCGCCCAGAACGCCTCCAGCGCCGCGCGCACCTCGCGCGGCTGGTCGATGCCGAACCACAGGAAGGCTTCGCGCCCGAGGGTGAGGATGGCATCGCCGCGCCACTGCTCAAGCAGCAGGCGCCGCATCAGCGGGTGGAAGCGCCGCTTCACCGCCATCGACCACGCCTTGTTGCCCACCGGCTTGTACGGCACGGTGTTGAGCCAGAAGGCGACGCGGCCGGCCTCGAGCCCGGCCGCGAAGTCGGGCATCTCCTCGCCGAGGTGCAGGTGCCGGTACAGCGCCTTGCGCACCAGTTGGCCGCCGCTGCCGACAAAGGGCGCGCCGTGCTCGACCTCGCTGCGGCCCGGGTCGCGGCCGAGGATGCACACCTTCGCATCGCGGCGGCCCAGGCCGATGATGGGGTCGAGCGGATCCTTGCCGCAGGCGGCGTAGGCCGCGGTGTCGATGCCATCGGTCTGCGCGGCGAGCGCGCGGAAGCGGGTGCGGAGGGTGGGGGAGAGGGCCATGGGCATGCGCGAAGCGGTAGAGGATCCAGGCTAGCGCAGGCCCGATGGAGAGTGCGTGGGCGCATTCGCAGGAGCGGCTTCAGCCGCGACCGGCGTTCCCGGTCATGCCCCTGTCGCGGCTGAAGCCGCTCCTACGGGTGCGATGTCCGGGTGCCTTGTGGGAGGGACTTCAGTCCCGACGAGCGAGGGTGTCAGCCGTGCTTCGGGCTTCGCTCGTCGCGGCTGAAGCCGCTCCTGCCCGTGGCGACGTGTTACGCCCCCTGCTCGCGCGCGATCGCGCGCCAGCCGATGTCGTGGCGGTGGAATTCGCTGGCCCAGTGAATCTGCGCCACGCCGGCGTAGGCATGCCGCTGCGCCTCGGCCACGCTGTCGCCCAGCGCCGCCACGCACAGCACGCGGCCGCCGGCGCTGAGCACGCGGCCCTGCGCATCCAGCGTGGTGCCGGCATGGAACACCTTGGCGTTGCCCGGCACCGCGTCCAGGCCGGTGATCGCTTCGCCGGTGACCGGGGTTTCCGGATACGGCGCCGCCGCCAGCACCACGCCCAGCGACGGGCGCGGATCCCACTGCGCCTCGGTGGCGTGCAGGCGTTCGTCGAGCGCGGCCTCGAGCAGGTCGAGCAGGTCCGACTGCAGACGCAGCATCACCGGCTGCGTTTCCGGGTCGCCGAAGCGCACGTTGAACTCGATCACCTTGGGCGCGCCGCTGGCGTCGATCATCAGCCCGGCGTAGAGGAAGCCGGTGAACGGCACGCCGTCGTCGCGCATGCCGCGCACGGTCGGCTCGACCACTTCGCGCATCACCCGCGCGTGCACCTCGGGCGTCACCACCGGCGCCGGCGAGTACGCGCCCATGCCGCCGGTGTTGGGGCCGGTGTCGCCGTCGCCGACGCGCTTGTGGTCCTGGCTGGTGGCCATCGGCAGCGCGGTGTGGCCGTCGACCATGGAAATGAAGCTGGCTTCCTCGCCGTCGAGGAATTCCTCGATCACCACACGCGCACCGGCGTCGCCGAAGGCGTTGCCGGACAGCATGTCGCGCACCGCGGCCTCGGCCTCGTCCAGCGACATCGCCACGATCACGCCCTTGCCGGCGGCCAGGCCGTCGGCCTTGATCACGATCGGCGCGCCCTTGTCGCGGACATAGGCCAGCGCTGCCTCGACCTCGGTGTGCACGGCGTAGAACGCGGTGGGAATGCCGTGGCGCTGCAGGAAGTCCTTGGCGTAGGCCTTGCTGCCTTCCAGCTGCGCGGCGGCGGCGCTGGGGCCGAAGATGCGCAGCCCGGCGGCGCGGAAGCGGTCGACCACGCCCAGCACCAGCGGCACTTCCGGGCCGACCACGGTCAGTGCCACGCCTTCGTCCCGGGCCAGCGCGAGCAGTCCGTCGAGGTCGTTGACCTTGACCTGCACGTTGCGGCACTTGGCCTCGCCGGCGGTGCCGGCATTGCCGGGCGCCACCAGCACTTCGTCGACACGGGGGGACTGGGCCAGCTTCCAGGCCAGGGCGTGTTCGCGGCCGCCGGAGCCGATGACGAGCAGTTTCATCGCGGAATTCCAGATTGCAGGGAAAAGGGGAACGGCTGCGCCGGGCGCGCGCGCCTCACGTGCAGCCTTCGCGCTGCAGCGCCTCGGGGAAATGGTAGGTCCAGGTCTTCGCGTCCAGGGCGAAGCGGTGGCTGCGCTGCACCGGCCGCTGGCCGCACTCCGTGCCGGTTTCCTCGATCAGCAGCGGCCAGACGCGGGCGGCGTGGTCGCGGTCGTCGAAGCGCAGGGCGAAGTCGATGGCGAACTGGCCAGCCTTGCAGTCCGCGGCCGCATCGGCGGCATCGCAGTCGGCGGCGGCGCTGTTGTCGATGTGGCTGCGCACGCTGCCGGCATCGACCAGGCCCTTGGGGCCGGGCAGGATCAGGGTCTGCGATTGCAGCGCATAGCCCTGGCCGAACCAGCCGTCCTCGACGCGGAACCCGTAGAAATCGCTGCCGGCGCGGACGATGCCGACCTCGCCGGGTTGGCCCTGGCTGCCGTAGGTGCCGCCGGTGCGCTCGGCGGCGACGGCGAAGCCCTGGCCCTCGGGGCGCAGCACGTAGAAGTCGATGGTGCCAGGTTCGGGATGGCCGGCATCGCGCAGCGCGCCGCACACCGCCAGCAACTGCTGCCAGCCGTCGCCGGTGACCACCGGCTGTTCGGCGCAGACCTGCCAGTCCACCGCATGACTCTCGCCCCCCTGGGTCCATTGCCCCGGCCAATGCCCGACCAGCGTCGCGGCGCTGCCGTAGCGTTGCTGCAGGAACGCCTGCAGCCGCGCGGTGCGGCTGACGTGGGGCTGGGCCGCCGCGCTGGCGTGGGCCGACGCAGGTGCCGCGCTGGGTGCGGGCGTCGCGGCCGGCTTGCAGCCGCCCAGCACGAGGGCGCCGGCCAGGGCCAGCACGGCGAACGGACGCGGCACGACAGCGGACAGGCGCATCGCTGCAGACCTCAGTGGCGGAAGTGGCGCACGCCGGTGAACACCATGGCGATGCCGTGCTCGTCGGCCGCGGCGATGACCTCGGCGTCGCGCATCGAACCGCCCGGCTGGATCACCGCCTTGATGCCGGCCGCGGCGGCGGCGTCGATGCCGTCGCGGAACGGGAAGAACGCATCGGAGGCCATCACCGAGCCCTCCACGGCCAGGCCGGCATCGGTGGCCTTGATCCCGGCGATGCGCGCCGAGTACACCCGGCTCATCTGCCCGGCGCCGACGCCGATGGTGCGGTGGTCCTTGGCGTAGACGATGGCGTTGGACTTGACGTACTTGGCCACCTTCCACGCGAACAGCAGGTCGGCGAACTGCGCCTCGGTCGGCGCCAGCCGGGTCACCACCTTCAGCGCATCGCGCGGCACCACGCGCGCGTCGCTGGTCTGCAGCAGGATGCCGGAGCCGACCCGCTTGCTGTCGATGCCGTAGGCGCCGTCGGCGGCGGGGATGCGCAGCACGCGCACGTTGGCCTTCTTCTTGGCGTACTCCAGCGCGGCGTCGTCGTAGTCGGGGGCGATCAGCACTTCGACGAACTGGCGGTCCAGGATCGCCTGCGCGGTGGCCGCATCCAGCCGCCGGTTGAAGGCGATGATGCCGCCGAAGGCGCTGGTCGGGTCGGTGGCGTAGGCCAGTTCGTAGGCGTCGCCGCAGCCGGCGCCGACCGCCACGCCGCACGGGTTGGCGTGCTTGACGATGACGCAGGCCGGCGCGTCGAACTGGCGCACGCATTCCCAGGCCGCATCGCTGTCGGCGATGTTGTTGTAGGACAGCTCCTTGCCCTGCAGCTGGGTGAAGGTGGCCAGGGTACCGGGCGTGGGGAAGAGGTCGCGGTAGAACGCGGCCTGCTGGTGCGGGTTCTCGCCGTAGCGCAGTTCCATCACCTTGACGAAGCTGGAGTTCATCTGCGCCGGGAACGCGCTGCGCGTGGGCACGGCCGCGTCGCTGGCGGTGACCGCGGACAGGTAGTTGCTGATCGCCGCGTCGTACTGGGCGACGCGGTTGAACGCGGCCACCGCCAGGGCGAAGCGCTTGGCCGCCGACAGCCGACCATCGTTGGCCTCGAGCTCGGCCAGCAGCTCGGCGTACTGCGCCGGGTCGGTGGCCACCGCCACGCGGGCGAAGTTCTTGGCCGCCGAGCGCAGCATCGCCGGACCGCCGATGTCGATGTTCTCCACCGCGTCGGCGAGCGTGCAGTCGGCCTTGGCGGTGACCGCCTCGAACGGATACAGGTTGAGCACCAGCAGGTCGATCGCGGCGATGCCGTGCTCGGCCATCACCGCATCGTCGGTGCCGGCGCGGCCGAGCAGGCCGCCGTGCACCAGCGGGTGCAGGGTCTTGACCCGGCCGTCCATCATTTCCGGGAAGCCGGTCAGTTCGGACACGTCCTTCACCGCCAGCCCGGCCTCGCGCAGGGCCTTGGCGGTGCCGCCGGTGGACAGCAGCTCGACGTTGCGCGCGGCCAGCGCGCGGGCCAGGTCGATCAGGCCGGTCTTGTCGGAAACGGACAGCAGCGCCCGGCGCACGGGCAGGAAATCGGAGGACATGGGGCAGGGCGGGGGCAGCGGAACGGGCCGCCATTGTAGGCGCTGAGGCCCGCCGACGCCCGGCCGGCCGGGCCCACGGGCCTGCGGATCGCGTGTGCGGCGGCGCCGGCACACGGTGTGCGCGCCTCGCCGTGGAGCCGCGCGCGCGGTGCGTGCGGGCCGTGCAGAACACCTGCGCCGTGGCTTCGGCCGCGCGCGCAGCCGCTGCGATGCATTAGGCTGTCGCCGCCCCGCCCTCGCCGTCAGGACCACGCGCGTGTCGATCTATGCCCTCAAAGGACGTTTCCAGAACCTGCTGCGGCCCGGTGTGCGGGTGCTGTACCGGCTCGGCGTCACCGCCAACCAGGTGACGGCGGCTGCGGCGCTGCTGTCGCTGCTGGTCGCCGCGGTGGTCTACACGCAAGGCGCGGCGCAGCCGCTGTGGTACGCGCTGCTGCCGCTGTGGATGCTGCTGCGGATGGCCTTGAACGCGGTGGACGGCATGCTGGCGCGCGAGTTCGGCCAGCAGTCGCGGCTGGGCGCCTACCTCAACGAACTATGCGACGTGGTCGCCGATGCGGCGCTGTACCTGAGCCTGCTCGGCGTGCCCGGTGTGATGGCTGGCTGGGTCTGGCTGATGGTGCTGACCGCGGCCTTGACCGAGTATGCCGGCGTGCTTGGGCTGATGGTCGGCGCCAGCCGCCGCTACGATGGGCCGATGGGCAAGAGCGACCGTGCCTTCGTCATCGGCGTGCTGGGGCTGCTGCTGGCCGGCGCCTGGATCGGCGCGGCGACGGTCACGGCCGTCGCCATGGCGGTGGCGCTGTTGTGCGCGGCGACCGTGCTGCGCCGGGTCGCGGCGGGATTGCGCGAGGCGGCGGCACGCGCGTGAGCGGGGCGGCCGGCGTGGCCGCGGCGAACAGGGATTCAAGACAGACAAGGAATCGGCAACGGATGCGGCAGGTCAACGAAAGCGAATTCGCCAGTTTCGATGGCACACGGCTGTTCTACCGGCACTGGCCGGCCACGACGCCGGCGGCGCCGCCGCGGGCGGTGGTGCTGCTGCACCGTGGCCACGAGCATTCCGGGCGGGTCATGCACCTGGCCGAGGAACTGGGCCTGGACGAGTGCGCGCTGTTCGCCTGGGATGCGCGCGGCAACGGCCGCTCGCCCGGCGCGCGCGGCGACGCGCCCGGTTTCCCGGCGCTGGTGCGCGACCTGGACCGCTTCGTCGCGCACATCGGCGAGGTCCACGGCATCGCCGTGCAGGACATCGTGGTGGTGGCGCAGAGCGTGGGCGCGGTGGTCGCCAGCACCTGGGTGCACGACTACGCGCCGCCGCTGCGCGCGCTGGTGCTGGCCTCGCCCGCGTTCAAGGTCAAGCTGTACGTGCCGTTCGCGCGGCCCGGGCTGGCCCTGATGCAGGCGCTGCGCGGCAACTTCTTCGTCAACAGTTACGTCAGGCCGCAGTGGCTGACCCACGACCCGGCGCGGGTCGAGAGCTATCGCACCGATCCGCTGATCACCCGGCCGATCTCGGTGCGGGTGTTGCTGGGGCTGTACGCGGCGGCCGACCGCGTGGTCGGCGATGCGCAGGCGATCACCGTGCCGGTGCAGCTGCTGGTGTCCGGCAGCGATTTCGTGGTGCACCGCGGCCCGCAGGACCGCTTCTACGAGCGCTTGTCCTCGCCGGTGAAGGAGCGCCACCTGCTGCCCGGTTTCTTTCACGACACGCTGGGCGAGCGCGACCGCGCGCCGGCGGTGGCGCAGATCCGCCGCTTCGTGCGCGAGCGCTTCGCCGATGAACCGGCATTGCCCAGCCTGCGCCAGGCGCACCGCCGCGGGCCGACCTTCGAGGAGGCCGAGCGCCTGGCCTGGCCGCCGCAGCGCTACAGCCTGCAGGACCTGCGCTGGCGCGGCGTGCGCGCCGGCCTGCGCGTGGGCGGACAGCTCTCCGAAGGCATCGCCCTCGGCCTGCAGACCGGTTTCGATTCCGGCAGCACGCTGGACTACATCTACCGCGACCAGGCGGCCGGGCGCGGCCCGCTGGGGCGGATGATCGACCGCAACTACCTGGATGCGATCGGCTGGCGCGGCATCCGCGTGCGCCGCCAGCACCTGCATGAACTGCTGGGCCTGGCGATGCAGCGGCTGCGCGCCGCCGGCCTGCCGGTGCGCGCGCTGGACATCGCCGCCGGCCACGGCCGCTACGTGCTCGAAGCGCTGGCCGGCGGCAGCCAGCGCGCCGACGCGATCCTGTTGCGCGATTTCAGCCCGTTGAACGTAGAGCAGGGCCGTGCGCTGATCGCCACGCTCGGCGCCACCGACATCGCCCGCTTCGAGCAGGGCGATGCCTTCGACCGCGATGCGCTGGCCGCGCTACAGCCGCGGCCGACGCTGGCGGTGGTGTCGGGCCTGTACGAACTGTTCCCGGACAACGACCAGGTGCTGCGCTCGCTGCAGGGCGTGGCCGCGGCGGTGGAACCGGGCGGCTACCTGGCCTACACCGGCCAGCCCTGGCATCCGCAGCTGGAGTTCATCGCCCGCGCGCTGACCAGCCACCGCGGCGGCGCGGCCTGGGTGATGCGCCGCCGCACCCAGCAGGAGATGGACGAACTGGTGCGCACGGCCGGCTTCCGCAAGCTGGAGCAGCGCATCGACGAGTGGGGCATCTTCACCGTGTCGCTGGCGCAGCGGATCGCGCCATGAGCGCCGCGGCCGCGCGGCCGTGGCGGCGGGCGCTGGCCTGGCTGGCGCTGCTGGGGCCGTTCTTCTTCCTCAGCTACGGCCTGGCCAACACGCTGGCCGCGCGTCGCGCCGCCGTGCCGTCGCTGCCGTTCGCCTGGGAAACCCAGATCCCGTTCTGGCCGTGGACCATCGTCCCGTACTGGTCGATCGACCTGTTCTACGTGATCTCGTTCTTCGTCTGCCGCACACGTGTCGAACTGGGCACGCATGCGCGGCGTCTGCTCACCGCGCAACTGCTGGCGGTGGGCTGCTTCCTGCTGTGGCCGTTGCGCTTCAGTTTCGAGCGGCCGCCGACCGAGGGTGTGTTCGGCTGGCTGTTCGAAGTGCTGCTCGGCTTCGACAAGCCGTTCAACCAGGCGCCGTCGCTGCACATCGTGCTGCTGGTGGTGCTGTGGGTGCGCTATGCGCAGCACCTGCACGGGCTGGCGCGGTGGGCCCTGCACGGCTGGTTCGCGCTGATCGGGCTGTCGGTGCTGACCACCTACCAGCATCACTTCCTCGACGTGCCCACCGGCCTGGCCGCGGGCTGGCTGTGCGTGTGGCTGTGGCCGGAGCGCATTGCCGCGCCGTGGCGGGCCGCGGCGCCCGCGCGCGATCTGCGGCGCTGGCGCCTGGCCGCGCTGTACCTGCTCGGCAGCGCGGCCTGCGTGGCTGCCGCACGTGCGCTCGGTGGCGTCGGCTGGTGGTTGCTGTGGCCGGCGCTGTCGCTGCTGCTGGTCGCGCTCAGTTATGCGCTGCTCGGCCCGCTGGGCCTGCAGAAACGTGACGATGGCCGCCTGAGCCTGGCCGCGCGCTGGCTGTACGCGCCGTACCTGGTCGCCGCCTGGCTCAACTCGCGCGCCTGGACCTGGCGCGATCCGGCGCCGCGCGCGATCGCCGACGGCGTCTGGCTCGGGCGCCTCCCCGGCCGTGGCGAGCGCGCGCGCTTCGCCGCGGTGGTCGATGTCAGTGCGGAACTGTCGTTGCGCCAGGCGCAGGCGCACGACCGCGTGGTGCCGATGCTGGACCTGGTGGCGCCGCCGGCCGCGGCCTTGCGCATGGCCGCCGACGCGATCGAATCGGCGCGCACGCACGGCCAGGTACTGGCCTGCTGCGCGCTGGGCTATTCGCGCAGCGCGGCCGCGGTCGCCACCTGGCTGCTGCGCAGCGGCCGTGCCGCCACGCTGGACGACGCGCTGGCCCTGTTGCGGGCGCGCGCGCCACGCATCGTGCTGGGACCGGCGCAGCGTGCCGCCATCGCCGCCGCCTGCACCGCATCACCGGCGCTGCTGCAGGTGCAGGAGCTGCCGGCATGAGCACGCCGCTGGAACTGCGCACGATGGCGGCGGTGCTGCGCCAAGCCGCGCCACTGGATCGGCTGTCGCTGCTGCTGCTCGCGGTCAGCGTGCTGTTGGCGGCATGGTATGCCGGCATCGGTGCCGTCCTCGCCGTGTGCTGCTGCGGCGTCGCCGCCTTGGCCGGCCTGCTGCAGCGCTACTGGGCGGCGCGGGTCGGCCTGGACGTGGCGTTGCTCGAAGCGGTGCTGGCCGAACCGGACTTGCAGCGCGCCGGCGCCGACCTGGACGCGGCCCTGCAGCGGCTGGGCCTGTTGCGCACGCTGCCGCCGCCGCGCGACTGGCTGGCGCGCTGGCAGGGCATGCGCCGCCTGCTGCGGCGGCAGCTGCTGTGTTTCGCCCTGCAGGGGCTGGCCCTGCTGCTGGCGCTGTGCACGGCGCCAGCGGGCTTGGGAGCGCTGCGATGACGCGAACGCCGACGCCACTGCTGCCGGCCAGCGTCGATCCCGATCACGCGGCGTTGTGGCAGCGTCTGCAGGCCGACGGCTTCGGCGAGGGCGAGACGGCGTTGGCGGCGTTCGAGCGTCGCGTCGCCGAGGAGGCCGGCGTGTCGCCGGCGCTGGCCACGCAACTGGTCGAGGAATACCGGCGTTTCTGCTTCCTGGCCTGCGTCGCCGGTGAGGAGATCACGCCGAGTCCGCTGGTCGACCAGGCCTGGCACGCGCACCTCACCGACACCCGCGAGTACTGGCAGCGGTTCTGTCCGCAGGTGCTGCGCCGCACCCTGCACCACCAGCCCGGGCGCGGCGACCCGGCCGACGCTGCGCGCTTCCAGGCCCAGTACGCGGCCACCCTGGCGCAGTACCGGCACTACTTCGGCGAGCCGCCGGCGGCATGCTGGCCGGCGCCGGCCGGCACGCGGCCATCCACGCCGGCACCGCGCCAGGCCGGTACGCGCCGCGTCGTCCGCGCGCGCGGCGGCGGCGCCCTGTGGGGCTGGATGCTGGGCGTGGCGCTGCTGTTCGCGGTGCTATGGCAGGGCAACGGCCCACGCTCGCCGCTGCACTGGCCCGGACCGCCGTTCCTGCTGCTGTTCCTGGCCGGCATCGGCCTGGCCTGGAGCCTGGGCGCGCGCCTGCGCCTGGCCGTGCGCGGACTGCGCGGCGCTGACACCCAGGCGCTGCTGGACCCGGCCGAACTGGCGTATCTGGCCGGTGGCAGCGAGCGCGTTGCCGATCAGCAACTGGCCCTGCTGCTGGCGGCCGGCGCATTGCGCCTGCAGCCCGATCCGAATGTGCGCCGCCACGCGCGGCTGGAGCACACCCGCGTCGCCGCACCGCCGGCGCTGCAGCGTGCGCTGGCGACCGTGCGTGCGCAGCCGCAGCTCCAGCAGGCGCTCGCCGCATTGCGGCGCGACGCCGCGCCGCTGCGTCGGTCGCTGGTCGCCAAGGGGCTGTGGCTGGGCCACGGGCAGGCGCTGTGCGCCCGCCTGTTCGGCGCCGCGCCGTTGCTGGCGCTGTGGATGGTGGGTCTGCTGAAGCTGCGCATCGGCCTGCAGTTGCAGCGCCCGATCGGCTTTCTGGTGGCGGCGATGGTGGTGGTCGCGGTCGTTGCGCTCGGCTTTCTGCTCACGCCGCCGCGGCGCAGCGTTGCCGGCGACGCGCTGCTGGCCGAGCGCGATGCGGCCTGGCGCGATGGCGTCGCCGCTCCGTCGCCGGAGCCGGGTTCGCATCTGGCGTTGCCGCTGGCCCTGGCCGGCACCAGTGTGCTGATGACCACGCCCTGGGCCGATTACCACGCCTTGCGTTCGCCGCTGCCCAACGGTGCTGGCTGTAGCGCTTCGACCAGCAGTTGCGGTGGCGGTGGCGGCAGCAGCGATGGGGGCGGCAGCAGTTGCGGCGGTGGTGGCTGCGGCGGCTGTGGAGGCGGCGACTGATGGCCGCTTCGACCTGGCAGGCGCGGCGCGCGCAGTGGCGCGCGCGGCTGGCGCTGGCGTTGCGCGCGCGTGGGGCCACGCCGAATGGCGTGTCCTGGACCGGACTGGCGTGCGCGGTGCTGGCGGCGCTGATGTTCGCCCTGGCCTGGCGCGAGCCGCCGGCCAATGCCGCCGCGTTGCTGGTGCTGGCGGCGCTGGCGCTGCAGGCGCGGCTGCTGTGCAACCGCCTGGACGGGTTGCTGGCGCAGCAGGCGCAGATGATCGGCCGTGCCGGCGCGGTGTACAACGAAGCGCCGGACCGGTTGTCGGACGTGGCGGTGTGCCTGGGCGTGGGCTATGGCCTGCAGCCGGTGCTGGGCGTCGGCGCGGAACTGGGCTGGGCCGCTGCGCTGGTGTGCGTGGGCACCGCCTACGTGCGCATGCTCGGCCTGGCCTGCGCGGTGCGCGAACCGTTGCAGGGGCCGATGGCGCGCGTGCAGCGCATGCATTGGCTGTCGCTGGCCGCGTTGGCGGCGGCCGCTGCATTGCTGCTGCAGCACGCCACACTGGCCTACATGCTTCTTGCCGTGGCGCTGGCGCTGCTGATCGCCGCCGCCGCCCTGACCATCGTGATTCGCGTGCGCGCCATCGTGCGCGAACTGGAGTGGAAATGATCGCCCGTCTGATCGCCCGCGGCTGCAGTGCCGCGATCCGTCTGCTCACCGGCGCACGTGCGCTGTGGCGCGGCTGCATGCCGTCCAGCGAGCGCCGCGTGTACTACGGCAACCACGCCAGCCACGGCGATTTCGTGCTGATCTGGTCGTCGTTGCCGGCAGCGCTGCGACGCGAGGTGCGGCCGGTGGCGGCGGCCGACTATTGGCAGCGCGACGCGTTGCGCCGCTACCTGATCCACGCGGTGTTCAACGGCGTGCTGATCGAGCGCGATCCGCAGCAGCGCCAGCGCGATCCGATCGCCTGCCTGTGCGAGGCGGTCGACAGCGGCGGCTCGCTGATCCTGTTCCCGGAAGGCACGCGCAATACCGAGGAGGGGCTGCTGCCGTTCAAGAGCGGTCTCTATCACCTGGCACGGCAGCGCCCGGAACTGGAGTTCGTGCCGGTGTGGATCGACAACCTCAAGCGGGTGATGCCCAAGGGCAAGTGGCTGCCGTTGCCGTTGCTGTGCACCACCACCTTCGGCGAACCGCTGCGGCTGGGCGCCGGCGAGGACAAGCAGGCCTTCCTCGATCGCGCGCGCGCGGCCTTGTTGGCGTTGGCGCCGGAGCAGGCGGAGGCCGCCCGATGAATCCGATCGCGCTGAGCGAACACCTGCAGCAATCCTCGCTGCGGCAACAGACGGTATGGCTGTTCCTGGGCATCGCCACGGTGCTGGTGGTGGCCACGCTGATCGCCGAGACCCTGCGCTGGCGCGCGCGCGAACGGCCCAGCGCGGTGCTGGACAACCTGGTGGCGCGGATCCGCGCCTGGTGGGTGATGGCGACGGTGGTGGCGTTGGCGTTCGCCTTCGGACGGCTCGGCGTGATCGTGCTGTTCGCGCTGGTGTCGCTGTTTGCGCTGCGCGAGTTCATCACCCTCACTCCCACCCGGCGCGGTGACTACTACGCGCTGCTGGCCGCGTTCTACGTGGTGCTGCCGTGGCAGTACTGGCTGGTGTGGAGCGACTGGTACGGCCTGTACACGCTGCTGATCCCGGTCTACGCGTTCCTGGTGCTGCCGATCCTGTCCACCATCGGCGGCGACACCACGCGCTACCTGGAGCGCACCGCCAAGGTGCAGTGGGGGCTGATGATCAGCGTGTTCTGCATCTCGCACGTGCCGGCGCTGCTGAACCTGCGCATTCCCGGCTACGAGGACCGCAACCTGCTGCTGTTCGCGTTCCTGGTGATCGTGGTGCAGTCCTCCGACGTGCTGCAGTACGTGTGGGGCAAGCTGCTGGGCCGGCACCTGATCGCGCCCAAGCTGTCGCCGTCCAAGACCGTGGAAGGTTTCGTCGGCGGCATCCTCTCGGCCAGCCTGCTCGGCGCGGCGCTGTGGTGGATCACCCCGTTCTCGCCGCTGCAGGCGTTCGCGCTGGCGCTGGTCGCCAACCTGATGGGCTTCTTCGGCGGCCTGGTGATGTCGGCGATCAAGCGCGACCGCGGCATCAAGGACTGGGGCCACATGATCGAAGGCCACGGCGGCGTGCTCGATCGATTGGACTCGGTGTGCTTCGCGGCGCCGGTGTTCTTCCACCTGATCCGCTATGGGTGGGTGTGAGGGCGGGGAGTGGGGATGTCGGGATTGGGGATTCGTTGGAGTGGCGCGCGCTGCGAGTGTTGCGCCTGCGTAGGAGCGGCGTCAGCCGCGATGCTTTACCGAGCGCGCATCGCGGCCGATCGCGCAGCAGGAGGACAGCATGGCGTCCGCACCCGCATCTTCAGACGATGTCGCGTCGGGGCTGAAGCCCCTCCCACAATGGCGAGGCGCGCGGTTCGGCGTTCGGTGTTTTTCTTCGCTGCGGTAATGCGTTCGATCGCCTGGGTGGGTTTCAGGCGTCGCGGCTGAAACCGCTCCTACGAGGGCGATGCACAGGCGCTAGAAGCTGTGTCGCTGTGGGTTCGGATCGCTTGACACTCAAGTCATGCAGGACAGCACGCTGGATTCCCGATTCCCGATTCCCGATTCCCGATTCCCGACTTTTCACCAGCCGCAGGCTGGTCATCCCCAATCCCGAATCCCGAATCCCCGCCTCTCTCAGGCCAACCCGTATTCCTTGAGCTTCTTGCGCAAGGTGGCGCGGTGGATGCCCAGCAGCGCGGCGGCGCGGCTCTGGTTGCCTTCGCAATGGTTGAGCACTTCCACGAACAACGGGATCTCCATCTCGCGCAGCACGATCTCGTACACGTCGTCGGCGTCGCAGCCGTCGAGGTCGCGCAGGTAGCGGCGGACCGATTGCGCCACGTGTTCGCGCAGCGGCGGCTTCGGCGCGCCGCGACTGGAGTCAGGACGAGTGGTGGCGGCGTTCAAGTTCGACGGATCCCCGGATGACAGCGGCGCCGGACGGCAGGAGGGCCGGCGCGGGGGGACGAGTCTAGCGCGTGGCCTGCGCCGCTGCCATGGCGTAGTGCCCGAACGCAGCGTTCTCAGTGGAAATCGAAACTGAATGCCGCCGTCTCGGCGGCCGGTTCGCGCACCTGGAACGCGATCTGTGCGCTCTGTCCCGGCGCCAGTGTGGCGCTGTCCGGCCGTGCGCGCCCCAGGTACTCCTGCGGGCGCAGCACGCGGCTGCCGATGGTGCGGCCGTCGGCGTCGGCCAGCGACAGTTGCAGCAGCGGCCAGGCCTGTGCCCAGCGCGCGTCGTTGCGGAAGGTCGCCTGCACCTGCAGGGTGCCGGCATGGCCGGGCAGCGGCCGCACCTCGCGGCTGAGCATGGTGAAGGCGGCCGGCTCGCGCCAGGCCGGCACGCTGCAGCGCAGGACCTGGCAGACCCCGGCCACCCACGGCCGCCAGCGCGGGTCGGCGCCCAGGCGCTGGCGATCGGCGATCAGGATCTGCAGCGCCAGCAGCAGGCCCAGCCCGGCCAGTGCGATCCACTGCCAGGGCGCGGCACGCAGCACCGGGCGGCGTTCGCGCGGGCCATGCAGGAAGCTGGGCGCGGCGGCGGACACTGGCGAGGTGGGGGCTATCGCGGGAGTCGCGACCGTGGCCGGTGCCGGTGCCGGATCCCTCGCCGACGCGGGCGCTGGCGGCAGCGCTTCCAGGTCGCCCGCGTCAGGTGCTGCGTCGCGTGCGGCGGTCTCTTCCTCGGCCGGCTTCACGTTCGCAGGCGCTGGTGAGACGCTCGACGCCACGGGCGGCGCTGCAGTGTCGGTCAGCGGCGTCGCGGGTGCCGACGTGTCACCGCCCGCCGCCGGCGCGACCGGGGTGTCGCCCTGTGTGGCGGACGGATCGGGCTGACGCAGCAAGGTGGCGAGGCTGGGGCGGGGCGGAGTGCGATCGGGCATGCGCGCGGGCGACGACGGCGAGAGCCGTATTCAAGCACGCGCCGGCGGGATCTGCAGTGCGCTGCCGGCGGATCGCGGCCTTTGTGAGCGCTGGACGCTCTACGGAGCGAGGGGCCCGCGGCGTACTCAGCGCGACTTGCGGGTGTCGAGCAGGTCCAGCAAGCCGGCGCGCTGGCGCGGACTCAGGCTGTCGAAGCGCTCCAGCAGGCGCAGTTGCTGGTCGGTGAACTGGTAGTGGTTGGGCAGCTCGCCGATGGCCGCGGCGTCCGCCGCCATCGGTTCGCCGAACACGCGCTCGCCACGGCCGGTGGCCAGGTACTCGAAATGCAGCCCGCTGCGGCGGGCCAGGGCGATTAGGTGCTCCAGCGCCGGCGCCGTGCCTTCGGCCATTTCCCACTGCGCCACGGCGCTGCGGGTCACGCCCAGGTCCAGCGCCAGGGCCTCCTGGGTGAGGCCGGTGAGCTTGCGCGCTTCGCGCACCCGTTCGTACAGCTTGCTGTTCACACGCACCTCCGCAGGGGAGGCGAGATATAGCCGCGCCGGCCGCCGCGCTTGGTTCGCAGCGCTGTCCATCAGTGAAATGTTAGCGATACTGTCCCTGGCGCAATGGGCCGGCTGGCCTTGAGATGGGCCACGCCGCGGCGTGGCCGTGCCCCGGTTCAGTCCCGGCGCACGCCGTCGATGCGCATCCAGTCGCCGTCCTGTTCGGTGCGCAACTGAGCGAACCACGGGGCGTAGCGCTGCAGTAGCTCCTGTTCCTGGCCATGCAGGATGCCGGACAGGGCGATGCGCCCGCCCGGCGCCACGCGCGCGGCCAGGGTCGGCGCCAGCGCATCCAGTGCCGAGGCGAGGATGTTGGCCACCACCACCGGATAGGTGGCCGCCGGTTCGTCGGCAGGCAGGTACACGGCCAGGCGCTCGCCCACCGCGTTGCGCTCGGCGTTGTCGTGGCTGGCCAGCAGCGCCTGCGGGTCGTTGTCCACGCCCACTGCGGCGGCGGCTCCCAGCTTCAGCGCGGCCAGCGCCAGGATTCCCGAGCCGCAACCGAAATCGAGCACGCGCGCCTGCGCCAGGACGCCGTCGGTGGCCAGCGCATCCAGCCAGCGCAGGCACAGCGCGGTGGTCGGGTGGGTGCCGGAGCCGAACGCCAGGCCCGGGTCCAGGCGCACCACGGCGGCATCGGCGCCGCTGGCGTCTTCGGGCAGCTCGTGGTTCCACGGCACGATGAAGGTGCGCGCGCCGAAGCGCATCGGCTGGAACTGGTCCAGCCACGCCCGTTCCCAGTCCTGGTCGTCGACCTTGCGGAAGGTGGCCTGGGTCCAGTCCAGCCCGGGGTCGAAGGCCTCCAGCGCGGCCAGCAGCACCAGCGCATCCTGCTCCTCGGGGAACAGCGCGGTGAGCACCAGCGTGCCCCACAGCGGGGTTTCGCCCACGCCCGGTTCCAGGATCGCGCGTTCGTTGCTGGTGTCGGCGTCGGCATCGAGCAGGGTCACCGCCAGCGCGCCGACATCCTCCAGCGCGGTCTCGTAGCGGGGCTGGGTGGCGTCGGTGCAGCGCAGGGTCAGTTCGAGGAACGGCATCGGTCGGTGGGGCAATCAGGGGAAGCACGCATCTTAGACGGGCGGCGGGCTTCGCGCTGGAGGCCGACTTGCGGCGGAGCGGGGGACGGCACGCATTTCGGCCGGGTGCGAACCACCTCCAGCCGGCGCCGTTCGGAATGCGACACGCGACGGCGGTACGCGGCGTCGCGCTGGCCGCACCGGGCCGAACAGGCCCAGCAATGCGTTCGGACGCTGCCGGGCCAGCACCGGCACTGCGATCTGCACCGCGCCGCCCGTGACGCCGTGCCGTTCGTCCGTGCCGCCGGTCCGCACGTCCATGCGTCGGGATCGCGGCACGCATTTGGCGCATGCCGCGCCCGTGGCCTGGGGTAGACTGCCGGCTCGCAGCGGCCGGGCGACAGGGGGTCCGGCTGCGCTTCTGCCCGTGGTCCGGCTCTTTCGCGCATGCCCGTCGTGTCCCGTCCAACCTGGCTGTTGCTGGCGCCCGCCGCGCTGTTGCTGGGCGTGGTCGCCTATCGCGCGCTGTCGCTGCCGGCGGCACCGATGGCGGCGCCCGCGCCGGCGAGCGTGGTGGCGGCCGACGCCTACCCCGCGTCCGCCACGCCGGCCACGGCGTCGCGCCAGGCGTCGGCGCCTGCGCGCCTGCGTGAGGAGAAGGAGGGCGAACACAGTGCCGACCTCTACCGCGCCGCGCAGCAACTGTCGATCGCCGCCGCGCACGGCGACCCCGAGGCGTCCTGGCGGCTCAGCCGCATCTACGACTACTGCGCCGGCTATGCGATGGACCCGGTCGGCTACGGGGCCGATACCCGCGCCATCGCCGACGCGCGCCTGCCGACCTCGGCGCAGATGGTGCAGGCGCGCGCCCGCGTCGGCCGCCGCTGCGCCGGCTTCGCGCCCGGCGACGGCCTGACCCGCCAGGCCATCGTCGCCCAGCGCGTGCAGGCCGCGCGCGGCGGCAACCTGGCCGCCGAAGCGGCGCTGCTGGCGCTGGGCCAGCCGTTGCATGCCGGCGCCGAGTACAAGCGCGATCTGGTCGCGCGGGTGCGCGCCTCCGGCGATCCCGATGCCTACGTGGCGCTGTCGCCGGCGATGGGCCTGGCCGCCAGCGGCGACGACAGCCTGGACGGGCGCGTGGCCGGCACCCAGTTTTCCGAATTGGCCTGGCAGTTGGCCGCCTGCAGGCTGGGATTGGATTGCGGCCCGGACAGCGAGTTGATGACCCGCTATTGCGCCAACGGCGGGATCTGCTCGCGCGACCCCACCCAGGACTTCAGCAGTTTTGTTTACGACGCCGCGGTGCCGCGGCAAGGCACGGACACGATGAACGACATGGTCAATCGACTGGTGGACAGCAAGGGAGCAGGCTCATGAATTACCGGCGATGGCTGCACGGCGCCAAATTCTGGTTCTGGGTCCTGGCCTTCGTCGCCTATTCGGCGGCGGCGGCGGGCCTGTTGCTGATCGACACCGCCGAGCAGCGCTACCGCGGCCTGTCCAAGGTCGAACTGACCACCGCGCACGCCGCGCCGGACGTGCGCCGCGCCGGCGCCGCGCAGGTGGCGGCGATCTACCGCGCCAACAGCGGCATGCCGTTCTCCACCCTGGCCCCGGGCAGCACCTTCCAGATCGTCTGGCCGGACGGCTCCACCGAAACGGTGATGATCGTCAGCCCGACCTCGAGCCTGGGCGCGGAGCCGGTGGCGGGAACCCAGCAGGGGAAGTAGCCGGGAGTGGGGAACCGGGAATGGGGAATCGCAAGAGCGGGTTCCCGGCCCCTCATTGCACTGCGCGGTGGTTGTCGCAACGATGTCGGCGACGGGCGCCGACGCGCTGCATCGAAGCCCATTCGCTCCCGGGACCTATTCGTTCCGTCCCGATCCTGCGGCGAGGTCGCGGCCTTCTCCGTCGAAAATCGGGAGCCGGCACTGCCGATTCCCGATTCCCGTTTCTCCATTCCCGGCTGTCAAACCAACGCAATCGACTTGTTCTTGCGCTCGGCCAGGCGCTTTTCCAGGTAGTGGATGTTCTGGCCGCCGGCCTGGAAGCCCTTGTCGCGCATGATGCGCTGTTGCAGCGGGATGTTGGTCTTGATGCCGTCCACCACCATCTCGCTCAGCGCCACGCGCATGCGCGCGATCGCGGTCTCGCGGTCGGGGCCGTGCACGATCAGCTTGCCGATCATCGAGTCGTAGTTCGGCGGCACCTTGTAGCCGCTGTAGATGTGCGTGTCCACGCGCACGCCGGGGCCGCCGGGCGGGTGGAAGCCGGTGATCAGGCCCGGGTTGGGCATGAAGGTTTCCGGGTCCTCGGCGTTGATGCGGCACTCGATCGCATGGCCGCGCAGGACGATGTCCTTCTGCTTGATGCTGAGCTTGTGCCCGGCGGCGATGCGCAGCTGCTCGCAGACCAGGTCGATGCCGGTGATGCGCTCGGTGACCGGGTGCTCCACCTGGATGCGCGTGTTCATTTCGATGAAATAGAAGCGGCCGTTCTCGAACAGGAACTCGAAGGTGCCGGCGCCGCGGTAGCCGATGCGGATGCAGGCGTCCACGCAGACCTTGCCGATCTCGTTGCGCAGTTCCTCAGTGATGCCCGGCGCCGGCGCTTCCTCCACCACCTTCTGGTGGCGGCGCTGCATCGAGCAGTCGCGCTCGCCCAGGTGGATGGCGCCGCCCTGGCCATCGGCCAGCACCTGGATCTCCACGTGGCGCGGATTCTCCAGGAACTTCTCCATGTACACCTGGTCGTTGCTGAAGGCGGCCTTGGCCTCGGACTTGGTGGTCTCGATGGCGGCCTTCAGCGCGGCCTCCGAATGCACCACGCGCATGCCGCGGCCGCCGCCGCCGCCGGCGGCCTTGATGATCACCGGGTAGCCGATCTCGCGGGCGATCTTGGTGTTGGCGACGATGTCCTCGCCCAGCGGGCCGCCGGAGCCGGGCACGCACGGCACGCCGGCGGCCTTCATCGCGCGGATCGCCTCGACCTTGTCGCCCATCAGGCGGATGGTGTCGGCCTTGGGCCCGATGAAGATGAAGCCGGACTGCTCCACGCGCTCGGCGAAGTCGGCGTTCTCCGACAGGAAGCCGTAGCCGGGGTGGATGGCCTGGGCGTCGGTGACCTCGGCCGCGGCGATCAGCGCCGGGATGTTGAGGTAGCTCTCCGAGGAGGGCGCCGGGCCGATGCACACCGACTCGTCGGCCATGGCCACGTGCTTGAGGTTGCGGTCCACGGTGGAATGCACCGCGACCGTGCGGATGCCGAGCGTATGGCACGCGCGCAGGATGCGCAGCGCAATTTCGCCGCGATTGGCGATGACGACTTTATCGAGCATGGGAAGGCCGGGAATTGGGAATGGAGAATCGGGAATGGAGGACGGCGTGCATCGTCAATCTCCGCGCTTGCTCAGAACATTCATCAATGCGGTCAGTTTGGCGAAGATCGTATCGATCAATCCGTCGAGTGCCGCGATGTCGGAGGTGTAGTCGAGCCGGCGCGCGATCTGCAGGTGCGTGCTGGCCTCGGACAGCGAGCCACGTGCGATCGACAGAAAACGCAGGTATTCGGGAGTGGAGCGGCGTGCCGCGCCTTCGGCGATGTTGGCGGGAATGCTGACCGCTGCGCGGCGCAGCTGCGCCGTCAGCCCGAAACGTTCCGTCGCCGGAAACGTCTCGGAGAGGCGGTAGATCATTTCCACCAGATCCATGGAGTCGCGCCAGACGTCGAGCCGCTCGTGCGGCCGCTTTGACGATTCCCCATTCTCCACTCCCGATTTCCGGCGTCTCAGCCAATCACAAACAACGGCTGATCGAACTCCACCGGCTGGCCGCTTTCGCCCAGGATCGCGACGATGGTGCCGGAGACGTCGGCTTCGATCGGGTTGAACATCTTCATCGCCTCGATGATCGCCAGGGTCTCGCCGGCCTTGACCGCCTGGCCGACGCTGACGAAGGCCGGCTTGTCCGGGGCCGGCGAGGTGTAGAAGGTGCCGACCATCGGCGCGCGCAGCACGTGGCCCTCGGGCAGGGCGTTGCCGGGCTTGGCGCTGCCGCCGGTGGAAGCCTCGGTGGGCGAGCTCATCGGCATCGGCGCGGCGGCGGCCGGCGCGGCCGCGGGGGCGGCGGCCACGTACTGCGGCGCGCTGGCGGTCATGCCCTTGGGGGTGCGCGCCAGGCGCACGCTTTCCTCGCCTTCCTTGATCTCGATCTCGGCGAGATTCGATTCTTCCAGCAGGTCGATCAGTTTCTTGATTTTGCGGAGATCCATAACGGCCTCGTGAGGTGACTTTGAAAAAGACCGGGCGCGCGGCCCGGGGACTCAGACGGGGGTGTGCGGTGCCGGTTGGGTGTGGGCGCGGCTCATGCGGCCGCTCCCAGGCGGGTCAGCGCCGCGTCCATCGCGTAGCGGTAGCTGTCGGCGCCGAAGCCGCAGACCACGCCGACCGCGTGGTCGCTGAAATAGCTGTGGTGGCGGAACGGCTCGCGGCTGTGCGGGTTGGACAGGTGGATCTCGATGAACGGGATCGCCACCGCCGCCAGCGCGTCGCGCAGCGCCACCGAGGTATGGGTGAAGGCCGCCGGGTTGATCAGGATGAAGGCGGTGCCGTCGCCGCGCGCGGCCTGCACCCGCTCCACCAGCACGTGCTCGGCGTTGGACTGCAGGCTCTCCAGCGCGTGGCCGGCGGCGCTGGCCTGGGCCTGCAGCGCGGCATCGATCTGCGCCAGGGTGGCATGGCCGTACACGCCCGGCTCGCGGGTGCCGAGCAGGTTGAGGTTGGGGCCATGCAGCAGCAGCAGTCGCGCCATCGGGAACAAAGCAGCGGAAAGGGCGGCAGTCTGCGCGAAGCCGGCATTGCTGTCCAGTTCGGCGAAGTTGCGGGTGTTTTAAACAAATGTTTGATTTTTCGCCGGTCTGCGTCGCGTCAGCGCAGGCATGGCGGGCGGCCAACGGGCCGCGCCACTGCCTGCGGTTATGTCGCATCTTGTGCGGGCCATGCAAGTGTCGCTGCAGCATGGGCCGGCCACATTGCAGCGCCATCGCCACCGCGCGTCGACGCGCCGGCGGAAGTGGTATATACCATTTCAAAATAACTGAAATACCAGTCGAGGGTAGGCGCATGCGAACCGAGCGTATTGGCCGTTGTGGCCTTGGCCGCCACATCCTGGCGTTCGCGCTGCTGGCCGGGGCGACCGCGCCCGCGCTGGCGGCGGCGCCGGCCACCCTGCCGGCGGTGTACCCGACGCCGACCGCGCTGCGCCTGCTCGGGCCGGAGCTGCCGCTGGGGCCGTCGGTGGTGCTGGTGCAGGCCGGCAAGGCCGACCCGGCCACCGACGCACTGGTGCGTGCGGTGTTGCGCGATGCCGGGGTTTCCCGCATCCGCCGCGCCGGCACACTGCCGCACGACCCGCAGGCGGTGTCGGTGGTGCTCGGCACCGTCGACGCGGCGCCGGTGCGCGATGCGCTGGCCGCCGTCGACCTGGACGTGCCGGAACGCGCGGAAGGCTATGCGCTGGGCAGCATGGCCCGCGGTCGCGGCACGCTGATCGTGCTGGCCGGCCGCGACGACGCCGGCCTGTACCACGCGGCGCAGACCTTCCGGCAACTGGTCGCGCCCGGGCGCATCGCCTCGGTGGCGGTGACCGACGCGCCGGCGATGCCGGTGCGCGGCACGATCGAGGGTTTCTACGGCAAGCCCTGGAGCATGGCCGAACGCGCCGCGCACCTGGCGTTCCTGGCGCGGTTCAAGGCCAACACCTACATCTACAGCCCCAAGGACGACGTGTTCGCGCGCGACCGCTGGCGCGCGCCTTACCCGGCGGCCACGCTGGCGGCGCTGGGCAAGCTGGCCGCGGTCGCCAACCGCGAGCACATCAACTTCGTCTACGCGCTCTCGCCGGGGCCGTCGATCTGCTACAGCGATGCGGCCGACCTGCAGGCGATCCGGCGCAAGTTCGCCGCGCTGCGCGCGCGCGGCGTGCGCAGCTTCTACATCGCCTTCGACGACATCGAATACACCAAGTGGAACTGCCCCGGCGACGCCACCGCGTTCGGCCCGGCCGGCGAGCAGGCCGCGGCCACCGCGCAGGCGCGGCTGCTCAACGCGGTGCAGGCGGACATCGCCGCGGCCGGCCACGGCGCGCTGATCATGGTGCCGACCGAGTACTTCAACGTCACCGAGTCGCCGTACAAGGCGACGCTGCGCAAGGCGCTGGATCCGCGCGTGGTGGTGCAGTGGACCGGCACCGACGTGGTCCCCGCGTCGATCTCGGTCAGCGACGCGAAGAACGCGACCAAGGCGTTCGGGCGCAAGACGCTGCTGTGGGACAACTACCCGGTCAACGACTTCGCCGAGACCGCCGGGCGCCTGCTGCTGGCGCCGTACGACCGCCGCCAGGCCGGGCTGTCGGCTGAGTTGAGCGGCATCGTGTCCAACCCGATGAACCAGGAAGTGGCCAGCCGGCCGGCGGTGGCCGGGCTGCTCGCCTTCGCCTGGAACGACCGCGGCTACGACGCGCCGCGCACCTGGCGCGCGGCCGCGCGCGACCTGGCCGGCGGCGATGTGCAGGTCGCCGACGCGCTGCTGACCTTCTTCGACACCCAGCACCTGGCACCGACCTTCGGCCATCTGCCCTGGCAGCCGCAGGCGCCGCGGCTCAAGGCGTTGATCGACGCCGCCCGCGACGCGCTGGCCGACGGCGATCCGGCCGCCCGCAGTGCGGCGCTGGCCGCGCTGGGCCGCGCCGCCGACGACCTGGTGGCGGCACCGCAGCGCATCCGTGCCGGCACCACCACCGGCGCGTTCGTGGCCGAGGCAGCGCCATGGCTGGACGCGACCGCGCTGTGGGGCCGCGCGCTGCGCCTGAGCGTGGACGGGCTGAACCAGGCGCTGGCCGGCGATCCGGGGGCCGAGCAGGCCTTCGCCACCGCCGGGCAACTCGCCGCGCAGGCCGCGGCGATCCCGTCCATCCCCGGCGCCACCCGCTTCGGCGGCCCGGTCAAGGTCGCCGACGGCGTGCTCGACACCTTCGTCGCCGATGCGCCCGGCCTGGTGCAGCGTCCGCCGGGGCGTTAGCGCCCGGATCGGCGCACCACGGCGCTCCTTGCCGACGGCTCACCTACGCCGGGTCCGGCGCGGCACCTTGCCGATGCGGCCCGCGCAGTGTCCGACACGAGGCGGCGGACGGCGTCGTTGCCGGCGAGAACGCGCGGAGCTTGATCGGCCCCGTGGCGACGCCGCGCGAGGAGGCCACAGCCGCGAGCCGCGAGGGTCGCGCCGTCGGTACGTGCGGACCGAGCGCTTCTGTGTCTGCCGCGGCGTCAGCGGCCTTCGGCTCGGCCTTGCCGATCGCCGTGCAGCCTGGCTCATGGACATCGCCCATGTGCTGATGCCGCATTGCCATGGCGATCTGCGCACGCATTAACCGAGGGTTTACACCGTCGGCCGGCATCCCGGGCACAAAGAACGCCCGACCGGCCAAGGTGCGAGCCATGCGAATTGCGATCATCGGCGCAGGATTCTGCGGCAACGTGCTGGCCGCGACGCTGGCCAGGCAGGGCGCCGCCCGCCACATCACCCTGGTCGGCGTGGCCGACACCTACGGCCGCGGCATCGCCTACGGTGCGGCGCGGCCGGAACACGTGTTGAACGTGCGCGCCAAGGACCTGGGCGTGGATCCGCAGGAGCCGGGCGGCTTCGCCGACGCCCTGCAGCTGGATGCCGCGCAACGCCTGCAGTTCCTGCCGCGGCTGCTGTACGGCCGCTACCTGCAGCAGCACCTGAACGACGCGCTGGCGACGTCGCCGGTCGAAGTGGCGCGGGTGAGCGAGGAGGCGGTGGCGGTGGAGCGCGATCCCGACGGCTTCCGCCTGTTCCTGGCCAATGGCGAGGCCGTAGTCGCTGACGTGGTGGTGCTGGCGATCGGCGCGCTGCCGCCGGCGGCGCTGCCGGGCATCGGCCCGCGCCTGGCGGTGCATCGCCGCTACATCGGTTGGCCGTGGCAGGACGGCGTGCTGGACGAGGTGCCGCCGCAGGCGCGGCTGTTGCTGGTCGGCACCGGCCTGACCATGGCCGATGTGGCCTTGACCCTGCGCCGGCGCGGACACCGCGGCCCGATCACCGCGCTGTCGCGGCGCGGCCTGGCGCCGCAGGCGCACCTGGCGGTGCCGGGCGCGCCGGTGAGCCTGCCGCCCAGCGTCGTGCAGGCGCTGCGCAGCCACGACCTGCGCGGCCTGGTGCGCAGCCTGCGCCAACTGACCACGGTGGTGGAGGACTGGCGCTGCGTGGTGGATGCGCTGCGTCCGCACCTGCAGCCGTTCTGGCAAGGCTTGGCGCCGGCGGCGCGCGCCCGCTTCCTGCGCCACCTGCGGCCGTACTGGGAAGCGGCGCGGCATCGGCTGGCGCCGGCCGCGGCGGCCGCGCTGGCACAACTGCAGGCGCAGGGCCAGCTGCGCATCCGCGCCGGGCGCCTGCTGCGCGCGCGGCTGGGCGAAACCGCGGTGGAAGCGGTGATCCGCGATCGCGCCAGCAGCAACGCGCGCACCGAGGACTTCGATGTGCTGATCCGTGCCACCGGGCTGGACACCGACGTCGCCCGCACCAGCCATCCGCTGGTCGCCACGATGCGCGACGCCGGCCTGCTGCAGGCCGATCCACTGGGCCTGGGGCTGCAGGTGGACGAGCGCCTGCGGGTGCGCGACGGCAGCGGCCATCCGGTCGCCGGGCTGTACTGCATCGGGCCGCTGCTGCGTGGCGTGCTGTGGGAGATCACCGCGGTGCCGGAACTGCGCACCGCCGCGCAGCGCCTGGCCGAGGAGCTGGCGATGCTGGCGCAGGTGCGGACCGGGAATGGCAATGTTGGCGAAGCGCGGCAGCGGCAGGCGTTCTAGCGGACTGATCCGGTGCGGCGTGGACGTGGCGTGGGAGGCAACTCTCACGACGCTGCAGTGCGCTTTCCCGATAATCCAATGCGTCGGGACTGACGTCCCTCCCACAGTGAACCCGGCAGGCTCGCCGCAAGCCGCTTGGGAGGCGCGAGGTGGGTCGCGACAGCGCTATCGGCAATGCGTCGCCGACGCGGACGTCGCTCCCACAAGGGCGCGCATCGGCGGCTGGCTCGCCGGCTACTGCGTCGGCTGCGCGCCGCCGCCCACCCAGCCCTCCACTTCGCCCGGCGCGAACGGGCCGAGCTTCTGCCTGACGATGCGGCCGTCGGCGTCGATCAGCACGCTGTACGGCAGCAGGCCCTGGGTGTCGCCCAGGCGCACGCTGGCGTCGGCCGGGCCCGGGGTCTCCAGCGCGATCGGGTAGCCGATCGGCACCCGTTGCAGGAAGGCGCGCACGTCTTCGGCACGGTCCAGGGCGATGCCCAGCACCTGCAGGCCGTCGCTGGGTTGCGCGCGCGCCAGCCGGTCCAGTTCCGGCATCTCGCGCACGCAGGGTTCGCACCAGCTCGCCCAGACGTTGACCAGCAGCGGCCGGCCGCGGAACTGGGCCAGGGTCAGGTGGCCGCCGTCGAGCGTGGGCAGGCGCAGCGCGGGGGCCAGATCGCCCGGGCGCGCCGCGGCGACCGGCGGCGCGGCCGCATGGCCGCTGGCCGTGGCGGACGTTGCCGGGGCCAGCGCCGGCGTCCGCCGTTCCCACCAGTGCGCCGCCGCCACGCCGAGCACCGCCGCCACCGCGGCGACCGCCAGCAGGCGCGCGCTGGCGGGGGTCATCGCGCCGCGCGCAGCAGGGCGTCCTCGACCACCGCCTGGCTCAGCACCGGCGGCAGTACCGTCGGCGGCGCGCCAGGGCCATAGACCACGTACAGCGGCACGCCCACTGCCTTGTGCTCGGCGAGGAAGGCGCTGATACGCGGATCCTCGTTGGTCCAGTCGCCCTTCATGTACACCGCGTCCACCCGCTTGATGGTGTCGCGGAACGCGTCGCTGTCGAACACGTTGCGTTCGTTGGCCTTGCAGGTGACGCACCAGTCGGCGGTCATGTTGACGAACACCACGCGGTTGTCGGTGCGCAGGCGGTCGAGCATCTGCGGCGAATAGGCCACGGTGTTGCGCTCGACGCTGGCGCTGGGCGGCGGCAGCCGGGTCACGCCCCAGGCCGGCACCAGCGCGGCCAGCAGCAGCACGGCGGCCAGGCGCATGCCGGTCTTGTGGTCGCGCCAGCGCGCGCGCTCGAACCACCACAGGCCCAGCGCCAGCAGGGTGGCGCCGATCAGCAGCAGCGCCACCGCGTCCACGCCGCGCTGCTTGCCCAGCACCCACAGCAGCCAGATCGCGCTCAGGTACATCGGGAACGCCAGCACCTGCTTGAGCGTCTCCATCCACGCGCCCGGCTTGGGCAGGCGCCTGGCCAGCGACGGCACGAAGCCGATCAGCAGGAACGGCAGCGCCAGGCCCAGGCCCAGGGTCAGGAACACCAGCATCGCCATCGCCGGCGGCGCGGTCAGCGCATAGCCCAGCGCCGGGCCCATGAACGGGCCGATGCAGGCGCTGGACACCACGCAGGCCAGCACGCCGGTGAAGAAGTCGCCGACCGGGCCGCTGCGCGTGGACAGCGACTGGCCGACGCCGCCGAGGTTGGCGCTGAGGGTGAACACCCCCGACAGGCTCAGCCCGACCACGAACATCAGGTACACCAGCACCGCGACGAAGCCCGGGCGCTGCAGCTGGAAGCCCCACAGCAGCCGCGCTGCCACGGCGATGCCGCCGACCACGGCGAAGGAGGCGAGCACGCCCAGCGTGTACCACAGCGCATGGCTGCGGGCGCGGCCACGGCTCTCGCCGCTCTGCGCCAGGCCCAGCACCTTCAGCGACAGGATCGGCAGCACGCACGGCAGCAGGTTCAGCAGCAGGCCGCCGCCGAGCGCCAGCAGCAGGATCCACAGCAGGTTCTGCGTGGCCGGCGGCGGTGCGGCGCTGCGCGCGGCGTTGTGCGCCGAGGCGTCCGGCGTCGCCGGCAGGGCATCGGCGGCCGTGGCCGCGGCCGCGTCGTTGGCGTCGGCCTGGCGGCTGTCCAGCGGCGTCACCAGCAGCGGGCTGACCTCGGCCTGGTCGGCCGGGGTGACGGTGCCCTTGGGCAGCGCCAGCTTCACCCGCCGGGTCATCGGCGGGTAGCAGATGCCGTCGGTCTGGCAGCCCTGGAAGGTCGCCACCAGGGTCGCGGCGGTGGCGTCGGCGCGCTGGCGCTGCAGCGGCACGGTGACCTCGGTCTGGTCGAAGTACACCACCACGTTGCCGAAGTGTTCGTCCTGGTGCGAGCTGCCCTTGGGCCAGCGCGGCATGCCGGTGCGGATGCCGGGCGCGCCCTCCAGCGCCAGCGCGGTGCGGTCGCGATACAGGTAATAGCCGGGCGCCGGGGTGAAGCGCAGCAGCAGGGTATTGCCGTCGCCGACGATGGCTTCGAGCTGGAATGCCTGGTCCGAGGGCAGCGGCAGGCCCTGCACCGCCGCGGTGCCGGGGCCGGGACCGAACAGCGGCTTGGCGCCGTTGCCGGCGCCCGGGCCGCTGCCCGGCAGCCCGCCCGTTGCGGCCGGCGGCGGCAGTGCCGGTGCGGGATCGGTGGCGGCCGTGGCGGCCGGCAGGGTCACCTCGAGCAGGCGCTTCTGCGGCGGATAGCACACGCCGGCGTCGGCACAGCCCTGGTAGCGTACCTCCAGCTGCACGCGGCTGGTGCCGGGATCGGCGATGCCGCTCTGCACCGCGTTCAGTTCGTCGCGGTAGGTCTCCACCTCGCCGAAGTACGGGTCGGTCTTCTTGTGGCCGGCCGGCAACTGCAGGGTCGGGTTGGGCTTGAAGCCGCCGATCACCTTCACCGCGATGCGGTGCCGGTACAGGTAGTAGCCCTTGGCGATGTCCCAGTGCAGCGCGATGCGGCCGCGTTCGGGTGCCTGTGCGCTCAGCGCGAAGGCCTGGTCCACCGGCAGCAGGTCCTTTTCGCTGATCGCCAGGGCGGGGAAAGCGGCCACGGCCAGCAGGCACAGGGCGGCGAGGCGGTGCAGCAGGGTCATCGGCTTACGGTTCCTCACGGGTTTCGGCATGCACCCACTGCAGGTAGGCCGGCAGGCCGCCGGCGACCTCGAGTTCGACCAGTTCGGGGACCTCGTACGGGTGCAACGCGCACAGCCGCTGCCGCAACGCGGGCAGGCGGTCGGCGGCGGTCTTGATCAGCAGCAGCACTTCCTCGCCCTGTTCCACCTCGCCTTGCCAGCGGTAGGTGGACTGCACGCCGGGCAGGCGGCTGACGCAGGCGGCCAGGCGTTCGTCGACCAGCGCCTGGGCGACCCGCGCGGCGCTGGCCGGATCGGGGCAGGTGCTGAGCAGCAAGCGGAGGGCGGGCGCGGACATGCGGCCGACAGTATAGGGATGCCGGCCGCGCTTTGGCGGCGCCCGCGGGGAAAGCCGGCGCCGCTCTGAATCCCCAATCCCGAATCCCGGGTTTTTCAGCAGCCGAATGGCTGATCATCCCCGCCCGCTGCAAATGCAGCGGGCGAGGCACCACGGCTCAGTTGAGCAACTGGCAACTGGCCGGCTTGGCCGAGGTGAACAGCGACGAGGTCGCCCACTCCGGGTGGTCGATGAACGGGTTGCGGTTGCCCTGGAAGCTGTAGATCACCTCGTTGCGGGCACGCTCGGCGTCGTCCGGCGGGTCCTGCTGGCTCCACGCGATCAGGGTCGACAGCAGGCCCATGTAGGCCGGCGAGGACGAGGTCTTGACGATCTTGCTGCGGTCGTCGGTCAGCTCCAGGTCCGGCTCGGACTGCCCGGTCTTGGCATCCACGCCACCCTCATAGCGGATCGCCATGTACATCACCGCACGCGCCATGTCGCCCTTGCGGTGGTCCCACACCTCGAAGGTGCCGCTGTTGCCGTCCGGGGTGCGCACCCAGTTGGAATTGCCCGGGTAGCGGCCGCTGCCGCCACCGAAGCCGGCGTTGGCCTCGGTGGCGCGCTCGCCGCAGTTGCTGTCGCACTTGGCGTAGGGCTTGTTGCCGCGGTCGGCGTTCCAGGTGGCGTCGGTCAGGTACAGCATGTGGGTGTCGGTGTACGGCGCGTAGGGCAGGCCCTTGTTGCCGGTGGCGGTGCCGAAGCCCAGCGAGTTCGGCCAGCTGTGCTCGCGGTTGTACTTCAGGCCGCTGCCGCTGCCGGCACGGTCGGTGCCCTTGGCATAGCTGCGGTTGCGGTAGGCGTCGAGGACGCGCTGGCTGTTGTTCGGATCCTCGTCGGCGATCTCCAGGATGGCCCAGGTGTCGGTGCCGGAGCTGCTGCTGTACGGATAGACGGTGTGGCCCTTGATCGTCTCGTGCAGCGAGCAGCGCAGCTGGCTGGGGCTGGAGGTGTTGACCCGCGAGTAGTAGCTGCCGGCGCCATTGCCGCCGCCGCCCGAGCCGCTGGCGACGTTGAAGGCGACGCTGCGATCCTGCGCCGGATGCGCGCCGTCGGCATCGCTCACGCGTGCGGCGACGATGCTCAGGGTGCAGCTCTCGCCGGCCTTCAGCGCGGTGTTGGTGGACAGCGCGAACTGGGTGCCGCTGCTGGGGTAGGTCAGCGCCACGCTGCCGGACTGCTGGCAGCTCAGGCCGAACGCACCGCTGGCCAGGCTCACCGCCTCGCTGAAGGTCACCGCCAGGTCGCCGGCGGCGGGGAAGTCGGTGGCGCCCTGGGTCGGGGTGGTGACGGTCACGGTCGGCGCGGCGTTGCCGCCGCCGCCGCCGGCGAAGGTCTGGCCGTTGTTGCAGGCGCCGAAGGTGCTGGTGGCGCTGTCGCTCCAGCTGAAGTCGGCCGCGGCGCTGCCGTTGCCGCGCAGCTGCAGCGAGGTGCCGGCCGGGGTGCTGTTGCTCTCGCTGACCGGCAGGTTCTGGCTGGTCATGCCCGCGGCGGGGCCGCCGCCGCCGGTGATGGCGCCCTCGTAGCTTAGGAACTGCACCACCTTGCCGTTGCCGTCGACCAGCGCCAGGCCGTCGTTGGGCCCGTTCTGGATGCCGTTGCTGGCGTAGCTGACGGTGGCGATGCGCACCTGCCCGCCGCAGCTGACCAGGTTGCCGGCCGGCACCGCGCTGTTGGCGTAGACGGTGGCCGACCCCGGGTTGCTGCCGTTGTACAGGTAGACGCGGTAGCCGCTCAGGCTCTCCCCGGCGGTGGCGACGATCTCCACGCCTTCGCCGGTGTCGCCGGCGGCGGTGGCATCGTCGTAATGCAATTCATTGATGAATACGGCGGCCTGGGCCGGCCCGGCAAGGGCGAGCAGGCAGGCCAGCGGCAGCGCAACGGCGGATGGCTTCATCGACAACTCCTTTTGGTGACGGATCCCCCCCATGGGTCCGCGCTCAGCCTAGCCTGCCTCTGTGACACTGTGACGGGATTCGGTCACTGCTTGCCACCGAATGCACGTTCCTGGCAAAAATTTTTTGCCTCTCGCCCTTGAAAGCCCCGGCCGCGGCACTACATCAGGCGCATCCCGGCGCTACCGGGTTTTTTCGCGAGCGTTGCTGGCAGTCGTCATGGGCGAGTGCTAACATCGCCGGCCTTTCCTAGACCAATCAATCACTTAAGAGGTCTCACTCAATGAGCATCAAGCCGCTTCACGACCGCGTCGTAGTCAAGCCGATCGAAGCCGACGAAATCTCCGCCGGCGGCATCGTGATCCCGGATTCGGCCAAGGAAAAGTCCACCAAGGGTGAAGTCGTGGCCGTCGGCGCCGGCAAGCCGCTGGACAACGGCAGCGTGCGCGCCCCGGCGCTGAAGGTCGGCGACAAGGTCATCTACGGCCAGTACGCCGGTTCCAGCTACAAGGCCGAAGGCGTCGAGTACAAGGTGCTGCGCGAAGACGACGTTCTGGCGATCGTCGGCTAAGAGCGCCGCCGATCGTGGGAATCGGGAATGGTGAATCGGGAATCGGTCAGGCGCCTTCGTCGCCCGCGATTTCCGTCCCGTCCCGACCGCCCGCTCTTGATCTGCCGATTCCCTGTTCTCCATTCCCTATTCCCGAGGTAACTCAACATGGCTGCCAAAGATATCCGTTTCGGTGAAGACGCCCGTTCGCGCATGGTGCGCGGCGTCAACATCCTCGCCAATGCCGTCAAGGCCACCCTGGGCCCGAAGGGCCGCAACGTCGTGCTCGAGAAGAGCTTCGGCGCGCCGACCATCACCAAGGACGGCGTCTCCGTCGCCAAGGAAATCGAACTGGCCGACAAGTTCGAGAACATGGGCGCGCAGATGGTGAAGGAAGTCGCCTCCAAGACCTCCGACAACGCCGGCGACGGCACCACCACCGCCACCGTGCTGGCGCAGGCGCTGATCCGCGAAGGTTCCAAGGCGGTCGCCGCCGGCATGAACCCGATGGACCTCAAGCGCGGCATCGACAAGGCCGTCGTGGCCGCCGTGGCCGAGCTGAAGAAGATCAGCAAGCCCACCGCCGACGACAAGGCCATCGCCCAGGTCGGCACCATCTCCGCCAACTCCGATGAGTCGATCGGCAACATCATCGCCGACGCGATGAAGAAGGTCGGCAAGGAAGGCGTGATCACGGTCGAGGAAGGCTCGGGCCTGGAGAACGAGCTGGACGTGGTCGAGGGCATGCAGTTCGACCGCGGCTACCTGTCGCCGTACTTCATCAACAACCAGCAGAGCCAGCAGGCCGACCTGGACGACCCGTTCGTGCTGCTGCACGACAAGAAGATCTCCAACGTGCGTGACCTGCTGCCGGTGCTGGAAGGCGTGGCCAAGGCCGGCAAGCCGCTGCTGATCGTCGCCGAGGAAGTGGAAGGCGAGGCGCTGGCGACCCTGGTGGTCAACACCATCCGCGGCATCGTCAAGGTCGTGGCGGTCAAGGCCCCGGGCTTCGGCGACCGTCGCAAGGCGATGCTGGAAGACATGGCCGTGCTGACCGGCGGCACCGTGATCTCCGAGGAAGTGGGCCTGGCGCTGGAGAAGGCGACCATCAAGGACCTGGGCCGCGCCAAGAAGGTGCAGGTCTCCAAGGAGAACACCACCATCATCGACGGCGCCGGCGACACCTCGGCGATCGAGTCGCGCATCAAGCAGATCAAGGCGCAGATCGAAGAGACCTCGTCGGACTACGACCGCGAGAAGCTGCAGGAGCGCGTGGCCAAGCTGGCCGGCGGCGTGGCGGTGATCAAGGTCGGTGCCTCGACCGAGATCGAGATGAAGGAAAAGAAGGCGCGCGTCGAAGACGCCCTGCACGCGACCCGTGCGGCGGTGGAAGAAGGCGTGGTCCCGGGCGGCGGCGTGGCGCTGGTGCGCGCGCTGAGCGCGATCGGCGAGCTGAAGGGCGCCAATGAAGATCAGACCCACGGCATCCAGATCGCGCTGCGCGCGATGGAAGCGCCGCTGCGCGAGATCGTCACCAACGCCGGCGAAGAGCCGTCCGTGATCCTCAACAAGGTCAAGGAAGGCAGCGGCAACTTCGGCTACAACGCCGCCAACGGCGAGTTCGGCGACATGGTCGAGTTCGGCATCCTGGATCCGACCAAGGTGACCCGTTCGGCGCTGCAGAACGCCGCCTCGATCGCCGGCCTGATGATCACCACCGAAGCGATGGTGGCCGAGGCCCCGAAGAAGGAAGAGCCGGCTGCCCCGGGCGGCATGGGCGGCGGCATGGGCGGCATGGGCGGCATGGATTTCTGATCCAGCCGGCCTCGGCCGACCTGTTCCACGCAGTCGAAAGGAGCCCCGCAGCGATGCGGGGCTCTTTTTTTGTGCTGTCGACATGGCGGCATGCCGATGCGTTTGTCTGCGCGTTCGTGCACCCTGGCCAACGCCGCGGCGCATCCACGCATCGCGCCGCGGCAGAACCTGCTTTACCGAGCGTCTGTAGGGCACTTTGGTAAAGACGGCGGAGCCATGTTGCAGGAACGGCTTCAGCCGCGACGAGGCGCTACCGGGAATGCCTGTCGCGGCTGAAGCCGCTCCCGCGAGGACAACGGCGTTTCTCGCCGAGCTGCGGTAAGCAGCGAAGCGGGTCATGGAAGCTGCCTGTGCCGGGCTTGTGCGATCTTCCCGACCGAGGCGCGGCACAGGCGTGCCAGGCGGCAGTGACCCAACCGGACGGATGCGAATGCAGGCTTCGCTCCATGCACCTCAAACACCACGAGACGCTGCGCGCCGGACCCTCGCCCCAACCCCTCTCCCAACGTGAGAGGGGCACGCGATCGCGATGCGCATGCAGTCCATCGTTGCCCAGCAGCGTCTCCGCCAGAGGTGCGGCTGGCACGGCCTGCGGTGGCGATACGGCGAGAATCGACGCGCTGCGCGGCGAATCGCGCACAACGAGCAATCGTCTACAAGTGCGCTGTAGCCGCGTGTTGACAGCGTTTTCAGCGCCATGCAGGTTAGGACGCACGGGCGTCCAGGGGGATCTGCACGCCCGCATGTTCGTCCTTTTGTTTGCGTCGCGGCCGGCGCAGGGTGGCGCGTGCCGGCAGCATGCGCGGCACGGTCGTGGGCGCGGCGCAGCGAAGAGGGCACCGCAGGTCGTGTTCGCACGGCGCTGCTTCCATTCGCTGCCGGGGACACCGCATGCCACTTCGCTCATCCACCACCCTCGCTTTCGGCATCGTGCTGGCGCTGTACGGCGCTGCCGAGGCGCGCGCGCAGGACGCCGACACCGCCGCGCCCAAGGCCGCCGCCACCGACCTTGGCCAGGTCGTGGTGACCGGCTCGCGGATCAAACGCTCGGAAGTGGAGGGCGCCGAGCCGGTGCTGACGATCAGCGCGCAGCAGATCCAGCAGGAAGGCTTTCTCACCGTCTACGACGTGCTCAGCACGCTCAACCAGCAGGGCAGCGTCGAGGCCGACACCAAGTACGGCTCGCACACGCCCAACGCCTCGCCGGTGAGCCTGCGCGACCTTGGCCCCGGACGCACCCTGCTGCTGGTCAACGGCCACCGCGTCGCCGACTACCCGCAGCCGTACGCCGGCGAGAGCAACTTCGCCAACTACGCCAACATCCCCTCCGCGGCGGTGGAGCGCATCGAGATCCTCACCGGCGGCGCCTCGGCCATCTACGGTTCGGACGCGGTCGCCGGCGTGATCAACGTGATCCTCAAGCAAGGCTACGAGGGCAACCAGGTGCGCCTGCGCGGCGGCACCACCACCGCCGGCGGGCGCGACGTGGTCGACCTGTCCTGGGTCGGCGGGCGCAGCGGCGACAAGTGGAACCTGACCTACGCGTTGCAGTGGACCCGGCGCGATCCGCTCTCGGTCGGCGAGCGGCCGAAGATGGACGACCAGGACGACGAGTCCTACAGCAACTGGACCGCGCAGGCGCGCAAGTACGGCTTCAATCCATTCACCGGCCTGAGCCTGGTCGACGCCGGCAACAACACGCGCCTGGCGCCGCCCAGCGGCACCTGTGCGCGCTTCGGCGACCAGTTCGTCGACGCGCAGCGGCTGAACTACGACTACAACAGCGATACCGTGCGCAACCTCGGTGGCTACTGCGGCATGGCCCACGACTACGCCGACTGGCTGGCCGCCAGCGGCGGCGACAGCGGCTCGGCGTATCTGTACGGCACCTTCGACTTCGACAACGGCGTGCAGGCCTGGAGCACGCTGTCCACGACCAAGAGCCTGGGCTACTGGACCTACGACCCGCCCTACGTCTACCTCGGCCCGTTCCACGACACCGGCAGCGACCGCGACCTGTACGCGATCCGCCAGCTCACCCGCTACGAATCCGGCGGCTGGAAGAACCTGGCCAACACAACCAGGGAACTGTCCTGGGACCTGAGTGCCGGCCTCAAGGGCCGCCTCGCCGATCGCTTCGACTGGGAAGTGGCGGTGGGCCGCGCGCGCTACACCGTCGACGAATACGTGCGCACCGTGGACACGCAGAAGGCCACCGCCTACTTTCTCGGCCCGCAACTGGGCAGCACCGCCGACGGCACGCCGATCTACGATCTCGACGAGTCGCGCTGGTACCAGCCGCTGACCGGCGCGCAGTACAACGACCTGGCGGTGAAGGCGCACAACCGTGCCGATTCCTGGGTCAACCAGGCCAGCGCCAACATCACCGGCGAGCTGCTGCAGGGCTGGGCCGGGCCGATCAAGTTCGCCGCGGTGGGCGAAGTGGCCAAGCAGGGCTACCGGCTGTCGCCCGATCCCTGCGCCAATACTTGCTATCCGCTGGACGTGGTCGACTACGGCGGCGGCGAGCGCCTGCGCTACTCCGGCGGCATCGAGTTCGACGTGCCGCTGCTGTCCACGCTCAACGCCAGCCTGGCCGCGCGCCACGACCGCTACGGCGACTACCGCGCCTACGGCAGCGACCTCGGCGCGGCGATCGGCACCCAGCGCGACACCACCTGGAGCGCCGGCCTGGAATGGCGGCCACTGAGCACGCTGCTGCTGCGCGGCAGCGTCGCCACCAGTTTCCGCGCCCCGGACATGCACTACGTGCTCGGCGAACCCAGCTCCACCCAACAGACCGTGATCGACCAGTACCGCTGCATCCAGAAGGGCTACTACCTCACCGGCGGCTGCAGTGCCGAGAACAGCGACGTGTTCTACCTGATGCAGGTCAATCGCCGCGGCACCCCGGACCTGGAATCGGAACACGGCCGCTCGGTCACCGCCGGCTTCGTCTGGGACATCGCCGAGGGCCTGTCGCTGACCGCGGACTACTACCGGATTCGCTTGCAGGACATGATCAAGGACCTCAACCGCGACGAGGTGCTCAGCGCCGAAGCCGGCTGCCGCACCGGCCTGACCACCGCCGGCGGCGTGTGGGTCAATCCCGGCGGCGCCGAGTACTGCGCGCGCATCCTTTCGCGCGTGGCGCGCGATGCCGCCGGCCGCGTCACCGGCATCGAGCAGGGGCCGATCAACATCGCGCAGATGCACGTGTCCGGCGTCGACGCCTCGCTGAAGTACCGCCTCAACACCGCGCGCTGGGGCAACTTCAGCTTCACCCTGGATTACAACAATCTGATCGGCTACCACGAGCAGACCTATCGCACCGACGACGACAAGAACCTGCGCGACCAGAAGATCCGCAGCAAGCTGCGCGGCAGCGTGCACTGGGAGAACGGCGGTCCGCTGGATCTCACTCTCTATGCCAAGCGCTTCGGCTCCACCCAGGCGGTGAACTGGGGCACCTGCACCCGCTTCGACGACGGCTACCAGCCCAGCCCCTCCGACGCCTGCCGCGTCACCGACAGCGGCAACCGCCACTTCGGCGAGAGCACCACGCGTTACTTCGGTCGCGTCGGCCCTGCGCTGTACTGGAACCTCACCGCCGGCTACCGCATCGCCCCGAAGATGAAGGTCAACCTGTACATCAACAACGTGCTCGATACCGTCGGCTACGACAACAAGGAGCGCTACTACGGCTACCAGTTCTACAACACCACCCTGTACGACGCGATCGGCCGCGAGGTGGCGATGGAATATGTGTTGGATTTCTGAGGGGCCGGGATTCGGGAGTGGGGATTCGGGATGCGCTCTAGTCCCTCTCCCTCCGGGAGAGGGGTTGGGGTGAGGGTCCGGAGCGCGCAGCGCCACGTAAGAACCCACGCGTCAAAGGCTCCTACGCGATGACGGCGACATCATGGCCCTACCGCCGCGTTGAACCGCTTTTCCGATTCCCCATTCCCGGTTCCCCTTTCCCGGCTCCACAAGTTGCCGATGCAACTGTGGCGCTGCCGCAAACCCTGTGCTATCACTACGTCCCATGAACGCTTCCTGCCGCAGCTTTTACTTTTGGTATTACGGTTTTCCGATGCCGCTGGCGGAGGAAGGATCGCGTTCACCCTGAAGGACACTTCAGCCGCAATCCCGAAAGCCGCCAGCGAACCTGGCGGCTTTTTTCATGCCGCCGGATCTGGCCCCCACCCAGCCCCCCGACGAGACACGCACATGGCCCCGCACACCGACGATCTGCGCATCCGCAAGATCGAACCGCTGACTCCGCCCTCCCAACTGCAGGCGCTGCTGCCCTGCGACGAAGAAGCCTCGCAGACCGTCGCCGCCGCGCGCGCGGCGCTGCACGAGATCCTGCACGGCCGCGACGACCGCCTGGCGGTGGTGATCGGTCCTTGCTCGATCCACGACCCGGTCGCGGCGATGGAGTACGCGCAGCGCCTGCGCCCGCTGCGCGAGACCTACGGCGATGCGCTGGAGATCGTGATGCGGGTGTACTTCGAAAAGCCGCGCACCACGGTCGGCTGGAAGGGCCTGATCAACGACCCCAACCTCGACGGCAGCTTCGACATCAATAAGGGCCTGCGCCTGGCGCGCGGCCTGCTGCGCGACATCAACCGCCTGGGTCTGCCGGCCGGCGTGGAGTTCCTCGACATCATCTCGCCGCAGTACATCGCCGACCTGGTGGCCTGGGGCGCGATCGGCGCGCGCACCACCGAGAGCCAGGTGCACCGCGAGATGGCCTCGGGCCTGTCGTGCCCGGTGGGCTTCAAGAACGGCACCAGCGGCGACGTCAAGATCGCGGTCGATGCGGTCGGCGCGGCCTCGCATCCGCATCATTTCCTGGCGGTGACCAAGGACGGGCAGACCGCGGTGGCGGCCACCGCCGGCAACCCGGACTGCCACGTGATCCTGCGCGGCGGCACCCAGCCCAACTACGACGCCGACAGCGTGGCCGCAGCGGCGCAGGTGCTGGAGAAGGCCGGCCTGCCGGCGCGACTGATGGTCGACGCCAGCCACGCCAACAGCGGCAAGAACCCGGACAACCAGCCCAAGGTGATCGAGGACATCGCCCGTCAGCTCGAGGCTGGGCAGACCCGCATCGTCGGCGCCATGGTCGAGAGCCACCTGCGCGGCGGCCGCCAGGACCTGGTCGCCGGCCAGCCGCTGGTCTACGGCCAGAGCATCACCGATGGCTGCATCGACTGGGACAGCTCGGTGCAGGTGCTCGAGCGGCTGGCGCAGGCGGTGCGCGCACGGCGCCAGGCGCGCGTGGCGCAGGCGGCCTGAGGGCGCTGTTGGGAGAAACGCACGCAGCCTGACCGGCTGCGTGCGTGGGGGCGGGGGAGGCCCGGAAGAGGGGCCGGACGCGCCGCCGAATGCGAAGGGAGAGAGCTTCGGTATCGACGGCTGCGTGCCGGTGATGACGTTATCCGCCCATCCGGTGACCACGGTATGCCGGTGTGTGGCAGCGGCTGGCAAGGTGTTGGCGGGGCGTTAAGACCGGTTGTCGCCGGTTCAGCGCGGCGGCGTGGAAGTGGCGCGATGGGATGTACAAGCCGCGCATTGAGGGGCCGGGGGCATAGCGGCGATCGCCTGCCGGACGCACCAGGCCCTGCTCGGCGCGACGCTGTTCCAGCGCCATGCGCGTGGGGTCAAGCTGACCGCCGAAGATCGACAACTGGCCGATGCCGCCAGCGCAGCGTTGGCCGACATCGGGGTCTGACCGATAGGTGCTGCCCGAGTCGCATGCGCGCATGTGCGGACGCCGCTGCTGGCGAAACCGGCCACCGTGTCGATAATGCCTGCATGGCCGCCGACTCGCCCTGGTTCCTGTACCTGCTCGAATGCCGCAACGGCAGCTACTACGCCGGCATCACCCCGGACCTGCAGGCACGCTTCCAGGCGCACCTGCGCGGCGCCGGTGCCAAGTACACCCGCGCCAACCCACCGGTGCGGCTGCTGGCAAGCCGTGCCTATCCCGACCGCGCCGCCGCCTCGCGCGCCGAGTACGTGCTCAAGCAGTTGCCGCGCGGCCGCAAGCTGGCGTTCCTGACCGCGCCCGAGACCGCATCTGGCGCCGACAACCTGCAAGCGACCACCGAATCCGCAGCGGTGTCGTAGGAGTGGCTTCAGCCGCGAGAAGCGTGACCCGTAACGCCCGTCGCGGCCGCAGCCGCTCCCGCGACGATGCCGCACATTCGCGCAGATTCTGGATGCGAGAGGGCTGCACTGTGGGAGGGACTTCAGTCCCGACGCGCTGTCCCGCAGTGCTCAGCGGCACTCCAGAATCATCGGCAGCCGTCGTAGGAGCGCCTTCAAGCGCGACCTCGGGAAAACGGGTTGCGGGTGGAAGCCGCTGCTACCAGGGCGCCGACCACCCGCGCAGATGTCGGGATGGCACAGGACCGCACTGTGGGAGGGACTTCAGTCCCGACGCGCGGTCCCGCAGTGCTCAGCGGCACTCCAGAATCATCGGCAGCCGTCGTAGGAGCGCCTTCAAGCGCGACCTCGGGAAAATGCGTCGCGGCTGAAGCCGCTGCTACAAGGGCGCCGACCACCCGCGCAGATGTCGGGATGGCAGGGCTGCAATGTAGGAAGGGCTGCATGCCCCGCTGCCGATCGGTGACTCAGCCGCCCGCGTGCATCGTCCCTGTATCCAACCAGCGCTGGTGCCAGGACAGCGCCTCGGGCAGCAGGTGCGGGGTGTGCTTGCCGTAGCTGGCGTGCAGGGCGCGGTCGAAATAGTCCTGCAACTGCGCGCGGTAGCTCGGGTCCACGCAGTGCGCGAGCAACTGTTGCGCGCGCTGCCGCGGCGGCAGGCCGCGCAGGTCGGCCAGGCCGTGCTCGGTGACGATGATCGAGACGTCGTGCTCGGTGTGGTCCACGTGGCTGACCATCGGCACGATCGAGGAGATGCTGCCGTGCTTCGCCGTGCTGGGGCTGAGGAAGATCGACAGGAAGCCGTTGCGCGCGAAGTCGCCGGAGCCGCCGATGCCGTTCATGATGCGGCTGCCCATCACGTGGGTGGAATTGACGTTGCCGTACAGGTCGGCCTCGATCATGCCGTTCATGCCGATGCAGCCCAGCCGCCGCACCAGTTCCGGATGGTTGGAGATCTCCTGCGTGCGCAGGATGATGCGCTCGCGGTAGAAGTCGATGTTGCGCTTGAACTCCTCGTTGGCCTCCGGGCTCAGCGCGAAGCCGGTGCACGAAGCGACCTTGAGCACGCCGCTGCGCAACAGGTCGAGCATGCCGTCCTGGATCACTTCGGTGAAGGCGCTGAGGTCGCGGAAGCCGCTGCTGGCCAGGCCGGCCAGCACCGCGTTGGGAATGTTGCCCACGCCGGACTGCAGCGGCAGCAGGTTCGGCGGCAGCCGGCCCTTGCCGACCTCGTGCTGGAAGAACGCGATCAGGTGCTCGGCGATGCGCTGGCTGGTGGCATCTGCGGGCGTGAACGGGCTGTTGCGGTCGGGGCCGTGGGTGCGCACCACCGCCACGATCTTGTCCGGGTCGCAGCGCAGCGACGGCTCGCCGATGCGGTCGTCGGCATGCAGCAGCGGGATCGGCTTGCGATGCGGCGGCAACGCGGTGCCGTAGTACACGTCGTGCATGCCGTCGATGCCGGCCGGCTGCCAGTCGTTGACCTCGACGATCACCTTCTTCGCCAGGTCCAGCCAGGTCTTGTTGTTGCCGACCGAGGTCGACGGAATCAGGCTGCCGTCCTCGCGGATGCCGGCCACTTCCACCACCGCGGTGTCGATCTGCCCATAGAAACCGAACCACACGTGCTGGGCGACGTGGCTGAGGTGGATGTCGATGTAGTCCAGGCTGCCGGCGTTGATGCGCTGGCGCGCGTCCGGGTCGGACTGGAACGGCATGCGCAGGGCGATGCCGTCGGCCTTGGCCAGGGCGCCGTCCAGCTCCGGCGCGGTGGAGGCGCCGGTCATCAGCTGGATCTTGAACGACTGGCCCTGCAGATGCGCCGCCTCGATGCGCTGCGCCAGCGCCATCGGCACCGCCTTGGGATAGCCGGAGCCGGTGAAGCCGCTCATCGCCACCGTCTCGCCGGGCTGGATCAACGCCGCCGCGGCCTCGGCGCTGACGATGCGTTCGCGCAGGCGGGGATGGAGGATACGTTCGGCGGACATGCGGCGACCATGGCGTGGGAAGGGGAGGGCAATTATCGCGGATCGGGCCGAGGCCCGCGTTGGGGTGTGTCCCCACTTTCTGCGCCTGTCGCGTGGCGGCGCATGCGGGCGCCACGGACGCAGCGATGAGGATGTACGCCACGGTGTGTGCGATGTGTGCGGCGCTTCGCGCGCCGGACCCTCACCCCAACCCCTCTCCCGGTGGGAGAGGGGCGCTGGTTTCTCCACTCTCCTTGTGGGGTCTGGTTTGCGATGGCAGGACGCAGCGCGCATGCAGCCGGTGCAATGGAGCGGCCTGGCGGCCCTGCGTGCACCGCCACGCAACGCCGGGTATGCGCCACCGTCGCTTTCACGCGTTCCACGCCGCGCCGCGGCGATAGTGCGGCGGTGCCGCTCTCCGCCCGCCCACTGACCGCCGTCCATGCTCGCTACCGGCGTCTGCCGCGCGGCTGGCGCCTGCTCCTGCGCGGCCTGCTGATCGCCTACCTGCTGTATCTGCTGGCCGGCAACGTGTTCCTCAACACGCCGCTGTTCGACCTGGCCACCAACCGCAAGCCGGAGAAGTTCCGCATGCACACCGGGCCGGCCGTCACCGTGCTGCCCGGCTTCATCACCGCCTGGAACGTGCGCATGCGCGGCCACGTGCAGCGCAACGTCTGGCAGGTGCGCGCCGACCGCGCCAGCGCGCGCATCGCGTTGCTGCCGCTGCTGCATCGCGAAGTGCGCCTGCCGTGGATGGAGGCGGTGAACGTGATCGGCGAGATGGACCGCGTCGAGGAGATGATCCCGCCACCACCGCCCAGCGACCAGGGCTGGACCCTGCGCTTCGACGCGATCCACAGCGGCACGCTGCGCCGCGCCCGCTTCGGCGATTTTGCGGTCGAGGGCAAGGGCCACGGCACCGTCGGTTTCCTCAAGCAGTTGCGTGGCGGCCCGTCGGAACTGTTCCGCTCGCAGATCGTGTTCGAGGATGCCAGCGTGCGCTACGGCAAGCGCCAGATCGCCGACCAGGCCACGCTGGACGCGCGCTTCTCGTTCCCGCGCCACTACCGCGCGCAGGCGCCGGGGCTGCGCAAGCTGGGCATCACCGACCTGGCGCTGCGCATGCATGGCCGCAGCGTGGCCCTGCGCATCGACACCGCCGGCGACACCACCAAACTCAGTACCGAACCCGGCCTGGGCCACGTGCAGGCCGATCTGCACCTGCTGCGCGGCGCGCTGCAGCCCGGCAGTGCGCTCAACTGGCGGGTGCCGCTGCATGCCGGCGTGGGCGCCACCGATCGCGGCGTGCTGACGCTGCTGCTGGACGTGGAAGGCGAGGACATCCGCGCGCGTGCGCGCCTGCCCGGCCAGGTCGATCCGCGCAGCATGCTCGATGCCGACCTGCGCATCGCCGGGCGCCAGGTGCCGTTCGACGACCCGGCGGCGTTGCTGCCGCGCACCTCCGGCCGCGTGCAGGGACGCTGGCATTTCGAATCGTTGAACTGGATCAGCGACCTGCTGGTGCGCAAGCCGTGGTTCCAGCTCGATGGCGGCGGCGACGTCGCCGCCGATCTGCAGTTGCGGCAGGGCGCGCTGCAGCCCGGCAGCCGTCTCGACGTACCCGACGTGCAGGCGGTGGCGGAGATCATGCGCGTGCGGCTGAGCGGCAAGGCGCAGGCGGCCGGGCGCATCGTCGGCAGCGCCGAACAGCCGCGCACGCAACTGGACGTGCGCATGCGCCGCTTCGCGCTGGCGCCGCTGGACGCGCCCAATGCCAGCTTCGTCGAAGGCGAGAACCTGCAACTGGACTTGCAGGGCGACGGCGCGCTGGCCACCTTGCGCGACTCGTTGCAGGCGCGGCTGCGCTTCGCCGATGCGCGCGTGCCGGACCTGCGCGCCTACAACCGCTACCTGCCGGCGGCGCAGGTGCGTGTGCTCGGCGGCGATGGCCGGCTCAGCGGCGATCTGCAGCTGGATGCGTCCGGCCAGGTCGGCCAGGGCACCGTGCGCGTGCTCGGCCGCCAGGCGCGGCTGCAGACCGCGGGCCTGGAACTGGCCGGCGATCTCGACCTGGACGCGCGGCTGCGGCGCGCCGAGCTGCAGGACAAGCGCTTCGATCTCAGCGGCAGCACCCTGCGCCTGCAGGGCGTGCGCTACGGCACCCAGCCCAGGCAGGGCGACTGGTGGGCGACGCTGCGCATTCCGCAGGGCCGCATCGCTGCGGCGGCGCCGGTGCAGGCCGATGCGCAGGTGCAGATGCAGATGCGCGACGCCGGCCCGGTGCTGGCGGTGTTCGCGCAGCACAGCGATGCGCCGGCGTGGTTGCTGAAGCTGGCCGACGCCGGGCAACTGCAGGCCAGCGGACAACTGCGCTGGCGCAAGGATGCACTGTGGCTGGATCGGGTCGCTGCAGAAAACGAACGCGTGGCCTTGCGCGCTCGCCTGCGCGTCGGCGATGCCGGCACGCAGGGCGATCTGTATGCGCGCTGGGGCGTGCTCGGCGTGGGCGTGGCGCTGCGCGGCGAACAGCGGCAATGGCATCTGCTCGGCGCGCGCGAGTGGTACGACAAGCAGCCGGCCTGGCTGCCGGAGGCCCCGGCACCGGCGGCATCGCCTTAGCGCGACAGAGATCGCGTTGGGCGTGCTTCGCTGGCTGCGGGTGGATGCGCTGTGCGCCGCGCCACGCCGGCATGCGAAAGCATGCAACGCGCGTATCCCCGCTTTATCTATTCCCCATTCCCGTCTCCCCATTCCCGCCCACGCAGAATGTACTGCCCGGTATCGTTTTGCAGTGCAGCGTGCAATGTCCAAAAAAAGCGCCCAAGATCGCCCTGCATCCCGACGTGGGGGAGGGAGCAAAGCCCGCTGGCAGTTCGCTGCAAGCGGGCTTTTTTATTTCAGTCGGCGGGCATCGCGTCGCTGCCGGAAAGTGCCTCGGGTGATTGCGACAGTTGTTGCGCTAGCGCCTCCGCTGCCGGCGTTCGGTTGGCCTCGCTCCACAGCAGCCGGAAGCTGGCGTGCGGCAACGGCGGCAATCCAAAGCGCTCGTCCAAGGCGACCATTCCCGCTTCCAGATCTTCCTGGGGCAGGGCGGTGATGGCCAGGCCGGCCTTCACGGCGGCACGCAGTCCCTGCTGACTTGGCGAGGTGAATGCCACTCGCCAGGCGAGATCGGCGCGCTCCAGTGCAGCGGTTCCCACCTGCCGGTGCAGGCAGGGCTTGGGTGCAAAAGCGAGCGGGACTGGCGCATTCGCGGCCGGCGCGAACGCTGGCGCGGCCGCCCACACGAAGCGGGTCCGGCGCAGCAGGGGCGTTGTCGGGTCGTCCTCCAGTGCGAGTGTCACCGCCAGGTCGAGGGAGCCCGCAACGATCTGCTCGTGCAGCGCGGCATAGGTATCCACCGTCACGTCCAGCCGCACCGCCGGAAACATCCGTGCGAACCGCGCCAGCATCGGCGGAAGGCGATCGCCGACGTAGCTTTCGGGGGCACCGAAACGCACCGTGCCGGACACCGGAGAACGCCGGAAACGCCGTGCGAGCGCGTCATGCGCCTGCAGCACCTGCGTCGCATGGCGAAGAAAGTCTTCGCCGTCTTCGGTCAGGCTCACCCGGCGGGTTGTGCGATTCAGCAGTGCCGTGCCGGCCTGCGCTTCCAGTTTGCGAATGTGATGGCTGATGGCCGACTGGGTGAGGTGCAGCCGTTCGCCTGCGCGCGTGAAGCCGCCAGTCTCGTTCACCGCAACGAAGGTGCGTAACAGATCCGGATCGTAGTCCATGCGATTCAGTCCATTTTTTAATTAATTCAAGAAAATTAAATCATTTCCATCATCCATTGTGTGCTCGCAGACTGGAAGTCAGCCGCTCCCAAGCCCGAATCGACCCGCCGTGCACCGGTCGGTCCGCTCGGCGCCGCGGGCGGATGTCCCTCTAGGAAAAGCCCATGACGCACCTTCCTTCCGCGCGCAGGAACACCCTCACGCTGGCGGCCGCCTGCCTGGCTTCGCTGATGTTCGGTCTGGAGATCTCCAGCGTGCCGGTGATCCTTCCCCTCCTCGAAGCGGCGCTGCATGGCAGCTTCCGCGATCTGCAGTGGATCATGAATGCCTACACCATCGCCTGCACCACCGTGCTGATGGCGACGGGCACGCTGGCCGACCGCTACGGGCGCAAGCGGATCTTCCTGATCTGCGTGTTCCTGTTCGGCGTGACCTCCTTGGTATGCGGCCTGGCAGGGAGCACGGAGCTGCTGATCGCTGGTCGCTTCCTTCAGGGGATGGCCGGGGGCGCCATGCTGGTGTGCCAGTTCGCCGTGCTCTCGCAGCAATTCGCAGACGCGACGGCCCGTGCCAAGGCGTTTGGGATCTGGGGGATCGTCTTCGGCATCGGCCTGGGTTTCGGCCCGATCATCGGTGCCGGCATCGTCGCGTTGTGGAGTTGGGAATGGGTTTTCCTTGTGCACGTTCCCATTTCCGCGATCGCCCTGGGACTGGCGCTTGTCGGTGTCGAGGAGTCGCGCGATCCGCAGCGGCGCCGTTTGGACGTCGCCGGGATCGTCTCGCTGTCGGTCGCGGTGCTCGCCTTGGCGTGGTTCATCACGCAAGGGCCGGTAGCCGGCTTTGGCAGCGTTTCGTCGCTGGCGAGTCTGATCATCGCCAGCGGCAGCTGCGTCGCGTTCGTTGTGGCGGAGCGCCGCGCCGACGCGCCCATGTTCGACTTCTCGGTGTTCCGCATCCGCGACTTTTCCGGCGCCCTGTTGGGCTCGATGGGCATGAACTTCAGCTTCTGGCCGCTCATGATCTATCTGCCGCTGCTGTTCCAGCATGGGCTGGGCTACGGCAACGTGGCCACCGGACTTTCGCTGCTGGCTTACACCTTGCCGACCCTGGTGCTGCCGCCGTTGGGCGAGCGGCTGGCGCTGCGCTACCGCGCGCATACCGTGATTCCTGCCGGTCTGTTTGCGATCGGAGCCGGCTTCTTGCTGATGGCGTGGGGCAGCGGCACGGTGCGGGCCAGTTGGTTGACGATGCTCCCCGGGTGCCTACTGGCCGGTACCGGGTTGGGGATCGTCAACACCCCGGTGACCAATACCATCACCGCGTCGGTCTGCGTCGCGCGTACCGGCATGGCCTCCGGCATGGACACCAGTGCGCGCCTGATCAGCCTTGCGATCAATATCGCGGTCATGGGATTCATCCTGGTGGAGGGCGTGTTGTCCTTTCTCCGCCGGACGCTGCCGACGGTCGACGTCACGTTGCTGCGGGGGCTGGCTGAGCGGCTTTCCGGCGGAACCGCACACGCGGCGGGGCAGGGCCTCTCCACGCCGACGGTTCCGCCCGACGTCGCGGCGGCAGCCATGATCCACGGCATGCAATGGGTGATGTTGTATGGCGGCATCAGTGTCTGGACCTTCGCGCTCTGCAGCGTGATCGTGTTCGGCAGGCGTGGCGCCGAACATCGGTCTGCCGTGTCGAAAGAGGTCGCCTGATGGACGCGCGACCGAGGCGAAGGCGCTCGGCCGGTTGCCCATGACGGAAGCGCCGCATCGTGCGCTGCGCCCGAAGCCCGGGCGCGGGGACGTGGATTGTCCGCGACGGCGCGTGCACATGCGCCGCCGGCAGCGCCGCTGCGCCTCGACTGCCGCGAACCGTCGTCGAAGCGGGGTGCGCGGCGCCGGTTGCGTGTGCGTCAGGTCGGCATGGCCTGCGACGGCGGTTCCGGCGACGGTGGCAGTTCCGGCCGGGTCGGATCCACGGTCAGCGGCTCGTCGCTGCGCAGCAGCGCATGCGCTTCGGCTTCGCTGGCCACCGCCGGCGGCGAACCGCGCAGCGGCAGGCCGGCGGTTTCGCGCACGAAGGCCATGGTCGCGATGCCGACCACCGCCGCCCCCATCAGGTAGTACGCCGGCACCAGCGGATCGCCGGTGCGCTCGACCAGCCACGCGGTGACCAGCGGCGTGGTGCCGCCGAACAGCGACACCGACACGTTGAAGGCGATCGACAGCGCGCTGTAGCGCACCGGGGTGTAGAACAGCGCCGGCAAGGTCGACGGCATCGAGCTGGTGAAGCATACCAGCGCCACGCCCAGCAGCATCAGGCCGAGGAAGATCAGCCAGTCGTTGCCGGTGCCGACCAGCCGCAGGCACGGCACCGCCAGCACCAGCAGCGCGATGCAGGCGCCGATCACCATCGGCTTGCGGCCCAGGCGATCGCTGAACAATCCGCCGAGCACGTTGAGCGGCATCATCACCAGCATCACGATGATGATCAGCAGCAGGCCCTTGCTCTCGGCATAGCCCATGGTGACGCTGAGATAGCTGGGCATGTAGGTCAGCAGCATGTAGTCGGTGACGTTGAACACCAGCACCAGGCCCACGCACTTGAGCAACTGTGGCCAGTGGATGCGGAACAGTGCGCCCAGGCCGGGCGCGTCGTGCTCGCGCTTTTCGGCTTCCTCGGCATAGGCCTGGAATGCCGGGGTTTCCTCCAGCTTCATGCGCATGTACAGGCCGAGCAGGCCCAGCGGGCCGGCGATCAGGAACGGCACGCGCCAGCCCCAGTCGTGCATCTGCGCATCGCTCAACGCAAAGTGCAGCGCGGTCACCGTGGCGGCGCCGGCGATGTAGCCGCCCAACGTGCCGAACTCCAGCCAGCTGCTCATGAAGCCGCGGTTGCGATCGGTGGAGTACTCGGCGATGAAGGTCGCCGCGCCGCCGTATTCGCCGCCGGTGGAAAAGCCCTGCACCAGCCGCGCCACCAGCAACAGGATCGGCGCCCAGATGCCGATGCGCGCGTAGGAGGGGATCAGGCCGATCGAGAACGTGCCCAGCGCCATCAGGATCATGGTCGCGGCCAGCACCTTCTGCCGGCCGTAGCGATCGCCCAGCGGGCCGAACACCAGCCCGCCCAGCGGGCGCACCAGGAACGCGACGGTGAAGGTCGCGAACGTGGCGATCAGCTGCGCGGTCGGGTTGGTGCTGGGGAAGAACACGTGGCCCAGGGTCACGGCCAGGTAGCCGTACACGCCGAAGTCGAACCATTCCATCGCGTTGCCCAGCGCCGCCGCGCCGACCGCCCGCTTGAGCATGGGTTTGTCGACGACGGTGACTTCTTCCACCTGCAGTTGGCGGCGGCGCTTGAACCATCCGAAATGGGCGTGGAACTCCGACATGTCTTCTCCTGTCCTGGAACGGTGAGGTGATGACCCCCGGCCCGCACGCGTCAGGCAAGCAAGACGGAACGACAGGGCGCCACGGGCGCCGCACTGGTCTGCGGGGGCGATCCCGGACGGCCGCGTCAACACCACGGCGCTGCAGGATCGAAGAACGGAGCGGGCGGCGCAGGGCGCACAGGGGCTCCGTCGAGACGGCCATGATACACCATCGTCGTGACGGGGCTGGCGACAAGGTCTGCGAAACGTTGCGAAAAGTGCTGAAAAGCTGCGTTCTGCGTGGATTTTGGAGCTGTGCGGGAATGGCCTCCGTCGTAACGTGCGACGGTGGAACGGCCTTTCGGCGCCGGATGGGCCGTCGGGTCGGGACTGAAGTCCCTCCCACAGTGCATTGCTGCACCGTGGGGTTGCCGAGAATGTGGGTGCTTCACCTGTGGGAGCGGCTTCAGCCGCGACGCGCGGTGGTGGGAGATCCAGCAAGCGTCGGACACGTCGGAATGAAGTTCCTCGTATGCAGCGCAGACAGCTCCGCCCTGGCTGGGGCCGATGCTGCAATCACGACGCTTCCCTTGCGCTCGCCGTGTCCGACGGCGCGCGTTTGATTGCATCCACGCCGCGGTCCTGTCCGCGGTCGTCGCGGGATGCCATCATCGGCCGATGGCTTCTGCTCCCTTCGCCGTTCCCGCCACCCTGCAGCCCACCCTCGAACGCAGCCTGGCACGCCTGCGCCAGGCCGTGGCCGCGCAGCCGTGGCCGTCTCATCCCGGTTTCGAGGACGCGCTGGCGCGCGCGCTGCTGGCCAGCGATTTCCTGCTCGACACGCTGTGCCGGCAGCCGTCGCTGCTCGCGCACCTGGCGCAGCCGGACCCGCCGTCCTTGCCGCTGCCGCAACTGGATCCGGCGCAGCCGGCGGCGTGGCCGGCGCAGCTGCGCCGCTACCGTGCGGCCGCCTCGGCGCGGCTGGTGTGGCGCGACGTGCTGGGCCTGGACGAGGTCGATGCGACCCTGGCCGGCAGCACGCAGTTGGCCGAGGACTGCCTGGCACTGGCGCTGCAGGCGCTGGAAGGCGAGTTCGCCGCGCGCCATGGCGTGGTGCGTGCCGCCGACGGCAGCGTGCAGCGGTTGGTGGTGTTCGGCCTGGGCAAGCTCGGCGGCGGCGAGCTGAATTTCTCCTCCGACGTGGATCTGGTCTACGCCTATCCGCAGGGCGGCGAGTCCGACGGCGCGCGGGCGCTGGCCGCCGAGGAATACTTCGCGCGGCTCGGCCAGCGCCTGGCGCGGCTGCTCGACGAGACCACCGCGGACGGCTTCGCGCACCGCGTGGATCTGCGTCTGCGCCCGTTCGGCACGGCCGGCCGGGTGGCATTGTCGTTCGCCGGCATGGACCAGTATTTCCAGCGCGAAGGCCGCGACTGGGAGCGCTACGCCTGGCTGAAGGCGCGCGCGGTGGCCGGCGACATCGCCGCCGGCGAGGAATGGCTGCAGGCGCTGCGCCCGTTCGTGTACCGGCGCTATCTCGACTACACCGCGCTGGACGGCCTGCGCGAGATGAAGGCGGCGATCACCGCCGAAGTGGCGCGCCACGACCGCCTGGACGACATCAAGCGCGGCGCCGGCGGCATCCGCGAGATCGAGTTCCTGGTGCAGTCGCTGCAATTGATCCGCGGCGGTCGCGAAGCGGCCTTGCGCGAGCGCCGCCTGTTGCCGGCGCTGCGCGCGCTGGTCGCCGCCGGCCAGGTCGCGGCCGAGGACGGCGCCGCGCTGGCGCAGGCGTATCGCTTCCTGCGCCGCGTGGAGAACCGCCTGCAGATGCTGCGCGATGCGCAGACCCACGCGCTGCCGGAGGATCCGCTGGACCGCGCGCGCATCGCCTTCGGCCTTGGCCATGCCGACTGGGCCGCGCTGCACGCAGCGCTGCAGGTGCAGCGCGACCGCGTCGCCGCCGAGTTCGCCGAACTGCTGGCGCCGCGTGAGCGCGCGCTGGCGCCCGATGCGCTGGCCGACTACTGGCGCGGCCTGCCCGACGCTGGCCAGGTGCAGGTGCTGCGCGAGGCTGGTTTTGCAGACCCTGACGGCGCCGACCAGGCCTTGCGCGGTTTCGTGCAGTCGCTGGGCGTGCGCACGCTCTCCGATGCCGCGCGTGCGCGCCTGGATCGGGTGCTGCCAGCGCTGCTGCATGCCGCGGCGCGCTCGGCGCAGGCCGATGCCGCCCTGCACCGCGTGCTCGGCCTGCTGCAGGCGATCCTGCGCCGGGCCAGCTACCTGGCCCTGCTCGACGAACAACCCAGCGCGCTGGCGCGGCTGGTCGACGTGCTGGCGCGCAGCGCCTTCCTGTCCGAACGGCTGGCCGCGCATCCGCTGCTGCTGGACGAACTGCTCGACAGCCGCGTGGACGGCGCGATGCCGGACCAGGCGGCGATGCAGCGGCTGTGCGATGCCGCGGTCGCCACCGCTGGCGACGATCCGGAAGCGGCCTTGCGCGGCCTCAACGAAGCGCGCCAGGCGCTGAGTTTCCGCATCGCCCTGGCCACGCTGGACCGGCGCCAGCCCGCGCTCGACAGCGCTCGCCAACTGGCGCAGCTGGCCGAGGCGGTGGTCGTAACGGTGCTGCGCCTGGCGCGTGCCGATCTGGTCGCCGCGCACGGCGAGGTGCCTGGCGGCAGTTTCGCCATCGTCGGTTACGGCAGCCTCGGTGGTGTGGAACTGGGCATCGGCTCGGACCTGGACCTGGTGTTCCTGTACGACCATCCGCCGGGCGTCGAAGCGTCGGCCGGGCCGCGGCCGCTGGAGAGCGGGCGCTGGTTCGCGCGGCTGGCGCAGAAGGTGATCGCCCTGCTCGGCGCGGTCACCGGTGGCGGCCGCCTGTACGACATCGACGTGCGCCTGCGCCCGGACGGCGGCAAGGGCGCGCTGGTGTCGTCGCTGGCCAGCTACCGCGAGTATCAGCGCGAGCGCGCCTGGACCTGGGAACACCAGGCGCTGGTGCGCGCGCGCGGCGTGGCGGGCGATGCGCCGCTGCTGCAGCAGTTCGAGCAGGTGCGCGCGCAGACCCTGGCGCGCCCGCGCGAGGCCGCGTCCCTGCGCGAGGAAGTGCGCAAGATGCGTGCGCGCATGCGCGCCGAACTCGACCGCAGCGATGCCGCGCGCTTCGACCTCAAGCAGGGTGCCGGCGGCCTGGTCGACCTGGAATTCCTGGTGCAGGCCGGCGTGCTGCTCGGCGCCGCGCAGCAGCCGGCACTGTTGTTGCCGCGCGACACCCCGGCGCTGCTCGATGCGCTGGCGCACAGCGGCTGGCTGTCGCCTTCCATCGCTGCCAGCCTGCATGCCGCCCACGCCGCACTGGTGGAGGCCGGCCTGGCCTGCACGCTGGACCGGCGACCGCGCCTGACCGCGCCCACGGTCGAGATCGCCGCGGCGCGTGCGGCGATTCGCGCTGCCGCGGTCGCGCTGGAGCTGGTGTTCGTCGATGGCCGTGCGGACGGCGACGCGGCGCGCTAGCGCGATCCTTGTTGGCAGCGCATGCGCGCACGCATGGTGTCGGTGGCGACATGCTTCTCCGGCAACGCCGCGTCTCGCCGAGTCGCGGCGGAAAGCGCGCCGTCGGCGCTGGCTGCAATCGGCCGGAGGGCCTGGGCTCGCCGCCGTGATGCCACCGCAAACACGCCGCCTTGGTCGTGGCGATCGGCGCCGGCATGCCGTTCCGCGCCGCGGTGGCGCGATTGCTACACGCTGACGTATTGAGACTGGAACCAGACCGCGTCGGGATCAGTGTCCACCACCTGGTCGGGATCCACGCCGAACAGCGCCTGGTAGGCGCGCTTCCACAGGCCGGCGCGGCCGGCGCACAGGTCGTGCCACAGCGCATGGAAGGTCACTGACTCGAACACCCGCACCACGTCCACGACCTGCTCGAGGTAGGCCTGGAACAGGTAAACCCGCTCGCCGGCCACCAGGATGTTGACGTTGTGGATCAACTGCGACGGATCGCCCAGCAGCACGATGTTGACGAAGTCGCCATCGGCGAAGGTCGGCAACGCCGCGTCCGCCAGGTACGGCGTGGTGCGCAAGGGCCGGTCGCGGCGCAGCAGCACCATTTCCAGCATCAGCGGGGCGAAGGTATTGCAGGACCATTCCGGGCAGGACACCGCGGGCGTGGTCAGCGTGGGCAGCGCCGTACCGGCAGGCTGCAGTTGCGCCAGGGTGGCGTTGAGCGCGCTCAGCGCGAGGGCGGGGGTGACGTCGTGCGGCATGGGTGTGGTCTCGTCGCAGGCGCGGCGCACGGGACGTGCGCCGCCGATGGCCTGTTCAACGTCTGCCGCGGCCGCTTGTGAAGCCGCGCTTGCGCGAAGCGCGGCGCAGCCGTCAGCGTGTCGGCGCCATCCGCCACAGCAGCGCGCGGAACGGCGCCAGCAGGCACACGCCGATGCCCAGCTTCACCGCCAGGTCGCCGGCGGCCCAGCTCAGCCACGGCAGCGCCGAGCCGGCGAAGGCGATCGACCAGAAGATCGTGGTGTCCAGCGTCGCGCTGCAGGTGGTAGCGACGATCGGCGCGCGCCACCAGCGCCCGCGGCGCAGTCGGTCGAACACGGTGATGTCCAGCAGTTGCGCGGCGATGAAGGCCAGGCACGAGGCCGCGGCGATGCGCGGGGTGGCGATCCAGATCGACAGAAGCACCGCCAGTGCGAACCCGCACCAGGCCACCCGCCGCGCCGCGCGCGGGCCGAAGCGGCGGTTGATCAGGTTGCTGACCAGGAACGCCAGCGGATAGCTGAAGGCGCCCCAGGTCAACCAGTCGTTGATCGGGAACTGCACCAGCACGTTCGACAGCAGCACCACCGCGCCCATCGCCAGCACGGACAGCAGCAGCGCGCGCGGCGTCAGCGCGGCGAAAGTGGGCGAGGGAGCGGCAACAGATGGCACGGCGATCGGGGCAGGGGCGGCGGGCGCGCATTATCGCGGCCCGGACGTGCGATCACCAATGCCGGGCATGTGGACGATCTCAACGCCCCCGTGCGGCGTAGGAGTGGCTTCAGCCGCGACAGGGCGTATCCCGATCTCGCGTGGTCGCGGCTGAAGCCGCTCCTATCGTGGCAAACCCCACGATGGGAACCGCTATTGCGATTCTCCAATTCCAACTTCGCCGCACCGGCACTGCCGGGAGGCTGCACTGTGGGAGGGACTTCAGTCCCGACCCGATGGCGCATCCGCTGCGCACAGTGCGCCCCGATCTCCACGCGTCGCGGCTGAAGCCGCTCCTGCAAATGGAACTCCGCGCTGGGGAACGCTTTTGTAATTCCCCAATCCCCAATCCCAGCTTCACCGCACCGGCACTGCCGGGAGGCTGCACTGTGGGAGGGACTTCAGTCCCGACCCGATGGCGCATCCGCTTCGCAAAGTGCGCCCCGATCTCCACGCGTTGCGGCTGAACCCGCTCCTACAAATGGAACTCCGCGCTGGGGAACGCTGTTGCGATTCCCCATTCCCTATTCCCTATTCCCGGCTCTACCGCGGCTGAAGCCGCTCCTACAAATGGAACTGCGCGCCGGGAACCGCTTTTGCGATTCCCCATTCCCCATTCCCCATTCTCGGCTTCACCGCGGCAGCGCCGTCCCATCCACCGCCGCGCGGCCCACCGCCGGGTCGTCGGTGAAGAAGCCATCGATGCCGGCGTCGATCAGCGCGCGCATTTCCTTCATGCTGCCGGCGGCATTCACCGCAGCCGGGCCGCGCGCGTCCTGCAACTGCTTGGGCAGGAAATAGTTTTCCGGCCGGAAGGTGTACGGAATCACCTGCAGGCCCGCCGCATGCGCATCGGCCACGAACGAGGTGGGCGGAGCCAGGGCGCCGTCGGCACTCACCGGCACGATCGCGCGCAGGTTGGGGCTGACCAGCTGCGCATACTTGGCGATCGCGCGCAGGCCCTGCGCGCTGCCCATCTGCGCGTAGGTCGGGCCGTCGCGCAACTGGTCGCCTGGGCGCTCCTTGGGATCGCCCAGCAACTGCACCAGGCGTACGTTCGGATGGGTGCTGCCCAACTTGCCGTGCAGGTATTCCAGGTTGCCGATCTCGAACGACTGGATCACCACCGGCGCCTTGCGCGTGTAGGCATGCGCATCGAGCGTGGCCACCAGCTTGTCCTCCATCGCCAGGCCGAGCCCGCGGAAGTAGGTGCCGTGCTTGATCTCGGGAATCAGCCCGATCGGCCGCCCGCGCGTGGCCGACTCGGCCGCGGTGAAGTCGATGATCTCGTCCATGGTCGGCACCTGGAACTGCCCGTCGAAGGCGGTGCCGCGCAGTTGCGGCAGGCGCTCGCGCGCGCGCAGGGTCTTCAGCTCGGCCAGGGTGAAGTCTTCGGTGAACCAGCCTTCCACGCGCTGTCCGTCGATCTGCTTGACGGTCTTGCGCGCGGCGAACTCCGGGTGCGCGGCCACGTCGGTGGTGCCGCCGATCTCGTTCTCGTGGCGCGCCACCAGCACGCCGTCCTTGGTCGAGACCAGGTCCGGCTCGATGAAGTCGGCGCCGTCGGCGATGGCCTTGGCGTAGGACGCCAGGGTGTGCTCGGGACGCAGCGCGCTGGCGCCGCGGTGGCCGATCACCAGCGGCTTGTGCTCGCCCGGGGCGGCGGCCGGTACGGCCGCCGCGGTGGTCGCCAACACGGCCATCGCGCATCCCAACAACCAGGAGGTGGATCGGATCATCGCATGCGTTCCGGTTCGGGGGCGGGCGGACAGGATGGACGCGCTCAGAAGCGCGCGTCCAGGGTCAGGAACGCCTGCCGCGGCGCGCTGGCGTGGAAGGCCAGCGAGCGGCCGTTCGGGTCGCTGTTGCTGAAGGCGGTGAGGTTGGAGGCGTAGCGCTTGTCGGTGAGGTTGGTGACGTTCAACGACAGCTTCAGGTCCCGCAGGAACGACACCGCCCCGAAATCGTAGCCGGCGCCGGCATCGAAGGAGGTGTAGCCGCCGAAGCCCTGGTCGTTGGTGTAGGTGTAGTAGCGCTGGCCGGTGTACTTGCCGCGCAGGTTGGCGTTCCAACCGTTCCAGGTCCAGCTGAGTTCGCTGGCGAACATGCGCTTGGGCGTGTCCACGGTGGACTTGCCGGCGGTGGGGATGACCGCGCCGTTCTGCACGTAGTTGTCGTCGTAGGTGGAGCGGTTGATCGAGGCCGAGTTGTACCACTGCAGGTGCGCGGTCGGCTTCCAGATGAAGGTCAGCTCGCCGCCGCGGCTGCTCACCGAGCCCACGTTGAAGAAGCGCGTGGTGCACGCCGGGCTGGTGCCCTGCTGGATGCTCGGGCACGGGTTGAGCGACAGCAGGCGGTTGTCGAAGGTGACGTCGTAGCCGACCAGCGAGGCCTCGAACTGGTCGCGCACCAGGCGGTAGCCGGCTTCGAAGGTCTTGGACTTCTCCGGCTGCAGCGCGCCGACGCTGGCGTCGAACGAAGCCTGCGTCACCAGCAGCGGGCCGCCGGCGCCGCCGCCCTGGAACGCGGCGATGTTCTCGGCGTAGGAGGCGAACACTTCCTGGCCCTCGGCCAGGCGGTAGCTCAGGCCGGCCTGCGGCAGCAGCGCCTTGCTGGCCTTCAGCTCGCCGTTGGCCACCGGCGACTCCACCGCGATCCCCGGCGTCTCGCGCGCGGTCATGGTGGTGTGCGGGCTCTTGGCGCCGATGTCCAGGGTCAGGCGCTCGTCGAGCAGCTTGAAGGTGCCCTGCACATAGGCCTGCTTGGTGGTGATGACGTAGTCCTGCGAGAACAGCCGGCGGTTCGGGTTGCTGAGGAAGATGTCGTCGTCGATCGGGCCGTCGATCCAGTAGAAGTTGCGCTCCACGTGGTGCTTGTTGCGCTCGTACCACACGCCCGCTTCCAGGTGGTGCGGGCCGATGTCCCAGCCCAGCGAAGCGATGCCGCCGGTGCGGTTGATGGTGTAGTTGGTGCTGCGGATCGAGATCGGCAGCGCCTGCGGGGTGCCCGGGTAGGACGGCTGGCCCGGCGACCACCAGTGGCCCTGGCCTTCGTTCTCGTGATGGTAGACCTGGGTGTGCACGCTCACCGCATCGGACGGCTGGAAGTCGCCGGCCAGGTAGTACAGGTCGTCGTTGCGCAGCGCGCGGCTCTGGTAATAGGCGTCGTCGATGTTGTCCACGCCGCCGCTGTAGCCGCAGCGGCTGGGGTTGCGCGTGGCCGGCGCGCAATAGGCCGCGGCCAGTGCGCGCTGCCAGTCCGGCGCATACAGGTTCCAGTCCCAGCCGAGGCCACGGTGCAGACCGCTCTTGGACAGGTAGGCGTAGTCGGCCTGCGAGGTGCGCGAGGTGTCGACGAACGCGGTGATCTTGCCGCCCTCGAACTGGTACACGCCCTTGCCGTTGAACTGCGCGGTGTGGGTCGGCGAACCCGGGGGGGCCCACATGTCGGCGTCGGCATAGATGCCGGACAGGTAGGCGGAGAAGCCGTTGTGCTCGCCGGTATCCAGGCGCAGGTAGGTGCGGCGGTTGCTGTCCGAGCCCACGGTCTGCGCCAGGCGCACGCCCACCTCGGTGGACGGATCGTCGGAGTAGTACTGCACCGTACCGCCGAGATTGCTGGTGGAGGCCGTGCCCAGGCTGCCGATGCCCGAGGCCAGTTCCACGCCGCCGAAGTTCTCGGCGATCAGCGCGCGGCTGATGTTCAGGCCGTTGTAGTTGCCGTAGGCGTTGTCGCCCAGCGGCAGGCCGTCGAGGGTGTAGCCCAGGCGCACGCCGTTGAAGCCGCGCAGACTGATGGTCTGCGATTCCTCGTTGGCGCCGAAGGCGTCGTTGGACTGCACGTTGACGCCGGGAATGCGGTTGAGCAGCTTCTGGATGCTGGTGCCCGGCGGTAGCACCGCCACGTCCTGGGTGGTGATGCGCTGCACCTGGCGGGTTTCGCCCTGGCCGATCACCGACACCGCATCGAGTTGCTGCACGTCGGCCGCGGCGCCATCGGCGGTGGGTTCTGCGGCAGTGGCGGCGAAAGGCGACAACAGGGTGGCGAGGATCGCCGTGCTCAGCAGGGAATGGAGAGGCATGCGCGAGGGGAATTCGTAAAGGAAGTGCGCACACGATGCGACAGCGACGTTGCAGGTTGGCGTCATCGGCGTTGCGGTTGTCATGCAGCGGTCCTGCGGCATGGCCTTCGTGTCGCCGCCGCCGGGCGCGCGATGACTGCAGGCGCGCCATCGTGCGACACCGCGGAAGAAGCGGCGTGGCAAGCGCGTGTCGACATCAATGCGATACAGAGTGTCGCCGATTGCCATGCATGACGAGTGGTGAACACATGTAGGCGTGTGTGTCGGAAACCCAGCGAAACATGCTGTTTCCAAAGTCGAAAACGGCGTCGTCCGTCAAAGTTTTGTAGTGCGCTCCTCCTCAATGATCACGCCTCGCCCAAGCCCGACGACGTGCCGATGCGTGCAGACATGAGCAGGAAGCACAGTGCCCTCGCGTCGCTCGGAGCGTCGTTCGCGTGCGCTGTTGGGTCCTCGCCTCGACAGGTCTGCGCGCGCCGTACCCTCACCCCAACCCCTCTCCCGATGGGAGAGGGGCTCAGTGTCTCCCTTCTCCCATCGGGAGAAGGTGCCCCGCAGGGGCGGATGAGAGTAGGGGCGCAGCCTCGCAGCAACGCACCACGCACGCGCTGCGCGCGCCGCACCCTCACTCCAACCTCTCTCCCGAGGGAAGAGGGGCAATCGATTTCCCACAGCGAGGCCGCCACGGCCTCGTCCACTCGCTCTACCCCCGGAGAGACGCCCATGCTTGATCGCATCCGCCGTCGGCCCTTGCTGGCTGCCGTGTTGTCCGCTTCCCTGCTGTGCGCGCTCGGCACCGCCAATGCCGTGCCCGACGCCTCCATCGCGGCGATGACCGCAACGCTGCGCGCCGCGCCGGTCAACTTCGACGTGCACTTGCCGTTGCGCGATCAGGCCGGCCTGGACGCGTTGCTGGCCGATATCCAGGATCCGGTCTCCCCGCAGTATCACCATTGGCTGACGCCGGCCGAATTCCAGCGCCGCTTCGCACCGGCGCCGGCACAGGTCGCGCAGGTGCGTGCCGCGCTGCAGGCCGCGCACATGAACGTCACCGAGCAGGGCAACACCCTGCATGTCAGTGCGAGCGCGAACAACGTCGAGCGCTTGTTCGCGGTGCCGCTGACCGCCGAGGTCCAGCAGGGCAGCCAGGCCCACCTCGCCGCCGCCGCGCCCTTGCAGTTGCCCGCCGTACTGCGCGACAGCGGTGCGACCGTGACCGGCCTGACCCGTGGTGCGCCGCCGATGCACGTCAACTGGCAGCGCGCGGCCACCAAGAATCCCGCCAACCGCTACGGCGCCGGCGGTACCACCTACTGGTACAACGATCTCAAGCAGGCCTACGGCTACCCGTCCTACCAGGCCACCACCGGCGCGGCCGGGCAGCAGCGCCGGCTCGACGGCACCGGCAGCACCATCGCCATCCTGATCAGCAGCGACGTGCTGGATTCGGACATCAAGGCGATGTTCGACCACGAAAACTTCAGCCGCTACGCCGCCAACCACGCCGATCCCACCCTGTACGCGCGCCACTACGTGGCCGGCGCCAAGCCCGGCCTGCAGGACGGCAACGACGCCGCAGGCGGCGAGGCCGCGCTCGACGTGCAGATGGCGCTCGGCGGCGCGCCGGGTGCGCACGTGCTGCTGTACGTGATCCCGGACCTGAGCGACGCCTCGGTGCTGGCCGGCTACCGGCAGATCGTGCAGGACAACCAGGCCGACGTGGTCAGTTCCTCGTTCGGCGTCTGCGAGCTGTACTACACCGCGGCCTACAACGGCGGCAAGGATTTCACCTCGCTGCTGCGCCCCTACGATGCGGTGTTCAAGCAGGGCAACGCGCAGGGCATCACCTTCGTCGCCTCCAGCGGCGACAACGCCGGCCTGGACTGCGCGGATACGCAGTACGCGGTCGACCACAAGGACGGCCACTTCGTCGCCGGCGTCGAACACCCCGCAGCCAGCCCGCACGTGACCGCGGTCGGCGGCGGCAACCTGCTCACTGCGTACAAGAAGGGCAGCCTGGAATCCGGCTACAAGAGCGAAAGCGCCTACGGCGATCCGCTGGAGACCGCGGACTACTACGGCGTCGGCGCGAACCTGGCCGGCGGCTACTGGGGCGCCGGCGGCGGCGTCAGCACCCTGTTCCAGCGTCCGGCCTATCAGTTGCGTGCACTCGGCGGGACGCGCACGTCCATGCGCGCGCTGCCGGACATCGGCATGCTGGTCGGCGGCTGCCCGGGGATTGCGACGCAGCCGTGCCGTGAGGGCGACAGCTCGGTGGCCACCTACTTCAAGGGCGGCATCTCGGCGGTGATCGGCACCAGCGTCGCCGCGCCGGAATTCGCCAGCGCGGTCGCGCTGCTGGTGGAGAAGCAGGGCCGCCAGGGCAATCTCAACGATTACCTGTACCGCCTGGCCGCCAATGGGCCGGAGGCGCTGCATCGCGGCATCCCCGGCTACAACGGCGTGGTCGACAACAACCAGCCGATCAAGGGCAAGTACAACTACACGGTCGGCGTGGGCACGCCGGTGGTGCGGCTGCTGATCGGCGCGCTGGATGCGGCGCCGGCCGGCGTGCCGCGTTCGCCGAGCAACCCCTGACATAGCGTGATGTGACGCGTTGGGCCCGGTTGCCGTGTCGGTGTCGTGGCAGCGACGCCGGCACGGCGGCCGATCAGGCCAGCGCCAGGCGGTCGCGGATCAGCGCGGCCACCCGCGCGGTTTCGCGCAGCGGTGCGATGCCGGCGGCGTACGCGTCGCCGGGATCTTGCGCCGGAAGTAGGCGTCCACGCGCCTGCAAAGCACGATGGAAATCCAGGGCGCGGCCACGCGCCGTCTCCGGCATCAGTACCTGCACCGGCACGCGCGTGGCGCAGGCTTCGGATAGCAGGTTCACCGAGTCCGGCGTGCACACGAGACGCTCGGCCCAGCCGAGCAGGCCGGCATAGGGATTGGCGCCGTCGTCCGCGCCGCACCACACCATGCCCGGCACGTCGGCAAACGTGCGGCGCAAGGCCGCGGCCACCGCAGGCGGCGTGCGCCGCGATGCGCTGGCGAGGAGGCTGCCGCCGTGCGCGCGCAACTGTGCGGCGATGTCGGCGAAGGCGGCCTGTGCCTGTGCTGCGCTCCACGGCGCCAGCCCGGAGGGGCCGCCCACCAACAGTCCGACACGCGGCGAGGGCAGCGCGCCCAGCGCAGGAAACGCGGCGCGTCCTGCCGCCAGCCAGGCATCGTCGATCGGATGCAGGCTGCCGAGCAGGGTCAGCACATTGGGGCCGCGCAGGCGATCGTGTTCCGGCACCACCACGATGTCCCAGTGCTGCGGATCCAGCCGCGGATCCAGGATTTGCACCACCCGGCTGCCGCGTGCGCGCAGCAACCGCGTCGCCAGCGCCGCCTGACGGCCGCAGCCCACTGCCAGCGGAGGCGGCTGCCGCAATGCTGCGGCGAACGTCGTGCCGTACGCATGCCGCGCGCCGGGCAGCCAGCGCGGCGCCAACCAGCGCCACGGCATGTGCGGATGCAACACCTGCGCCTGGATCGGTACCGCGGCCGGAAGCGCCAACGCGGCGGCCAGTGCCTCGGCCTGGCGGGCGTTGCCGGCGCGGCCATCGCTAATCGCCCAGGTCGCGTCCGATCGTTTCACGTTTGGTAGTAATCCGTTGCATCGCGGCCGGGTGTTGCGACAATCGTGCCACTCTACACTGGCCGCCTCGCATCGGGACGGCCCCACCGGCCTCCTGGCGCTTCCCTCGATCAAGGAACTTCCTCCATGTCCGACGCCTTGCACGACGCCGCCCTCGACCAGTTGTTCCGCACCGCGCGCACCCAGAACGCGTTCCTGGACAAGCCGGTCGCCGAAGACACCCTGCGTGCCCTCTACGACCTGGTGAAGTGGGGCCCGACCGCGGCCAACGGCAGCCCGGCACGCTTCGTCTTCGTCACCTCGCCGCAGGCCAAGGAAAAGCTCAAGCCGGCGCTGTCCGAGGGCAACCTGGCCAAGACCCTGGCCGCGCCGGTCACGGTGATCGTGGCCCACGACGAGGACTTCCACGAGAAGCTGCCGTATCTGTTCCCGCACACCGATGCCAAGAGCTGGTTCGACGGCCCGCGCGAAGGCCGCAGCGAAGGCGCGTTCCGCAACGGCTCGCTGCAGGGCGCCTACCTGATCCTGGCCGCGCGTGCGCTGGGCCTGGATGCCGGTCCCATGTCCGGCTTCGACAACGCCAAGGTCGATGCCGCGTTCTTCGCAGGCACTGCGATCAAATCCAACTTCCTGGTCAACCTCGGCTACGGCGACCCCAGCGGCCTGTTCCCGCGCCTGCCGCGGCTGAGTTTCGACGAGGCCGCGCGCATCGAGTGAGCGCGCGGGTTCCGCTTTCGTGTCCCACCGCAGGCCCGCGCCTGCCGCAGTTTCGTCCCATCACCCCTCCAAGGAGTTCCACCATGACCAAGACCCGCAAACTGCTGCTCCCGCTCGCCATGGCCCTGGCCGCCGTCGTCGCCCAGCCGGCCACCAGCGCCTTCGCCGCCCCGGCCGCCGCCGCTGCCGCCGCCAAGGGCGTCTCCGGGACCTACACGCTCGATCCGGCCCACACCGACGTGCTGGTGCAGTGGAGCCACTTCGGCTTCTCCAACCCGTCCGCGCACTTCGGCGACGTCGACGGCACCCTGGTCTACAACGCCCAGGACGTGAGCAAGTCCAGCGTCAACGTGACCCTGCCGCTGTCCGGCCTCAACAGCTTCACCGCCAAGTTCGACGAGCACCTGAAGAGCGCCGACTTCTTCGACGCCGCCAAGTTCCCGACCGCCACCTTCAAGAGCACCAAGGTGACCTCGGCCGGCGGCAACAAGCTGACCGTCGCCGGCGACCTGACCATCAAGGGCACGACCAAGCCGGTGGTGCTGGCGGTGACCCTCAACGGTGCCGGTCCGCACCCGATGAAGAAGGTGCCGGCGCTGGGCTTCGACGCCACCACCACGGTCAAGCGCAGCGACTTCGGCCTGGGCGCCTACGTGCCGAACGTCAGCGACGAGGTGAAGATCCGCATCACCACCGAAGCGCTGCAGGCAGCGGCCAAGTAAGGCCGCCTGTGGTCGCGGCGGCGCTTCTCGCGCTGCCGCCTGCCGTAACGCAAACGCCCGCCATTCGGCGGGCGTTTGTATTTTCGGGATCTCGCTGTGTGCAGTGCAATGAAACTGCGCACGGCGACCCTACTGCGAGCGAAAGACGCGCCGTAGGTGCTGCTTCAGCCGCGATGGCCTTACCGCGATGCCCTGGGCGAAGCTACATGCGCCCGAAGTGCCAGGCGCACCCTTACCCTCACCCCAACCCCTCTCCCGGTGGGAGAGGGGCTGTTGCGCCGGATTGCCGTGTGTTCGGTGCCGGTCGTCCTGCGCGTGCTTTTTGCTTTTTCGACGCGGCTTTCAGTCTTCGGCCGCGTCGCCGCCCGCCTTCCAATACCCCGTCGCGCGGATCCACTCCTTGGGCACGCCCAGGTGGCCTTCGACGAACTTGCGCATCATCCGCGCGCGGGCCGACTCGCAGGCGATCCAGTAGAACGCGTCGCCGTCCGGCGGATCGAAATCGCGCAGCGCGCCTTCCAGCAGCTGGCTGCTGCGTGCGTCCACGCCGTTGCGTTCCAGCCAGGTGATGCGCAGCTCGGCTTCGCACTCCAGCGCTTGCCGGTCGGCGTAGCCGGGGATCTCGATCAGCGCGTCGACTTCCGCGTTGGCCGGCAGGGTTTCCAGCCAGCGGCCGATCGCCGGCAGCGCGGTCTCGTCGCCGATCAGCACGTACGCATCGAAATCGTCGGCGGCCACGAACGAGCCGCGCGGCCCGCCGACGACCAGCGCATCGCCCGGGTCGGCCTGCGCCGCCCAGCGGCAGGCGGGGCCATCGCCATGCAGCACGAAGTCCAGGGTCAGCTCCTGGGCGTCGGCATCGTAGTGGCGCGGGGTGTAGTCGCGGGCGGGCGAGGGCAGCGCGTCGGCCGGATACACCGGGCCGTGCTCGGTCATCGTCGGTAGCACGAACGCGCCTTCGGAGTTAGGGAAGAACAGCTTGACGTGGTCGTCCGGCCCGGCGCTGACGAAGCCGTCCAGTTCGGGGCCGCCGACGACGATGCGGCGCATGTGCGGGGTCAGCGGTTGCGTGCGCAGCACCTGCAGATGGCGCAGGCGCAGCGGGTGGCGCAGCAGGCGGTGTTCGTGGGTCGCCATGGGAATCCTCGGAAGTGGGGGAGAGGGTTGGCGGGCGACGCGGACGCCGAAAGCGCTGATGTCCGCGTGCTGGCTGGAAGGGGAATCAGGGTGCGTTGCCATCCATGCCGTCGGCGGCGGCATGCAATAGCGCGGCGACGCGCTCGATCTCGTCCGGGTCCCAGCGCCCGTGCCGCGCCAGCAGGCCGTGCTTGATGCGGCGCATCGCCTCGCGCACCGGCGCCGGCACGTTGGCGCGCACCAGCGCACGCGCGCTGTGCTGGGTGCGCTGCAGCGCCGCGTCCACCTGCGCGCGCTCGGTGCGCACGAAGGCCTGGCCGGCTTCGGTGATTGCATAGCGCTTGCGGGTGGCGTCGGCATCGGCCTGCACCAGGCCCTGCGCTTCCAACTGCGACAGAGTCGGGTAGACCGTGCCGGCGCTGGGCGTGTACAGGCCATGGAACAGCTCGGCGACCGCGCGGATCAACTCGTAACCGTGGCGCGGCTGGGTCTCGATCATCGCCAGCAGCAACAGCCGCAGGTCGCCGTGGCCCAGCGGGCGCGGCCCGCGTGCGCCACGGCCGCGGCCGGCCCGGTCTTCCTCGAACAGGCGGTGCGCGGGGTGCGGGCCGGAGGCGTGGGGTCGTGGCATTTCGATATGTCGAATCGGATGCGGAAACGATATATCGAAGTAGTGTGGTCGGCAAGCGCCTGGCAGAGCGGGCGCTGGAGCGCGGTGGGATTGGTTCAGTCAGGACGGCAGCGCGCGTTTGCGTCCTGCGCGTGCGTGCGGTGTGCTTGGGAGTTCTGCGGGGATGAGCTGTCCAAGTTGCATCGGCCAGCGGTGGCCCTTGTGAGAGTCAGCTGGTCATGCAGTCGCGAAAAGGGAAGCCGGAAGCCGACTGACACCCTCCCTCGTCGGGACTGAAGTCCCTCCCACAAGAGATGCCCAGTCCATCCCTGTGGAAGTGGCTTAGCCATGACGCGCTGTACGGCAACTCCGGTCGCGGCCTGGGCCGCTTGTGTCGACAGAGGGTCTTGCGGCGCGCTCGCCGGGTGCACTGTGGGAGGGACTTCAGTCCCGACGCATTGCGCCATCGGCAAGCACCTGCCGCTGCATCTCGTCCAGGTATTCGTCCAGCTCCTGCACCGAGGTGAAGATCTCGTTCAACGGCACCGCCTTCACCACGTCGAACACTTTGCGGATCTGCGGCTGCGGGTTGACCACCAGCACCCGCCCGTCGCGCGCGGCCAGCACCTTGCGCGCCTTGAAGATCGAGCGGATGCCGGCGCTGCTGATGTAGTCCAGGTGCGACAGGTCCAGCACCAACGTGGTGATCGGCGTGGCCAGCAGCGGCGCCAGCGCCTCGTCCAGCGCCTGGTAGGTGTGCGTGTCCAGGCGCCCGCTCAGGGTGAGGCGTTGGCGCTTGTCCTGCGCCGGGTCGATCTGCAGGCTCAACGTGGTCATGCGGGCGACTCCTGAAGAGGGGGATCGGCAGGTTGCAGCAACACGATGCGCACCACATTACGGCCGCCGTCGTGGCGATACTCGAGGCGATCGGCGAGTTGCTGCACCAGGTGCAGGCCGAGGCCGCCGATCGGGCGCTCGGCGATGTCCGCGTCCAGGTTCGGCACCGGCGCGTCGCGCGGGTCGAAGGCCGGGCCGCTGTCGTGGAATTCCAGCACCAGCGCGTCGTGCAGCAGATGCACGATCACGTCCACCGGCAGCGGGGCACGGCGCAGGTGGCCGTGTTCGAGGGTGTTGCAGGCCAGTTCCTCGACGATCAGCCGGGTGCGGCTGACCTGCTCGCCGCTCACGCCGTGGCGCCGCAGCGCCGCCTCCACGCTGTCGCTCAACTGCGCCAGTGCGTCGATTGCCGGTTCCATCTGCCATCGCAGCATCATCGCGTCGCCTCCCGTGCCGGATCCTGGCGCAGCCGGATCGCCAGGAGCGTAATGTCGTCGGACTGCGGTGCCGGTGCGGTGAACGCCTGCACGTCGGCCAGCACCGCGGCGCACTGCGCCTGCGCGTCGGCGCCAGGCTGCAGTGCCGCCAGCAGCCGCTCCTCGCCGTAGGGCCGGTCCTGCGCATCCATCGCCTCGGTGATGCCGTCGGTGTAGCTGAGCAGGGTGGCGCCGGCGGCCAGGCGCCCGTGCACCACCGGATAACGCGATTGCGGCTCCAACCCCAGCGGCGGGCCGGATTCCAGTGGCAGCAATTCCGCGCGGCCGTCGGCGTCGAGCAGCAGCGGCGGCTCGTGGCCGGCGCTGGACAGCCAGTAGTCGCCGCTGTGCACGTCGATCAGCCCGCACAGCACGGTGGCGAACATGCACGGCTCGTTGCCCTCCACCAGCCGCTGCGAGGCGGCGATCAGGATCGCGTCCGGGCGCGTGTGCCGGCGCGCGGCGATCTCCAGCACGGTCATCGCCCGCGCCATGAACAGCGCCGCCGGCACGCCCTTGTCCGACACGTCGCCGACCACGAACCACAGCAGCCCCGGCTCGGTCTCGAAGAACTGGTAGAAATCGCCGCCGACCATCTCCGCCGGTTCCAGCAGCGCATGGGTTTCCAGATGCTTGTGGGCGCTGTCGAAGGTGCGCCCGACCGGCAGCATCGCCAACTGGATGTCGCGCGCGATCGACAGCTCGCTCTGCATGCGCTGCCGCGCCTGCGCCAGCGTGGCGATCTCGTCCAGTTGGCGCTTGATCGAGCCGCGCGCGCTGTCGAAGGCGCGCGCCATCACCCCCACTTCGTCCGCGCGCTGCACATGACGCAGCGGATAGTCGAACGTGCCCTGGCTGAAGTGCAGGGCCGAGTCGGTCAGGTCCTCGATCGGCCGCACCAGCCGCACCGTGTAGCGGTGCAATAGCCACAGCCACAGCGCCAGCGCGGCGGCGCCGGCCAGCGCGCCCCACAGCACGATGCGGTCCAGCCCGGCCAGGATGTAGTCCTCCGACACGCTCAGCGCGAAGGTCCAGCCGGTGTCGCCCACCGCCGCGCTCTGGGTGAGGTAGCGGGTGCCGTCCGGCGCGGTGTGCTCGAAGCGCACCGCGGTGTGGGTGTCGGCCGCCTGCGCCAGCGGCGACAGGTCCGGCCGCGCCCGCGCCACGTGCGCCTCCAGCGTGCGGCGGAAGCGCAGCGCCGGGTCCGGATGCAGCACGAACAGCCCGTCCGGCGACAGCAGCATCGGCTGCAGCCCGCTGTTGGCCGGAAGTTCGGCGACGATGGCCTGCAGTCGCTGCAGCGGCACGTCCACGCTCACCATGCCGATCGCCGGCGCCTGCGGCCCATCGCCGGGCAGGCGCAGCGGCAGGTTGTAGGTGGTCAGGAACGCGCCGCCGGTGCTGGCATCGCTGTACGGCTCGGACCACCACGGCGCCGGCGCGGCCAGGGTGCGCCGGTACCAGGGCATGCTGCGCGCGTCGAAGCCCAGCGCCTCCACCGGCTGTTCCAGCACCCCGGTAGCGGTGCGCCGCAGGTGCCAGGCGAAACCGCGGCCGTCGTCCTTCAGTGCGCCCGGCTCGATCACCAGCAAGGCGCCAGCGATGTCCGGGTCGCCCTGCAGCGTGGCCTGCAGCAGGTTGCGCAGGTTGAACGGCTGCCGGCCCAGCCCGCTCGCGGCGGCGGCCAGGGTGCGCCCGCTCACCTGCACCGAGCCCAGCGTGGCATCCAGGCTGCGCGCGGTCTGCTGGGTCAGCCCGGCCACTTCCTCGCGGGCGTTGCGCACCATCACCTCGCGCGCGCCCAGGTAGAACAGCAGGGCCAGGCCCAGCAGCAGCGCAACCTGCAGCAGGCTGCCCCACAACAGCAGCCGGGTGCGCAGGCTGTGCCGCCAGGCAACCGCGGAAGGCTCCTGCGCTGACGAGGCGACGGCGATGGCGGCGCTCCACGGGGGCCTGGAACCCGATCATAAGCGCAGCCGCGGCCGCCCGGCGCAGCGGCTGCCCGCACTGTCCCGCCGCGTGTCCCGGGCCAATGTGACAGTCCGTTCCATACGCTGGCGTACGAGGTCCTGAGAGGCGGTTGCGCTACACTTGCAGGCTTCGAGAAAACACATGCCATCGCGCGCGTGCGTGCGACCTACGGGAGCGTTATGAACTGGTTGAACGAGGTGCTGCAGAACGATCCGAACCCCACTGAGACCCAGGAGTGGATCGAATCGCTCAAGGCCGTCATCGATGTCGCAGGCCCCGAGCGCGCGCATCAGCTGCTGGAGGACATGGTCGAACTGACCCGTCGTTCCGGCGCCTACCTGCCGTTCTCGCCGACCACCGAGTACGTCAACACCATCGCCCCCGCCAACGAGGCCAAGAGCCCGGGCGACGCGGCCATCGAGTGGAAGATCCGCTCGATCATCCGCTGGAACGCCATGGCCACCGTGGTCCGCGCCAACCGCAAGCCGGGCGACCTGGGTGGCCACATCGCCTCCTTCGCCTCCAGCGCCACCCTGTACGACGTGGGCTTCAACCACTTCTGGCGTGCGCCCTCGGACAAGCACCCCGGCGACCTGCTGTACATCCAGGGCCACAGCTCCCCCGGCATCTACGCCCGTGCCTTCCTGGAAGGCCGCATCAGCGAAGACCAGCTCAACAACTTCCGCATGGAAGTGGACGGGCAGGGCATCTCCTCCTATCCGCACCCGTGGCTGATGCCGGACTTCTGGCAGACCCCCACCGTGTCGATGGGCCTGGGCCCGCTCAGCGCTATCTACCAGGCGCAGTTCATGAAGTACCTCGAGCACCGCGGCCTGATCGAGAAGTCCGACCGCAAGGTGTGGTGCTTCATCGGCGACGGCGAGAGCGACGAGCCCGAGACCCTGGGCGCCATCGCCCTGGCCGGCCGCGAAGGCCTGGACAACCTCATCTTCGTGGTCAACTGCAACCTGCAGCGCCTGGACGGCCCGGTGCGCGGCAACGGCAAGATCATCCAGGAGCTGGAAGGCGTGTTCCGCGGCGGTGGCTGGAACGTCATCAAGCTGCTGTGGGGCGGCTACTGGGACGCCCTGCTGGCCAAGGACACCAACGGCGTCCTCAAGAAGCTGATGATGGAAACCGTCGACGGCGAGTACCAGAACTGCAAGGCCTTCGGCGGCGCGTACACCCGCGCCAACTTCTTCGGCAAGTACCCGGAGACCGCGGCCATGGTCGCCGGCCTGTCCGACGACGACATCTGGCGCCTGAACCGTGGTGGCCACGATCCGCACAAGGTCTACGCCGCCTACCACCAGGCGGTGAACACCAAGGGCATGCCCACCGTGATCCTGGCCAAGACCGTCAAGGGCTACGGCATGGGCTCGGCTGGTGAGGCGCTGAACCCGACGCACCAGACCAAGAAGCTGGACGACGACGCCGTGCGCGCGTTCCGCGACCGCTTCAACATCCCGCTCAGCGACAAGCAACTGGCCGACGCCGAGCAGGTGCCGTTCTACCACCCCGGCCCGGACTCGCCGGAAGTGCAGTACCTGCAGGAGCGCCGTGCCGCGATGGGCGGCTACCTGCCGCAGCGCCGCCGCAAGGCCGACCTGTCCATCCCGGCCCCGGGCCTGGACAAGTTCGAGCGCCTGCTCAAGGACAGCGGCGAGCGCACCTACTCCACCACCATGGCCTTCGTGCAGAGCCTCAACATCGCCCTGCGCGACAAGGAACTGGGCCCGCGCATCGTGCCGATCGTGGCCGACGAAGCGCGCACCTTCGGCATGGAAGGCATGTTCCGGCAGATCGGCATCTACGCCCCGTTCGGCCAGAAGTACAAGCCGGTGGACGCCGACCAGCTGATGTTCTACCGCGAAGACCAGTCCGGCCAGGTGCTGCAGCAGGGCATCAGCGAGCCGGGCGCCATCTCCTCGTGGATGGCCGCCGGCACCAGCTACTCGGTCAGCAACGTGCCGATGCTGCCGTTCTACATCTACTACTCCATGTTCGGCTTCCAGCGCGTGGGCGACATCGCCTGGCAGGCGGCGGACATGCGCACCCGCGGCTTCCTGCTCGGCGGCACCGCCGGCCGCACCACGTTGAACGGTGAAGGCCTGCAGCACGAAGACGGCTTCAGCCAGGTCATCGCCGGCTCCATCCCCAACGTGCGCAGCTACGACCCCACCTTCGGCTACGAAGTCACCGTGGTCATGCAGTACGGCATCCAGCGGATGATGCAGGAGCAGGTGGACGAGTACTACTACATCACCCTGATGAACGAGAACTACGCCCACCCGGAAATGCCGGCGGGCGCGGAAGACGGCATCATCAAGGGCATGTACCTGCTCAAGGACGCCGGCAAGCCCAAGAAGGGCGAACTGCGCGTGCAGCTGCTGGGCTCGGGCACCATCCTGCGCGAAGCCATCGCCGCCGCCGAGCTGCTGGACAAGGATTTCGGCGTCACCGCCGACATCTGGTCCTGCCCCAGCTTCAACGAACTGCGCCGCGACGGCTTCGACGCCGAGCGCTGGAACCGCCTGCATCCGGAAGGCGAACAGCGCAAGCCGTTCGTCACCCAGCTGCTGGAAGGCCGCCAGGGCCCGGCCATCGCCGCCACCGACTACGTGCGCGCCTTCGCCGACCAGATCCGCGCCTTCGTGCCGATGCACTACACCGTACTGGGTACGGATGGTTTCGGCCGTTCGGATACGCGTGCGAACCTGCGCCGGTTCTTCGAGGTCGATCGCTACTACATCGCGCATGCCGCCATTGCGGCGTTGGCGAAGGATGGGAAGATGACCGGGAAGGATGTGGCTCGGGCGATCAAGCAGTACAAGATCGATCCGGAGAAGGCTAATCCTGTGGGGGTCTGATTTTTTCTGTGGATCATAGGAGTGAAGAAGGCGGCGAAAGTCGCCTTTTTCTGGTCGGCAGTAAGTTGAAATTGGGCGGGGGACCGAATCGAGTAGCTAGCTCAGCCAGCTTGTAGCTCGCGGTGAGGCGCGAGATCTCAGGGAGTGTGGGGCGGGGGCTCATGCTGACGCGGGCGGGCTGGCTATCTTGCAGGAATCTGCTAACGTGCCTTCGCGTACGCGCGGAGGCCAAATGTTGTCTAATTCTATACTTCAGGAAGTATCTTTCGGTACTGCAACAATACAGAAACTACGTAGGGTCTCGCTCGATCCCAATTTGCTGCGCACATTGGGTCTTACCGAAGGAGACCTGTTAGAAGTGGCTTTACTAGTAGAGACTGGTGAGATACGTCTGCGAAAGCCGGTGTTTCTGCCAGAAGAGCATGCGGAATGAATTACGCCGTTAATTTTCGCTCTAACAGTGACGGTGATGAGCAACAACTCGCTGCCCCTAATCGTAAAAGGGCGCTTGGAGCCTATTACACGCCTTTCCAGGTTAGCCAAGCACTCTGTGATTGGGCGATCAGATCTCCAGCTGAGTCAATTCTTGAGCCTTGCTTCGGAGGATGCACTTTTCTTGAGGCATCAATACAACGCATGGCGTCTCTTGGCGCCCTAAGTCCGGCTTCCAATATATATGGCTGTGATATTGATCCCATCGCGTTCCGCTACTTAGAAGAACGAGTGCCCGATTTAAGCCGATCTGCGCAGTTCGTGCTGAAGGATTTTCTCTTACTTAGGCCCCACGACCTCGGCCTAGATGGGGTGGATGCGGTAGTTGGTAATCCTCCTTATGTTAGCTTACAGAAGATAAGTCTTGAGGCTAGGGCTGCTGTAGCTAACTGGGAAGCTCACTACAGTCAGATAATCGCGAGGCGCGCAAGCATTTGGGTGCACTTCACATTACATTCCCTGAATTTTCTAAAGCAGGGGGGGCGGCTCGCGTGGGTACTGCCGGGGTCATTCCTTACGGCAAAATATTCATATGCTGCGAGAGCTTCATTGCTGTCAAGCTTCAGCAAAGTTGCTTTCGTAACACTCGCCGAACGTCTTTTCCTTGAAGAAGGCACAGAAGAGCGAACAGTGATCGTGCTAGCGGAGGGATATGGAGCGCAGACGAAGACTTCTTCTATCTCCGTCTGCTTAGACGAGTTGAGCGAACTTCAAAAGTTTGTTGATTCTTGGGAGCAGATGGACTGGGGTCAGCCCATCGTTTCGAGTTCGGCAGGGTTGGTACCCAGCAGATCGGCCAATCTGGTAGCCAGTCTGAGTGATAATCCCTGTGCAAAAAAACTCGGGGATTTAGCAGATGTTGAAATTGGAGTTGTTGCGGGCGACACAAAATTTTTAATAAAAAATAGAGCAGAGTGGAGCGCGCTGAAAATTAACGGCGCGCATTTGCGATATGTAGTGCCGCAGAGTCGCCGACTGGAAGGGATCGTACTTACAGCTAAAGATAAGGTGCAGCATGAGGTGGATGGCGCCAGATGCCAAGCACTACACGCGACTGTGAATGCTCGGTCGGAGGCGTTAAAGAAGTATCTCAATTCGTATTCCGCTGAGGCTCGTTCTAAAAATGCCACATTCATTAAGAGAGCGGTTTGGCACAGATTTTTAGATGAAAAGATTCCTGATGCGTTCTTTGTATTTATGACGCATATGGGCCCGCGTCTCGTACTTAATAACGCCAAGGCGAATGCAACCAACGCGCTTTATCGCGTCAAGTTCAAGCATGGGGCAAAAAAATACGAGAAAATCATAGCAATAGCTATCCAGACTACGTTAACACAGCTTGCCGCTGAATTGCTTGGGCATTACAGGGGGTCAGGTGCGCTTAAACTCGAGCCCAGTGATGTTCGTCGCTTGCCAATATTTTTGCCGAAAGTGAATGATTATGATGTCAATAGCGTATTCGCCCGAGTTGACAAGCTCACTCGCGAGGGGGCTATCGACGAAGCTCGGAAATGTGCAGATGCATTTATCTTTGCTGACTTCAAGGATGTTAGGAAGAGTCTAGAGGCAATGCAGGAAGACTTGATTATTGCTAGACGCCGTAGGGTGAGAACCATCGGGGAGCGGAAGAGTGATGAATAAACAGGAAGCACTTAAAGCGAAACTTGCTGAACAACTTGGTTCTGATTCACCGGACTTTGGCAAAGTGATTACGTTAGCTCATGAACTTGCTCACGCTGCCACTGATGAGGTTCGTTTCACTGTAGACGCCAGCCACATCTCGCGTTTGGGCATTGAGCTAGTATCCAAGCAAGAAACAGCGGTTTCCGAGCTTATTAAAAATGCTTATGACGCAGATGCCCGTACTGTAGATGTAGTGTTTAAGCAGTCAGACTCCCCGGGAGGGTTTCTAGAAGTAATTGATAGCGGAACTGGAATGTCGCGGCAACAGTTGCTAGATGGTTTTATGCGCTTGTCCACAGCAGAAAAGATTAAGCATCCATTTTCGCCACTTTATGAAAGAAAGCGGGCAGGTAGAAAGGGGATTGGGCGTTTTGCAGCTCAGCGACTGGGTAAGATATTGCGTCTACAAACACAGCAACCAAGCGAAGATTTCGCCCTTGAGCTCGAAATTGATTGGAATAGGTTTGACGCGGGCAATGAGCTATACTCTATTTCAAATGAAATTCGAGTAATCCCCGCCCTTCCATCGCACGGGACAACTCTTGTAATTTCAGATCTGCGTGATGCCTGGAGTGAGGCGCAGATCCGGCGCGCATTCCGATATGTATCAGAACTACTGCAGCCATTCCCACTGGAGAAATTAGTAGCAAATAAGTCCGGAAAGGAAGCGGATCCAGGCTTCAAAGTTGCTTTCTACAAAGACGTGGGTGGTAACCTGCTCGAGATTGCAAGCGATGAGGCCACAATCTTGCCTCTTGCGGTGGCGAAGATATCAGGACTGGTCGATCAGAATGGCGTTGCAAAGTTTAGCGTAACTTCTGATAAGCATAAAATAAACATAATCGATGAGCTTGTTCCGATAGAGCCCCGGATTCGATCGAGAAACGAACTTTCTGGTTCTACTTATTCCTTGCTTTCTGGAGTTCGGGTAACTTCGCATTACTTCAACGCTGATGACCTGCCAATGGGGGCACGTGGTATGGTCCGCGACATTCTCACAAATTTTGGAGGAATTCGTGTTTACCGCAATGGGTTCCGTGTACTCCCCTACGGCGATGCGTATGATGATTGGTTAGGATTACAAAGGTCCAGTGCACTTCGACAAGTGCTTCCTGCTCACCACAGCACAAACTTTATTGGATTTGTTGAGATCATTGACCATGACGGCGTTCAGTTTGAAGAGACTGCCAGCCGTGAAGGATTGGTTGAAAATGAGGCATTTAAACAGCTTCAGGATTTTATTTATCGAGTTTTAGTGTCCGGTGTAATTGAGGTGGCGAGAACAAAGAATAGAAAAATTTTCTCGTCAGATCCAAGTCCTAAGCCATCGGGCATCGAAGATAAGCCCTCAATTAGAGATCAAGCTCAGCAGATAGCAGACTCTATTCGCTCAATTGCTAGTTCTAGTGTTCAAAACTCAATAAGCGTCGAGGAGCAAAGGCAAGAGCTGGCGCTATTGGCAAATACTGTTGAAGAGTTTGGAGCAAGTTCCGGTGCGCTGATCGAAGAAGTGGCAATGCTGAGAGTGTTGGCTAGTTTAGGTCTAACTATCGGTGAGTTTACACACGAGGTGCGACACGCCCTTGCCGCGTTGAGTGCGTCAGTCGAAACTGCCAATAACGACGGCAATTCCGCTTCACTACAAAGTATTGTTGGCCATGTCGCCCTTCTGCGAAGCTACATGCGATATTTTGATGACGCCGTATCAGCCAATTCAGATCGTTCTCTCTCTGTCCATGAGCTCCGAGATATAGTTAATGAGTTCCTTGGATTCATACGGCCTTCGTTGGAAAGGCAGGGAATTGTGGCGAAGGCCGAGTTTCATGGGTATGATTTATTCACAATCCCGGCTCATAAGTCCGAATGGGCGTCAATTCTGCTCAATCTTTGCACGAACTCAATGAAAGCAATTCATAGGGCTGGAACTTCAGGGCAAATAACGATCAGTGTGGAAGTTTCTGATGAAATGCTGCATTTGGACTTTAGTGATAATGGAGATGGTATAGCGATAGGAAATCGTGAAAGGGTATTTGAGCCATTTTTTACAACTAGTGCGCGAGCGAGTGTATTAAGTACGGATGTTGATCACTTAGTTGGTAGCGGCTTGGGATTAAAAATAGTAAAGGATATCGTGGAGGCCATGGGGGGGTATGTTGAAGTCAAAGATCCACCTGCGGGGCGAGCTACATTGATCCGGGTCGCAGTCCCACGAGCACGCGAGGAGCAGATTGGCGATGCGCGCTATTAAATATCTTTGTGTCGATGACCAGCGTGCAGATGTTATCGACCCTTTGGTTAAACGCCTCACTACCGAGCGGCTAAATATAACGCGCGCTACACCTCGTGAAATGTCAGTCCAAGTCCAGCTAATTAAAGATTTCCTTGATGCGAATAGTTCAGGCGCAGTAGGAATTTTGCTTGACCTTCGGATTGACATGGAGGCTGGTCAGGACGGAACACGGGTCGACTATCGCGGACCCGCTTTAGCGCAAGAGCTTAGAACTCGCATGGCAGAAGGCGATATTAATGCGTCGCCAATCGTGCTCTGGTCAGTAAATTCAAAGTTCCAACGTTCATTTTCTCCGGATGGAAGTGCTCACGATCTATTCGATGCAGTCTACGATAAGGATGAAAGAGTCGCATCCGAGCCAGAGGCTGTATCGCTCGAACTCGAGTCCCTAGCCGAAGGGTATCTCAGCATCAGAAATCAATTGCCATCTGAGGGGCCTCTGCCGCTTATCGGGATCGATTCCGCGGAATCAGCAGTTTATGGACGATTTATAGCTGAATACGAAATTACTTGTGGTCGCAAAAATATTAATGAAATAGCGCGGTTCTTGCTCGATTCCCTTGTGCGGCGAGAGGGACTGCTTGTCAATGAGCGAACTCTCTCCGCGCGTCTCGGTGTAGACATGCAGGCCTCAGGCGATGCGTGGTCTGAGCTAAAAAACTTGCTCAATCCGACGTCATACCGTGGACCGTTTTCATCAGCCTGGCCTCGTTGGTGGTGGTTTCAAGTCGAAAACTGGTGGGCATCTATTTCTGACGGCCGAAATGATCTTAGGAGACTTTCGGCACAGCAGCGGATCGATCGCGTAAGCGAACGAACTGGATTGAAGATGGTGCCACCTCAGCCAATCCTTGATAACTATTCAACTAAATTTTTTACCGTTTGTGTAGGAACAAAGCGTCCGCTTGACCCTATTGACGGTCTAAGAATAATGAGCTTTGGAGACCGAGATTGGCATGATGTCAAATATGTTTCTGAATATGCTGCGCTTGAGCGAATTTCGAAATCAGAGTGGACGCTTGACCCACTAGATCGTTCGCGCTTCGACTCTATTAGGGAAACGTCAGGAAATGGTAAGGAAAGCTAAACCGGACGTTATTCGGCAGCGGATGTCTGCCGATCTATTGACTCTATCCAATGTTCTTCAGAGGTCGGCTGCTTCTGTGGTTATTAATGCTGATGTGTTGAAGTCATCTGCAAATGGAGTCGCTAGGGGGCAGAACTCTTCCTGGTCTTATGAGGTGGATGGACTAAATCTAAGGATTGACGTGCCACAAAATACAATCCCCTCTAGCTGTAAAGGAACGTTAACCGCAAGCATTAATCTAGAGTTGAAGGGTGTTCTTGATTGCGAGGATGACGCGGACATACTGACATGGTTGATAATGGAGCTTGAGATTCGCTCGGATACAGAGGGTCATGTCTGTGCGTGGCACTTTGATCGCCATATCGAGGGAGGCGATCCTACTGAAGCGCATCCACTATTTCACTTTCAGCATGGGGGCCATGCAATGAAGCCTCATGCTGATAATCTTGGTCTGTCCCTATTGCTGCCTGCACCAAGGCTGCCATTCCCGCCGATGGATGCTGCGTTGGCGATCGATTTCATCTTGTCAAATTTCTCGGGGCAATGCTGGAGTCAACTGCGAAGTCAACCGGAGTATTGTCGTTTGATACGTGATGCACAAATGCTTTATTGGAAACCTTACGTAAATCGATTGTCTGAATGGTGGGGCGTGCAGGGTACTAGGCCGACGGAAAAAATATTAGCTCTTTGGCCTCAGCTTGCATCCTAGAAAGTGGTTATATTTGGTTTATAGTTGGCGTTGGTTTTGTGAATGCATTGGCATTCGCTTCGGCTGTTGACATCGTACAACAACGGTAGCAATCTCCACTTCAAGGAGCGTCGAAACTCCTCACAGAGCGGTACCCACCTCCGACAAAACGGTGGGTTTTTTGTGCCCGATGCTCGGGCGCAAGCCGACGCGATGCCTACGTCGGGAGGGCGGCTAATACAACACCCTTCGGGGAAATACGCCCGCCGGCTCTGTGCGGTTTCGAACCTCCCGACTTCCCGTCCGCCATCTGTGGCGGCCGGACCCCTTCATGGAACGAGGAGGCAGCGATGGCGCACGACCGTTTGGACGATGAAGACATGCCCGGCTATTTCCTGCCGGAGGACAGCCAGTTCCGCCTGGCGAAGCTGCGCGATCACGTGCGCTTCCTGGTCCGGCTGGCGCAGCCGCGCACACAGGCCGAGGAGCGCGCCGCCGAACCCAAGGTGCGCATGGGCGAACTGGCGCTCTGTCTGGAACTGCTGGCCGAGCAAGTGGAGCTGGTGCTGGACGCGCTGTCCTATCCCGCCGAGCGGACGGAGACGATGCGCGGCGCCCGGCCCGATGCCACTGACCAGGCAGCAACGGACGCCGGCAGCGGCACGTTCCGCGTGACGCAGCAGCAGATCGACAGGCTTACTCAGCTGGCCGAGACCGTCTCGGCCAACGCCCGGATGATGGCGGCCGGCGATGCGGCCGAGCGTACCAGCCAGACCCTGCCGGAATTGGGCAGCACGCTCTATGCCGCAGCGAACGACGTGCGTGAACTGCTGTTGCAGATCGCACACCAGCCGCTGCGCGAACCACCGTCGAACCGCGTACGAGAAGAGCGGGCTGTCTATGCGTTGGAATCCGAGGCGCCGCCTGCGGGAGGCGGGTGGCTACATTGATCCTGGCTACATTGGCGCGGCGCGGGCGCTTTGTAAGACAGGGCCGGCCCAACGCTGTCGGGCCGAACAGGGCTGCAGCGAGCGTCCGCCTGGGCGACGGCATACTCGCGCCGACTGGCCGGCCGGACTACTCTCTAGTGCAAGAGAATCGAGGCGAGCGTGCCATGGCGACAGCGAGGCACCTGATCGGCATCCTCTTCATTGCCGCGACGCTGCAATTGACGGGATGCCAGGCTGATTCGGCTCAGCCCCAAGCGCCGGACCATGCGCCGCATGCCAAGGAGGAGTCTGCAATGCGAACGACCGTGCCGTTGGTCAGGCCGCTGAGCTCTCAAGTGTTGGCTGATGCCATCACGCTGGATTTCGATGTTCCCGCCCAGGCCGATGATCCGAAGCCGCCCGTCTTCATTGGGGTGAGGGTGACGGCCCCGGATGTTGAGGTTGCGCTGTCCAAAGTGGACCGCTTACGCGACGCCAGCGTCACCGCGCAGGTCCATCTCTCTCGGTTGACGGCGGCAGGCGAGGAGCCCGTGGTATTGCAGCGGAGCGAACTGGTTGGGCGCACCGAGTACCAGACGGTGGCATTGGACCGCGACGGGTATGTGCCGGGTCTCCTCAAGGCGAATGCAGATGAGCCGACGATGCGCACCGCTGGATTGATCGCGCCAGGTGCCGCTTACCGTGAAATGGATTTGGCCTTTGTTCGCGATACACCGCTTGGTCGCTACCGGGTGTCCGTCCGCTTCGGGGGGAATGTTCGTGCCTTGGAAGAGACACACCCGGAACTGCTGGTTGCCTTCATCGCCAAGGCGCAATAGGGGGGGTACGGCCTGTGAGTGCGTCTCGCGGACGTGCTAGCCACTCGGCTGATGAAGGGAGTATTTCCCTCGTCTATCATCGGTTGAAGGTGAGTGTGCAAGCATGCGTGTGCATTGCGTCTAGCATCGAACCCCTACGAGGAGGCGCGCGTGAAAAGTGTACTAAGCCAAGCGCGAATTCCTGCGCTGGCGCTGGTATTGGGGCTACTGGCGGGATGTGGTGGAGCCCCGCAACTAGCGGAACGGAACGTCGTCAAGGAGCGAAGCGATATGCGAACTGAAGTGCCTTTGGTCCGCAACCTGGATTCAACGGGCCCAGCGGAAGTCCAGGTGGCGTTTGACGTGCCGAACCAAGGCGATGACGAGACGCCACCCGTCTTCATTGGGGTCAGGATTACAGGTGAGGATGCGACTGCCGTTGCCGATCTTGCCGATCGACTTGTGCGTGCCGACATCGTGGCGCTTCTGCAGCTTGAACGGATCGAATCTTCTGGCGCGACGAAGGTGGCGCTCCAGCGAAGTGAGCGCATCGACCGGGAGCGGGACGCGCTCGTGCCGCTCCCAGCCGACGGCAGAGCGGATGGCCTGTTTCATTTCGATGCCGACGCGACCACGATGCAGGAAGCCGGTCTGTTCTCGCCGAACAGGCCGGAAAGAGAGCTTGCATTCGCCTTCAGTCCATCGCTACAGGCAGGACACTATCGGTTGAGATTGCGCGTGGATCGGCATCGCGAGGCGCTTGTCGAGGCGCATGCGCAGCTCTTGATCGCATACACAGCCAAGGGAAAGTAAGAGGGAGCGGACATGGACAATCCGGATAAGCGTTATACCGTGACAGTGTATGTGGCTGCGCCTGGAACGCCTACGCTTCTGTCAGGCGGTACGTCGGCTGCGGGGCATGTCTACTATGCGATCGACGATGGCACGACGAAGAATAGCTATGGCTTCGCTCCCAAGCATCATGGTGACTACAGTGGACCGGGCAACGTCGTCTACAACGATGTGAAGGACTACAAGGATCCTTACTACTCGCGCACGATGGAGATCGATAAAGCGCAGTACGACAAGTTGAGAGACTTTGGTGGGGATCCAAAGAAGTACGGCTTCGATATGCAGTACAACGGCGCGACAAACAGTTGCATCGACTTCACGTGGGGTGCTCTCAACCATGCGGGGCTGCATCGCCGGGATCGGCATGGCGTTATCGATGAGAAGTTCGAAGGCGATCTCAAGCCGTTGAACAACGAGGACGACATCCGCAGCATTCCGGCGCCGAAGCCCGGAAGCGATTTGAACAAGGAGCATCACAATCCAATGCCAGAGCGGAAGTTCTGGCAAAAAGCCATCAGCGAGAATGAGGCGCCAGGTGCCCGAGGAACGTCCGAAGCGCTCGCCGGTACAAGGCCTGAGATACCACGCGACCCGTTGCTGCAGCAGGCGGAGTCCGCGGTGCTGAAGTTGGAGCAAGGCTTGGGACGGGATTACGACGGCAACAGCGCCAAGTTGGCGGCAAGTGCCGCATACCTTGCAAAAGAAAGCGGTCTCTCCCGTATCGACCACGTGGTACTCAGCCAGGACTCGCGCAATGTGCGGGCAGGCGAGAACCTGTTCGTTGTCCAGGGAGCGCTGAACGATCCCGCACACCTGCGTGCGCACATGCGGACCGAGGATGCGCTGCGCAAGCCGGTGGAAGAGACGCTGGCGCAGCTGCAGTCGTTGAACGAGGCGCAACGCCAGACCCCGGCACAAGGTGTGGAGCAGCGGGACCAGATACAGGCCCGACCACATCAGATGGGATAGCCTGCCTGCGCTATCAGCACCCGATTAGTGCCGCGGTCCTGTAAAGGTACGGCTGTGAGCCGCACTTGCTATTTCACTGCGCCTTTGCGGCACAAGCCGATGTTGGTTCTCGCTGCCCGCACGATGGCCAGGTAGCGGTCCGCCAGCATTGGCGTCTAGGAATCAGGCGCTCAATCGTCTGGCGCTGGATGCGCCAGGGTCGCGATGCCGGTAGTGGATCGCAGTTCACCCTCCCTGGCGACGAACCGGGCAAAGGGGGGCGCGGCTCATGACAGGCTCTTGTCTTGGTCGCCGCAGTGGCGCGACGCCTTCCAGATGCTCGCGCGCAGCAGATGCCCGATACTGCGGCCTGCGATTCAAACACTCGAGCGCGAGGGTGCGATGCGATGCTACGGATGGGGTGCGTTGCTGTGGTTGCTGCTGTTGCCGTCGGTGGGGGTAGCGGAAACGCCGGCCGATCAGGCCTATGCACGCGCTACCGCTTTCCGCGACCGGGCCGGGCAGTTCAGCGAGCACGGCGCCAAGAGCACGCGTGAGGACCTGCTGCAGGCACGTGATGCCCTGCAGCAGGGTTTGCGGTATCTGGACGATCCGACGGTCGCAGCGCTCGCCGAGGGCAGCAAGACGCTGCGCTTTCGCCGCCTGAACCTGCTGGGCGATCTGGTGCGGGTGCAGGTGTGGCTCGGCGACCGCGACGCGGCGGTGGCGGCCTGGCGCGCCCTGGACGCGATGTCCTGGCATGAGGGGCTGATCGACTTCGTGGTGGACAAGGACCCGGCCACGGCGGCGTTGCTGGACGATCCGCGCCTGGCCGAGGTCCGGCGTCACGAAGCGCTGGCGGTGCGTGATGCCACGGCGCCTTCGATCGTGGTGCCTTACGCCGTGCAGCTGACCGAAGCCCAGCGCGTGGCCGGGTTGTCGCAGGTGTGGATGGCCGTGCGCGAGCGCTTCGTCTGGTTCGACCACGTGCCCGACTTGGACTGGGACCGCCTGTACCTGGAGACGCTGCCACTGGTCCAGCGCGCGGCGGACACCGACGCCTACTACCGCGTGCTGGCGCGGTTCCTGGCGCAGTTGCGCGACGGACACACCGGGATCCTGCCGCCCAAGGAACTGGAGGACCATTGGTATGCCCGTCCCGGGCTGCGGACGGCCTGGCTGGACGGGGAGGTGGTGGTGACCTCGGTCAGTGATGCCGCGCTGCGCCGCCAAGGGGTGGCACGCGGTGACCGCATCCTCGCGATCGACGGCGAGCCGGTGGAGCAGTACGCGCAGCGGGTGGTGCGTCCGCAGCTCAGCAGCTCCACCCCGCAAGACCTGCAATTGCGCATGTATACCTATGCCTTGCTGGCCGGCGATGCCGCCACCCCGGTGCGGCTGTCGGTGGAGCATGCCGACGGGCACAGCAGCGAGGTGCGTGCCGCGCGCAGCGGCTATACCACGATGATGGTGCCGAAGGCGCCGCTGCTGCGCATTCGCCGCGATGGCGTGGCGGTGCTGCGTGTGCCGCAGTTGGAGAACGATGCCAGCCTGCAGGCGCTCAAGCAGGCACTGCCACGCGTGCGCGCCGCGCGCGGACTGGTCCTGGACCTGCGCGGCAATGGTGGCGGCAACACGTGGTTCGGCTTGCAGATCCTGCGCCACGTCGCCGCGGCGCCGCTGCCATCGCTGCGCTCTGTCGAGCGCGACAACGGCTCTTCGCTGGCGCAGGCACGCGGGGCCAGGCTGATCGAGTGGCGGCCGGTGCAACAAGAGCCGGTGGCACCCGAACCGAACGCCTATTCCGGCCCAGTGGCGATGCTGGTGGATGCGGGCACGTTCTCCGCCGGCGAGGACACGGCGGCGGTGTTCCGGCTGATGCGGCGCGGCCCATTGGTAGGACAGGCGACCGGCGGGAGCACCGGCCAACCGCTACTGCTGGCCCTGCCCGGCGGCGGTTCGGCGCGGATCTGCGTCAAACGCGACAGCTACCCCGACGGCACCGATTTCGTCGGCGTCGGCGTGCTGCCGGACATCGTGGCCGCACCGACCCGCACCGACCTACGCGACGGCAAGGACCCCGTGCTCGAACGCGCGGTGGCGGCGCTGGGCCAGCAGTGGCCATCGACGTCGCGCTGATACGGGATGCGCGGCGTGCGGTGCGGTTGCACGTCTGCGCCATTGCACTGGCGATGGCGCTTTTGCTGTTGCCTGCCTGCACCTCGATCGAGGTGCCACCTGCCAACTTGATTGCCAAAGAGGGCGCGTCCGAATCCGTCAATGTGGTCGCTGGCGGCGGCGTGGTGCCCTCATTCCCTTCTGTCCTGACACTCCCTCGCGTTGGGGACTACTTCTTCGTTGCGCCTTTGCGGCACAAGCCGATGTTGGTTCTCGCTGCGCGCACGATGGCCAGGTAGCGGTCCGCCAGCACTGGCGTCCATCCTTCCACGGCCGCGTCGTCGTCCTTGGCGGCGTCCTCCGCATACTTGTCGAGTGTGGAAAGGCACTGCGCATACAAGCCATTTTTGTACTGGGTGACGGCCAGATCGTTACGAATGGCACCTTCGTCTTCCCATTCCAGCGTCGGCAGGCAACTCGGCACGACTGGCGACAAGGTGGCGAGCGCCGCCCCGTAGTCTTTCGCATCATAGAGACGCTTGAAAGTCGTCCGTGTGCGGTCCAGCGCGTCCCGGCCACAGCCATCCTTGACCCGCAGGTAGGGCGCCTCGAAATCCCCGTTGTAGCCGCAGAACGTCTTGCATTCGGCGGGCGTGGCAGCCGCTACGTCAATGCCCTGCGGCGTACTGGCGAACTTCACCTGGCAGGTGGGTTGGTCCTTGTTCCCCTTGGCGACGCCGGTGTGTCCCTCTATCGCGCCATTCAACTCGCACACGTCTTCCCCCGTGGTGCTTTCCAGGGAGAAGGTCAATGTTCCGTCTTGCTGCTCGATCAGCAGGCGACCCCATCCCTTATCTGTGATGTATTCGCCCGGCGGCAAGGGGCTATCGGCTGCGGTATGCGTGGTAGGGGCGATAGCCTGCTGATTGCGGGCTGCAAGCCAGGCCGCATCGGCCGGTTGCTGTGCCAAACAGGTGGCGGTGGCCAGCAGCGCGATTGCAACGCCAGCTAGCCACCCCCTCTTCCCAGGAAACGTCGTTGGCATGTCGGTTCGTCAGCTATGACTTCGATGAGCGCTCTTTAGCCGGCGACGCGATCTTGCGTCAAGCAGGAGCGTGGCGGCGCTGGTCCATCGCCACCGATGGCAGATCATCCCGTTGACGAGTGACATGCGCGGTACGATCGGTGCAGCCAGCAATGCAGCCGGAGGAGCGATTCACTGAGTTGGCGTGCGCTAGGTCGGATTACAAGAAATTTTTAGGAAAACTGCGTCAAGAAACGCCGGCTTCTGCCGCTATGCGTGGCTGCCTGAGAAACCATCGACCCAACAGGGGAATGCTTTGAAAGTACGTAATGGGATTTTGCTGGCACTGCTCGCCAGCGCATATGCGATGCCTGCCTTGTGCCAGGAGCCTGCGCCGCAAGCGGCCTCTGCCGGCGCGCGGATTCGCCTGTTTGGTCAGAATGGTGTTGGCATCGTGTTGTACAAGGATGCCGTGTGCACGGCCAAGTACGGCGAAAAGATCCGCGTATCCGGATCGCTTGGCACTGCGTTCGGTTCCCTGTTTGGCTCGGTGAAGAACGAGGGGATTGGCATCCCGGAGACGCAGAACACAAGGAACCTGCAGGACCGCAAGATGATCGGCTCCAAGCCGTTCTACAAAGAGCTTGCGCTGGACGCAGGGAAGCCCGTTGTCGTGGAAGCCGGCGCCGGTTCGCCTGCGCACTGGAGCCAGGCGACAGGCGTCCACATGGGATGGAACTGCGGCGCCTTGCTGACATCGACGTTCGTTCCGCAGGCGGGCGCCGACTATGAGGTTGCGTTGAACCTCGATTTCCGCAATTCGGTCTGTGTACTGGCGGTCAATCGCGTGAACCCGGATGGACAAGTGACCCCGGTCGAGGTGGCGCCGGCATCCAAGGATTGCGAGTAGAACTCGGTAGCGACCTTCTAGCAGTATCGGTGGCGCGTGCGGTAGCTGGAGCTGGGCGCGCCGGCAAAGACACATTAAGAGAGGCCAATCCCATGCGCGCGAGCCACCTCACGCTTCCCCGTCTCGGCCTGTTCCTGGCCGCATTCGCCATCTCGGCCAATGCCGTCGGCGCCGAGCCGTTCGTGAGGCTAGGAAAGTCGCTGTCTGATGTTGCTCCGTGTTGGGTCGATGAGGCCAGCAAGACGGCGAATCCTCCGCAGTCCCCGGACGCCGTAGGAACTTCGGGCGTCAAGGTCACCGCGGTGGTCGATGTCGCGCTTGAGCTCCAGGCGGCGGACGCGACGGCGGTGCCCCCGCCGTCGGCCGGATCCGAACCGACGGAGCTCGCCGGACTGCAGGCGACCACCTCGCAGGTGCAGCGCTCTACACGCAATCGCAGCCTCGATCGGATCGCGCAGCAGACGGCGCTTAAATGGCGCTATGTCTGTCCGCCGAGCGTGCCGGAGGCGCAGCGTTGGGCGAGGGTCGAGATCGCGATGGAGGCGCCGGAAGCAGGCCCGGATCCCGGCCAGCAGGTGCTACCGCGCTTTGTCATCAGCCATTTCCCGTTATGGGCGAAGGCGAGGCTCATGCAGTCCGGTCCGCACGCGGTGCAGCGTGATGACCGTCTGATGCCACGCGGCAGCGTCGCCGAGATCGCGGCACGTTTGCAGGCCGATGACGCATTCAAAAAGGACGAGGCCAGTCAGTCGTTCACGATGTACGCCACCTGGGACGAGCCTATGCAGACCGCTAGGATCTGGTGGCTGTTCGATGAGCATCATGGACGCGCCACCGCGGCGGTCCTGATCCTGGACGACTATCGAAACGAAACGCGGACCTACGCGGTGCGCTGCGAATCCTCCGCGGCGGTCTGTGCCACATTCGATCAATGGCTGCAGCCGGTCACCGAAACCTGGCTCCGCTGATGACATGGGACGCCGAACTGAGCCGAACTACAGGGCCACGTTGAGGCGATCCGGGAAATGGTCGGTCGCGTGCACGCGTCGGTATTCCGTCGCGACTGACAGTGCGCTAGAGCAATCCGTTTTCTCCAACGTAGGGTCAACAAATCGGACGACGACGACATGCCCGGCTATTTGCTGCCGGAGGACAGCCAGTTCCGCCTGGCGAAGCTACGCGATCAGGTGCGCTTCCTGGTCCGGCTGGCACAGCCACGCACACAGGCCGAGGAGCGTGCCGCCGAACCCAAGGTGCGCATGGGCGAACTCGCGCTCTGTCTGGAGCTGCTGGCCGACCAGGTGGACCTGGTGCTGGACGCGCTGTCCTATCCCGCTCAGCGGATTGACACGACGCATGGCGCCTGGTCCGATGTGACCATGGATGTCAAGCCGAGCAAGGAGAGTGGTGCATTTCGGGTGACGCAAGAGCAAGTCGAGCGGTTCAACCTGCTGGTCGAGACCGTCGCGTTTCACGCTACGGTCAAGGCGTTCGACAGTGGATCCAAGGGCTGCGGCGAGATTTCGATGGGTACCGGCATCACGCTCAGCGATGCGGTGAACGAAGTATTCGCATTGTTGCAGCAAATCAAGCGCCAGCCGCTACCTGCATCAACGCCCAATGGTGTGCGAGAGGATCGGGCGGCCTATGGGGTGCAGTGGGGCACTTTGCCTTCAGGAAGTGGGTGGAAGCACTGATCCTAGTCTTACGGCGAGGGGGGGAGAACGAGGAGCGACTTCGCGACGCGAGGACGCTCTGAGTTGCTGAGAGTCCTGACGCGCCACTAGCTACGCGGAGGTGCGAGTGGAAGTCGGCCTGATGCGGTAAAGCTCAGCGAGGCCAAGAAGGAGTTCGGATTCCAGTTTGCGCAAACTCACTAAGCGCTGCACGTACTAATAGTTCTTCTATAATTTATGTTGGCTTGCTTTTGACTATCGAGGTTATTCCCTACCCGGGGCGTGGATATTTCTTATATTAAAGGCTCTTTCGGACTCATTATGTCTCTCGACAGCCGTGCTTCAACTGGTCTTATAGGAATCATAGTTGAGTTTGTAAATATAAATCTGCGTGCAATAGTGGGATTGCTTATGGCGATCTCACTAAGCTGCGCTATATGGCTTGCCTTAAATCAGCCCTTCATTCGCTCTTTTATTTTTGGTGGCGGGTGGGGGTTGTCGATGCTCTATGGAGTACAGTTGCGTGGCCTGTTGCGGCGTGACGGATCTGTCAGCTGGACAGGAGCACTACTGAGTTCCACAATTTGGATTCTGGTTGCGATTCCTCTTTTATTATCTTGGTCGCTAATCGGTTATGTTTTAGACTGGTGCATGCTATCGACGCTTTTGATTTATATCTCGGCGAAGCTTGGTTGTCACCGGATCGGATGCTGCGATTGGATGTTGGGGAGAAAAAGAACAATTGCCTCCCTGCCAATGCTAGAAGTTGTGATAACAGCACTCTTGGTAATAATTGGGGGATTTTCTAGTTTAACATTAATCCCTGGCGTTACCGGGCTGCTGCTTCTTCTTTCACATGTAGCAGTGTGGACAAGCTTGAAAAAGTTCAGGCTGCCATCAGAAATGTGATGGATGTCGGAATTTTGTACGCAACTCCACGCTAGCCTCACATCGCTGAATTTCAGCGAAACGGAGGTCTCTGTGAAGAAGTCAGCTCTAGTTCCTAGTATCGGTTTGTCATTGATTTCAATCGGCACAGCCGGGTGTGCCAGCTACAACACCTCTGTCCGCGCTTATGGAGAATGCAGCGCAAAGACAGGCGGAGGCGGCGAATGCAAAGCTGGCGCTGAAATCAAGTGGGAAAAGAAGGGAGGCGGGGGCGGAGGCGGTGGAGGAAAAGAAAGCATCATGCTGGCCGCTCTAGCGGCTGCGCTTGATTCCACTGCTGATGCTGCTCAATTCCAGATTGACACAACCGGTTCCACCATACCTTATCCGGCAAATGGGATGGTCAATGTCTTGCTTGTGAGGTCAAGCGACAACTCCGTTGTGGCTACTCACACTTTTCCATACGTGAAGTCTGGTGCGGTGATTCGCTTGGCGGACCCTGATTCGGTGAATTCTTGGGCATATTCGAATGCAGGTGACGCGGACAGCGTTCGTTACGAGACGGTGCCGTTTACGTCGATGTTCCAAGGCGAGAAAAAAATGGCGGTTGCCACTAAATATGAAGGACAGTCTGTCGCTTCTTTTACGGCGACCGTCTACGGCAATCCGCCGTGTACAAGATACCCTTCTCCAACGCAATGCCCTCCACAGTAAAGTGGAAAGGGGGGCTTAGGCCCCCCTTTTTTGAAAAAGGAGCGGCATACATGCGTATGCTGATGGATTTCTTCTCTTTTCGCCTTGTTTGCATGCAAAATTTATTTAAAAAACCTCAGGGGGTTGAAAGTAAAGGCGTTGCGATTAATAAGTCAGTCGTGTCGCTGTTGCTAAGCCTGCTGATTGGCTTTTCTTTGCTAGATGTAAGCGCGTCAGAGCTGCCGCAACTCTCTGTGGAAGGAATAAACAAGCACACAGCTACGTCCGGGCTCGGGTTATTTATTACGCGCTCGGAAGTTGCTACGCAAGGTGCGGAGAGTAAATTAATTCTTTGGAATAAGTACGCATGTGAAGATGCCCGCATCAGGTTGGCTATGGACGAAGCGATTAAAGATTCGCCAAAGATCATCTGTAAAATAGCGGCGAGTGCGTTGGACTTCGTGCGTTCACAGTCGTGGGTCGAGAATATCTCTATAACTTTGCTCATTGTGCCAAGCCGGGTTAATTACCACAAAAAATTTTTTAGAATTGGCAGGGGGCCGAAGCTTGTACTCATTGCGCCTGTACTCCAGACCGAGGAGGCGACATTGGCTAACATTGCAGACCTTGTCGCGCACGAAGCTTTTCATGTCGGCATGTTCGCCGCAGGCGATACAGCGTTAGCGGGTAACGAATACGCTGCCTATCACTACGGGCTGTGTGGACAACTGGTGGCGCTGGGGCGTCTGGAACCGTCGGCATTGCCCGGCTTCGGCGTAGCCTCGAACGACCCGCACGTAGTTGAGTCATCCGAAAGCGCTGAACGTGTTCGCGCAGAGGTCATCCAGGCTTTCGATGGTCATCCGATGACGAAGGAAAGCGACGCTGGAGAGGCTCTAATCGCGCAGTGCAGAGCTTTCAAGCCCGCCGGACATAGAGACTGAATTCTGCGTGCCTTGCCAAGGCACTTAATAGATGTTGCTTCTCCAATCTTCTAGAAGTGTCGTTGCGCCGGCCCTTTTCTAACCGCACGAATGCTGATCAGCACTACACTTCACCCGGACACTCTGCAGATGCCTTGCTTCCCCCCGGATGCGCTAGCATCCCCCGCACACGACGGTGCGCGGCGCCGTCTCTTCAGGGGGACATCGATGAAACATTTCCTGCTGGCCGCCGCCGTCGCGGCCTTGCTGTGCGGTTGTACCGTGGTCTCGCCCGATCCGGGGCAGCAGGCGGTGCTGGTGGACAAACCGCTGCTGTTCGGCAAGGGCGGCATCCGCCTGGACGACGTGCGCGATCCCGGCCGCACCTATACGTGGATGACGACGTCGGCGGTGTACGTGGACACCACGCCGCAGACGGTGCAGGTGGCCTTCGACGACTTCTCGTCCAGCGACAACATCCTGTTGGATTTCTCCACGCAGATCCAATACCGCATCACCGCGCCGGCGCGGTTGCTGTCCGGCTTCGGGCAGGACTGGTTCAAGAACAATGTCGCCAGCCAGTACGCGGCGATCGTGCGCGACCAGGTCAAGCGCTACGACATGACGCGGATGATGAGCGACCCGGACAGTGCACGGAAGATCGACGAGGCGGTGACCGAGAACGTGCGCGCCCTGGTCAAGGAGCAGGGCCTGCCGATCCAGATCCAGAACATCACCCTCGGCCGCGCCCGTCCCAACCCGGACGTGCTGCAGCAGATGAACCTGACCGCGGCGCAGCAGCAGCGGGTCAAGACCCTGGTGGAAGCCACCACCGCCGAGCGCCAGCGCGAGCAGGAGCAGGTGGCCAAGGCCGATGCGGACAACGCCTACCGCAACCGCATGGGCCTGACCCCGGAGCAGTACCTGGCCAGCCAGATCGCCGAGATCAACGCCGAAGCCTGTGCCAAGGCGCAGGCCTGCTACATGGTGCCGTCGGGGACGTCGGTGATCGCCAAGTAGCGCCGGGGCAACGCGTTCCACGTGTCATCGCATCCGGCGCCGTTGTGGGGTGTTGGATGCGGGGCCTTGGTCTTCTATCGGCCTGACATTTTGCGGGCTGCCCCGAAGCGCTTGGCCGCAGGCGACCGACTTCAGTGCGTGCCAGGACGCTCCAGGGGCGCCAGTTGCGCACGGGCACGCCCGGCCTCCAGGTAGGTCTCGAACAGCTCGATCAGGTGTGCGCAGGACATGCCGCGCACCCCGAGGGTCTTGAACACGATCCAGTGTTCCTTCGGGTTGTACCAGACGCGTCGCACGCTGTGCGCTGCGCTGGTCAGGCCTGAATCCTTGAGCGGCACCTCGCAGCCGTCGCGCAGGTCCACGAACAGGATCAGGTTCTCGCCAGCAAGTTGGCCGGCGCCCACGCGATAGCCCTGGACGCTTGTCCACGGGATCGGACGGGTGAGATCCGGATACTGCAAGCCGGCCTCGCTGAGGCACAGGAACGGGGTGGTGCGACGCTTCCAGAACATGCGCCCCAGCAGGAGCAAGCCGATGCCGATGGCCAGTCCGGCGCCGCCCATCCACCATGTCTGCCTGAAGGCGAATGCCAGCATCATCAAGGCCGGCACCGTCATGAAGAAGGACATCACCCACAGCAGGACGATCACCGGGATCGTGCTGCCGCCTTCGTAGACCTCGATCGTGTCCCGTCCTTGCCCAGCGAGGGTGTGTAACCTGTGGATCACGGTGGCGTCGTTGTCCTGCATGTGTGTTGGTTCCAAGAGGAGGGGCGGGACTGATCCAGGTCGTAGGGCGCGACCGGAGTTGTTTCATCGAAGACGAGCGACGACACGAATTCCCTCACCTGAATCCCCGAGCATGCAGAGCGCCCGGGCATCCCTGCGGCATCGGCCACGTAGACGACCTGCGCTGGCAGTGTTGTAGCCTGCTGTGCCAGAGTGACGCGGGCAGCGGTTTGGGAGATCGAGAGATGGAGTGCGCCGAGAGCGTTACCGGGTCGCGCCCGCCGGCGACCCGCCTGTTCGCCCTGCTGGCCCGCGAGGCGCGCACCGGGGTGATCTTCCGCCGCGGGCCGAGCAAGCAGGTGCAGCTGATCCACTGGGATCTGCGTGACGACAGCTTCGTGCACGGCCAGTGGTTCAAGGGCCGCATCTACGAGCGGCGCTGCGATCTGTCGCCGTCGGGGCGGCTGCTGGTGTACTTCGCCTCCAAGCAGCGCGGCGACTTCGGCACCTGGACCGCGCTGTCGCGGCCGCCGTTCTTCACCGCACTGGCGCTGTGGCCGAAGGGCGACTGCTGGGGCGGCGGCGGAATGTTCGAGGACGAGCGGACCTTGTTGTTGAACCACCGGCCACGCGAGGGGCGGGATCCTTTTCCGATGCCGACCGGCTTCCAGTTGCCGCACCATCTGCAGGTGCGGCCGTTCGGCACGCATTCGGGCGGCGGCGAGGACGAGCCGATCGATGGCGTGTTGCGCGAACGCGATGGCTGGCAGTTGCGCGATGACGGCGAGGGCGAACGTGGCGGGCTGCGCAGCGGCGCATTGTTCCGCTTCAGCCGCCCGCGCGTGCGCGAGAAGCTCGGCGCCAATGGCCGCCGCCTGCAGTCGCTGCTGCATGCGGTCGGCCAGGAAAACCATGCTTGGTATGGCCAGGATCACCGGGTGCTAGACCGCGACGGCGCCGTGCTGGTCGACCTGCCGGGCAGCGACTGGGCCGACTGGGATGGCGGCGACCTGGTGTTCGCGCGCGAGGGCAGGCTCTATCGTCTGCGCAAGAGCGACTTCCGCGAAGTGGCGCAGCGGGGTGCCCAGGTATTCCGGTTGCTGCACGATTTCAGCGGCGCACGCTTCGCGCCATTGGCGCCGACGGCGGATGCGCTCAAGTATTGACCGGCTTTTGCGCTGTGCCTTCAGTAAACCTCTGCGAATACGTGCCGGTAAATGGCGTTGCTTTAGAAGACCTTTAATGGCGGCCGGCCGGTACCTGTAGGAGCGGTTTCAGCCGCGACAACGCCATCCGTGGAGATGCAGCATCCGCCCGACCGGCGGCGTGTGCGCCGCGCCTCACTGCCGCGGAACACCCAGCAGAAACTTCAAGCCATGGGTAAGCCCGCGCGGCGCAACGCTCAGGTGATCCTCGTCGTCCAGCACGTCCAACTGCAGGCGCAGCGACGGATAGTGCCGTCCGCGCAAGGTCTGCACCATCTGCTGCGCGTCGGTCACCATGTCGTAGCGCTTGCCGTAGCGGCGCTGTTCGTACTCGCCGACATACACGTAGACCTGCGCCGGAAGATCGCGGTGACTGGAAGCGAAGCGTGCCTCCTCTGCGCGCATGGCATGCTCGCCGAACCAGTACGACGGACTGCCCAGGATGTAGCCGTAAAACAACTCCGGTGTGCTCAGCAGGATCTGCGTACCGAGCAGGCCGCCGTAGGAATGGCCAAGGAACAGGCGCCGCGCTTCATCGGTGCGATAGTGCCGCGCAACGAAAGGGAGCACTTGGTCGCGCAAGTACGCAATGTAGGTGCTGGAACCCCCGTGAGTGGCACCGGCGGCCGCAACATCGCCGGCCTCGGTGGTGGGCGTGTAGTCGCGGCGACGGCTTGGCATCGGTTCATCGCCGAGTGCATACGACAAGCCGACCAGGATGAAGTCCTCGATAGCCGGACCTTCGCCGTTCAAGCGCCGCGCGATCTGCCGCGCCACCGGAAACGCGTAGTCGGCATCGGTGGCGTACAGCACCGGGTAGCGCCGCTCGGGGTGATCCACATAGCCGGCAGGCAACGCCACGAACACCTGGTAGGTGCGGCCGGACAAGCGATCGGGGACATCCCACACTTCGGTCCCGGCCAGTTCGTACGGCGCACCGCTGCCGCGCTGACCACCGAGCTGCGTCGCTACCGTGCGTGCGGGAGGTGGTGCCGGTTGCGTGGTGGCCTCCTTCGTTGCAGACGCTGCCGCGGGCGCCTGCGCCGTGTTCGTGCACCCGGCGAGCAGCAGGCACGTCCAGACCAGCCAAAGCGCTTTCCTCATTCCGTCATTTCCGTTTGTTCGGGTCCGCGCGCGAGTCGGCGCATCTGCATGGTGCCATGGCGGCGCGAGTGCCGGCGCCTCGCGTGTTCTGCATCGCGCGCGCACCCGTTCCGCGGCGCCCGCGGTCCGTGTCGATTGGACGTGCGAAAAGGAGATTCCGGCGCTGGCGGCTTCCCTCTGCATGAAAGGTAGATTAGGTTGCCTGCACTTGGGGGGAGTCGCATGCGTATCGCGTTGGTCATCGTCGTTGCCGTGGCATCGCTCTGGCTGCTTGCTGCAGGACGTGCTGCGGCGCCGACCGGGCGGCAAGCCCCGATCAGGATCGCCTCGGTCTCGATCCAATACACATACATGGGGTGGGGGTACGTCGATGAACGTTTCCAATTGGTTCCGGCGCGCAACGGCATGGGGTTTGTCATGCGCTGGACGGATCAGGATGGGGCGAGGCACGCCGAGCAGGTGGTCGCTACGGACAAGGTGATGGCGCTGTTCGCGGCGGCACGCGCGCCTCGCATCGATCGCGCGACCGGGCTGGGCGCGTTGCAGCAGCGGGCGATGGAGCCAGCGACCATCGCCAGAATCCGCAATGCGCTGTTTGTCGATCGGGATTGTCCACCCCTACAACAGCGCCAACTGCGTGCCGCGCAAGTGAATGGAGATGGCGTGAGAGACGCGCTCGAGCGGCTCTATGGCGAAACTATTCCATGGACCGACGATAGCCCGTCCATGACGATCCGCATCGTGCCCGAACGTGGTGCGCCGCTGGTGTTCCATTCGCAGTCGCAGAAGCCGTTCATGCTGGCGTGGATCCACGGTGTGCCTGGGATCCGAAGAGATGAGGCGATGGATGGCCCAGAGGCGACCTGGTCGATGCCGCTTAGCGATGCGCTTGTGGAGATCCTGCCGGCCCTGTCGCCTGCACGAAAGCGCTTGGCGCGCGAGCAACTGGTGAGGGTATTGGCTCGGAACCTGGAGCGTCGCTCTCCTTTATCCTGCTCGCAGGATCGTGGCAACGCGCACGCAGGGAGTTGAATCTTCGGTGCCTGGCTCTTGCAGGTGAGTCGGCCAGGCAGGGCGCGCGACTAGATGAAAGATGCTCCTTGGTGTCGTCAGTAGGTGGGCGTATAGACTGGCAGCTCCATACCGGGGACGTCCGATGAGAGTACTTCGCTGCCTGCTGCTGCCAGCCCTGCTGTGCATCACCGCATTCGCCCAGGCCCAGGACGATACGCGCCGCATCGCGGTGACCATCGACGACCTGCCGTGGCAGCGCATCGAGCAGACGCCGCCGGCGCAATTGCCGGCACTGCATGCGCAGTTGATGGCCTCGCTGCGGCAGGCGCAGGTACCCATCGTTGGCTTCGTCAACGAAGACAAGCTGGAGCAGGACGGACAGGTGCAGCCGCAACGCGTGGCGATGCTGCGCGACTGGCTGGATGCCGGCTATGCGCTTGGCAACCACACTTACGGCCATGTGAACCTGCACCGGGTGGGCGTGCCGGCGTACGAGGACGCGATCGTGCGCGGCGAGCGCACCTTGCGGCCGTTGCTCGCCGAGCGTGGCCAGCCGCTGCAGTGGTTTCGCCATCCCTATTTGGCGACCGGCCGCAGCGTCGCCGACCGTGAGGCCGTCAATGCCTTCCTGGCCGCACACGGCTACCGCATCGCGCCGGTCACCGTGGACAGCGGCGAGTGGGTCTGGGCGTTCGCCTACGCGCATGTGCTGGACGAGCCGCCAGGCCCGGCGCGCGACGCCATGCTGCTGCGCCTGCGCAAGGGCTACGTGCCGTACATGCTCAACAAGCTGGATTTCTTCGAGCGCGAATCGCAGGCGCTGTTCGGCCGTCGTATCCCGCAGGTGTGGTTGATGCACGCCAACGCGCTCAACGCCGCCGCCTTCCAGGATCTGATCGCGGCCACGCGCCGTCGCGGCTACGCCTTCATTTCCCTGGATGAAGCGTTGCGCGACCCTGCCTACACCCATGCCGAGGGCTACACTGGCCCCGGCGGGATTAGTTGGCTGCACCGTTGGGCGATGGCTGAGGACAAGCCGAAGGACTTCTATGCCGGCGAACCGGTGGTGCCGCGGTGGGTGTTCGCGCTGGCGGGGGTGGATTCGGAGTAGGTAGCGCATGCAGCTTATCGGCGCTACCGGCAGGCCTTCACTGCTTGCGTACGCGCGGTGGGATCACGATGGCCCGTCTCCGTTTGCCCCGACGCCCATGCCCTCGTCCAAAACGCCTCCGTGGAAGAAGCCGAATCCGCGCGGTCAGCGCAGCCAGCCGTTGTCGTCGTCGCAGAAGGCGGCGGCGAAGCAGCGCGCCGAGGAGAACGGCCGGCCGTATCCGAACCTGGTCGACAACATGTGGGCGGCGCGCCTGCCGCGGGATGCGTCGTCCTCCGGGACGGCCAAGTCGGAGTAGCGCCGAACCTGCAGGTGCGGAGCGCCGCGCCCTGGCAGACGTATCGCGCAGCCGCCTCGCTTCGGAAAGAACCGCCAGTGGTGCCGATGCCGCCTGTAGGATCCCGCCGCTTGGTGTGGCCGTCTCTCGTGGTTCTGCGCCCTGTTTGACTGCAACGATCGTCATGCTTAGGCCGGCCCCGTCGCAAGTCATGGGCCGCCCACACGTCGGTGGCTGCGAGAGGTCGCGCCTGGATGAATGCCGGCGCACTGGCGCGGAGGCCATGCCCTTGGCGCCGCGCGGGCCATGCCCATACCGTGCCGTGCCGGCACTGGGCCGGTCATCGCATCCAGGTACGGGTATGACTCCGCAAGAACAGCAGCTTCTCGAAGACTTCCTGGCGCGCCTGCGCGGCGCCGGCGGGGTGGCCAAAGATCCGCAGGCCGACGCGCTGATCCATGCGCGCCTGGCCGATCAACCCGATGCCGCGTATCTGTTGGTGCAGCGCACCTTGCTGCTGGAACACGCGCTGGAGGCGGCCAAGGCGCAGATCGCGCAGTTGCAGCAGGCGGCCACGCCCCCGCCGCCGCCGGCCAGCTTCCTGGGCCAGGGCTTCAATGCGGCGCCGCCGCCGTTGCCCCCGGCACCCGCCGCCGCAGGCGTCGCGGGCGCCGGTGCGCCCGGCTGGCGCGAGCGCTGGTTCGGCGGTGGCGCTGCGGCCGCGGAGCCGACGCCGGCACCGGCCGCCGCGCGTGGCCCCAGCTTCCTCAGCACGGCGGCCACCACGGCGGCAGGCGTGGCCGGCGGCATGTTCCTGTTCGAGGGCGTGGAAAGCCTGCTGGGCGGTCACCACGGCGGCGGCCTGTTCGGCGGCGGCGCGCCGCAGGAAACCGTGGTCGAGAACATCACCAACAACTACTACGACGACACGCCGCAGCAGGACATGGGCCAGGACTTCCAGGACGACGGCGACTTCGGCAACGACAACTGGACGTAACCTCGTCGCTTGCACTTCTGCCGGATCGGTCAGGCGAGCGCCTGCAGGGCGCTCGCCTTAGGTTCGGCAGGCTGGCCATCCGTCGCTTCAAGTATCTATTCAAAAAAGCAGTCACCAGTAGACCGATTTCGAGGTAATAGCCAAATAATCCAGCTGCTTACAAGTATAGTTCTCTTGACTATCTATTCATAAATCTATTCAATCCGGGAATGAACGAGGCCCGGCTACGCGATCTGATTGCTTTTCTGCGCCATGAGGGGGCAGCGACGGCGCCTGGTATCGCAGCGGCGTTCGGCGTCAGCCAGCCGACGGTCTCGCGTCTGCTCAGCGCTGCCGGCGATCAGGTGCTGCGGATCGGCAAGGCGCGCGCCACGCGCTACGCGCTCAGCCGCACGTTGGGCCGGGCAGGCCGACACTGGCCCCTGTTCCGTCTGCGTCCTGACGGGCGCGCCGAGACGCTTGGCGATCTCCATGCCATGCACGGCGATGGATTTCTGTTCGTTCCGCAGAACGCGCGACCGGTTCTGGTGCATGGTGAATTCGCCGATGGCGTGTTCCCAGGGCTGCCGTGGTTCCTGGACGATCAGCGCCCGCAAGGCTTCCTCGGCCGTGCCTTCGCACGGCGCGTCGCCGAAGACATCGGCGCGCCGCAGGATCTGCAGCGCTGGCAGCCTGACGATGTCGTCCTGTCGTTGCTGCGGCATGGCGACGATCAGCCCGGCGACCTGGTCCTGGGCGAGTTCGCCTTGCAGCGTGCGCAACAGGCCGCCCTGCAGCCGGCTGATGCGCTGGAGAAGGCGCAGCGATCTCAGCATTATCCGCAGCGCGCCAACGCCGTCTTGCGTGGCGAGGCGGTGGGCTCGTCGGCAGGAGGCGAACAACCGAAGTTCACCGCAATCCTGCACACGGAAGGCGGCTACACCGCAGTCATCGTCAAGTTCAGCGAGCGGGCCGGCACGCCGGCCGCGCAGCGTTGGAGCGAGCTATTGCGGTGTGAGCACCTGGCCAGCGACATCCTGCGTGCGCATGGCATCGCCGCCGCCGAGAGCGAACTGCTTGAGAGCGACGGTCGCGTGTTCCTGCAGTCGACGCGGTTCGACCGCACGTCTGTGCTGGGACGGCGCGGCTTCGTCTCGCTGGCCGCGGTGGATGCGGCTTACTTCGGCCATGGGCGCATCGACTGGTGGTCGTTCGCACCGCAACTGCAGCGCGAAGGCTGGCTGAGCGACGCAGATGCGCAGCGCCTGCGTGTGTGCGGCTGGTTCGGCGCACTGATCGGCAACAACGACATACATCTGGGCAACGCGGGCCTGATGCTGGGCGATGTCTTGCCGCTGGCCTTGGCACCGATCTACGACATGTTGCCGATGGCGTTCCGTCCTGCGGCCAGCGGCGAGGTGGTAGAGCGCGCCTATGTGTTGCCGTTGCCGACACCGGACCAGCGCGACGACTGGCGCGCAGCGGCCGGCATGGCGGTGACGTTCTGGGAGCGTGTCATCGAGGACGTGCATGTGTCCGCGGCATTCCACAGCATTGCGCGGGACGCGCTGGCGCAGTTGACGCGCGCCGTATCGCGGATCGGTTGAGCGCTTTCGCACAGCGTTAAATCACCCGACACATCGCCCTCACGCGGGCCGGACATGCGGCAGTGGAAGCTGCCGCGACTCCCCACCACGAGGTCCTGCCCATGGCTGCAACCAGCACACGTGTCCGTCTGCATGTCGAAGATACCGGCGGTGCCGGTCGTCCGGTGATCCTGATCCACGGTTGGCCGCTGTCGGCCGAGGCGTGGAAGGACCAGGTCGGGCCGCTGCAGCAGGCCGGCTATCGGGTCATCGCCTACGATCGTCGCGGCTTCGGCCGTTCCGAGAAGCCGGCCGACGGCTACGAGTACGACACCCTGGCCGACGACCTGGCCGGCATCATCGAAGACAAGAAGTTGCGCGACGCGGTGCTGGTCGGGTTCTCGATGGGCGGTGGCGAGGTGGCGCGCTACGTGGCGCGGCATGGCACCGGGAAGCTCGCCGGCGTGGTGTTCGCTTCCGCGGTGCCGCCGTACATGCTCAAGACCGACGACAACCCGGAAGGGCCGCTGAGCAAGGAGCAGGCGCAGGAGATGGAGCAGGGCCTGAAGGCCTCGCGCGAGACTTTCTTCGATGACTTCACCCGCGGCTTCTTCAGCGCCCACGGCACGCTGAAGGTCAGCGAGGCGCAGCGCCAGGAGGCGATCGCGCTGTGCCTGCAGAGCGACCAGACCGCGGCGCTCGGTTGCATGCAGGCCTTCGGCACCACCGATTTCCGCGAGGACCTCAAGAAGGTCGACGTGCCGACCCTGGTGCTGCACGGCGATGCCGACGCCACGGTGCCGTACGAAGGCTCCGGCCAGCGCACCCATCGCGCCATCGCCGGCAGCGACGTGGTGCTGCTGAAGGATGCGCCGCATGGCTGCAACACCAGTCATGCCGAGGAGTTCAATCAGGCGCTGCTGGGGTTCCTGGCCAAGCTGGGCTGATCGCTGGAGCGTAACGCGGTGCCGACGCTCACGGCGTGGCACCGCGACAACGCGACTAGGCAGTAGGTAGAAACCAACCCGCGGCAGCGCTCGGCTGCGGCGGGTCGATCCGACCGAATCAAACTATCGCGCAGATCACTCGCCGACCAGCGTCGCCACGCTCTGCGGGTCGACGTAGACCACGGTCTGGCCCGAAGCGACGCTGTACTTGCCGCCGTAGCCGACGTTGAGGCTGGAGGAGGTGCTGTACTTGGTGAACGCGGTGGCGCTGCCGGCGGGCACGCGCACGGTGATCTGCCGATGCTGGGTGCCGGTGTTGACCGCCACCAGAACCAGCTTGCCGCTCGGGGTCTTGTAGGCGCTGACGGCGACGTCGTTATACGGCGCGGCGGTGGCGCCGATGCGCACGGACCCCGGACGCACGAAGCGTGCGTATTGCGACATCACGTAGCCGCGCTTGCTCACTGTGCCGTTCTCGGCGATCAGCCCGTAGCTGCGGCGGATGTACCACCAGATGTAGCCGCTGTAGTTGGCCAGCATGCTGTTGTGCAGTTCGCTGCCCACGCCGAGCGCCGACGGCCAGGCGTTGCCGTCGGTGTTGTCGGTGTAGTGCTCGGTCATCCACAGCTGCTTGCCCTTGCTGCGCGCCAGCGGGTAGTCCTTGGGCTGCACGCCATACAGGTGCCCGCCGACGATGGACAGGTACTGGGCGGCGCTGCTGTTGAGCACCGGGTCGGTCAGCGCGGGGTTGAAGCCCAGCGACTCGGCGGCGAGCAGCTTGAACTTGCCGAACTTCGCGCCCTGCGCGCTGATGAAGTTGAGGAAGTCGGTGCCGTTCCAGTCGCCCGACTCGTAGTCCGGATGCCAGTCTGGCTCGTTCTGCAGCGACAGGGCGTAGATCGGCGCGCCTTTGCTGTCCATGTAGGCGGTGAAATCCAGCAGGTGCTTGGCGTACGCGTCGTAGTACTGCGGCAGCAGCTTGCCGCCGTTGTTAAGGCTGTTGTTGGACTTCATGTAGGCCGGCGCCGACCACGGCGTGGCCAGCAGCACTGCGCCGTGCGCGCGGGCCCGCACCGCCGACGGCACCTGCTGGCTCCAGCCGGAGCTGGACGGATCGATGCGCATGCGCATGATCGACAGGCCGATCTGCCCGGTGTCGCTGCCGAACGCCAGGTCGACCTGGGCCGGGGTGAGGTCGGCGACCCAGCCGGCGCCGTTCATGCCGCCGAAGCCCTGGATGGTCTGGTGAACTTCGGACGGATTGACGGTGACGGTCTGCGCCAGGGCGGTGCCGGCCGAGAACAACGTGGCGGCTGCGGCGAGCAAGGTGCCGAGCAAACGAGGGGTCTTCATGGCGTGTCCAGCAGTGGGGGAGGCGTGACGCTAGCCAGCGCAGATGACCATTTCAATGTCGCGGTCGTCCAAAGCGGGCAAGTGAGACCGGAGGCGCAAGGCGAGCGCAACCGTGTCCTCAGTCCGCATGGCGCGGATGCCGCGCTGGATGGCGCGATGCAGCGTGGGTGCTTGCGTTGCTGTGCAGCGAGGAGACGCATGCGGATTGTGCGCAGTTGCGCGCGCAAACGCCGCAAGATGCACAAGTGCGCGCATGGCAAAACTGCGCACAATGCAGGCGCTGGCACAGCGCAGGGGGCGTGCTGGCGTTTCCTCTTGCGAAGGTGTTGCGCATGCCATTGTTCCGTGTTCCGCAACGCTGCGGCGTTGCCCTGTTCGCTGCGATGCTGTCGATCCTGCTCTGCCTGCCGATGCTGGCGCAGGCGCAGGCCACCCGTTATCGCGACGTCGCGCCGCTGTTGCTGGGCGTGGCCTGGTATCCGGAGCAGTGGCCGGAGGCGCAATGGGAGCGCGATCTGGCGCTGATGCAGGCGGCGCACGTGCGCGTGGTGCGGATCGGCGAGTTCGCCTGGAGCCGGATGGAGCCGCGCGAGGGGCAGTACGACTTCGACTGGATGGACCGCGCCATCGCCGCGGCCGCGCGGCACGGCATGGTGGTGGTGCTGGGCACGCCGACCGCGGCGCCACCGGCCTGGTTGACCCAGACCTATCCGGACACCTTGCGGGTCAGCCAGGACGGCGTGCGCGACGAGCACGGCAACCGCCAGCAGTTCTCCTTCGCCAGTACACGCTACCGGCGCTTCGCGCATGCCATCGCCGAGCAGATGGCGCAGCGCTACGGGCACAACCCGCACGTGGTCGGCTGGCAACTGGACAACGAGTACGCGCAGTCCTCGTTCGATCCCGAGGCCAAGGCGCAGTTCCACGCGTGGCTGCAGCGCAAGTACGGCAGCATCGAGGCGCTCAACCAGCGTTGGGCCACCGCCTACTGGAGCCAGACCTACAACGACTTCGCGCAGATCCCGGTGCGCGAGGACGAGGAAAATCCGGCGCTGCTGTTGGAGTGGAAGCGCTTCGTCAGCGACACCTGGGCCGACTATTCGCGCAACCAGATCGACGCGATCCGCCCGCATGCCGATCCGCGCCAGTTCATCACCACCAACACCATGGGCTGGTTCGCTGGTTTCGACGCCTACACCGTGCACGACGTGCTCGACATCGCCGCCTGGGACGACTACGTCGCCGGCGAGCGCTATGACTGGGTCGACAACGCCGCGCGCCACGATCTGACCCGCGGCTACAAGCAGCGCAACTACTGGGTGATGGAAACCCAGCCGGGCTTCGTCAACTGGCGCGCGACCAACGTGGCGCTGCGCAAGGGCCAGGTACGCGCGATGGCGTGGCAGGCGGTGGCGCATGGCGCCGATGCGGTGTCGTACTGGCAGTGGCGTGCTGCGCCCAACGGGCAGGAGGAATACCACGGCACCCTGGTCGGCGCCGACGGCACGCCGGTGCCGGTGTATGCGGAGATCCAGCAGGTCGGTGCCGAGTTCGCCAAGGCCGGTCCGGCGTTGGCCGGCACCACGCCGCAGGCGCAGGTGGCGCTGATCAACGACTTCGACAGCCGCTGGGCGATCGGCTTCCAGAAGCACGCGGCCGACTTCGATCCGGTCGTGCAGATGAAGAGCTTCTACCGGCCGCTGCGGCAGCAGGCGCAGGTGGTCGACGTGGTCTCGGCGATGGCGCCGTTGGAGCGCTACAAGCTGGTGGTGGCGCCGGCGCTGAACGTGCTGACCGAGGCGCAGGCGCAGCGGCTGAAGGCCTATGTCGAACACGGCGGGCACCTGGTGCTGGGGCCGCGCAGCGGCATGAAGAACGTCGACAACGGCCTGCATCCGCAGCGCCAGCCCGGCCCGCTCGCGACCTTGCTTGGCGGCCGCGTGGAGCAGTTCTATGCGCTGGACAAGCCGATCCCGCTGGTCGGCGCGGGCGCCGACGGCAGCGCCAAAATCTGGGCCGAACAGTTGCAGGCCACCGCCGCCGACACCACCGCACCGCTGCAGTACGGCGCAGCCAATGGATGGCTGGACGGCGCGCCGGCGCTGCTGACCCGGCGCGTCGGCAAGGGCCGCATCAGCTATGTCGGCGGCTGGTTCGACGACGCCACGCTGGATCGCCTCACCGGCGACTGGTTGCGCGACGCCGGGGTGCAGGCGCCGCTGGCCGATGTGCCGGAGGATGTGGAAGTGGGCGTGCGTAGCGACGGCGCGCGCCGCATCGTGGTGCTGATCAACCACGGCGCCACCGCACACACCGTGCGGCTGCCGGCGTCGATGCGCGCGCTGCTGGGGCCGACGCCGAGCGGCGACACAGTGCAGCTGGCGCCCGACGACGTGGCGGTGCTGGAACAGCGTCGCTGACGACTGCGGCGGTGCGCTGCCGCGCACCACTGGCCCTGCGATGACGGATCGGTGCGGTGGGCTCACCTGTGCCGCGCTTGCCGTGGCCGCGTCGCGTCCGTGCGCCACGCGCAAGGACACGCTCTACAATGCAGGTGCCAGCGGGCGTCGCCGCCGCCATCGCGTCGCGGCCTCGTTTCCTCACTGGAGTTGCGTGTGTCCTTGTCTTCTTCCCGTCCGTTGTCGCCGGTGGGCCGGCTGTTCGCCGCTGCCGCCGTGTTCGAAGGCCTGACCTGGGCCGGCCTCTTGCTCGGCATGCTGCTCAAGTACGGCACCCAGACCACCGAGCTGGGCGTGTGGCTGTTCGGCCGTCTGCATGGCGTGGCGTTCCTGCTGTATGTGGTCGCCAGCCTGCTCGCGGCGTTGCGGTTGCGCTGGCCCTGGTGGGCGTGGGCGTTGAGCCTGCTGGCGGCGCTGCCGCCGCTGGTCACGGTGCCGCTGGAACTGTGGTTCCGCCGGATCGGCCTGCTGGGCGCGCCAGGGCAGCGTGCCGTGGAATAGTGCAGGCGCTGCGGCGCAGGCGAGACATCTTGCCCTGTGCACTGCGCTGCATGGGTAGTGCGTTGTGACTGCATTCTCCGGCAGCGCTCTAGAATGCCGTCCCCAATGCAGGCGAGGAGGCCATGGGCAAACGCAAACGACGACCGCCCCCGCCAATGCCGACACCCACGCGCCTGCAACGGCTGGTCGCGCGTCTGGAACGGCCGGTGTTGATGTTGATGGCGGCGGTCATGGTGGCGGTCGCCGCGATGAAGCTGTACCTGCTGGCGAAAGCGCTGCAGAGCGGCGTGTACATCGGCGTACCGAGAGCCGGGCCGAAACGGATCTATCAGCTGGCGACCGATCCAGGCCACTACTGGTTCTCGATCGCGTGGGACAGCGTGGTCTGCCTCGTGTTGCTGGCGCTGGCCATCGCCACGGGCTGGGCGCTGATGGCGTTGCGCAAGCCGAAGTAGCGTTGGGTCGGCGGATCGCCGCGGCCATCACTTGGCCAGGCAGCGCTGCCAGCGCTCGGTCACGCGCTGCGCGAACCAGGCGGTGGTGAGCTTGCGGGTGATCTTCGGGCTTTCCAGAGCGATGCCCGGCAGCACCGCGCGCGGCAGCGGCTTGCCGGCATCGCGGTCGGCCAGCGCGAAGATCTGGCGATACAGCGCGCTGTCGGCAAAGTCCGCCTCGTTGCCGCGCTGCAGTTCGCGGCGGATGGTGCGCGTGTCCATGCCCAGTTGCGTGCCCAGGCTGCGCGCGGCGCGCTCGGTGGCGCCGGGGGCGTCGAGGTCGGCGCCGGGCGTCAGCAGATCGCCATCGAGGGCGAGCGAGAGGCCGCTGGCACGCGCCAGCGCAGCCTGGAACGCGGCATTGCGGCTGGCGTACCAGCCGGCATTGAAGTCGGCGAAGCGGTACAGCATCGCCGCCGCGTTCGGGTAGCCGAGCAGGTGGCGGGTGCCGAACCAGATGCCGCCTCGGCGAGTGAACACCGCGTGGCGCACGCCGTCGCTCAGCGGATACGGATAGCCGTCGGTGTGCGCCTGCGCGAAGGCGATGCTCACCTGCATCGGCCCGGCGGTGTGCACCGGGTTGAGGTCGCCGAACAGGCGCTGGCCCAGCGGCACACTGCCGGCGATGTCCTCGAAGATGCTGCTGAGATCCTGCTCGGTGCGCGCGGCGGCCAGGCGCTCGGCATAGCTGCGTCCATCCGGCCCGCGTAATTGCAGCGCCGCATCCAGCGCGAATGCCGGCACATGCACCGCCGCCGCGCGCCGCTGCAGTTCCGCCCGGGCGATCTTGCCCAGCCCCGGCACCGGTGGATTGGTCTGGTAGGTCGATTCCTGTTCGATCACCGCCAGGACCGCACAGATGTTCTCGGCGTTGGTGCCCAGACTCTGCGAGGCCAGGGCCACGTAGACGTCGTCGGCCCAGCCGCGGCGATCGGGCACCGTCGCCGGGATGCGCCGGGCGATGTCGGCCTTGACCTCGCTGGGCGTGCGCTCGGGCATACGCGGCGCCTGTGTGGCGCAGGCGCCGAGCAAGGCGGCGCTGCACACGGCGAGCAGACGGACGAAGACGGCGGTGGACATCGGCGCGGCGGCTCCAACGGAGTGGCGGTCGCCTGCATCCTACAGGTGCGCTGTCGGCGCCGCGCCTACGTCGTCGGCGTCGACGCTGTGCGGTCGGAGGTCGCCGCCGCTTGCGTGTCCGTGTCGAGCACATGGATGCCGAAGCCGCTGCGGCCGGGTGCGAATTCCTCCCGCAGCGTCAGTGCCGGGATCGCGTAGTCGCCTGCGTTCTGCTTGCGGAACGCGATCGGCGTGGTGCTGAACAGCGTGTCCAGGCGTTCGCCCAGCGCCGCGCTGGTCTGCGCGAAACGCGCCGCATCCATGCGTCCGCTGCGGTACACCAAGAACGGCGGCAGCACGTCGAACCCGGGGTAATGCAGGATGCCGTGCTGGATCGGGAACAGCAGGTCGTCGATCGGCCCGTTGATGCCGCGCGGTGAGTAGTGCGATTCCCAGCCGCCGGCGGTGACGATCAGCATCGCGCGCTTGCCGGCCAGCGTGCCTTCGCCGTAGCGGTCGCCCCAGTGCGTGTCGGAGTGTTCGCCGACGCCGTAGGCGAAGCCGCAGGCATACACCCGGTCCACCCAACCTTTGAGGATGGCCGGCATCGAGAACCACCACAGCGGGAACTGCAGCAGCAGCGCATCGGCCCAGCGCAGCTTGTCCTGCTCGGCGGCGATGTCCGCGCGCTGACGGCCGCTGGCGAAGGCGCGCTGCGAGTCGCGCGAAGGATCGAAGCGCGCGTCCGCGGCGCCGTCCAGGCTGCCCTGCGCGTCGACGGTGGTTTTCCAGTCCATTGCATACAGGTCCGACACCTGCACGCGATGGCCGGCGGCCTGCAGGCGGTGTACCGCGACCTGCTTGAGGGCGCCATTGAGCGAGGCGGGTTCGGGATGGGCATAGACCAGCAGCACGTTCATGCGGGTGCTCGATGAGGGAAGGTCTCCACGCTAGGCCGCGCTTCGCTATAGTGGAAATGAATTGCCTTGATAGTCGCTATTGCCATGGTTGATCTGCGGCGCCTGGACCTCAATCTGCTGCTGACCCTGGACACGTTGCTCGACACGCACAACGTGACCCGCGCCGCGGCGCGCCTGCATCTGTCGCAGCCCTCGGTCAGCGTGCACCTGGCCAAGTTGCGCGAAGCGCTGGGCGATCCGTTGCTGCTGCCGGGGCCGCGCGGCATGCGCCCCACCGCCCGCGCCGAAGCGCTGCGCGCCCCGTTGCGCGAGGCTTTGCAGGCGCTGCAGCAGGCGGTGGCGCCGGACGCGCCGTTCGATCCGGCGCGCGCGCAGACGCTGTGGCGAGTGGCGGCCAGCGACTACGGCGCCTCCACCGTGTTGCTGCCGGCGATCGACGCCTTGCGCCGGGTGGCGCCGGGTACAACGTTGGCGGTGCTGCAGTTGGCGCCGCCGACGATCGCGCAGCAGGCCGAACAGGGCCAGATCGACATGGCCCTGCACACCGTCGCCGACGCGCCGCCGGGCCTGCGCCGGCGCACGCTGTTCGCCGAACACTACGTGCTGGTCGGTCGGGCCGGCCATCCGCGGTTGCGACGTCGACCGAGCCTGGCGCAGTTCTGCGCGCTCGAGCATGTCATCGTCTCGCCCGACGGCGGCGGCTTCAGCGGCGCTACCGATGCGGCGTTGCGGACGCGCGGCCTGCAGCGCCGGGTGGTGCTGTCGGTGCCGCACTTCCAGTTCGTCGTTGCCGCGCTACAGCGCAGCGACCTGGTGGCGATGCTGCCCGAGCGCCTGGTGCGCGACCAGCCCGGTCTACGGGTGTGCGCGCCACCGCTGGAGCTGCCCGGCTACGAAATGGCCATGCTCTGGCACGAGCGCGTTCACCGCGATCCGGCGCATCGCTGGTTGCGCGAGCACATTCTCGCGTCGATCTGACGCTGCGGAGGCGATCGCCTCAGCGGCGCGTGCCCAGTACCCCGTCCAGGGCCAGCTGCGTGGTGAAGCCGGCCTTCTCCAGGCGTTTGGCCACCTCGCGCGGCACGTCGCGGCCGCTGGTGAGCTTGTTCGGACTGCCGGTGTAGTGGAACAGCCGGCCGCCGCGGCGCAGCACCCGTGCGAGTTGGTCGTAGAAGGTTTGCGCGTAGAGTTCGCCGGCGATGCCGAAGCGCGGCGGGTCGTGCAGGATCGCGTCCATCGATGCGTCGGCGATGCCGCCGATGGCGGCGCCGACATCGCCATGGGTCAGCTGCAGGCGGCCGTCGCTGGCGGCCGGATCCGGCGACCACGGATTGAGCGTGCGCAGCCACAGCACGTCGGCGTTCTTCTCGAACGAGTGCAACTGCGCCACGCCGGCTTCCAGTGCGCACGCGGCGAAATAGCCCAGGCCGCCGCAGGTATCCAGCACCTGCTTGCCGCGCGGTTCCACCAGCGCCACCTTGCGCCGCGCGTCCTCGAACGGCGACAGCTGCGCGCTGGGCAACATCTTGATGCCATCGATCTCGAAGGTCGGCGCGCCCCACTCGGTCGGCACCAGCTTGATCAGCGCACCGCCGAAGCGAGACACCGCGGCGAAGTCCTCGCCGTCCCAGTAGTACAGCGTGCGGTCCTTGAGCTTGCCCGGATAGGGATAGTCGTGTCCCTGCCATTGCCAGCTTTCAGCGCCAAGTAACGCCTGGCCTTGGCTGCGCTCCAGGTCGAGCGACCCGGACCAGGTGGCGGCGCCGGCATCGCGTGCGGCGAGCAGTGCCGCGCCGAGCGGACGGGTGAGCAGGGGGCCGGAATAGCGGGTCACGTGGGATCTGCCGGCGGCAGGGCGCGGCATGGGGCTCGGATGCGGGAGCGCATCGTAACCGATGGCTCCATGCACCCGCATCGCCGGCGCGCATTGCCGCGTGCCTGTTCCCGAAGGAAAGTACGTGCCGCGTGGCGGCAAGCTGCAGCGATCGAAAGTTCGTCATTTTCATTGCCAGCGCGGCGGCAGCGCCACGACAAAAGAGGGATACTGACCATCCCCCCCCACGTACGCCGTCGCAGCGCCGCTGCCGGCCAGGATCGTCCATGCTCAAGGGTGTGCTGCTCGGTTTCGCCTGTTACGCCGCCTACTCGATCAGCGACGCCTTCGTGAAGGGGCTGGAGGGGTCGCTGCCGTCCTACGAGGTGGTGTTCTTCGGGGCGCTGCTGATGCTCGCCGCGCTGCCGTTCCTGAAGAAGCCGGGTGATCGCTGGCGCGAGGTGGTGGTGGCGCAGCGGCCCAGCATCTGGCTGCTGCGCGCGTTCACCGGCGCGGCCGGCAATCTGTCCGCGGTCACCGCCTTCACCCTGTTGCCGATGGCCGAGGCGTTTGCGCTGATCTTCCTGATGCCGATCTTCGTCACCGTGCTGTCGGTGCTGCTGCTCAAGGAGGAGGTGCGCTGGCGGCGTTGGCTGGCGGTGATCGTCGGCTTCATCGGCGTGCTGGTGGTGCTGCGGCCGGGGTTCCGGCACCTGGGCCAGGGCCATGTCGCGGCGATCGTCTGCGGCCTGGTCGGCGCGGTGTCGGTGATCAGCCTGCGCATGGCCGGGCCCGGCGAGAAGCGCCTGACCCTGTACGGCGCCGGCGTGCTCGGCCCGCTGCTGATGGGCGGCCTGCTGATGCTGCCGACCTTCGTCTGGCCCACCTGGCAGCAATGGATCCTGTTGGCCGGCTACGGCCTGCTCGCCGGCCTGGCCGCGATCTTCATGATGTACGCCTCGCGGTCGGCGCCGATCAGCGCGGTGGCGCCGACCCAGTACAGCCAGATGCTGTGGGCGATCGGCTTCGGCTACTGGCTGTTCCACGATCACCTGGACTGGCCGATGGCGGTAGGCATCGCGCTGATCCTGGGCGCCGGGCTGTTCACCCTGGTGCGCGAGGAGAAGGTCACGCGGTGGTGGCGGCGCACCAAATTGGTGTGAGCGCGGCCGCCTGAGCCGATCTCGGTCGCCGCACCGGCGCCGATCAGGAAATCGCCGATACGGCCGCGCACGCAGCGCGGCGATGCTGCCCGTTCACGGACGAGGCAATGCAGGCGCCGTGGCCGCGAGGATGCTGCGGTCGCCGCGCCATCGGACTTTCCTTATCAAGATCGGAGAACGGCATGACGAACAATGCGATGGGGCAGTTGCTCGACGCCGCCGCCCATGCTGGCGCGGCGGGTGTGCGGGTGGTGGCAGGCGTGGTCGGCGCGGATGGTGCGGTCCGCAACGGCGCGGGGTACACGGTGGCGCATGTGAGCACCGGCCACTACCTGGTGAGCTTCCAGCCGCCGTTCCAGGCGCTGGATGGCGTCTCGGTCACCCAGATCTATTCGGGCGACGGCAGCACCTGCGACAACGCGGTGATCATCAGCCTGGATGCGGGCCAGGTGCTGCTGAAGACCGGCGACGGCGGCGGCAACCAGTCCGACCGCGATTTCAGCTTCGTCGCGATCGGGCAGGGCGGCGCGCTGGCCTGAGCGACGGCACCTGCGGCGGCGCGGACGGCATGCGGCGCCGTCCGTGCCGCCGCGGGCGCCACCCGGCGCACGCGCGGCTGGCGCGCGCTGCCGCCATCTTCTATGTTTGCAGGCTAATCCCTCGCGATGGCCTGCGCCCATGACCGATCCGTCCGCCCAGCCCGACCACCTGCAGCGCAGCCTGTCCAACCGCCACCTGCAGCTGATCGCGATCGGCGGGGCGATCGGCACCGGCCTGTTCATGGGCTCGGGCAAGACCATCAGCCTGGCCGGGCCGTCGATCCTGTTCGTGTACCTGATCATCGGCGTGATGCTGTTCTTCGTGATGCGCGCGATGGGCGAGCTGCTGCTGTCGAACCTGGAGTACAAGTCGTTCATCGACTTCTCCACCGATCTGCTGGGGCCCTGGGCCGGGTTCTTCTGCGGCTGGACCTACTGGTTCTGCTGGATCATCACCGCCATCGCCGACGTGATCGCGATCGCCGCCTACGCGCAGTTCTGGTTCCCGACGCTGGCGCCGTGGATCCCGGCGATGCTGTGTGTGCTGTTGCTGCTGGGGCTGAACCTGGTGACGGTGAAGTTGTTCGGCGAGATGGAATTCTGGTTCGCGCTGATCAAGATCGTGGCGATCTGCGCGCTGATCCTCACCGGCGCCGGGCTGGTCGCCTGGGGCTTCCAGTCGCCGTCCGGGCACGTGGCCTCGCTGGCCAACCTGTGGAACGACGGCGGCATGTTCCCGATGGGACTGGGCGGGTTCTTCGCCGGCTTCCAGATCGCGGTGTTCGCTTTCGTGGGCATCGAACTGGTCGGCACCACCGCCGCCGAGACCGCCGACCCGCGCCGCAACCTGCCCAAGGCGATCAACTCGATTCCCGTGCGCATCCTGGTGTTCTACGTGCTGGCACTGGTGGCGATCATGGCGGTGACGCCGTGGCGCGAGGTGGTGCCGGGCAAGAGCCCGTTCGTGGAGCTGTTCGTGCTGGCCGGCGTGCCGGCCGCGGCCAGTCTGATCAACTTCGTGGTGCTGACCTCGGCCACGTCCTCGGCCAACAGCGGCATCTTCTCCACCAGCCGCATGCTCTACGGCCTGGCCGAGGAGCGCCACGCGCCGCGCGGCTTCGCCCGGCTCTCGCGCGCGGCGGTGCCGGCGCGCGGGCTGCTGTTCTCCTGCGCCTGCCTGCTCGGCGGCACCGTGCTGATGTACCTGATTCCGAACCTGGTCACCGCCTTCACCCTGGTCACCACGCTGGCCGCAGTGCTGTTCATGTTCGTCTGGTCGCTGATCCTGTGCGCCTACATCGCCTACCGGCGCAAGCGCCCGCAGCTGCATGCGGCCTCCGCGTTCAAGATGCCTGGCGGGGTGGTCATGTGCTACGTGTGCCTGGCGTTCTTCGCCTTCGTGCTGGCGCTGCTGACCCTGCAGGCCGACACCCGCCAGGCGCTGTTCGCCAGCCCGGTATGGTTCCTGCTGCTGGGCGTGGGTTATGCGTTGAAGCGGCGCAGCGCCTGAACCGGTGCGCGCGGCCGGCGTTGACGCTCCGCGCGCGCTGACGGATGCTCGCGGCCTTTCCTGCGCGAGCCTGTCCCGATGATCACCATCCATCGCCTCGGCGGTACCTCCGACACGCCGGTGTGCTGGGTGGACCTGTGCCGGCCGAGCGAGGCGGAGCTGGCCGAGGTCGACGAGAAGGTCGGGTTCGCGGTGCCGACGCGCGCGGCCATCGGCGAGATCGAGTTCAGCAGCCGGGTGCGGGTGGAAGGCGATGTGCTGTTCCTCAACGTGCCGCGCTTCCAGGACGAGGACGGTCCGACCGCGCCGCTCGGTTTCGCGGTGTCGCCGCGGGTGCTGGTGACCCAGCGCGAGCAGCCGATGGCCTCGCTGGATGCGGTGGCCGCGCAGCTGCAGCACAGCCCCTGCCGCAGCAGCGACGACCTGCTGCTGCGCCTGCTCGACGAACTGGTCGGGCGCCTGGCCGACCGCCTGGAAGCGCTGGAGGCGCAGATCACCGAGACCACGCGGGTGGCGTTCGACCGGCCGCATGCGCGGCACAAGTCGCGGCACCTGGAGCGGATGCTGCACGACGTCGGCGACATGGGCCGGCGCCTGGGCGGAATGCACAACGCCGGCCACGGCCTGCTGCGCCTGGCCACCTATCTGGACGATGCCGCGCCGGACTGGTTCGGCGAGGACGCGGCCAAGCGCATCGGCCTGCTGCACAAGGACCTGGTCACGCTGAGCGAGTTCGAGCAGCAGTTGAACGACCGCATCGAGTTCCTGCTCGACAGCGTGCTGGGCATGATCAACGTCGACCAGAACAACGTGATGAAGGTGATGGCGGTGGCCTCGGTGGTGGGCATCCCGCCGACGGTGCTGGTCGGCATCTGGGGCATGAACTTCGCGCACATGCCCGAGCTGAAATGGCACGACGCCTACTACTGGGCGCTGGGCGTGATCGCGCTGAGCATGCTGCTGCCGCTGGCCTGGTTCCGCCGGCGCGGCTGGGTCTGAGCCAGCCGCGCGCGGCGCCGGCCGCGCAGGTCACGCCGCGAGGCTGTCGGCCTCGGCGGCGTCTTCCGCGGTGTCGCCTTCCTCGCCGCTGACGTGCTGGACCGCGGCGATGTCCCACGACACCGTGTCCGAATCGATCAAGGCGTGGATCGCCGCGCCCTGCAGTTCGCGCATCAGCCGTCGTGCCGACGCGGTGCCGTGCGCGACGCTGTCCCACAGCACCATGTCGACCACGCTGCCGTCGCGGCGGCGGGCGATGCGCCGCGAGCGGAAGCCGGGCTGGCGCTGCAGCCAGGCATCGACTTCGGCATTGGCGCGCAGGAAGGTGCGCCAGGTGCAGTCCAGCAGGCGGAACGTGGCGATTTCCAGGGCTTCGGTATGGGGATGCATCGGTCTCTCCTGCGGTCTGCGTCCGCCCGCATGGCACGCTGGCGGCGACGCGGCAGCGCGACGAGGGGCATGGGGGAAGGGACAGGGCCGAACGGCCGGAACAGGCGGGCGGGGGCGGGCGTTCCGGGACGGCGCCGGTGCGGGAACCGGCCGACACAGGATGCTGGCCCGCGCCGCGGGCGCGTTAGCGCGATCCAACGGAATTCTTGTACGATCCTGCAAGCCGCGTCGCGCCGCGGTCCGTGCCGGCGCAGCATCGTGCAAGCTTGCCTTCCTCCTCCGCACGCTACGGCGCCATTGCCGATGACCGCGCTCGCCCACCGCTACCAGGAAATGGCCGCCCTGGTTGCCCGATTGGCCGTCCCCGATGGCGACCACGACACCGCCATCGACGGCTTCTTCTGTTCCTACCGCTCCGCGCCGTCGCCGAAGACGCATACCGCGCAATGGCCGGTCTTCGCGCTGGTGCTGCAGGGCGAGAAATGCCTGACCCTGGGCAACGAGGAGTACCACTACGGCGTGGGCACCTTTCTGCTGGTGACGCTGGATCTGCCGGTGGTCTCGCGCATCACCCAGGCCAGCCCGGAACAGCCGCTGCTGGGCGTGGGCATGTCGATCCGGCCGGACCGGCTGCGCGAACTGCTCGAGCGCATTCCGTTGCCGCCGCAGGTGGGCGCCGAGCGCCCGCGCGGGGTCTCGGTCAACACCGCCTGCCCGGACCTGCTGGACGCGACGCTGCGCATGTTGCGGTTGCTGGAACGCCCGGCGGACATCGCGGCGATGGCGCCGCTGATCGAGCAGGAGATCCTGTATCGCCTGCTGGTCGGGCCGTGCGGGCCGAACCTGCTGCGCATCGCCCAGGAGGACAGCCCCAGCAACCGCATCGCCAAGGCCATCGCCTGGTTGCGCCAGCACTACGCCGAACCGCTGCGGATCGAGGATCTGGCGCGCCAGGTCAACATGAGCGTGTCCTCGCTGCACCACCATTTCAGCGCGGTCGCGGCAATGACGCCGCTGCAGTACCAGAAGCAATTGCGCCTGCGCGAGGCGCGGCGGCTGATGGTGGTCGAACGCATGGACGTGGGCGCGGCCGGCTACCGCGTCGGCTACCAGAGCCCGTCGCAGTTCAGTCGCGAATACAGCCGGCTGTACGGGCGGTCGCCGCGCAGCGACCTGGCCGAGCAGCTGGGCCTGGCCGGCTGAGCGGTACCGGCACTGCGCGCGCCGCCTTGTGCATCTGACGTGCTGCTTGATCGACCAAGGGCCTCTCTCATCACTCCGAGGCACGTCCCGTAGGACGGCGTCAGCCGCTACGCGCGTTACCGGGAAAGCTCCGTCGCGACTGAAGTTGCTGCCACAGGGGCTTGCGGCGAGTCCGCCGGGTGCACTGTGGGAGGGACTTCAGTCCCGACGCATTGCGCCATCGGAACGCACACCACATCGCGCGTCGCGGCTGCATGACACTTGACTCCTACAGAGCAAGCCGCATCCGGCTTGCGTGTCGCCGGATCAAGCGATTCGAGGTGCTGCAGGCAGCGCGTTGGTGTGCTTCGGCGCCCGTGCAGGACCGGTGCGGTCCTGCACGGGCGGCACGCACTACTGCAATTGCTTGAGCCGCGCGACGATCTCCTGCGCGTGGCGCTCGATGAGGCCTTCGGAGGTGCCCCAGGCGGTGCTATTGGTCGATTCCACGTCGAACTGCGCGGCGGTCTTGCCGTTGGCATCGGCGACGGTGACGCGGCTCTTGATCTTGTCGCGCCCGGCCATGATGCCGGCCCAGAAGCGCGCGCCGTTGCTGCGCATGTAGTAGTGGTCGATGACGATGGTCATCTTGCGTGCATTGGCCTGGCCCTGCGTGCCGTGCAGGTGCGCCGCGTCCAGTTGCGTGTCGAGCTGGCGGCGGAACATGGCCAGGCTCTCGGCGTCGGTGTCGTCGTTGCCGGTGAGTTGATACCAGTAGGTTTCGGCGGTGGTCGCCTTGTAGCTCTGGTGCACCACGCTGTTGGTCGCGCAGCCGGCGGCCAGCAACATCACGCTCACCAGCGCGAGCGTTTTCCATTGCAGTTTCATGCTCTCTCCTTGTTGAATCCCCATGCCGGGGCGAACGCCGCCGGCCGCGGCAGCATAGCGGCTGCGCGCGGGCAGGCGGGAGGCCTAGCGCGTTGTCTCCGGATCGCCGAGCCACGCGGCCACGATCCGTGCATAGGCGCCGCTGGCCTTGCTCAGGTGCAGCCACTGGTCGACGTAGGCCTTCCAGACCATGTCGTCGCGCGGCAGCAGGAACGCCTTCTCGCTGTACTGCAGCGGCTGCTCCGGCGCCACCGCGCACAGGCCGGGCACCTGGCGCTGCTGGAAGCGCGCCTCGGAGGCGTCGGTGATCATCACGTCGGCGCGGCCCTCGCGCAGGTCGCGGAAGATGGTGGGGTTGTCGTCGGACAGGATCAGTTGCGCATGCGGCAGTTCGCGGCGGGCGAACGCCTCGTTGGTGCCGCCGCGCGGTTCGATCACCCGCACTTCGGGCCGGTCGATCTGGGCGATGGTGCGGTAGCGCGTGCGGTCGGCGCAGCGCACCAGCGGGATCTTGCCGTCGACCTCCAGCACGGCACTGAACCAGGCCTGGCGCTGCCGCGGCAGCGATACCGAGATGCCGCCGACGGCGATGTCGCAGCGGTCGGCGCGCAGGTCCGGCAGCAGGGTCGGCCAGCGCGTGGGCACCCATTGCAGCTTGACCTCCAGGCTCTCGGCCAGCGATTGCGCCAGGGCGATGTCGATGCCTTCGTAGGTGCCGTCGCTGTGCAGGCGGCTGTAGGGCGCGTAGTCGCCGGTGGTGCACACGCGCAGCACGCCGCGTTGCAGGACGCTGTCCAGGTGCGAGGGTGCGGCGTGCGCGGGCAGCGCCAGTACGGCGCCGAGCAGGCCGGCGGCCAGGCGTCGGATCATGCGGTTCTCCTGCGGCAGGGTGGGCGTCGGTGCCCGTTGGCTGTACGCCGGCTGTCGCGCCGGCGGTGCGCGTCACCTTAGCCGTTTTGCGCATGCGCCGGCGCAATCCCTGACGCGACAAGGCCTTGCGTGCACCGGGCGGGCGCCGGTGACGCCATGTTGCCGCTCGCCGCGCGTGGCGGCACGCGGCGGCAACGGAACTCGCGGCACGCTGTACCGGTCCGTCCCCCCACATTCGCCTTCGCCGCTTGCCCATGGATCCTCGACCGTCGTGACCCCCCTTCCTGCGCAAGACCGATGGCTGCATCTGTGGGCGGCACTGGCGACGGCGATGATTCTGGCCTTGCTGGGACGCCTGCTGTGGGGCACGCCGTCGGCGCCGCCGCGTGCCGTGGCCGAGGACGCGCTGCGCCTGGTGTTCCTGCCGCGGCAGACCGCGCAGCGTGTTCCGGCCCCGTCGCCGGCGTCCGCGCGCGCGCCGGCCGTGGACGCGCGCATGCCGGCCGGGGCACGGCCGCCGCGCGGCGCCGCCGCGCCGCCGTCTTCGCCCTCGCAGATGCCGAGCGCGTCCGCCGCGGCCGCGACCGGCATGGCGGCGACGCTCTATACCGGCGATGGCCATCCGCGCCTGCCGGATGGGGTGGCGGTGGATCCGTTCGCGCAGGCGCAGGGCACGCCGCCGGGCACGCTCAATCCGCGCGACGTGGCCAAGTCCAGGCGCCTGCTCGAACGGCCAAACCCGATCGACTACCGGTCGACCCGTTTCGACAAGGACTGGGCCAGCGACGGCACCCTCGGCGACGTCGCGGTGCAGGGCATCGACCGGGCGATCAAGCAGCTGCTGCCCAAGAACACCCATCAGTCGGCGGTGGCGCGGCCGCCGCCGGACGTGCGTTTCAATCCGGCGCTGCACGAGCGCGCCAGCGACCTCGGCAGCGAGGCCACCGGCGATGCCTACAAGGCCGCGCCGATCGCCTTCGAAAAGGCGCCCGGGTTGGATGGCGAAGCCAGTCGGCGGATTCGCCAGGCCCTGGCCGACCTGCAGCAACGCCGCGGCGCCTGCCCGGCGGCGCAGCGCGCGCGCCTGCTGGCGCCGGTGCAGCAGCACCTGGATGCGCTGCTGCAGGTGGAAACCGCCATGGCCAAGGGCGCCGACCCGATCCGCGCGCAGCAACTGCTGCCGCGCGAGGCCGACAGCGCCTACGACCTGGCGCGGCGCGCGCTGTGGTACGCCGATCAGAAGCTGGCGGCGTGTGCGCCGTAGGTGGGCGTGCAGGTCGGAGGACGCATGCAATGGTCGTCGCTGCTTGAATCGCGAAGAGCGGAGGCCGCGAGCGATTCGACCTTGGCAGCA